>CAYWAM010000007.1:0-56802 GCA_964456545.1 uncultured Bacteroides sp.
CTGGGGGGCGTGAGGTCGCTAGTTCGAGTCTAGTCACCCCGACTAATCCAAAAGCGCTGAGAGAATTAGCAATCGCTGATTCTCTTTTTTTGTATATTCTCATTTGTCTATATTCATCGCAGCGCCGTCTTATTTTGAATGGCCATGTGTGTATGTTTTGATTATTCGTTATTTAATTACTATATTTGTACTTGGTAATTAAAAATCTTTATTATGTATAGCAACGGAGTAGAAATTTCGTCTAAACAGATCAAGGCAATTCTTTGGATTGTAGTTGGAATCATAGTTTTGGTTGTGGCAATGGCATTTATTCGTCCATGGTATAATGTGTGGTCGCAGGAAATGGAAGGAAAGGCTGAATTTGCTAAGGCTGAGCAAAATCGAAAAATAAAAATCGAGGAAGCTAAGGCGAATCTTGAAGCTGAAAAACTTAATGCGCAAGCTGAAATAGAACGTGCCAAGGGCGCTGCTGAGGCGATTCGCATCGAAAATGGTAGTATAACGCCTACTTATATACAATATCTGTGGGTGCGTCAGCAAGGCGATCTCAACAATAAGACCGTTATCTATGTGCCCACCGAGACAAATCTGCCTATTCTCGAGGCTACAAGATCGCAGAACGCTCAAGAATAATTTTTATGAAGAGATAGGTCGATGCGCTTTTTGAGTGTCGGTTTTATCTTTAAAATTTGTGAAGATTTGGACGGATTCGCGATTAGACGCTTGTTTGTCCAATAAAAATTCGTAACTTTGCGTGTTGAATTATGCTTGAATGACTTTTATGCGCAAATATATACTATTTCTGTTAGTTGGCCTTGCCTTGACATCGTGCGGTGAATACCAGCGCGCTCTCAAGAGCACCGACTACAACTATAAGTTTGAATTTGCCAAGCGAGCCTTCGATCAGAAGCGCTATGTGCAGTCGGCAACCCTATTTCAGGAATGTACCACAGTGTTCAAGGGTACTGATAAGGCTGAGGAGGCTATGTATCTATTGGCACTAAGCCATTATGAGAATCAGGATTACGTCAGCTCCGGCGCTTATTTCAAGACTTACTATACTCGCTATCCGAAGGGTAAGTATGTAGAGCCTGCTCGCTTCTATTGTGGATATGGCTACTTCCTTGATTCGCCTGATCCACAGCTCGATCAGACTACCACTGTGCAGGGCATCGAGGAGCTACAGGCTTTCCTCGACTTCTTCCCTCGTAGTGATAAAGTGCCTATGGCTCAGTCGGCAATTTTTGACCTTCAGGATAAGCTGACACTTAAGCAGTTGCAAAATGCACAGCTCTATTATAACCTAGGCAACTACATGGGTAATAATTACGAAAGTTGCATCATCGTGGCTCAGAATGCTGTTCGCGATTATCCTTATTCGAAGTATAAGGAAGAACTCGAATTGCTAATTCTGAAAGCTCGCTTCCAGGAGGCGGACCAGAGCGTCGACGAGCGTAAGGTCGATCGCTTCCGAGAAGTTGTTGATGAGTACTATTCGTTTATCAATAATTATCCCGATAGCCCGAACAGAGCCGAGGCTGAGGATATTTTCAAAATTGCACAAAAATACGTTCACGACTAATTATAACAATGGACTACAAGAAATCAAACGCACCGCTGAACACCGTCACTCGCGACTTGGTGGAAATGGCCGAATCCACCGGCAATATCTACGAAACCGTCAGCATCATTGCTAAACGTTCGAATCAGATTGCTAGCGAAATGCGCCACGACCTTGAGAAGAAGCTCCAGGAATTCGCTTCACTCAACGACAACCTTGAGGAAATTAGCGAAAACCGCGAGCAGATTGAAATCTCTCGCTATTACGAGAAGTTGCCCAAACCTACTCTGATTGCAACTCAGGAGTATATCGATGGCAAGCTCTACTATCGCAATCCCTCGAAGGATCGCGCTAATCTCGACTAATTTGACTAATTTTTAGAGAATTATTAAGGCTGTTTCGTTTTTTTTTATTAACTTTGCAGCCGATAAAATCAATATATTATTAACTTTATAAATCATCTCTAGAATGCACTTAAATTCTGAAGAAAAAGTACAGATCTTCGAGAAGTACGGTAAGGGCAAGACTGATACTGGCTCACCTGAAGCGCAGATAGCATTATTCTCCATCCGTATCGCTCACCTGACTCAGCACCTGAAGTCAAACCACAAAGATCATACTACAGAGCGCGCTCTTAAGATGCTGGTAGGTAAGCGTCGTCGTCTTCTTGACTACCTCATGAAGAAGGACATCAACCGCTACCGCGCCATCATCGCTCAGAAAGAGCTTGGTATCCGCAAGTAAGCCTCAGCGCTCGCTTAAAGATTACAGCCGGACCGGCCGTCACATCTATAGTGACCCCCGGCCCGGTTTTTTATGACTACCCTCATTAAACTTTTGTAGTCTCCTGATGTCTTATTACTATATGCAAATCTTCAACAATATGAAAACAATCATCACACCTATAGTTATTTTGGCAACACTCTCTCTCTCAATGCCCGCTTGCTCTATACTCAAGTCGGGTAAGGACAATAGTATCAAAGGCTCGTCTGCCACTACAATCGAAAAGCCTGTGGTTGTGACCGGCGAAGTTGTCGGAGCTGAATCTAAGGAGCCTATGGTGGGCTCGCAGCAAGGCGTAGAGGCTCCGGTAGTGCGCCAAAACAATAAAGCCGTAGCTGAAAGCCTTGCAGGCGAATGGAAAATTATCAAAGTAGGTTCGACAACCATCGATCGCGATGAAGATATGCCTTATATCAACTTCGATGCTGCTAAGGGTCAATTCTATGCAAACAACGGCTGTAACACACTCAATGGCTCGTTTACCGCTACGTCTGACAATGAACTCGAATTCTACGGCGTGCTTTCGACCATGAAATACTGTGGCGATGTGAAGTATGATACCGAAATCAATATGATTATTGCTGATAATAAACCTTCAAAATTCGCTCTGAAAACTAAAGGTTCGGAGTCGTTTCTCGATATTTACGACGTGCAGGGCAATGTCGCTATGACCTTGCGTCGTGGTGATATTTCGTTCCTCAATGGCCACTGGCAGATTAAGGCTATTAATGGCCTGGAGAAAATGGAAGCAGTTGCTGATGTGTTCTTTGATTTGGCTGAGCTTAAGCTGCATGGCAACACCGGCTGCAACTATTTCAATGGTGATATTTATCTTGACCATCGTCGTAGCAATGCTGTTGATTTCAGCAATATGGGTGTTACTCGCATGGCTTGCCCCCACGCCGGACAGGAGAGCGCTATCTTAGTAGCCCTTGAGCAATCGGCTTCGGCTATCAATAATGGCAACGACCATGTTACACTGGTCGATGCAGACGGCAAAGCGCTTATGACACTCGAGCGCCTGCCCATGGATAAGAGTATCGAAGAATAATGTCGCTTAATTCTGCTGCTGGCAGAATTTTGCAATCATATCGAGCACCTCAGATGCGATTGTCTCAGTGAGACTTCCGTACTCTGAGGTGTCGCCGTTTTGGGCGTGTTGAAAGAGGTGGTTTAGGCCTGTGAGTATATGGACTTTGGCTTGCGGTATGCTGCGTTCGATGGCTCCGAGGTTGAGTTTAGCGTTAACCTGTGTGTCTTTATCGCCATTGAGTGCCAGTACCGGACACTTGATACTGCTCAATAAATCTTCGGGGTTGATAGTAAGAAAGCAGTCGAGCCACGGCGTGCGTTGTTGCATCGAGTGCTCGGTCTGTTTGGCTAATTCCTCGGGCAGATTTAGGTCGTTGTCGCGGATTATAGCTTGTATATCAATCGATGCTCGAACGCCTTGTGCGCCTTGAGCTGCAATATCATCAAATACTTTGTTGAGTAGTATCCTCGCATCAGCGATAGTCCGGTCGTCGAAGCCGGCTTTGCCGAGGGAGTAAAGATTTTGTTCGATTAGTGTCGCTTTGGCAGATACAGCCATGCCGGCGAGTGTGATTATGAAATCGGGGGCGCCTTCAGAGGCGAGCATCAGGGCTATTGTGCCGCCTTCGGAGTGCCCGAGGATGCCGATGCGGGCGCGTGTGGCTATTGTCCGTGCAAAGCTGACGGCGCTGCGTGCATCGTCGGCAAACGTATATGTAGTAGCTGATGAAAACTCGCCTTGCGAGAGGCCTACTCCGCGGTCGTCGTAGCGTAGCGAGGCAATGCCGTTTCGCGCCAGGTGGTCTGCAATCACGGCAAATGGGCGATGCTCGAAGATTTCTTCGTCGCGATTTTGAGGTCCGCTGCCGCTCACCATCACCACGAGTGGAGTTGCGGCAGTCGCATTTGGAGGCAGCGTGAATGTTGCGCTGAGTAGTGTGCCGTCGGTCGAAGTGAAAGTTGTGTCAATCGTAGTGTATGGGTATGGCGGCACAGGTGTCTGCGGTCGGCGTGCTGCAAGCGGTTCTTCAGGTGTCAGCGTCAGGTCGTATCCGTTCATTATCTGTCGAAAGCGGCCTTTGATGCGTTCCGGGCTGACCGAAGCGCGGTAGATGATGCCGAGCTTAGGGTAGCGCACCACCAGTGAGTCGTCAGCGCAAAGGTCGACTATCATCGGGTAGCTTTCCGAACTTTGTGTTGGCGAACTGAAGCTGACGGTCGGTTTGCCGATGGAGTCGGTGCCGAAGGTTAGTACTATTGGTAGTTCGTTGCGCCCAATAGTGAGACATCCACGCCACTTGCCAGTTAAGGCAGTAGCGTGGATATTTAATCCGAAAATTAGTGTGATTATTATTACTAAGAGAGAGGAAAATATTCTTATCATCTGCTATTTGTCAATTAGCTGATTCTTCGCTTTCGAGATGGAAAAGGTCGCGTCCTTCGGCTGTCATCAACTCGCTCAGTTGGAAGGGATAGAACGGTATGGCAAGTTCGCCTTGTGCAAAGCTTGCGGCTTCGTATGGTTCGTAAACGAAGACAATTGTGCCGTTGAGGTCGATATAGTAGTTATCGTTTGCGGGCAGTGCTTTGATGTCGGTTTTGCCGATTTGGTTAGCCATGTCTTTGGCGCGTGACGCGATGATGGCGGGCAGTTCATTTATTCCTTCAGGCGTGAAGATGTACGAAAGCGGCATCAGGCACGCTTCGTCGATGTTGTAGGTGAGGTAATGGTTGATTGTCATGCCGTGCGCTGCCCCGGGCAGGTAGACTTCCTTGCTGATTCTATATGTCAGCAGGTGCGGTGTCAGCGAGAATATGTCGCCCGAGATGATGGTGTTACCGTCGGAGTTGAAACGCTGGTCGGCGTTTGTGGGTATTGTATCGAGGGCGTAGCCGGCTTCAGACGCGGCGGCAACGAATGCGCTGTGCATGGCGGCGCTGTGGTCGACGTTCAGTGTGTCGAAGGCTGCGGCTATGATCGTATCTTGCAGCGCGGTGATGTCTTGATTGTAAATAGCTGTCGGAAGCACTATTGCGGCCGAGTCGAAGTACACCAGGTCGGAGTCGCGATTGTAGTCGGCGGCTGAGTTGAGTAGCTTGAATGTGGCGCTGCCGGTCAAGGCGGTGAATTCTATTGTGTTCGACGGCTCAGTTGTTGTCTCTTGTTTGCACGATGTCACGCCGATGGTTGTGGCAATGGCCATGGCTGCTGCGATGGGTACGATACGTTTCATATTTTGATACTGCTTTTGTTGATTATTCTATTGCTTTATAGGTAAACAATAAATGTTTTTGATAGTTCGAGGGTGAAAGTAATGTTTGATAAGGCGCCACGGGTCGCGGCTGGCGTTTGCGGTGTTTTGCCTTTGTCCGTAGCTCGGGATGTGTCTCGAGGTAGTCGAGTAGGGCGATGCGCTCAGTCACTTGAGGTGCATCGGTTTGTGGATTTGCTGCGTCGATGTGAAAGCCGACTCGGTGCAATGCTTCGATATATTTATGTCCGCCATAGCCGACCCATTCCATAAATCGATATGCCACAATGTCGGCCTGGAAGATTTGTTCGGGTGTGTATATCATGCTGTAGCGTGGTGAGTGGTCAACGTTTGTCATGGCCACTGCTGCAATTGACGCAATTTCCAGTGCCGGAGAGTAGCCGTCGGTAGCTTGGTCGATGATGATGCCGGCAGTCGTCACGGCTGCGGCTCCGAATATGCTCCAAAAACGGAGTTTATTACGGCGCGATTTTTCCCACTTCGAGTGAGCATAAGCGTGCTGCAAGGCGTAGTGTGCCCCCTCGGCCGATATTAGCGCCAATATCGCAGCCGAGTCGCCTTCGAGTAGCTCGTATAGCGGTTGGGTTATGAAGAAGTAGCCGTTCGGGTAGCTGAATGATGCTACGTCTCCTTCGCGAGTGACGCTCATAATAGCCGTGGGGGCTATGCCTCGTAATCCCGATTGGTCGATTATTGCTTCATTAAACAAGTATAGACTGCCGTCGGTGTCCACTTCACGGAAATATGTGTCGCAGGCTGCTACGGTTGCGACCATGATTCTCTTTAAGTCTTTGTCGCCTTTACCGCTCATTGATTTGGCTATCTTGCCGAATTGGCGGTCGGTCATTTGCAGCAGCGACCAAAAGTCTTCGGCCGTATTTGCATGCATCACGGTGTCGGCCACGTCGTAGCGCGCTATTAGCTTGGCGTAGTCACTTTCTGAATATCCGCGACAATATGCTGCTACGTAGCTTATCGTAGCCGTAACAGCCAGAATGATTATTCTGCGGATGTTCATAGTGGGTTGATCTGTCTTTAAATTAATATGGGAGCAACCGTCAGTGGAAACTCCCATTTTATTATTAGATATCAAATGTTGTCAATACGAAATAGCTATCAGCGAAGACGCAGCTTTTGTCCGGGGCGTAATTTCGACGATGTCGACAATCCGTTTAGGTTGCAAAGCTTTCGCACGGTCGTGCCGTTGCGCGAGGCGATGCGGCTGAGCGAGTCGCCCTTGCGCACAGTGTAGTACTTCGAACCGCTGCTGCTAGCTGAGCTGCGCGAGCTGCTATATTCCACTTTGTGGGTGGCGCGATACTGCTGAGCGTAGGCTTCGTTGGCTCGCGGGTCGAAGTTGCGTGCTTCTTGATAGTGATTTTTGTCGAACGTATAGTAGTCTGTGTGTGTTGTCTGGTTGGGGAAGTCGAAAATGGCGGCCGGGTTGATGGCGTAGCCCATGTAGCGAGTCTCGAAGTGGAGGTGCGAGCCAAACGAGCGGCCTGTGTTGCCTGCCAAGCCGATGGGGTCGCCGGCGCGTACTACTTGGTCGGGTTCGACCAAGAATTTGGTCAAGTGGCCGTAGACGGTCTCCAAGTCGTTGGTGTGGCGCAGTACGATGTAGTAGCCGTAGCCGCGACGTTCGTATTTGGTGATGCGAACTTTGCCGTCGAAAGCTGCGCGAATGGTATCGCCGGTGTTGGCTTTGATGTCGATGCCTTTGTGCATGCGGCGGAAGCGGCGACGATAGCCGTAGGGCGAGGTGATGTAGCCGGGGTGGGGCATGTTGAATTTGCGCACATCGATTACGGCAGTCTGCGGCACTTCTACGCCTTTGTAGCAATTCACAAAACCGCTGTTCCAGCCTTCGGTGTAGAGGTCCATTTCGGGCTCTTCTTCTTCGCCGAACAGGGTTTCAAGGTATTTTGTGGTGTTGTCTACTTCTACCGAGCCGGTCCCTTGCATTGCAATTAGGTCACCGTGCTGCTGTGTATGTTGGCCCGGTAGTCGATAGTTTTGTGCGGCAATGCCGGCGCTGAAGCCTAGGCCCAGTGCCACCATTGCTATAGTTGTGAATTTTCGAGTCAACGTCATCCTTTGGTTTATTGTTGGAGAGAGTTTGGCGGTTAGATTAATTCGTCGGGTTCGTAGGTTGACATCAGCGTCGGCATCTTGTAGCTGAAAATTTCTTCCGGCTTAAAGAAGCGGTTGATTTCAATCACTGCATTTTCGGGTGAGTCCGATGCATGTACTATGTTTTCCTGGCCCGACATGCCGAAGTCGCCGCGGATTGTGCCAGGGGCAGCTTTGCGGCAGTTGGTGGCGCCTACCATGGTGCGAACTACGCTCACAGCATCTTTGCCTTCAAGCACCATCACGATTACCGGTGTGGCCATCATCGAATTCAAAATCAACGGGAAGAACGGACGGTCTACCAAGTGTGCGTAGTGCTCGCGAAGTATAGCTTCGTCGAGTTGCATCATCTTGATGCCGTTGATGAAAAGGCCTTTGCGTTGAAAGCGAGTGATGACGTCGCCTGCGATGCTACGTGCGATTGCTGAAGGTTTTAAGATTACGAATGTTTGCTCCATGGTTATGTTAATAGATGTAAAAGCATTTGTGCCAACTTTTCAAATTTACGAAATTTCTTTCGCAGACGGAAGTTTTTTAGCATTAAAATTTCCTAAACTTTTTACTGTTGGATTGAATGGGTTGTGTAAGTAGCAGATATTCAGCTTGGTACGCAAAAGTATGTTTTATAGCATAAAATCAACTTTCCCTGATTTTATGGTCATTAAGTTGGGGTAAATTGTTAAAATATGCAATAAAAGAAAGCGAAGCCCGAGCATTTCGTTCGAGCTTCGCTGCAAATAAGGTTTGTGCTGATTACATATTCATGCCACCATCGACTTGGATAACCTGGCCGCTGACATACGACGACATGTCTGATGCCAAGAACAGAGCCACGTTGGCGATGTCTTCCACTTTGCCGCCGCGGCGCAGAGGAATTTTCTTTACCCATTCTTCGCGTACGTCGTCGGGCAGGGCTTCGGTCATCGCTGTCTCGATGAAGCCGGGAGCGATGGCGTTGGCACGGATGCCGCGCGAGCCTACTTCCTGAGCGATACTCTTGGCCAGAGCGATAAGGCCGGCCTTCGAGGCTGCGTAGTTCGACTGGCCTGCGTTGCCATGAACACCTACTACTGATGCCATGTTGATGATCGAGCCGGCACGCTGGCGCAGCATGATGGGTAGCGAGGCGTTGATGAAGTTGAACGCACTCTTGAGGTTTACAGCGATTACAGCGTCCCACTGCTGCTCGGTCATGCGCATCATAAGGCCGTCTTTGGTGATGCCGGCGTTATTTACAAGAATATCGATTGAGCCGAAGTCTTCTTTCACCTGCTTTACTACTTCCTGAGTCTGCTGGAAGTCAGCTGCATTCGATGCATAACCTTTGGCTTTCACGCCGAGTGCGGCGATTTCAGCTTCGGTAGCTTTGCCGTTTTCGTCGATTACCAGGTCGGTGAATGCTATGTTGGCGCCCTCTTGGGCGAAGCGCAGCGCAAGGGCCTTGCCGATGCCGCGGGCCGCACCGGTGATTAGCGCGGTTTTTCCTTCGAGTAATTTCATTTCTATAGGTTTATAGTTTTGATGTCGCAAAGTTAGCAATTCTTTTCGAAATTTTGCGTAACTTCGCACTGCATTCATGCTTTTTAACCTTATATTCTGCCAAATGACAATCAAAACACTACTCTCAGCTGTGGTCGGCATGTTCGCTTTTTGCGTTAATGCCCACGGCAATAACGTAGCTGCGCAATCAGCCGACGTTCAGTACGATACTATCACTGTCATGACTTACAATGTGCACAATTGCAAGGCCATGTCGGGCGAATTCAATATCGAGCGAATTGCACAATTAATCAGCAGCTATAATCCCGACATTGTGGCCGTAGAGGAGCTCGACAGCATGACCACGCGCCATCCGAAAAATGTACTTGGCGAACTAGCCGCACTCACCGGTCTGAATTCATTCTTCTGCCCGACAATCGATTATAGCGGCGGTAAATACGGTATCGGACTCCTCACTCGTCGCATGCCGCATTTCGTACCAAAATATCCATTGGCCGACTCGTCTGAGCCCCGAGGCGTCATCGTGGCTGAGTACGACAACTTCGTCATGGCAGTAACCCACTTGGGCCTCAGCAAAGCCGACCGTTTGCGTCAGGTTGACTTCCTTCGTGGTCTCGCACAGGTATTTGTTAAGCCATTCATCATCGCCGGCGACTTCAATTTCCATCCCGATTCTGATGCCTTTGCCGAGCTAACGAAGACGTTTACGCCGCTGACCGACACCACCGTCTGCACCTTCCCGGCCGATGCTCCCGACGAAACCATTGATTACATCATGCTTACGTATGGAACGGATTATCATGTTCTGAGCCGCGAAGTAATCAACGAGCCTAACGCTTCAGACCACCGCCCCGTCATCGTAACGCTCGCTCTTCCCCGCCGCTAAGCATCCTGCTTAGAGCCGACAAAGTTCCTTAACTTGCTCCTCTGAGTTTTCGCTGTCTTGGTCACCGCTGAAGGCGCTCTGCTAAGCAGTGTTATCAGTTGCCTTCGCCTACGAAACGTCAGGAGGAGTTAACTTTCATCGTGCGCATAACAAATATCTATTCCTGCACGCCCGACTCAGGCAAAGACTCGGCTGCGCAGCATACTTACTTACTTATGGTTGGCTAGGGCGGGGGGGCAGGATGTGCTTTTTGTTTTGCGGCTCGGTTACCCCGGGTCGCGTGTCCGGTAGTGCCTATCTTTCGATGCCGAAAGGCTTAAGCCCCTCGAGTGCACTTTATCTACAATACGCCCCCTTCCGAGACGAGCTTTTATATAACAGCGGAGGCTGTTGCAATCGCAACAGCCTCCGGCAGGTTATTTGTTGTTAGCTTGGATTATTTGATGCCGAGCTTTGCCTTAACGGCAGCGGTGAGGTCGACAACATCTGCACCCTGGTAGAGAATCAGACCCGGATCGTTGGGGAATACGAAGGTGTAGCCGCCTTCTTGGCCTACGGCCTTGATGGCTTCAGTCATCTTGGTCTGGATGGGGGCCATCAGCTGGCTCTGCTGACGCTGGAGGTCTTGAGTAGCAGTGTTGCGGAACTGTTCGATTTTGTTGCCGAGTTCCTGGATTTCTTGCATACGACGTTCTTTGATGGTCTGAGGAGTATTGGGGTCTTCTGCAATCTGCTGGAATTCGGTGTAGAGTTTGTTGGCCTGTTCCTGGAGTTTCTGGAATTCGGTTTCGTACTTTTTAGAAGCTTCGTTGAGCTGGTTCTGTACCTCAGTAACTTCGGGCATAGCTGTAATTACTTGGTCAACGTCGACTGTGCCGAATTTTTGAGCTGCGGCCGAGAGGGGCAGTGCAACGAGCAGTGCGATAATGATTTTCTTTAACATGATATTATTGTTTTATGTGTTAATATTTTCAGTTTTTACCGTATCCGAGACGTTCGAGTACTTCGTTAGATATGTCGATTGACGGAGATGCAAATATGATGTTTGACGAGGAGGCGCGGTCGAAGATAGCTTGGTAGCCGCGTTGCTGAGCTACTTGCTTTACAGCGTCGTAGACTTCGTCTTGTATGGGTTTGAGCAGCGAGAGGCGTTTGTTGTAGAGCTCGCCTTCGGGACCGAAGTATTTGTAGCGGAGGTCTGTCGCTTCTTTTTCTTTGTTGACGATTTCTTGTTCGCGAGCTTTGATTTGGTCGTCGGTCAAGAATACTTTGTCGGCTAGGAAGTTTTGATACATAGTCTCGGCTTCTTTGCCTACGGCTTCGACTTCGCGTTGCCAGCGCTGCGAGAGCTGGTTGAGCTGTTCGGAAGCCATTTCGTAAGAAGGTATGTTGCGCAGAATGTACTCCATGTCGACAAGAGCGAACTTTTGAGCCGAAGCAGAGAACATACCTGCAATGACGAGTGTCAGCGTGATGATAAGTTTCTTCATGTTGCTTAATTCTTTAATGTTTCTAATTTTTAAGACGCTTTAGTTTTGAAAAGGTTTATTCGGCGTAGTAAATTAGAATTCTTGACCGAGGATAAAGTGGAAGTGAGAGCCTCCCTTGTAGCCTTCGACGACGTCGAAGCCGTAGGCCCAGTCGATACCCATCATGCCGACCATAGGCAGGAAGATGCGGACACCTGCGCCGGCGCTTCGCTTGAGTTCGAAGGGATTGAACTTGCTGACGTCGGTCCATGCGTTACCGGCTTCGAGGAAGCCGAGAGCGTAGATGGTGGTGGTGGCTTGCAGCATGAGCGGGAAGTGGAGTTCGAGAGCCATGCGGGTATAGGCGTAGCCGTCTTTGGTCCATGGGGTGAATGCACCATTGTCGTAACCGCGCAGGGCGATGGTTTCGGTAGCATATGTGTAAGAACCCGACATGCCGTCGCCGCCTACATAGAATGTTTCGAACGGAGATTTCAGGTAGCGGTTGTAAGAGCCGAGCAGACCGAAGTCGGCGCGTGTCATGAGTACCGGAGTGTATGTGCCGTCGGCATTGCACAGCGGGGTGTAAGTGCGCGATTTGAAGCGAAGTTTCCAGTATTCAATCCAGCGGTACATTTCCTTCTTGGCAGCTTCGGCGCCTTCTGAGTTGGAGTTGGCTACTTCGGAGATAGCCTTCCAATCCTTCTTGCCGAAGAGCGAAGCCGGCGGAGTCAGCGACAGGTTGAGTGAGAATTGCGAGCCGCTACGTGTATAGATGGGGTTGTCAATAGAGTTGCGTGCAATGGTAAGGCCGAGCACGAGCGCGTTTGACGTACCGTTGTTCATGTAGTAGAGGTAGTCCCAGTTCTTAAGGTAGTACCAGTTGTAGCCGAGTTCGGCGGTGAAGGTGAAGAAGTCATCGGGCCACTTGAGGCGTTTGCCGAAGCCGATGTTGAAGCCTACCATCTGGAGCACCTTGTTGGGGTCGTACGATTGCTGATACGAGTTCTGGTAGTAATCGTCGTAGCCGTAGCCATATCCGTAACCGTAGCTGTAGGGGTTGTAGTAACCGCCTGATGCCCAGCGAGAGTTGTAGAACGACGAGTTGACGCCTGTCTGGCGGCTATAGTAGGCAGAAACAGACAGAGAGTTGGGGCGCTTGCCGCCGAACCACGGGTCGAGGAACGAGATTGAATATGCCTGATAGTAGCGTGCATTGGTTTGGGCCGAGATGGTGAACGTCTGGCCTTCGCCCTGAGGAATGATACCCTTGTAGGTCGATGGGTAGAAGAGGTTTTTAATCGAGAAGTTGGTGAATTTCAGCGATAGCTTGCCAATGATGCCGGTTTGGCCCCAACCCATAGAGAATTCGATCTGGTCGTTGGCTTTCGATTCGAGGTTGAATACGAGGTCTACGGTACCATTTTCTTCGTTAGGCTCGGGACGGATGTCCATGTTTTCGGGGTTGAAGTGTCCGGTTTGAGCGATTTCACGAGCCGAACGCATCAGGTCGCTCTTGCTGAATAATTCGCCGGGACGTACGCGAAGTTCGCGACGGATTACCTTTTCGTAGAGACGGTCGTTGCCGTTGATAACCACGTTGTTGATGCGCGCTTGCGGACCTTCGTTCATGCGCATTTCGAGCGAGATAGAGTCGCCTACGACTTCGCGTTCGATAGGTACGAGGTCGAAGAAGAGGTAGCCGCGGTCCATATAGAGGTTAGCGACAGCGTCATCGTCTTCGGTGAGTCGCTTGTTCATCATCGTCTGATTGTAGACTTCGCCGGGCACCATGCCGAGGAATTCGTTGAGGACTTCCGAGGGGTAGAGTGTGTTGCCAACCCACGAAATGTCTTTAATGTAGTAGCGCTGGCCTTCTTCGATGTCGATGTAGACGTCGACGCGGTTGTCGCTGTACTGAACGACGCTGTCGGCTACGATACGAGCATCGCGGTAGCCCAGTTCGTTGTATTTTTTGAGGATGAGCTCGAGGTCGTTTTCGTAGTCACCGCGGACAAACTTCTTCTGGCGGAAAAGGTTGAGAATCTTGCCGTTCTCGTTGGTTTTTTTCATCACGCGCTGAAGTTTGTTGTCCGACATGACGGAGTTGCCGGTGATGTAGATTTTATGAACGCGTACTTTGTCGTGCTTGTCGACGGCGATGTCGACAATCATTTCGCCGGGAGCCGAGAGGTCTTCGTGCAGGGTGATGTTGACAGCTGCGTTGTTGAAGCCTTTGTCCTTGAAGAATTTTTCGACGATGAGTTTGGCGCGGTTGACGATGTTCTGCGTGATTTGGTTGCCTTTCATCAGGTTGAGGCGGTTTTGCAGTTCGTCGCGTTCGCCTTTTTTCATACCGAGGTAGTTGACCTGCGATATGCGAGGTTGGGGAGTGACTTCAAGCAAAATCCAAGCCTGTTCGCCGTAAACTTTTTCGAGTTTAAAGCGAGCCTGCTGGAAAAGGCCTTGTCGCATGAGTCGCTTGGTGGCCTGGGTGATGTCGTCGCCGGGGATAGTGACGCGCTCGCCGACTTTAAGGCCGGCATATCCGAGGATTATTTCGGGGTCGTAGTTCGGGGCGCCTTCGACGCGAATGTCCGCGATTTCGTAGGTACGCGGCATAGTCGTATAGACGATGGTCGGAGAGAAGATCGTGTCTGTAGCGGTCTGGGCCTGAGCATTTGTGTAGCTGAGGCACGCAGCAACAGCGAGCAAGATTTGAATCAGTTTATGGCGCATAACGTGAAATAAAATCATAGGCTTTGTTTAACTTGGTCGCCGGTTAGGCCGAAGCGACGTTGGCGTTTTTGATAGTCGGCAATTGCATTGGCGAAGTCGTCTTTTGAGAATGCCGGCCAGTATTTATTTGTGACGAAAATCTCGGTGTAGGCAATTTCCCAAAGCAGGAAGTTGCTGATGCGAAGGTCACCGCCGGTGCGAATCAGTAGGTCTGGATCGGGCATGAATGCGGTAGACAATCGAGTCGTGATGGTTTCGTCGTCGATAGATTCGGGATTCAAAGAGCCTTGAGCCACATCTTCTGCAATGCGCCGAGTGGCATTGAGAATATCCCAGCGGGCTGAGTAGCTGATGGCTAGCACCAAGCGCAGGCCGGTGCAATGTGCAGTGTCGGCGATGCATTGCTCGAGGCGTAGACGGGCTTCGTCGGGCATGCGGCTAGTGTCGCCGATTAGTCGGAGCGACACGTTGTTTTTGATTAGGTCAGGCGTTTCGCGTTCGATAGCCGTCACAATGAGGTGCATCAGCGTGTCGACTTCGGCCTTGGGCCTGTTCCAATTTTCGGTAGAGAAGGTGTAGAGTGTCAGATATTTGACGCCGAGCTCAGAAGCAGCTTCGGTGATTTGTCGCACAGTGTTAACGCCTTCGATGTGGCCGGCTGAGCGCTCAAGGCCTTGTTCGGTGGCCCAACGGCCATTGCCGTCCATAATAATAGCTATATGGGCGGGAACGCGATTCGGATCGAAATTTTCAGGCAGTTTCATGGGCGTCAATCTACATAGTGGCAGGTCTCACAACGCTTGCCGAATTCGTAAGAAATGCCGACTGTGAGTCGAGAGACCCAGTCGGTGTTTTTATAAAAGTCTGTTTTTATCAGGTTTATGTCGGCAAGGTTGGGCCCGTCGACATGGTCGCTGAATATTTTAGTCATCGAGAATTCGATGAAGAGGTTTAGTCGCTCGCGCGGCTTGAATTTGAAGCCGAATGCCATCGGTAGTGTCGGAGCGACGGATGTCTTGCCTCCGCTAGAGGCAACGCCCATGCCAATGCCGACGGCCAAGTAGGGAGTCCAGCGGCGAAGGCGTTTGTAAGTCTCGCCGATGCCGTATGGGAAGAAGTTAGCTTCGCCACGTACGTTGAGGTCGTAGACGGTCGATGTGAATTCGTAGTGAGCTCCGTCGGGTAGCACATTAGCGATGTCGGCTGTGTTGCCGCTGAGAGTTTCTATGCCAAGCGAAGCGCGCACGGCCCAGCGAGTGTCGATGATGTATCGGGCTGCAAGGTCGGCAGTGAATCCGGCGTGCTTGAACGGGTTTGACGAATTAGCGTCGCCAAGATAGCCGCTCATGCCGAGGTTTGCACCGAAATCGAATTTATACGGAGCGGTAGCAGCCTGAGCAAAGCATCCGGCAGGTGCGAAAGCCGCAATAAGCAGAATAGCGATAATATGTAATCGGGATAAAGACATCTGCCGATTATTCTACGGGCTTGAGGCTTAAAAGGTTGATAACTCCACGCCAAACGTTGTTAGAAGTTTGGCCGCTGTCGTTTACACCGCCGAAGTAGTAGATGTACGGCACTGTCCAAGTCTCGCTAGGTACTTTTATAGCCGGGCGATTAGTTGAACTTGTCAGAGTAGAGGATATTGTGAAGAGTTGAGCGTCGCGCATTGCCGGTATGTAGCTTGGTAACTGCAAACTTTGACCTGCTTCAGACCAATTTACGCCGTAGTCGTTAGAAATATATACGGTGGAGTTGTTTTTGCCGTCGGCTTTGCATCCGCCGATGGCTACCAGTGTCTGAATGGTTCGTGTTGTAAAGTCGGAAGCGGTTGTGTATGTGTAGTAGGGAGCTACGGCGATGCCTTCGATTCCTTCGGGAAGACCGCGTTTCGAAATTTTCACCCATGTTGAGCCATCGTAGCCCCAAGTATCTGTCGAGAGCGAACCATCGGCTTTGCGTCCGCCAATGATCAGCATCTGCGGTGTGTCGCTCATTTCAAATGAGTATGTAACTGCAGGTGAAGTGCCACTTACAGGCATGCCTTTGGGCAACTCGGTGGTGCTTTTTGTGGGGTATGTCTGGATAGTCCAATTGCCGTTTTCGCAGGTGGCACCGGTGAGTGTTGAGCCATAGCCGCCATAGATAGTTGACCACGCGCATCCGGTAGATGTCCATGTTGAACCTTCGTCGGTCGATTTATATAGTAGGCCGTCGCTGCCGATTATGTAGAGGGCGTCGTCGGTGGCTGTGAAGGTCGAAATACGTGGAGCGCTGGGGAAAGCTACTTCCTTCTTCTCCCAGTCGCCCAGCTCGGCTTCAGAGCCGATGATGGCGTCAAGGCTACCCTGCAGCGTTGCTATGCAGTAAGAGTTTTGGTACATGGTGAGGCAGTGAAGTACGTTGCCTTGACGCACGGTGCGCTGCTCTGTCGGGTATGCAAAGCTTGAAGGTATGTTGTGGCGGTCGAGGCGATTCCATGTCAGCGAGTCGGGATTTTCCTTGTATACGTTGACAGTGATTGTGTATGTGCGCTCGCAGATGCCATCGGGCGATACGACGCGCAGCTTCACCGGATTGGTAAAGTCGATAGTATCAGACGAGTTTGTGAGGTAGTTGTAAGTGGTGTCAGCTTTGCCGGCGCGAGTCACGGTTAGCTCGGCTACTGAAAAGCCGTTGAGTGAGGTGATTACCGGGGTTAGAGCAGTGACGCGGGTGCCATAAGGCATAGGGGTAGCGTTGTATATCTTACCTTTGACCAAGTCAATTGAGAAGAATACAGAGTCGAGGTTGGCTAATATGCTGTCGTTCTCGCTGAGGGAGAATGTACGCACTACGGCAGACGAGTATGTGTCGGCGGTGTAATCCGTAGTAGAGGAATTACACGAGGCCATAGCGACGATTGATGCACCTACAGCAAAACTGATTGCAAGCTTCTTTATCATAATGTACAATATATTTCAGTTTGCAAAGTTATAACTTCGCACGAAAATTAGGGCTATAAACGGGCGATAAAAGATGTAAAAATGGTGAATTTTATAGGTTTTTAACGTTCTAGCGAGTCGTACAATAAATGTTAACGTGGCTCTTGAGCGGTGACTCCGGTAATAGTGATTATAATAGAAAGTCTGTGCTGAATAATTCGTTGTTCGAACACCAGTCGATGCGATTGCTATTGAGCACCACGGAGTGTGCATGGTGGGCCTTAAGTCTTGGCGCAGCTACTTTGCCGTGTCGTCCGAGAGGTAGTGATGAGGTTTCGATTCGAGCAGCATCCCAAAGGTCAGCATCAATAAATGACTGCAGTACGGAGGCTCCGCCTTCGACAAGTACGGATGTGATGTTTTGTTTGTATAGCTCGGACATGGCCTGATGTAAATCGGCAAAGTCTGTGATTATTATCGGGCTGATAGCCGTAGAAATGTTGGATGGCTGGATGCGGCGGCGTCGGTCAAGTATCACGGGGCGGGGTTGGTGAGTCGCGGGCCACAAACGGCAGTCGAGTCGAGGCCGGTCGGCAAACATCGTATTCGAACCCACTAAAATAGCATCATGAAGTGAGCGCAGACGATGGGTCAATCGTGATGTAAGTTCGTTGGAAAAGCGATGTGGTCGGCCGTCGGGACGGTCGCTGTCGATAAACCCATCGGCTGATTGAGCCCACTTGAGTGTAATCCAAGGCCGTTGTAGTCGATGCGCGGTCATGAAACGCGCGTTGAGTCGAAGAGCTTCTTGGCGTAAAACATCGGTTTTGACTTCGATACCGGCATTTTGTAGCATGGCAATGCCACGGCCGGCGACGCTGGCAAATGGGTCGAGCGTACCAATCACTACTCGTGGAATGCCTGTGCGAATAATCAATTCGGCGCAAGGTGGGGTCTTGCCATAGTGCGAGCACGGCTCCAGAGTGACGTACATCGTTGAGCTAGAGAGCAAGTGTCTGTCTACTTCGCTGACTGACGCGATAGCGTTGACTTCGGCATGTGCTTGCCCGCATATTCTGTGGAAGCCTTCGCCGATGATACGTCCGTCGGCAGCCACGATTACTGCGCCAACCATGGGGTTGGGCGATGCGGCGCCGCACCCATTTCGGGCGAGGTCGAGCGCCCGTTGCATATATTTTTCTTCGATTTCCATAATGCTATATGCAAAGTTAGCTATTTTCTAAGGCTTAAGTGGTCATAGAGGCGTTAAATTAACTAAAGATTCCGGGGAGGAGTATGATGCTAAAGCTACAACCCCGCCGAAGGATAACTGCGGCGGGGCTGAAAAATAGGTTTTAGGTCGGTGTTGTGTGGGTGTTGGTCAGCGGAAGGTCGAAGTGCTCATTCCGAGCAAAGTGGCCGATGTGGGCCAGCGCTGTTGCTAGTACGATAGCAGTTGGCTTTTAATAGTAATCTACGAACTTCGTGACTTGCGACCATCAAGATGTGTCGAGAAGTTACCGTTACAGGCCTTTGCGCTTTTCGAGCTGACGGTCGAGTGCTTCGAGTGTCAGGTCAATTGCTTCCTCGAAGCTGTCGGCAGTCTTTTCAGCGACAAGGTCATCGTGCTGCGGCACAGTCACTTTGATTGTCGTGTGCTTGTTCATGGCTGTTTCGGGTTTTACAACTTTGAGGGTCACGTCGACGTTTGTAATCGACGGGTTATGACGTGCAAGGCGTTCGGCTTTCTTGTTGATGAAGCTGGCAAGCTTCTCGCTGGCTTCAAAGTGGATGGCTTGAATGCGTACTTCCATAGTTATCGTTTTTTTAGTGCGCGTGGATGCGCGAGTTGATAATTTTGTTTTAGTTCGCTATATGAGAGGTGAGTGTATATTTGCGTAGTAGAAAGCGATGCGTGTCCGAGGAGTTCTTTCACGGCATTGAGCCCGGCGCCATCGTTGAGCATATCGGTGGCAAATGAGTGGCGCAAGCAGTGGGGAGTAGGGGATGCACCTGAGCCGACAAATTTGTCGTGTACTATTCTGCGTAATGAATCGTAGGACATCGGTCGGCCATCGGGTCGTACGAAGAAAGTGTCGGCCGAGGTCGTGGGTCGCAATTGGCGATATTCTTCAATTTTGTTGCGAAGTTCGAGGCCGAAGGGTATTATTCGTTCTTTATTACGTTTGCCGAGTACCTTTAGTTCGCAGGTTGAGCAATTGACGTTTATGTCGAGGAGTCCGGTTAGCTCGGAGGCGCGCATGCCGGTTGAGTAAAGCATGTCGATGGCGAGGCGGTCGCGCACAGCGCGGAAGTCTGTCGCGTCGATGGGCGCGTCGATGACGTTTGAGGTTATTTGCGGTGCGATGACACGCGGTAGGGTTTTAGCCATGCGGCCGGGGATAAGCTCGGCTGCGGGGTTATTTTTCAATCCGTAGCGCTTCATCATGAAAGTGAAGAATGCGCGCAGAGTCTGTACTTTTCGTCGGATAGAGCGTTGTGCCAATCCATTGGTGGCCAAATGGGCAACCCATGCGCGCAGGTCGTTTATGTCGATGTTGGCCGGATCTACGTCGTCAGAGCCGATGAAGCTTATCCACTGCTTTAAGTCGCCCTTATAAGACAGAACGGTGTGAGCCGAAAGATTCAGCTCACACCGTATGTATGTTAAAAAGGCTTCTATTCTTTGCTTCATTTTCGGCCCTGCAGCGCGGTGATGATTATCCGCG
Organism: uncultured Bacteroides sp.; assembly: GCA_964456545.1. Classification (GTDB taxonomy): domain Bacteria; phylum Bacteroidota; class Bacteroidia; order Bacteroidales; family Muribaculaceae; genus CAG-873. Next base: position 20,030 of record CAYWAM010000007.1, read on the forward strand.
ATGTCTATGGCACGAAATTAGGCAATCCTTTTTATATTTCCAAATAAAACTGCGAAAAAAATCGCATTTGCTGGCGAAAATTATTCTTCAACCGAACGCAGCTTCTGAACGTAAACCGCCTTCATCATTTTCTTGCGGTTGGTTACAGAGGGTTTCTGGAAAGCCTGACGGCTGCGGAGTTCTTTAACGATGCCGGTGCGTTCAAATTTACGCTTGAATTTTTTGAGAGCGCGTTCGATGTTTTCGCCTTCTTTTACTTGTACGATGATCATATTAATAGTTTGTTGTTAATTGTCAGAATGGGATGTTTATATTTTAGCGGGGCAAAATTACGCATAATTTTTTGAATGGCAAATTTTTTCTGCCAAAATCGTGGAAATTTTGCAAAGATGCGGGTCAAAAATGTCGATATTTACTTTTTGATCGGTGCAGACACCTCCTTTTTCTGAAAAATGAGTTAAACAAACATTAATTATTGGTCCATTGTGCGCAGAAGCTCGTCGTTGTCGCGAGTACGCTCCATGCGGTCTTTGATGAATTCCATTGCTTCGATTGAGTTGCGGTCGGAGAGGAATCGACGCAGAATCCACATGCGGTTGAGAGTCTCGGAGCGCAGCAGCAGGTCGTCGCGGCGAGTGCTTGAGGCGGTGATGTCGACTGCAGGGAATATACGCTTGTTTGAAAGCTTGCGGTCGAGTTGCAGCTCCATGTTGCCGGTACCCTTGAATTCTTCGAAAATTACTTCGTCCATCTTCGAAGATGTTTCGGTAAGAGCGGTGGCGATGATTGTCAGCGAGCCGCCGCCTTCGATGTTGCGAGCTGCGCCGAAGAATCGCTTGGGTTTCTGCAGGGCGTTAGCGTCGACGCCACCCGAAAGGATTTTGCCCGACGCGGGCGACACTGTGTTGTATGCGCGAGCCAGTCGAGTGATTGAGTCGAGCAAAATTACGACGTCGTGTCCGCATTCTACCATGCGTTTGGCTTTTTCAAGAACGATTCCGGCAATTTTGACGTGACGGTCGGCCGGTTCGTCGAATGTCGATGCGATAACTTCGGCGTTAACGCTGCGGCTCATGTCGGTGACTTCCTCGGGACGTTCGTCGATGAGCAGAATCATGATGTACGTCTCGGGGTGGTTCTCGGCGATAGCATTTGCTATGTCTTTTAGCAGGAGTGTTTTACCCGTTTTTGGCGGTGCTACAATAAGGGCACGCTGGCCTTTGCCGATAGGCGCGAACATGTCGACAACTCGAGTCGAAATGTTGCAAGTCTGTCCGCCGCAGAGGTCGAATTTCTCATCGGGGAATAGCGGTGTGAGGTGCTCGAAAGGTACACGGTCGCGGATGAATTCGGGTGAGCGTCCGTTGATGCGAAGTACGCGAGAGAGGGGGAAATATTTTTCGCCTTCACGCGGAGCGCGGACCATAGCTTCAACAACGTCGCCGGTTTTGAGGCCATAAGCTTTGATTTGCTGTTGGCTTACGAGTACATCATCAGGCGATGCGAGGTAGTTGAAGTCAGACGAGCGCAAGAAACCATGTCCTTGGGGTTCGACTTCGAGCACGCCTTGTACTTCGAGAATGTCTTCGAAATTGTAGCGATTGTTGGGGTTGAGTCGCTGGTCAGCAATCACTTGCTGCTGATTGCCGTTATTATTGTTTTTATTTTTCTTTTTCTTGTTTTGAGCCTGAGCTTGCTGGGGCTGGGGCTGGCCGGGTTCGGCAAGTACAATCTGCTGCGGTTGCTGTGGCTGTTGTGGCAACTGTTGCTGTTGCTGCTGTTGTTGCTGTTTGCGTTGTTGCTGCTGGTTGCGATCTTGCTGCTGTTCTTGCTGAGAACGAGGTACGAATTTGCGACCTTCGCCGCGAGGGAAGAAGGAACTGAAATCGCCTTTAGGATGGATTTCGGCAGGTTGTGCCGCCTTTTCAGCAGCAGCGTCTACAACTTGCGTTTCAGCTGAGTTTTTTTCTGCTGATTCGGCAGCTGCTTCGTGGCCTTCGGTGGTTGTCACTTGAGCTACAGCGTCGGTTGTGTTTTCTTCAGCGTTTTCAGCCGGTGTGTTTTCCTTTTTTGGTCGGCCACGGCGCTTTTTCGGTTGGTCAGCGTCTTCGGGTTGCTGATTATTTGCCTCGGCTGCAGTCGTTTCGGCGTTAGCTTCTGTATTTTGTGCAGTTGCTTCTTTAGGCGCGTTAGGTTCTTTAGCTTCTTGTTTAGAAGATTTGCGAGCCTTTTGCTTTTTATTTTGTTCGGCTTTTTTGTCTACCGCAGCGTTTGTATCTTCGTCGTCGGCTTTCTTTTTGCGACCGCGCTTCTTGGGCTCATCCTCGGCTTTCTTGCGTGCGGCAGCTTTCGAAGCTGCGCCTGCAATCGCTTGTTCGTCAAGGATTTGATAGATTAGCTCCTGTCGCTGCGACAGGTCAATTTTCTTGATTCCAAGGGCTTCAGCTGCTTGCTTCAGTTCGGCATCGGCCATGGAATTGAGTTCAGTGATATTATACATAAAAGTCTTGATTAAGCGGTATGGCCTTATCGAAAGGCGAGCTGCATCAATGTATTTCGAATGGGGATTGTTTGTTGGTTTTGTCGATAAAGCACTCTGTTGCCCGTATGGCTGCACTGAGTGTCGACTTCAACGCAATGAAGTTGGAAACTAATAAAGATTTAGGGGGAGAAGAGATGTTTGGATGATTTTCATTCCGATTGCGCTGCAAAGTTAATTATAATTTTTAAAACTAACAAACCATTTGTTAAATTTGTTCGCGTCGTAAATCAGATGGTAGAGCAATCAACTAACCGGACTGCGCGGCAGGTCTAGATAAAGGTGTTTTTTTGGGGAGGGGCAAAGGTGTGTAAAAAAAAGAAAAGCCGGCCAGTTGGTCGACTTTTACTTTCGTCTGTAAGCTCAGCTAATTATGCTTCAGCAGCAACGGTGTCAGCAGCAACTTCAGCAACAACGGTGTCAGCAGCAACAGTGTCGTTTTCAACAACAGCTTCGGTGCAGCATGCGCTGTCGCAAGCGGTTGAATCGGTAGTTGTTTCAGCAGCCTTGTCACCACCGCAAGCGAAGAGCGATGCGCTGAAAGCTACAGCAAGTAAAAGAAGTAACTTTTTCATTTTCTTTTTTGATTAAATAGTTAAACAATTGTTTAGTGCTTCAAAAACGCCACAAAGTTATATCTTTATTTTTTAACTGAAAAATATTTTTCTGATTATTTTTTGCCCCAAATGGCGGCATTTTGATATATTTTACGTTAATATGCAGATATACAATGATTTAGCCAAATTGTTAAAAAATATTTATCAACTAAACCTTCTTTGTGTCGCTTACTTTGTCGGCAATGGAGTTGGCCATGACCACGGCTTTGGTGATGTGGTCGCAGATGTGGTCTTCGCCGATAAGTCGGTCGATGCCGGCGTGTTCGAGCGATTCGCGCACGTTGGGGCGTACGCCTGATAGAACCACGTGAATGCCTTCGTTTTGCGACGATTTGATGAGGATTTCAAGGTTGTGCAAGCCGGTAGCATCAATGAATGCTACTTTACGCATACGGATGATACGAACGACAGCTTTCTTATGCATAGTCGAACGCATGAGTTCGTCGAATTTGGTGGCAATACCGAAGAAGAACGGGCCGTCAATTTCGTATACGCTGACACCCTTTGCTACGTCGAGTACTTCGTGGTTGGGGCTATCAGTACCTTCGTTGACGTCGAGCTGTCCTGAATAAGCTTTTACTTCGGTATTTTCCATGACACGGCGCAGGAATAGCACGACAGCCAGTAGCAGTCCGATTTCGATAGCGATGGTGAGGTCAAATATTACGGTTAGGAAGAACGTTACCAGTAATACAGATATATCGCTCTTGGGCGAGTGGAAGATGCCGATGATAGTGCGCCAGCCACTCATATTATAAGCGGTGATTATCAGTACGGCTGCTAAGCAAGCCATGGGGATGTAGTTGATGAGCGGCATCATGAACAAGAAGATGAGCAGCAGCACCAGCGAGTGGATAATGCCGGCTACGGGAGTGCGGCCACCATTAGTGATGTTGGTCATAGTGCGTGCGATGGCGCCGGTGACGGGTATGCCGCCGAAGAAGGGGACAGTGATGTTTGCGATGCCTTGGCCGATTAGCTCGGTATTGGAGTTGGTGCGCGAGCCGGTGACACCATCAGCTACAGTTGCCGAAAGCAGTGACTCGATAGCGCCGAGGACAGCGATGGTGAAAGCTGAGGGTAGCAGCAGGTTGATTGTGGCCATATCGAGAGCAAAAGCGTGGGGCATGGGGATGTCGGTGGGCATATCGCCGAAGCGGTCGCCGATAGTTTCGACGTGGAACCAGTCGGTGCAGGTCGACAGAACCCATGCGAGGAGCGTAACGATGATGATGGCCATCAGTGCGCCGGGGAGTTTCTTAGAAATGAAGGGTGCACCAATTATGATGCCTAATGATACGAGGCCGGTCGCAAGTGTGGCGAGGTCAATCGAGCCGAGGTTGCGCAGATACATGCCCCACTTGGGAATGAACTGGCCGGGTATGTCGGTGAGGCCTAGGCCGAAGAAGTCGTTGATCTGAGTCGAGAAGATAGTCAGTGCGATACCTGCAGTGAAACCTACGACAATCGGGTAGGGAATGAACTTGATGACTGTGCCAAGACGGAAGAGGCCCATGATGACCAGGATGATGCCGGCCATTACGGTAGCTACTGCCAGGCCTGTGAGGCCGAACTGGGCGATGATGTTATAGACGATGATGATGAACGCTCCTGTGGGGCCGCCGATTTGTACCGAGCAGCCGCCGAAAAACGAAACCATGAAACCGCCGATGATTGCTGTGATGAGTCCGATAGTAGGGCTTACACCTGAAGCGATACCGAATGCAATGGCAAGGGGCAGGGCCACGATGCCGACTACGATGCCGGCGATTACATCTTCGCGCAGGCGTTCTGTGGAGTAGTTGCTCAATGCGCTCCAAAGTTTGGGACGCAAATTAAGAGCTCCTGTGATACTCATAATGTGATACCTTTTTTACTTAGAAATTATTTTGTTCTACTGAAATAGGCTGCAAAGTTACGGCTAATTTTCGTAATATAAAAATTTTAGCTAACTTTGCGTTGTTAAGCCGATGCGTAAACGAGTCAGTCGCGAAGGCTCAATAATCTGTTAAATAATCCAATAATTATATAAAATGCGTTATCTATTATCAGCTTTATTAATTTTTGCAGCAGTTATGACAAACGCTCAAAATGTCTTTTTTGAAGAATTCAAAACTGTGCATTCGACTCCTCCGTTTGAGTCGATTGACAACGCGCAGTGGATGCCGGCAATAGACCGTGGCATCGAACTTGCCCGCGCCGAACTTGATGCTATTGTTAATAATCCCGAAGCTCCGACTTTTGCCAACACCATCGAGGCTCTCGAAGCTTGTGGCGAAGATCTTAATCGTGTTCTCAACGTCTTCTTCCCCCTCCTTTCGGCTAATGCTGATGATGAGATGATGAACATCTCAATCATCGCATCTGACAAACTTAGCGACTACTCCACTTCGATTGTCCTCAACGAAGGTTTGTGGCAGCGAGTAAAGACTGTTTGGGAAGGTCGCGAAAATCTCACACTGACCCCCGAACAGCAAATGCTGCTTCGCAAGACCTACGATTCGTTTGCTCTCAATGGCTCGAACTTACAGGGCGAAGACCGCGAGACATATCGTCGTCTTTCGGCAGAACTTTCGAAGTTGACCACTCAGTTTGGTCAAAACGTGCTCAAGGAGCTACCTACCTACGAAATCTGGTTTGCAGAAAACGATCTCGAAGGATTGCCCGAGAGCTCGATTGCTGCTGCACGCGATGCGGCCGCAGCCAAGGGCCGCACCGGCGAGTATCTCTTCACACTCGACCAGCCTGTATATGTAGCTTTTATGAAGTATTCGTCGCGTCGCGACCTTCGCGAGAAGATGTGGCGTCTCTACTCAGGCCGCAACACTTCGGGTGAATATAATAATGTGGAAATTCTCAAGAGTATCGCTGATGTGCGCCGTCAGATAGCCAATCTCCTTGGCTCTGAGTGTCACGCTGCCCATTCGCTGAAGAATACTATGGCAAAGTCGCCTGCCGGTGTATACGACCTGCTCGACCGTCTGCGCGATGCCTATGTGGGTCCGATGAAGGCTGAAATGGCTGCTCTGAACGAATTTGCTTCGAAACTTGAAGGAAAGCCTTTTGAAATCAAGCCCTGGGATTATTCATACTATGCCAACAAATACAAGGCTGCCAACTTTAACTTCAACGAAGAAGAACTTCGTCCGTATTTCGAACTCAACAATGTTATCGATGGCGTATTCGGCCTTGCTACTCGTCTGTATGGCTTGAAGTTTACTCAGAACGATAAAATTCAGGTTTACCATCCCGATGTTAAGGCATTCGACGTGACCGATGCCGAAGGCAACTATGTAGGTGTGATTTTCACTGACTTCTTCCCTCGTGCTTCGAAACGCCCCGGTGCGTGGATGACAAGCTTTGCCGACCAATATGTAGATCGTGCCGGCGTTGACCATCGCCCCATTGTTTCGATTGTGATGAACTTCACTAAGCCTACAGCCGACACTCCGTCGCTACTGACTCCTTATGAAGTGGAAACATTCCTGCATGAGTTTGGTCACGCGCTTCATGGCCTGCTTGCGAAGGCCCACTATAGCTCGCTGTCGGGTACCGCAGTGTATCGCGACTTTGTGGAGCTCCCTTCGCAGTTCAATGAAAACTATATGACCGAGAAGGAATTTCTCGATGGCTTTGCTCGTCACTATCAGACCGGCGAGCCTATCCCGGCCGAACTTATCACCCGTCTGATAGCGTCGCAGCAATATGGCGCTGCCTACGCATGCATGCGTCAGCTTCTGTTTGGCTACCTCGACATGGCTTGGCACACAACCACAGTTCCCGTAGCCGATGCTGTCGCTTTCGAAAATGAAGCAATCAAGAACGTGCAGATTTTCGAACCCGTAGAAGGTACTATGACATCGGCCCAGTTTAGCCACATCTTCTCGGGTGGCTATGCAGCCGGCTACTATAGCTACAAGTGGGCTGAAGTGCTCGATGCCGATGCATTCTCGCTATTTAAAGAAAATGGTATATTCGATCGAGCTACCGCTGATAGCTTCCGCACAAATATCCTTGAACGCGGTGGCACGGAAGATCCCGCAGAGCTATATCGTCGTTTCCGTGGCCGCGATCCGCAAATCGACGCCCTGCTCGAGCGCGACGGTATCAAAAAGTAAAGTATGTCAGAAACCTCTCCTAACGACATAGAGACCAATGAAGTTGCCACGGCTGATGCACGCACGCATCGGCTCGTGGCAACTTATTTTCGCCATATAGTCCGCATGAAGTTGTGGAGCTTATGGTGGATGGTTGCATTGTCGCTTATTGTAATTATTGTCGGTTTTGTGATTGACTTTCGTATATCACTGGCCGGCTTGATGTTGTTGCCCTCGTTTTATCCTTTGTCGGTATTTATGGCGGTAATGTCTACAGCAATGCGTACTGAAATTATAGATTTGATTCAGATGACATCTGCTGCAGTCAAGGCCGACCGACTGTGTTTATATAATAAAGAAGGCAAAGAAATATTGGTAGTGCCCTTTAATAAGATACGGTCAGTGACTGAGGATAGTGAGTTTTTTCGTGTCTTAGATCGTCGCTATCGACTATATCTCATTCCGAGCGAGATGCTCGATGCGCCAGGGCGAATCCTACTGCATGGTGCTCATCCCCACGAACTTTAGTGTAGGTCGATAACCGGAATGTTGCGTGCGGTGGCAGTGTCGGCATATTGTTGAGCCCGGTGGCGTGTTAGCTCTGCTCCCAGCACTATAGTGTCGGGATGGCAGTGTGTAAGTAATTTTTCAAGTTTGCCTCGGAAACGTGTGCCCAGCAGCAAGTAATCGACTTGGCAAGTATCGCACGAAGCTGTTCGTGACGGAATAGCTATTGATATGCCTGCGGCCGTTACGATTTCACCGCTACGAGAAAGTCGGCCGAGCGAAAAGTTGCCTTCGGGCGTCAGCAGTGAGTCTATTTTGTTAATTGCCACAAAACTTTCTAAACCTTTCGACAGACGTTGTGCCAGCCGTTCGTGATTGCGGTCGGCTGCTGTATGAATTACGGCGCATTGTTGGCCATCCGTGCACACTAATGCCGTAGTGCCGGCTGCGCGTACCAGCATTATGTCTGACTCTGCTTTTGATGGTGAAGCTGCGGGGTATGCGGCTGCTACGATTGCTACGGCAACGGTTGCCACTATCCAATACTTTCGTGCTTTAAAATTAGCGGCTACTGCTATAAGTCCGATTGCTATGAGACTTGCTACTACGAACCATGACTCGACGTATACACCCGAAATCTCGCTCCATGTGATGCCGGCTATTTGATTGACCATGGTTGATACAATGTCGGTCAAATAGTCTGTCGCTGTAGCGATCCAAGTGTGGTGGCGTCCAAAAGCCGATGTTATTATCAAAAGAAGTCCGCTTCCCATCCATAGAGGCATTACAGCAGTGGCTAGTAAGTTGCTAAGCAAAAATATTATCGGAATTTTGTGGAAATATAACACAGTCAGAGGAATGGTGAAGGCAAATGCGGCCAAGGATACCATGATGGCGCTCACCAGAGTATAACCTATGCGATTGCGTTGTGAGACGGGGTTGAGCACGTTGGCAAAGGCTAGAATTCCCAATACGGCAACTGCCGATAGTTGTAGACCGGCAGCAAACAGACTCGTCGGCCAAATGGCCAGAATAATCAGCAGTGCCACGCATAGCGAGTTGTATGAGTTGGAGTTTCGGCCAAAAGCTAAGCCCAGAGTGTAGACTGAGGCCATGATGACGGCTCGGACTACTGAAAGTGGTAGGCCTACAATGCCGGCGTAGAGCCAAATAAGAGCAATAGAAAGTAGCAGGCGAAGGCGTCGCAAACTGTAGATGGCTCGCATCGGGTAGAGAATCAGTGATACAAGTAGTATGATGAATCCTACGTGGAATCCGCTGAGAGCCAGGATGTGGGCGATGCCGATGGTGCGGAAGTCATCGAGCAAGTCGGTGGGTAGTTCGTCGTCGTAGCCCGTGATAATCGCAGCCAGAAGCGCAAACGTGCGGTCGTTGATGCCGCTATGTGCAAGGCGTCCGATAAGCCACTGGCGATAGCTATGGAGTCGATGAGTAATAGGATTTGCTATGCCTACGGAGTGGAGCTCGTTTTCGGAAACAAAGGCAGTCGCTACGATGCCTTTGCGACGGTAGTACGATTCCATGTGGGCTTCTACTCCGAGGTCGCCATATACAGTGGCTTCGCGTAGCGTCATCTTGCCATGTATGCGTTCGCCGGGTGAGGGGAAGTTGCCGCCTGCAGTCGCTCCGGTTTCTATTCTGAACGTTTCGACAGGTTGCTGGTCGACTGAATCAATTTCTATGAGCAGTTTTTTGCTCTCAGGGCTGCCACTCGTTTCGATGACTGCGCCACTGTAGAGGTGAGCATAACCTTCGGTGAGCGACGGATTGGCTACGCCGGGCCTGCCTGACCAAGCTATATACCATGCAGCGCCAATAGCTATGAGAGTGAAGGCGATGCGTATTTGCTTAAAGCAAATGAGTATGCATCCAATGGTCGCTGCGGCAATCGCGACAATCGGACCGACTCCGTACCACCAAAGCAAAATGCCCGCGCACCAGCCGATTAGCGGTGGTAAAGCGGGCACTTTGTCGAGCAGAGCCTTCATTTTAGATATGTCAAGCTACTGTGTTTATGACTACTAAGAAGCTTGTGATGCTGATGGTTATCCACAGGGCAATAGCTAGTAGCAGTGGCCGGAAACCTACAGCTTTAATCATCGTCGGTGTGAGTGACGCGCCAATCATGAATAGTGTTACGACCATGCCTCGGCGAGCTATCCACACCAGTGATTCGGTAAATGCTGTGGGTAGTGATACATATGTGTTTACGACCATAGCTAGCGCAAAGATAAAAATAAACCATGGTATGGATATTTTACCGGATTTGTCGCGGAAGAAGAACATTGTGGCTATGGCCAGTGGAATAATCCACAGCGCACGGGTTAGCTTAATGAGGGTGGCAGTCTGCAAGGCGGAATCGCCGTAGATTTCGCCGGCTCCGACTACCGACGATGTGTCGTGTATGGCAATGGCGGCCCATGTGCCGAATTGAGTTTGCGTCATGTCGAACAGATGGCCGATAGGTGGAAAGATAAAAAGGGCTATAGAGTTGAGAATAAAAATAATGCCCAGTGCTACGCCCATCTGGTTGCTATCAGCTTTTACTACCGGTCCGACAGCGGCAATGGCGCTGCCGCCGCAAATTGCAGTGCCCGACGATATCAGGTAGGCAGTCTTGCGGTTGACCTTCAGCCAATAGCCAAGTCCTACGCCAAGTAGCATCACTCCGATGACGGAGGCAATGGTGAACATCATGCCTTGCGAGCCGCTGCGTAGCGATTCGTGCAGGTTCATGTTAAAGCCGAGGCATACGACGGCTACTTGTAGTAAATATTTCGATGTCTTTTTATTGAACTTAGGCCACGGATTTTGCAGCGTGAATGCAAACACTAGTCCTGCTGCCAGGGCTAACGGTGCTGAAATGCGAGGAACGCCCGGCAGCGGTATGATGATAAACGCGATAAGTAGAACGTAGATAATTTTTGATAAGGTTTTCATATAAGAATATTATTCGTTCCAAATTCTCCAAGCTGCTAATGCTTGAAGGACTAGCATTTCGAATCCGTTTCTGACCATGGCGCCTGATTCGAGAGCTTTTTGCATAAACAAGGTGCTGGTCGGATTGTAGACTAAGTCGTAGCAGATGTGTTGGTACGATAGCTCTGAGTATGGTATATTAGGACATTCGTCGACGTGTGGATACATGCCTACGGGTGAAGCGTTGACGATTACTTTATACTCTTCGAGTAGTTCAGATGTAACCTGTTCATATGTGATAGCATTCGGCTTTTTCGAACGCGATACGAAGGTGAAATCCAGCCCCAAGAGTTTTAGCGCATGAGCTACAGCTTTCGATGCTCCGCCAGTGCCGAGGATGAGAGCCTTGCGGTGAATGACAGGGTCGATGACTGATTTGATAGAGTCGCTGAAGCCAATATGATCGCTGTTGTAGCCCTTGAGTGATATGCGGCCGTCGGGTCGACGAATTACTTTTACCACGTTTACAGCACCAATTTTGCTGGCTTCAGGATCTAGCTCGTCGAGTAGGGCGATGATTTGTTCTTTGTACGGAATGGTTACATTGAAGCCCACAAGGTTGGGGTATGTGACCGGCAACGAACGCACATTGTCGATTGAAGGCATTTCGAAGTTGACATACAGGGAGTTGATGCCTTTAGCCTTAAATTTTTCGTTGAAGAAACTTTGCGAAAAAGAGTGGCCTAGCGGATATCCGACAAGGCCGTAAAGATGTTCGTATTGCGCAAACTTACTCATGATGCATAAATTAATATGCAAATTTAGCTAAAAATTGGTGAGCGCGATATCGATAATCAATTAAAAAGTCCGGTGGCTGATTATTTTTCGTCGCCGGTGATAGCAAATGTCGATATTATAGGATAATGGTCGCTATTGCGAGTCTTCGGTCGCGTCATTTTTAGTGGCTGCAGATTGCCGCGATAGAGTGTGTGGTCGATGCGGAAGTAGAATCGGTTGGCGTAGTAGGTAATCATCGGGCCGAATCCTACTTCGGGATATACCTCGGCCATGTTGTGGTCGGCTAGGCGGCGCAGAGTGTAGCATCCGGGCACGTCGTTGAAGTCGCCCGTGACAATCACATTGGGTCCGCCTAGGCTAGAGATGTATGTGCCGAGGCGTTCGGCGTCTAGTTCGCGCCCTTCGGCAGCGGTCTGTATTTTGCGTAGTAGCTGAGATTTTATTTCTGAGACATTTTCGCGTACTGATTCTTTATTCTTTTTTAAATCAGTGATGTCGGCGTAGAGCGATTTGTCGTCCGGACGAAGATTGTACGGCTGAAGGTGCACGTTGAAGATAGTGATAGGTGTACCTTCGACTTTGGCACGGAACACTGCAATCTCGTTGGAATTAGCTTTCGCGTAGCCGGTCGGAACGGACTCTACAGGATATTTCGACAATATCATTTGTGTGCGTCCGTTGGTCATTATGTATGGGTACATACGATTGAGTGAGTCGACCTGCGCAGCCGGTATTTTGATGCTGTTGCTGATAGGCTTAAAATTGGCTGCTTCTTGCAGGCATACTATGTCGGCGTTGGAGCGAATCAGAAACGAAATGGCCGGATTCATGTCGTTGGGGTAAATGGTGTCTTGCGATTCGAAGTTGCAGACGTTGTACGACAGGATTGAGAATTTAGGGCAATTTTCGTATTTGCTTTCTGATGGGCCGAGGATGTTCAGTGGGCAGAAATTCCATAGTGCAGTGCCGCAAGCTACGAAGGTGATTATGTTTATAATTAGAGCTTTGCGGTTCCATAGCGCATTGAGCACAGTTGAGGTGACAATTGCAATCATCCATATCGGCATTAGCATAACCATGATGCAGATGCCGCGATAGACCGACGGGCGAAAGTCGCCGCCATACGATGCCGCAATAAGTCCAAGTGCCGATATGATGGTGAGGACGGTGAGGATGACGCGCACGAGCGTAATCCACCATCGCTGTTGCTTTGAAGAGCCGATACGGCCGTGTTTAGCGGTTGACTTTTTGCGAGTGTGCGAGTTTTTTGCGTTCGTCATCGGTGAGTGAAGCATAGCCCGAGGTGCGGACTTTGTCGATAATATCAGAGATATCTACAGTGGAGGGTTGAGCCGGCCGTGCGAGTAGTCCGCAAGCTATGCCTGCAGCGATACCGCCAATGTGGGCTATGCTACCGCCGGGGTTAGGCCCAAGTAGCCCCCATAAAATAAGTACGATAGAGAATATGATTCCGAGCACGGCTGCCGGGGTGCGGAGCAGATTCACTATATTGTTGATTGATGCCGGGATTGCGGCGCACACAGCCAGCGCGGCTGCCGACGCGCCTGCTAGCGATGCTTGTGAGGGCCCGGCCGAGCTTGCAGCGGCTACGAATAGAGCTCCGCCGGCAATTCCACCGGTCAGGTAAGCGGCCAATAGGGCTGCGTGGCCGCGTCGATATTCATATAGTGCGCCAGCTACGATGAGCACAACGAGGTTGAGTGCAAAGTGCCACGGGTGAGCATGGCTGAACATATATGTGATAAGCGTCCACGGGCGGTCGATGACAATGGAAATGTCACCGGGTAAGCTCATTGGTGATGTGTCGGCCCCTTGAGCCCATGCGGCAATATACACCGCGGCATTTGCAGCAGCGAGTACTGCAGTAGTGCGGTATGTCCGAAGATCGCTCATTCGAAATTAGAAGAACCAGTGGTTGTTGAAGACACCCTTCTTTTTCCAGTAGAGAATTAGTATCACACCGGCAATCATGCCTCCTAGGTGGGCAAAGTGAGCTACGTTGTCGACCATATTGCCGAGGCCCATAACCAACTCTAAGACACCATAGCCAATTACCAGATATTTAGCTTTGATTGGTACGGGGATGAAGAATAGGTAGATGGGCTGGTTGGGGAACAGCATGCCAAATGCTAAGATTATGCCATAAACAGCGCCCGACGCGCCAATCATCGAGCCGTTGACGAGTTGGTTGATGGTTGCGAGGGTCGGGTCTTCGAAGTTCATGCCTTGAAGTATTGCTCGCCATCCTTCGGTGCAAACGTCTTGGAATTCAATGCCGAGGGGCAGCATTGGTATGTAGTTCTGAATCATGATGGCGTAGACGCCCATTTGAATCAGTGCTGCAAACAAGCCACAGCTGACATAGTAAAACAGGAATCGAGCCGAGCCCATGCTGCGTTCGATGATAGCACCAAACATCCACAGAGCAAACATGTTGAAAAACAAGTGAGTGAAGCTTTCCTGAATGAACATGTATGTGAAAAGCTGGGCTACGTTAAAACCGGGCGATGCGAAGTAGTGCAGCGAAGCCAGTTTCATGACGCTAGCGCCCAACTGAGGAATCAAGTTAATTGCCAACCAGATGATGGCGTTGATTATCAGTAGATTTTTAGTTACCGGAGGTAAAGGTGGAAATCTCATTGTGTGTAGTTTGATAGAATAACAATGCAAAGTTACGACTTTTCCGCCTTATCTTTATTTAAAATATGATAAAATAGTGAAACCGCGTCGGTGATGGCGCGGTTTCGGTGTGCAATAGCGAGTAGGCTGATTATTTCATGATAGCTGAGCCGGATGATGTCGTGGTCTGTACTTCATCACTGCGGCGGATTTTTTTACCGAAGCCGAGGGTGTAGAGATTTATGTATTATTTTCAGTATATAATCTGTATTCATAAAAAATGAGAGCCGACTGCGTGCAATCGGCTCTCTAGTTCTATAGACGAATTGATAATTGTCGTATCAGTTTTAAGATAGGTAGTAAATAGTGTGTTAGATGTATCTTTTCTGATTAGAAAATTTCAGCAGGTGCTACTTCTACTTCACGACCCATCTGGATGACGTTGGTCAGGATGATGTCTTTGTCGAAAATCATGATGTCGGCATCCTTACCGTGGCTGATAGAGCCCTTGCGGTCGTAAACGCCCATGATGCGAGCAGGAGTTTCAGAAGCCATGCGAGCTACGTCTTCCATCGGAATCTTGGCTTTGAGCACGCAGGTGCGAATCAAGCGGTCCATCGTGGCAATTGAGCCGGCGATAGCCGAGTGGTCAGCGAGCTTGCAAACGCCGTCTTCGATGATGACGCGGGGGTCAAATGCAGCTTTGCTATCTGAAGCAGCGCAAGCGAGGGCGTCGGTGATGAGAGCAACTCGCTCGGTGCCTTTGAGTTTGTGAATCATGCGCAGGATTACCGGCGGAACGTGTATGCCGTCGCAAATCATTTCGACGTTGATGCCGTCGCGGAGGTAAACGGCTTCAACGGTGCCGTCGAAGCGGTAGATGCCTTCTTTGTGCGAAGCGGTCATGGCGCAGTAGAAGTGTGTGGCGAGGTTGAAGCCGGCTTGGTAGCCGCGTTCTACTTCTTCGTCGCGAGCGGCGGTGTGGCCGAGCGATACGACGATGCCTTTGCTGCGGAGGTAGCGAGCGAATTCTTCGGTGTTGGGAAGTTCGGGCGCTGCATCCCAGCGCTTGATGCAGGGGTGCTGCTCAATCAGAGGCACGTATTCTTCGGGTTGCGGTATGCGGATGTTTTCGGGGAGCTGGCCGCCGGCCATTTTGGGGTTGAAGTACGGGCCTTCGAGGTGTAGGCCGAGGATGCCGTTCATCGGGTCTTTCATCAGCTTGTCGCAGGTGTCGGCGGCGTCGCTGATCATTTGGGTGGTTGACGACGACAGGGTGGGGAATATACTGGTGGTACCATGAGCACGGTGGGCTTCAACGGCTGTAAGGAAGGCATCTTCGGTTGTCTCCATGAAGTCGCGACCGCCACCGCCGTGAACGTGGATGTCTACGCCACCGGGCAGCACGTAGCCGCCTTTAGCGTCAATGACTTTGTCAACTGTGTCAAGACGGTTGCTGTGGTTGAGCACGTCAACGATGGTGGTGTCCTCGAGCAGGACTGAGCCATTTTCAACCCATCCGGCGGGTGTCAGAATCTTTCCGTTTAAGATTTGCGTTCTCATTGGTAGTATAGTAGTTCGTTTGTTTAATGTATTGCAAAGTAAGATATTCTTTCGCGATTAAGCAAATTGAATTTACACAAAATAGTATTTGTTAACAACTATTTAAAGTTTGCTTTTTTTTGACGATGTTTAGAAACGTATGACGAGTTCCATGGTTATGCGGTCGCCGTTGCCGTCGGCTACTGCATAGTCGTGGTGATAGAAATACTTTTCGTAGCTGGCTCGTATGTCGCAGAATAGGAATTTTGTTTTGAAATAAGTGATGGTGGTGCCGGCAGTGATGCGGTTGCGGGCAGGTTCGGAAGTGGTCAAGAATCCGGCGTCGGGATTAGCATCGCTATGGTCGGTCATGCCATCGAAGCGAGCTTGAACCGACATATAGTTGAAAATGCCGATTTTGACGGGGAAGCGGTAGTTGGCGTATGCAAGGTAGCCGTGACATTCGTCGTGAGCGTCGTCGGTATAGTACTTGTACATGTACTCGGCTGAAATGGTCCAGCGGTTATCGGTCCAGCGAGCAGCAGCGCTGGCTACGTTTGTACGAATGCCATGCGGTTTGATAGAGCCGAAGCCGGCGGTATATGTCATCTGGCCGGGTGAGTATATGGCGCGAGCAGAGTAGGCGAAGCCTTTGTCCCAAGTAGCTTGGCTGCTGATGCCCTTGGTGCTGAATACGCCACCTTCGAGGCGAAGGTCGGTGTCGGCAATGTCGTAGTCGGCTTCAACGCCGATAGAGCGGACGTTGAACATATATTTGCTGACGAATGATGTATTCGAAAAAAAGTAATTCGTAGGGCCACGGAATGCGTCAAGGCCCAGCGGCATGCGGAATTGTCCGGCTTTGAGGCTAAGAGGCTTTGACAGACGGAATCGGCCGTAGAAATCGAGGGCTTTGAATGAGCCGGAATTGCATAGGTCGACTTGAATTTTGTAGTCAATGGCTTCGCTGACGCGGCCGTCGAGGCTCAGACGAGCATTGCGTATTTTGAAGTTGTTGGTGCCCGTCGATGTGTCGTATTCGAAGCGTGGGCGTATGACGCCGTGGAACTCAGGTTTGTAAAATGATAGGTCAGTTGTCGATTCGGCTGTCTCTGCGCCGAAGGCAGTTGCTGCTACAAGCAACGATGTGATGAATAATAGGATTTTAGGCATATATTTCAAATTTGTTGCAAAGTTACGAAAATAAAAGGAGTCGCGCCTCATGGAGCGACTCCTTTTGAGAAAAGTTATGTATTATTCTGACTTTTATTCAGCGGGGTTGAGGATGATGAGCTGGAAGTTGTTCTGGTCGAGAACGCTTTGCCAGAATTTCATCAGGTCGTCGACAGTCACAGAGTTGATGACGTCGGCAGCGCCGGTGAATACGTCGACACCGTTGAGAGCAGTGTAGGCAATTGAACCTGCCCATACGTTGTTTTCGTCGAGGTCGGCGATGCTTTCCTTAACCATATATTCGCGTACGGGAGCCAGCTCTTCGGTGGTGACATTTTGTGCCATTTCTTTGATGATGACGTCGATAGCGGCGAATACTTCGTCTTTCAATTCAGGCTTCATGGGGAATGCAATCTGAAGCATGGTGTTGACGTTGCCGGTGCGGTTCATCTGAGCGCTGGCGCCAATTGAGTAGGTAGCGCCCATCTCTTCGCGTACCTTGTTGAGCAGACGGGTGCTCATAATCTGAGCAACCATAGAAGTCATGGCACGCTGCTTGGGAGTGTATTCCGTGGAGCTATTGATGAGGTAGAAAGCCCATGTCTGAGGAGTACTCATGGTGGTGCTGGCGTTCACAGTGTTGCGGCCGGTAGCTGCTTCGAAGTCGGCATTCGGTTTGTATTCGATGCTAGCACCGGTGGGCAGTGTGGCCAGGTATTGCTCAACGAGCGGACGGAAGGTATCCATGTCGATGTTGCCGACGAAAGTGAATGTGAAGTCGGCTGCATTGGCCAGCATAGCTTTAGTAATTTCGACAGTCTGATCTTTGGATGCTTTGGCGATAGCGTCGGTGGTTATGCTCTGCAGGGCGGGTGCCTTGTAGATTGACGAAATAATCAATTTGTTGAATACAAACTGCGGGGTGGCTTCTTGGTTGGCGAGTGCACCGGCCAAAGCGTTTTGCAGCGCGGTGAATTCGTCGGCCTTGTAGCTGAATTCAGCGAAGTTTGCGTAGATGAGTTCCATCATTGTGGGCAGGTCCTGAATGGTGGTTGCGCCGGTGATAGAGCGGTCGTACTTGGCAAAGTCGAAATTGAGGCTTACTTGCTTGCCCTGGAGGTACTTTGTGAGGTCGCTGTTGCTATAGTCGCCTAAGCCGTGGTTTGATAAAGAGTACTGTAAGAACTGGATGGTGTTGGCGTACGATTCGGGGAATACAGAGAAACCGCCGGGGGCAGCAGCTGCGAATTGGATGTCGTTTTCTTTGAACTGTGTGGGCTTCACGATAACCTTGACGCCGTTCGAGAGAGTGAGTTCGGTGGCGTCCCAGTTGTCGAGGTGGCGTTCGCCGACAATCTTGCCTGCGGCAGGCAGGTTGGGAATCAGCGGGTCGGTGCGTACTTCGTCTTTGTAAGCTTCAATTTCTTCGCCGTCGACAGCCTTGAGGCCTTCAAGGACTTGAACTTCGGTGGGAACTGAGAAGTTTGCGTTGTCGGGGAGTAGCATCAGCACCACGCGGTTGTTGTCGGTGATGAGCTCGGGTAGCATCTGGTTGATTGCCTGAACGGGAACTTGCGACGTGAGGGCGTCGTAGATTTGTTTGTCAATCTCGATGCCGGGGATGGGCTCGTTGTCGACGTAAGCACGAACGTATTCGCGGCAGTACGAAGTGTTCTCGGTGTTGTTGCGCTGGTCGTAGAGGCGCTGATAGCGCGAGCGGTATTCAGCGCAAGCACGTTCGTACTCACCGACGGTGAAGCCGCCGCGCAGTGCACGCAGGATTTCGCGGTATGCAGCCTGCAGAGCTTCGTTGAGGTTGTCGCCTTTAGCTACAACTTGCAGTGAAAGGGCATCTTTAGTCGAAGCAAGGAAGAATTTGTCGAGTTCGGCCGATGCCATGGCAAAAGGAGCGTCGGGTTTGTTGGCGATGTCAGACAGGCGCGAGTTGAGCATGCTCTGAATCATGTCGGTCATGAAGTTGACTACATAGTACACTTGGGTGTTGCGGATTTCGCGGGGCACCATCTGGTCGTACTTGAACATCATCATGGCGATGGGCGCAGACATTTCGGTATCCTTGCCGATTGCTACGATGGTGCCTTCGGTGTCTTCAACAGGCACGTAGTAGCGTTCGCGAGGATTTTCGGGCATCTTGATGGGCGAGAACATCTCTTTGATTTTGTTCTCGATGTAGGCGGGGTCAACGTCGCCTACTACGATGACAGCCTGGTTGTCAGGGCGATACCAAGTGTGGTAGTAGTCGATGATGGCCTGGGGCGGGAAGTTGTCGACAACGTCCATTGTGCCGATGGGCAGACGTTCGCCGTATTTGTTGTTGGGATATACCTTGGGGAGCAATTGCTCGAGGATGCGCATCTGGCCAACCATGGCACGGCGCCATTCTTCGTGGATTACACCGCGTTCGGCGTCGATTTCGGCGGGGTCAAGTGTGAGTGCGCACGACCAGTCGTGGAGGATGAGCAGACACGAGTCTTGTACGCTCTGGCGGGTGACAGGTACGTTAGAGATGTTGTAGACAGTCTCGTCGACTGAAGTATAAGCGTTGAGGTTGTAACCGAATTTTACGCCGATTGATTCGAGCCAGTTGATGATGCCTTTTTCGGGGAAGTTGTCAGTGCCATTGAAGCACATATGCTCAAGGAAGTGAGCCAGACCGCGCTGGTTGTCTTCTTCGAGGATTGAACCAACTTTTTGAGCGATGAAGAAGTCGGCTTGGCCTTTGGGAGTTTCGTTATGGCGAATGTAGTATGTGAGGCCGTTGGGTAGCTGGCCTGTTACTACAGCCGTGTCAATCGGCATTGATTGGAGTTGCGGGTTTTGCGCCGTCGCTCCTGTTGTAGCAAAGATGCCCATAATTAGGGCAAATGCACATTTGAAGATTTTTTTCATATAAGTATATATAGGTTTTTCGTTTTTTACATTAGACGGCGAAATTACGAAAAAATGACGGATTGTTTCGTTAATTTATGTTAAGTGACTGGTATACAGTATGCCTTGATGAGATGAATTGTATTTATCTGCTTCAAATATTTCATTAAATGAAAATTATATCTAATTTTGCACAGACCGACTGAGTCGGCCTCGTTGTAGCATAGCCTTGTTAAAAATTAAAATCATGAAATCGCATAAGTACATCCCGATTCTGCAACTTGTCATAATCGCAATTCTAGTGTTGATTAACATTATATTAGGGTGTATATTTTATAATCTCAATGTAGAAACGGCGGTAGAAACGGAAGTAGAAACGGCGGTTGACGAAATCGAAGTCACGATTGAAGAGCAAGAAGAGCAAGTTGATTATGAAGCGGAAATCAACCGGCTACTCGATGAAATGCCCATGAAAGCAAAAGTCGATAAATATCCGGTCACTTTTGTGTTAACCTCTGACGGTGAATCCTTTGATGGGGGGTATGTCGGCTACTATTATTACGAGTCTCAAGGTCCGGAAAGAAAAATATGGCTGAAAATCGAAACATCTTATAACGAAGAGCGTAGTGGCTTGTATGAATATGTAAATAATAATAGAATCGGTCGTTTTGAAATCTTTGGCCCTTCCGGAGTTAGTATTAATGCTGATGAGCATTATATATACTATTGCAACAACGATAAGCGTCTGATTGTAACTTTTGAATTGAAAGACCAAAAGAGGGACTTCATAGATTTATTAGAACGCCATGGATATAAAAAAATATTGCTGTAGTTTTATGGCGTATTTTCCGATTGCCTCGGTGAGTTTTCGATAAATTCCAAACGCTGCCATTTTTGTAAAAAAAAGTAGCGGATATATTATCATAAAGGTTTTTATAATTGTTACCATAGAAGATTAGTAATCATGTCGGCTATGTAGCCGTTGCTCAATTAATTAATAACGATGAAACCTCGCAACTATTTTCTATTGTCGCTACTCGCAATCATAGCGGGAGTAGTCTTTATCTTGTCGTACACGACCATCAGTAGTGTCGGGCTTGTGGTATTTGGCGGAGTGCTGTTTATAGTCGCCGGATTGTCGAATTTGGCTCTAAATGCTGCGAGTCGGCGTCGTGCCGAACAGAAGGCATTGTCGCGCATACTTGGCTATTTGACTAGTTTTTCGGCTGTCCTTCTAGGCCTCTCGATGTTGGTTTTTCAATCGGTGTTTACGACGGTGATACCATATCTTTTTTGTTTTGTGATTGCATTGCTGTCGTTGCTACAATTCGGAGTGTTGCTATCGCGTCGCGGCCGTACGCTCTTTAGTAGCTGGTTTTTGTTAGTGCCGCTTGCTTTGGCCGGGGTCAGTGTTTACGTAGCTATGCAGCCCGTGGGCGATTCAGATTCTACGATTATGCTCGCGAGTGGCATCGGCCTTGTATTTGCCGGGCTATTTTTGCTCGTAGAGGGTATTGTCGTAAAACGCTCGACAGCTGCTTTTGATACTTGTGCTGATGAAGCCGATATAGAGGTCGCCGACGCTGAAAAACTTGATAGCTCTGCGCCGATAGCTCTTGATGATGCTGAGAAATAGTCTTTAGGTATGGGGAAAACGGACAAATAATTGGTAAAAAGCAAAAAAAATGCATTAATTCAGCGATTTATTATTGTTAATTCAAAAAAAAGTCCGATATTTGCAGCTGCAAAAACGGGTACGGCGTCGCTGATGGCTTCGTGTTCCTGATAAAAAAGAAATATTACCTTTATAATTCGAAAAATATAAACGAAAATGACAAAAGCAGACATCGTTAACGAAATCTCGAAGTCGACAGGTATCGAAAAAGCACTTGTTCTTGAAACTGTAGAGAAGTTCATGCAAGTTGTTAAAGAATCTCTGTCGGAAGGCGAAAACGTTTATCTTCGTGGTTTTGGTAGCTTCATAGTAAAGACTCGTTCTGAAAAGACTGCCCGCAACATCTCGAAGAACACCACCATCATCATCCCCGAACACAAAATCCCGGCATTCAAGCCCGCCAAGGTGTTCATGGAAGATGTTAAGAACGTAAAATAATATATACCATAATCGGTACCTCTCATCCTAAGAATATACAACATTATTAATCTTTAATATTTACGCAAATGCCTAGCGGAAAAAAACGTAAAGGCCACAAGATGGCTACTCACAAGCGTAAAAAACGCCTTCGCATGAACCGTCACAAGAAGAAAAAGTAAAGTCCGGCACTGTTTGTTACGGCTTTCGGATTTTCGCCTTTCGCGAAGTTTGAATTTCGTCGAAACAATTCAGGAAAAGACTTTCGACCATATCGCAGACCATATGCCCCGCGCCGCGCAAACGGCCGGGTGCGGTTTAGCGATCTGACTGACAGTTATGTGACAGATCAAAAGGAGGGACTTTCTGACCAACGCCATTAGGCGCCATATCAGGGTTTACTCCTTTGATTTTTTTTAATGACTTCGGAGTTTTTTTTGACTCCACCCATGCATCCACCGTATTCTAACTTAAGTCGCGCTCTTTGCCGTGGCTATGCTGGCGGAAAGCCGGTGCGACTAATGTAACCGACAAGAAATGAAAAGTGAACTTATCGTAGATGTTCAGCCCTCTGATGTGTCGTTCGCC
The DNA here is from genome assembly GCA_964456545.1 of uncultured Bacteroides sp. GTDB lineage: Bacteria > Bacteroidota > Bacteroidia > Bacteroidales > Muribaculaceae > CAG-873. Next base: position 42,452 of record CAYWAM010000007.1, read on the forward strand.
CTTCTTGAAGACTCGAGATTGGTGTCGTTGCAGAAAGAGCCTCGCGACATCTCCTACGCTGTAGGCGACATCTACCTGGCAAAAGTCAAGAAGCTGATGCCGGGCTTAAATGCTGCCTTTGTCAACGTTGGCTACGAGAAGGATGCATTCCTCCACTACTTAGATCTTGGGCCTCACTTCGCTTCTTATGAAGCTTATGTGAAAGGCTTGCTCGATGGCGATGGCAAGAAGGTGCCCGCCATCGAAAAAATGACATTGCTGCCTGATATTGATAAAAATGGCACAGTATCAGACACTCTGCAGCAGGGTAAGCAACTATTGGTGCAGATTGTCAAAGAACCTATTTCGTCGAAGGGCCCGCGCCTGACGACTGATATTTCCTTCACCGGGCGCTTCATGGTGCTCATTCCTTTCAGCGACAAGATTAATATTTCGCAGAAGATTAAGTCGCGTGAGGAGCGTGCACGCTTGCGCTCGCTTATTGAAAGCATTAAACCTCGCAACTTCGGCGTGATTGTACGTACATCGGCCGAGGGTAAGCGAGTGGCTGAGCTAATCAACGAGCTCAAAACACTGGTTAATTGCTGGACTAATACTGTGGCCAAGGCTCAGAAGGCCACAGCACCTGCTCTTGTTTTCGAAGAAGAAAGTCGCATCGTAGGTATGCTACGCGACGTCTTTAGCCCATCATTTGAGGCTATTCACGTCAATCACGAGGATACGTATCATCAAATTAAGAAATATGTGTCGCTCATAGCGCCTGACCGTGCTGATATCGTAAAGCTTTACACTAAGCAAGAGCCTATTTTCGACACGTTTGCCATTACGCGTCAGATTAAATCGTCGTTTGGTAAGACGGTATCTTTCCGTTCGGGAGCTTACATCATCATCGAAAGTACAGAAGCTCTTCATGTCATTGACGTGAACTCGGGCAACCGTTCGCGTGCGGCAAATGACCAAGAAAGCAATGCTCTGGAGGTGAACCTCCGTGCGGCCGACGAGATTGCCCGCCAGCTTCGTCTGCGCGACATGGGTGGTATCATCGTGGTCGACTTTATTGATATGGCTAAGGGCGAACATCGCCAGCAGCTCTATGAGCATATGCGAGAGGTGATGGCAAATGACCGCGCTCGCCACAACATCTTGCCGCTTAGTAAATTTGGCTTGATGCAGATTACGCGTCAGCGTGTGCGTCCGGCTCTCGATATTACTACGGCTGAGAATTGTCCTTGTTGCTTCGGTAAGGGTGAAATTCAGCCCTCGTTGCTTTTTACCGATACGCTTTTCGAAAAGCTCGACTATTTGGTCAATACCTTGAAGGTCCGCGATTTTGTGATGTACATCCATCCGTTTGTTGATGCTTATATAAAGCGAGGATGGCTCACTTCGATGTATCGCAAGTGGCGTCGTGCACTCGGTGGTAAGTTTAAAATTATCCCTGACGAATCGCTGGCCTACCTTCAGTATCGTGTCCTTGATAAAGACCGCAATGAGATTGAGCTCAAGGACGAAAAAGACATGGAGACTTCATCGGTTGAAAAGGTCAAGAATAAGGCGAAGAATCGTGGCGAAATCGACGACGAGAACGTAGCTGAAGAAAAACCTATTCCGGCTCCCGGCATGGGTGAAAGCAAGTCGGCTAAGTCGCGCCGTCGTAAACGTTTGCGTAAGGAGGCCGCAGAAGCTGCTGCTGCCGCCGCTGCCGCTGAAATTGCCGCCGCTGAAATTGCCGCCGCTGAGGTTGATGCAGATGAAACTGTTGCTGATTCAGATGATTTCAGCGAATCTATCGAGGTAGAAGCTACTACTTCTTTCTCAATTTCTGAAGAAGAAACTGCTCAAGTAAATCTTTTTGATGACGCTGAAGCTGCTCTTGACTCGGATCCGGTATCGCAGTATGATACTGTTGGCGATGAAATGATAGACGTCGAAGAATCTGCAGACTTCGTAGAACCTACAGAGGAAGAAGCTTTACCTGTCGAACCTCAAGTTGAAGATGCGTTTACATCGCTCGACGATGCTACACAAGTAGTCGATATAAGTCCTATTGTTGACTCTGAGTCGCTGGAAACAGCGCAAGCTATTGCTGAAGAAAAATCAGTAGAGCCTTCTGAACAAAAGCCGGCAAAAGCCCAACCAAAAGCAAAGAAAAAGCGCAAGCCGGAGTCCAAAACGGCTGTTTTGACGTTAGAAAGTGAAACCAGCGATGCGGAGCCGGCATCAGATTCTCAAAAATCAACTAAAAAGCCGGCTCGTCGTCAGCGTAAGGCTGTTGAGCCGAAGTCGGATGTAGATGCTACGGAAGCAGCTACCGGCGATATTGATGAAAAACCGCGCAAGAAGTCGCCTCGCCGTGCCCGAAAGCCTAAGAGTGAGTCGACCGAACAATTATCAGATTCGGTAAATGCCGAATCTGAGCTACCAAGGCTTCCTTTTGAGGAGCAAACCCAACCAAGATCTAATGAGGAATAATTCTAACATGTAACCAATTCCTATTTATACCAACGCCCGACCGATAGGCCGGGCGTTGTTGTTGATAAGGTTTGCGGTGCGTATAAATACAAAAAGCGGACGATCTTCGCAGACCATCCGTTTTTTGTAAACATACTGTGTACTTAATGTTAGATTAATATGTCTATTCCAGATCTTTGATTAAATTCCACTATGACGTGTGTAGTATTTTCTATGAAAAAGCATAGGTTGTCGTTTCATTTCCATTGCAAAGTTAATCAATAAAAATGAAATGTCAATAGGTGTACATTCCAGATATTTAGTTGTAGTTTAAGTATTTTGAGCAAATATCGCGAATTTGCTTAATTTTTCATTCAAAATATACGATTCGTTGTATTGAATTGTTACTTTTTAGCCGAATTACTTAATATTTTCTATAATATTAAAAAGTGTTAAAAATTAATTGTTTGCTTACGTTATGTTTTTAAACACTATTTTTTAATGGCATTACTCGGAATAATTTTGACTTTTTGATTTATAATAATGCTTTTCAGCATATATTGCTGTGCATGGTAGTTACAGCTTGTTACTATGTCGTAGTATGCAAAGCGCCGAAAGCCTTGTGTGGGGCTTTCGGCGCGGGTATGTGGTTAGCTTAAATTTCAGATTGAATATAGGATGTAAGAGGTCAGCGGAGCTAGCTTGCCTTCGATATATCCTTTCTTGACTGTGAAGCGTGAGCCGCTGACGGTGTCGATGTATTGGCCATCGGGTAGGGTGGTCTGCAATTTGGCTTTCTGTTCTTTGGTGCTGAAATTAATCAGTGCAGCACCGGCGATGCCTCGGCAGATTTCTACTACGGCACCTTCGGCTGCGGTGTAGAGGCTTTCAGCTTGGCCGGCCATCGCGGTGCGGAAGTGATTGGCTGCTACTACTTCGGGGTGGAAGAATTCGTCGTTGCCGCGTGCTCCGACGCGATTGTTTCCCCAATAATTTTCGCGAGTGCTGCCTGCAGGGCGGCTATAGAACAGAGGACGACCGTGTTGGCGAGCAGCGAGGAATACCCAACCCATGCGCACGAGCTCGTCGGGCATGTCGGCCGATTCGTGGGCGTTGCAGTAGGTGTCGTGGCTTTCAACCCAGGTGACGAGTCGGTCGGGAGTCATTGTATGATGCCAGTTGGTGAGCAAGTCGTCGTTGACTTTGCCGGCGCGTAGAGCTTCGCGGAGTACGTGGCCGTATGAGCTGGCGGTTAAGTCCATATATTCGGCATATTCAGCTTCAGGCACGTTGCGGTCTTGTAGTACTTCGCCATAAATGAAGAGGCTGTCGGGCATCAGTAGCGATAGGCCTTTTACGCCTTTGCGGCCTGTGGCTACGTCCCAAAAGTCGTTAGCTGTGGCCTTGGGGTCGACCGGGTCTGAAGGGACCCCGATGTGCTTTGCTGTGTCGTAGCGGAATCCGCGAGCACCGAGATTAATCAGGTCATTGACATACTGTAGGTAGTAGTACTGAAAGTCGGGGTTCTCAGTGTTTACGTCGGGTAGGCCACCCATCTCGCCAGTGGTGCATTGAGTGCGGTCATTGTAGTTGGTGATTGGTGTAAAACCATTGGCGTGGTATAAGTTTTCGTGGCCACCTACGGCGTTGTCGAGGCCGGGAAGTACAGCGGTGTGGTCAATTGCGGTGTGGTTAGGCAGTACGTCAACGATAACCTTGATGCCATATCGGTACGCACTATCGCATAGGGCGCGAAAATCGTCGCGTGTGCCGAGCATATAGTTTCCGATAGTCCAGTCGGTGGGTTGGTAGTAGTAGTACCACTTGCCCATCACTGAGTCGCCTTCCTCGCTATAGAGGGCCATGCCGCCGCCGTCGCCTACGTAGCAAGCCTGTACGGGCGATGTCTGTATTATTGAGTATCCGGCATTGGCGATAGTTTTCATGTTTGCTGCGATAGTGTCGAGCGACCATGACCATGCGTGCAGTATTACTTCATTTTCAGTAGGGGCTGTAGCGGCAGTCGAGCCGTATGCCGCCGGTGAGCAAATTATTGCGCCTAATAATAAGGGTTTGATTTTCATGGGGCTGTGAATAATATATTAAGTATGAATAATAATGTATGCAAATTTAATAAAAAACAGCGACTTCGTCAAAACTACGATAAACTAAAAATCAGCCTAAAATTTAACCGACGATTACCACTGTCTAATCTACCGGCCGATTCTCTAAAACCTTCGCTAAGTAGCAAAGATACTTAATAGTAGTATCTAGTGTGTGCAATCTTGAACTATAACTTTAAGCATGGTTATTTAATATGGGTAATTTTTAACATTGACTAGAGAATCGTGTGGCATTGAGATTTGAATTTTTTGCGAAAAAGGTGAAAAAAGTGGGGTGGGGTGAAAAAAAGTTGGGCGGAAGTTTGGTTTTTCGGAAATTATAAGTACTTTTGTGAAAATTTGCGAAAAATGGCCTCTGACCTTCACCAACAAATCGAGCGCGTGCGCGCCAAGACACTCGTCCTATCGGAAAAATACGCTATGACGAGGGCTTCCTTGGAAGAAGCACGTGAGCAGATAACAGATTTGAAGGCAAAGATAATGAGCCGCGACAAGACGATTCAAGATCTGAAAGCAAAGGTTGAGTATCTGACCGTAGTTTCAGTTATCGAACACGATGCCGGTTCGGTTGAAGCCTCTAGGGCCATCATTGCGGATTTGTTGAAAGAAGTCGATAAATGCATCCGCGACCTCGTCGAGTGACGGGTGTGTTGAGTGGCTTTGCAGAATTATGAACGAAGAGAAGAAACATAGATTTACAGCTCAGATAGCAGACGTAGAGCCATTTGTATTTAATATAACCCTGGCGGAGGAACCTATATTCCGCAAGGCAGCCTACCATGTGAATGAGTTTTACAACAGAATGATGGCCGAATCGACCGGGAAGCCGTCGTCATACGCTCTAGCTAAGGTGGCTTTGGCTTTTGCCGAGCTTTATTATCGCAAGTCGGAGCAGCTGACAGCTCAGTCGAAATTGCTCGACGATTTTGAGAAGACGCTTGACTCTCTGTTGCTTGCAGAAGAATAAGTCAACGCGCAAGAGGTGAATCATTCCGGACTTTGATTTTTCATATTCAGCATTAGTCGCTGTCGAACATCGCTTTTTTCACACAGGACGTCACAGAGGTGATGCCCGGTGCGATGTAGAATTATTTAAAACCATATAGATCATCTCTTTAACTAAATTAACCATCATGGAAGAAATAATTATAAATATAGCAATAGGCGTAGTAGCTGCCGTAGTCGGTGTGGCTGCAACGCTCGTGGCACAACGCAAGATGGCGCAGACACGCGCTAAGACAATAATTGCCGATGCCGAACGTGAGGCCGAGGATATGAAGCGCGATAAGCTTCTCGAAGGCCGTGAAGAGGCACTTAAGATTACTGCTGATGCTGAAAAGCAGGCTAATCAGCGTATGGCTAAGGTGCAGTCGGCTGAAGCTCGCCAGAAACAGCGTGAATTGCAGCTCAATCAGCAGCAGAGCGACAATGCGCGTGCTCGCAATGAAGTGGATAGCGCTCGTCAGGCTCTCGATCAGCAAGCTGCTGCTCTTAACGCTCGCAAGGAAGAAGTCGATAAGCTCCATTCGCAAGCAATCGAGCAACTTGAACACATCTCAGGCCTTTCATCGGTCGAAGCTCGCGACAAACTTGTAGAGTCGCTCAAGGACGAGGCTAAGACTGCTGCCGCTTCGTATATTAATGATATCATGGCCGACGCTAAGATGACGGCTAATAAGGAAGCTAAGCGAATTGTGGTGCAGAGCATACAGCGCGTAGCTACTGAGACTGCAATTGAGAATTCGGTCACTGTGTTCCATATTGATTCTGACGAAATCAAGGGCCGTATCATCGGCCGCGAAGGTCGCAATATTCGCGCTCTCGAGGCTGCTACCGGCATTGAAATTATCGTAGATGATACGCCTGAAGCTATCGTTCTCTCGGGCTTTGACCCTGTGCGTCGCGAGATTGCACGTCTGGCATTGCATCAGCTCGTGGCCGACGGTCGTATCCACCCCGCACGCATTGAGGAAGTCGTTGCAAAGGTGCGTCGCCAGGTTGAAGATGAAATCATCGAGACCGGTAAGCGTACTGCCATTGACTTGGGTATTCATGGTCTGCATCCCGATTTGATTCGCTTGGTCGGTAAGATGAAGTATCGCTCGAGCTATGGTCAGAACCTTCTGCAGCACTCACGCGAAACGGCTAATCTATGTGCTATCATGGCTTCTGAACTTGGCCTCAATCCTAAAAAGGCTCGCCGTGCTGGTCTGCTCCACGATATTGGTAAAGTTCCCGACGAAGAGCCCGAACTGCCGCACGCATTGCTCGGTATGAAGTTGGCTGAGAAGTACAAGGAAAAGCCTGAAATTTGCAACGCTATCGGTGCTCACCACGATGAAATAGAGCAGACTACGCTGCTTGCACCCATCGTTCAGGTGTGCGACGCTATCTCAGGCGCTCGTCCGGGCGCACGTCGCGAAATCGTCGAAGCATATATCAAGCGTCTTAACGATCTTGAGCAGCTGGCTCTGTCGTACCCCGGTGTTATTAAGACCTACGCAATCCAGGCCGGTCGCGAACTGCGCGTTATTGTAGGTGCTGATAAGATTGACGACGTAGAGACTGAAAAGCTGTCGAGCGAAATCGCAAAACGCATTCAGGACGAAATGACATATCCCGGACAGGTGAAGATTACTGTAATCCGCGAAACCCGTTCGGTAGCATTTGCAAAGTAAGCTATGGCAGAGGACGACAAGACCAGAGAAGATGTACCGGAAATCGGTTCGTCTTACTATCGCGATGGTTGCCAGTCGGCCGAAGGTCCCAGATGCAAGCTTCATAGCTACAACTGGCTGGCCGATATCCCCGGCGGGTTTGCCGACAGCGAATACGTAGAAGTTACTTTTAAGAATACTCGAAAGGGGTATTACAAAAATAGCACCCACATACCGCTCCAAATAGGCGATATGGTAGCCGTAGAAGCTTCGCCGGGCCACGATATCGGTCAGGTAACTTTGGTCGGTATGCTCGTAGAGCGGCGCATGCGTCGTGGCGGACAGTCGCGTCGACGCCAAAATGATGAGTCGGAGGTGAAGCGCGTTTTTCGCAAGGCTCGTCCCGGCGACTTGGAGCGCTATGAGGAAGCGCGTGCTCGCGAAAATGATACGATGATTAAGGCTCGACGCATTGCAGCCGATCTTGGTCTGAACATGAAAATAGGCGACGTCGAATATCAAGGTGACGGTAATAAGGCTATTTTCTACTATATCGCTGACGAACGTGTCGATTTTCGTCAACTTATCAAAGTGTTGGCCGAGACGTTTAAGGTGCGTATCGAGATGAAGCAAATCGGCGCTCGACAGGAAGCAGGACGCATCGGTGGTATCGGCCCCTGTGGTCGCCCGCTCTGTTGTTCGCGCTGGATGACTAATTTCGTATCTGTGGCTACGAGTGCCGCTCGCTTTCAGGATATTTCGCTTAATCCGCAGAAGCTTGCCGGCCAGTGTGCCAAGTTGAAGTGTTGTCTTAACTTTGAGGTGGATACATACGTCGAAAGTTCGAAGCATCTGCCTCCGAAGGATGCTCGACTCGAGACGGCTGACGCTACATACTTCCATTTCAAGACTGATATTTTCAAGCGCGAAATCACATATTCGACCGACAAATCGATGGGAGCTAACTTGGTGACCATTTCGGCCGAACGTGCCTTTGAAGTAATTGCTATGAATAAGCAGGGCGAAAAGCCGCTTAAACTTAATGATGAAGCGGATTCGAAACGTCCTGAAAAAGCAGCGTTTGGTGATATACTCGGCGAAGATGATTTGACGCGCTTTGACCGCAAAAAGAAGAAAAAACGGAAGAAACCGGCGTCAGCGGCGAATGCTGCTGCAGATGGTCAAGGCGAAGACGGTAGCCGTGCTCGTCGCGAGAGTCGCGATGGCGGCTCGGAAGGTCGCCAGCCCCGTGCTGAAGGTGAACGCCCGAAGAAGAAGCGTCGCAAGCCGCAAGGTGGAGGTGAACAGCCGAAAAAATCTGAGCCCAATCCACCTGCCAACGATTGATGATGAAGTATCTGCTTACACTTGTCGCAGCCTTCGCGCTGCTGTGTGTCGGCTGCCAGTCGGAGGTCTCTGATGTAGCTGATTTCCGGTCGATTGATTCGGCCGGATGGGCTTATGGCGATACGCTGGAATTTGTGCCAGAGCTGTCAGATTCATTAGTCGATACGCGCCTTGTTGTGGCTGTGCGTCACTCTTCGGCGTACCTTTATGAGAATCTCTGGTTAGAAGTGAGTTTGCCTCCTCAGCCTGGCGATTCTATCGGTATCGCTGATACGGTCAATGTGCTCTTGGCTGATTCGTATGGTCGCTGGCTAGGTCGTGGTAGTGGAGTGTCGTATGTTAAGCTCGATACTCTTAGCAGCTATTATCACGTGCTGCGTGGCGATACTATCAGAATTCGCCATATAATGCGCGCGGATAAGGTGCAGAATCTCGAGCAGATAGGCATTGTTTTTTTAAACTAACGGAATGAAGAAAGATATAGCTGTCGACGCGCTAGTGTTCGACATGGATGGCACCCTTTGGGATGCTGTCGCTTCATATTGCAAAGTGTGGGATACGACTGCGGCCCGCCTTGGTGTGGTGCGCCCGCCGGTCTCCTACGATGAGCTGGTGTCTCTAATGGGAAAGCCTCTCATCGAGATTTACCACTGCCTGATGGATGGCTACGATAATGACACCGATCGCTTTATGGCTTTGCTGACCGAAGTGGAAAATGAGCTGATGCCTAAGCTGGGAGGTCGCCTCTATCCGGCTGTACACGAGACGCTTGCGGCTTTGCAAAAGCGCGTGCGTCTGTTTATGATTAGCAATTGCACCGGTAAGGGTCTCGATAATTTCCTTACTATCAATAATCTGAAGCCATATTTTACTGATTGGCTGAGTTATGGTGCAACCGGTGTCGACAAGGATAAGAATCTTAAAACCTTGATAGATTGTTATAATCTTAGCCGTCCGGTCTATGTGGGCGACATTCAGCGCGATTGCGATAGCTCGCATGCAGCAGGTGTTGAATTCTGCTGGGCTAGCTATGGCTTTGGCAGTGTTGTTGATGCCGATTTCACTATCCGGGCTTTTAAGGAACTTGAATCAAATGTATTAGATTATGGAAGCCAAATTTGAAGAACAAGTGCAGCTGATACCGACCGATGACTTGGCTTTGCGTATCAGTCGTGTTACTGAAAATATGCGCCTCGTGGGTCTCGATGCCATCTTGGTGTGCGATAATTCGAACATACTATACCTGACAGGCCGAGTGTTCTGCGGCTTCATCTATCTTGATAAAGACGGCGATATCCGTTATTTTGTTCGTCGCCCGTCGACCTTATGTGGCGAAGGCCTGCAGCGAATTTCTAAAGTTGAGGAAATTCCTGCTGTGGTGAAATTACCGACTGCGCTTGGCCTTGAGGTAGATACGATGCCTTATAGTCGGCTGACGCGCATTATGAAGGCTTTCGGCACTGACCAGGTGGGCAATGCCTCCGATGTGCTGCGTCGTGCTCGAGCTGTGAAGACTCCGCTCGAAGTGCGAATGATGGAAGAGTCGGGCGTAAAGCAGACGAAGGTATACCGTGAGATTCCTCGCTACTACTCGGAGGGTATGAGCGACGTAGAATTTCAAATAGAGATTGAACGTGCTCTGCGCCTCGAAGGATGTTTGGGGCAGTTCCGTGTCACCGGTCCTGATTTGGAGCTGTATATGGGTAATATACTTACCGGCGACAATGCTGATCGCCCGTCGCCCTATGATTTTGCTATGGGTGGTGGTGGCATGAACCCGTCGCTGCCCGTAGGCGCAGACGGCACTATCATCAAGCCGGGTAAGCCTGTGATGGTAGATATTAATGGAAATTTCACCGGCTATATGACCGATATGAGTCGCTGTTTCATCGTGGGCAATGCGCCCGATGAGGCTATCCGCGCTAATGAGCTGTCGCGCCGTATATGTGCGCAGATTCAGTCGATGGCTCGTCCCGGTGTTCGTGCCGCCGAGCTATACGATGCAGCTGTGCAGATGGCTGCTGATGAGGGGCTGGCTGACTACTTTATGGGTCATCGCTACCATGCACCATTCGTGGGCCACGGATTGGGCATTTCTATCAATGAGTCGCCTGTGCTTTCGCACCGTTCGCGCGACATCTTTGTTGAAGGCAATGCCATAGCTGTTGAACCTAAGTTTGTGATACCCGGTGTCGGCGCTGTCGGTATCGAGAATACGTATATTATTGAGAAGGAGGCTACGCGTTGCCTCACTTTGGCGCCGGAGGAGATAGTAAGTCTCATTTAATCCGGAAAGTAAGAATTGCAAATGAATCTGAAAGATAAACTTACCGAACCCTCGCTTAAGAAAATCGGTGCAATTGCCGACTCGATAGGCCGCGAATGTTATGTTGTCGGCGGCTACGTGCGCGATTTGATGCTCGAACGCCCTTCGAAGGACATTGATTTCGTCACGGTAGGGTCGGGTATTGAGTTGGCCGAAGCTGTTGCTAAAGCACTTGGGCCTCGTGCGCATTTGGCTGTTTACCGCAATTATGGTACGGCGCAAGTCACGGCGCGTGGTCACGAATTTGAATTCGTAGGTGCTCGTCGCGAGTCGTATAATCGCAATTCGCGCAATCCTATTGTCGAAGATGGCACACTCGACGACGACATAGCGCGTCGCGACTTCACTATCAATGCAATGGCCATCTCGGTGAATACGGCATCGTTCGGCGAACTGATTGATAAGTATGATGGTGTCAGCGACCTCGAGCGTCGAATCATTCGCACGCCACTCGACCCCGATATCACATTCAGCGACGACCCGCTGCGCATGATGCGCGCGGTGCGCTTCGCCACGCAGTTGCAGTTTGAGATTGAACCTGCGACGCTAGCCTCGATTAAGCGCAATGCCGAGCGTATCGAAATCATCACGCGCGAACGTATCAAGGACGAAGTCTGCAAGATTATGCGTTCGCCTCGTCCGTCGATTGGATGGAAATTGCTTCACCATACAGGATTGCTGAAGTATATTCTGCCCGAACTCGAGGCCCTCAGTGGTGTAGAAGTGGTAGGCGGCCGTGCGCATAAGGATAACTTTTTGCACACAATGCAGGTGCTCGACAATGTTGCAGCTAAGTCTGATAACGAATGGCTGCGCTGGGCAGCGTTGCTTCATGATATCGCTAAGCCTGTCACCAAGAGTTTCGATCGCGAGACCGGCTGGACTTTTCATAACCACAACTTTGTTGGGTCGAAGATGGTGCCGGGGATATTTACGCGCATGAAGCTACCTCTCGGGGCTGAAATGCGCTATGTGAAGAAGCTCGTAGAGCTGCATATGCGTCCGATTGCTCTTGTCGAAGAAGAAGTCACCGATAGTGCCGTGCGCCGACTGATGAATTATGCCGAAGAGGATATCGACGACCTCATGACTCTGGCGCGCGCCGATATCACGAGTAAGAACGAGGCCAAGAAGCAGCGTTTCCTCGATAATTTCGATGTCGTAGAGCTTAAATTCGTAGATATTCGCCAGAAAGATGCCGAGCGAAATAAGAAGAATCCGATTGATGGCAATGAGATTATGCATATCTTTGGATTGTCGCAGAGTCCGCTTGTAGGCTACTTTACGAAAAATCTTAAGCAAGCTATTAAAGATTGCGAGATAGAAGATACGCGCGAAGCGTCGCTCGAGTACCTCTATCGCCTTGCAGCCGAGAAGAATATTCCCGTGGTCAATCCACCGGTCGAACCGACAGTCGACGATCCTGCTTCAGCGAATGACGCTGAGCGTGCCGAGTAAGTCGGCACCATCCCGGCTCGAAAATATTACTAAAAAACAGAGCGAGGAAGTTTTTGGCTTCCTCGCTCTGTTTTTACGGCCATCGTTAGCCGACGGCAGTGTTTTCTTATATAATTGCGGCCTTGATGGAGTCTACGATGTAGCGCACGTGCTCGTCGGTGACCCAGGGGCCGGCGGGCAAGCAGATGCCGACTTTGAAGAGGGCTTCGCTGACGCCGTTGACGTAGGCTGGAGCATCCTTGTAGACAGGCTGTCGGTGCATCGGTTTCCACAGCGGGCGCGACTCGATGTTGGCAGCGTCGAGCGCCATGCGCAGAGCCTCGACGTTGTCGTTGGGCTGGCAATCCGTCGTGGCCGATTCGACAGCGTGGGTCACGCCGGCAGCGCCGCCGACAGCGCCGGTTATTACGCGCTTGTAAGCGTTCTCTTGGCCCACAATTTTCAGGTCGGGGTCGAGCGTCGCGGTGCAGAGCCAGTAGTTCGAATCGTATTCGGCCGAAGGAGCCGTGTGCAGTGTGATGCCATCGACGTCTTTGAGCAATTCGGCGTAAAGGGCTTGCACATGGCGGTGATGCGCTATGTGCTCGTCAGCGACAGTCATTTGGCCGCGGCCGATGCCGGCGCAGATGTTGCTCATGCGGTAGTTGTAGCCGATGGCTTCATGCTGATAGTAGGGGTACGATTCGCGCGCCTGGGTGGCGTACCACAGAATTTCGCGCGCCTTGTCGGCATCGGGGCAGATCAGCGCGCCGCCGCCCGAGGTCGTGATCATCTTATTGCCGTTGAACGACAGTACGCCGTATTCGCCGAACGTGCCCAGCATCTGACCCTTAAATCGCGAGCCAAAGCCCTCGGCAGCATCTTCGATGACCGGAATCTCATAGCGGTTGGCGATTTCCATGATTCGGTCGATGCGATACGGCATGCCGTAGAGAGCTACCGGGATGATAGCCTTAGGCTTGCGACCGGTCTTGGCGATACGGTCCTTGATGGCCTCCTCGAGCAAGTCCGGGTCCATGTTCCACGAGTCCTTCTCCGAGTCGACGAACACGGGCGTAGCGCCCAGATACGTAATCGGATGGCTCGATGCGCAGAACGTGAACGACTGCACCAGCACCTCGTCGCCCGGGCCCACGCCGCAAGCTATCAGAGCCAGATGCACCGCCGCCGTGCCCGCCGACAGCGCTACCACCTTCTTGTCGAGAGCCTTTGCATCGCCCTGCAAGTCATTGACAAATGCTTCCAGGTCGGCTTCGAAGCCGTTGACATTCGGGCCCAGAGGCACAACCCAGTTGCCCTCGAAAGCCTCATTTATAAAATCCTGTTCCTTGCCGCTCATGTGAGCCAAGCAAAGCAAAATTCTTTCAGCCATATATTTAGATTATTTCGTTAGCATATTTCATTCTGCGACCTAAAACGGTGCAGAAAATCATTTCAATATCTTTTACGAACGAATAGTGATGCAGATAATAGCGATTGATTCTTACCTTATCCGGGAAGATCACGTCGTCGTTATATTTTTGTGGGTCGGCTTGCCGGGCAAGTAGCTCCTCCTCATCGCGGTATTTGAGCGATGCAGGGCCGGTGATGCCCGGTCGCAATTGCAGCACTTCGCGGTCGTCGCCTTGCAGCTGGTCGGCATAGCCGGGTACGTCGGGGCGCGGGCCTACGAAGCTCATATCGCCGATAAGCACATTCCACAATTCAGGCAGCTCGTCGAGCTTGTAGTGACGCAGCTTCGCGCCGAGCGGAGTGATGCGGCTTTCACCGGCAACCGATACCGACGAACCGCCATGCCCGACAGTCATCGAGCGGAACTTATACATCGTGAACAGCCGTCCGCCGCGGCCTACACGCTTCTGCGTAAAAATCACCGGACCGCCCGGCATCTTCACTTTAATCATAATGGCCACCACCAGCAGCACTGGCCACAACACCGCCAGCCCCACCAGCGCCATCACTCTGTCAAAAATGTATTTAATTATCATA
>CAYWAM010000008.1:0-1466 GCA_964456545.1 uncultured Bacteroides sp.
AAATTAGGAAAAGTGCTTGACAGCAACGAGCAAGGTATTTCAATTACACGATAAACATAGCATTCTCCAAGAAGCGTTTTGAGACTCTCCTGATTTGAAAATTGTGTGAAAAGATGTGGAAAATTTGGCCAATAGAAATAAAAATCGTAAATTTGCAGGCCATTACGATAAACGGGACTTACCAGCCCGGTATAATAATGAAACAATAAGCTTATAACGTTATAACAATGAAAAAAGACATCCATCCCTCTAACTATCGCGAAGTTGTCTTCAAAGACATGTCGAACGATCAGATTTTCATCACTCGCTCGACCGTAGCTACTCGCGAAACTATCGAAATTGATGGCAAAGAGTATCCCCTGCTGAAGCTTGAAATCACCAGCGCTTCTCACCCCTTCTTCACCGGCAAGCAGAAGCTCGTCGACACCGCCGGTCGCGTCGACAAGTTCATGAGCCGTTACGGCAACCGCGGCAAGAAGTAATCAGCCCGATACTAGAACTTATAAAAGCGAGGCCTACGCGATCCGGAAAGCGTTGGCCTCGCTTTTTTTATACACCTAAACAAAAAAAGCAGGCATCTTCAGCCTGCTTTTTTCGATATGGCATCCGCTGCGCGCCGCCCGGGCTTAGCGCTTGAGCGCGGCAAAGGTGCGGCGACCGCGTAGATAGAAATTGACAAGGATGTTGAGCCGAGCGTCTGCACGAGTACGCAACAGATTTTCAGCCGGATGCATGTTGTAGGATTTGCGCATTCGAGCAAAGTCGCGATGAGCGCTGATGATAGCAGCGGCATTTTTCCACTTGAAAGTCGCTACAAATTTCGCCCACGCTATGGTGTCGAGCAAGCGACGGCGCAGCAGCGTGGCGCAGCGGTCGCCCTCGGGCAAATTCTTATGGAGCATCAACAAGTTGTTGCGGAAGTTGAGGTAGACCTTGCGCGGACTGTCGGGTGGCAGCGAGCCGCCGCCAAGATGATAGACCGTAGCCGTGGGCACAGCCCAAATCGACCGCCCGGCCAGATGAATGCGCCAGCAGAGGTCGATTTCTTCCATGTGTGCGAAAAATTCCTTATCGAGACCGCCGGCTTCGAGATAAAGCTGCGTGCGCACCATCAGCGCCGCACCCGTAGCCCAGAACACTTCGATTGGACTGTCGTACTGCCCGTTATCGACTTCGCAAACATCAAAAATGCGGCCTCGGCAATAGGGATAGCCGTTGCGGTCGATAAATCCTCCACACGCACCGGCATACTCGAAGCGCGACTTATCGCGATAGCTGATGATTTTGGGCTGACAAGCACCGGCCTCGGGGTGCGCTTCCATAAATTCGTAAAGCGTATCGACCCAGCCGTCGGCCGTGGCTACGTCGCTGTTGAGCAACACCGTGTAGGGATAGTCGGTGGCGGCCAAGGCGCGATTGTAGCCCTCGGCAAAGCCATAGTTCGTGTCGAATGCTATCACTTCGAC
>CAYWAM010000008.1:1566-52105 GCA_964456545.1 uncultured Bacteroides sp.
AGCCAAATCGATGGGTCGCGACGAATTGTAGTTTCCAGCATTTGCGCATACCGGCGCGTAGCTTCACCCTCGGGCAGCGAAGCGGCATCGTCGGCGATAAGGCGCGTAGTGACGCGATAGCGACCGCGCCCCAAGCGTTCCATATCCCAGTAAATCAGCGCCATGCCAAGGCGACGTGCCAACGTCTCCGTGCCGGTAATAATAGCCGTAGGCTGCTCCATAAAAGTAGTAATCAAGCCGGGGTCGCCGTGGCTGGGATGCTGGTCGCTCATGAAGCCGGTAATCGACAGGCGACCTTCGCGGCGGTATTGCAGCAGGCGGCGCAGCGCCACCTTCTTGTCGATGCTCTCGGAGCCGAAACGCGAGCGGATGCCCAGCATCAGCCCGTCGAACGCTTCAGAACGCAGCGGTCGGTAGATTTGAGCAAATGCAACCTTGTCCGACGGTTTGTGGCGCGTATGAAGCGAAATCGACGGCGCCCACTCCCAATTGAAGAAGTGCCCGAAGTACACCACGATGCTCTTGCCTTGGTCCATGAGCGTGTCGATGATATCGGTATCTACGAACTCCATGCGCCGAGCCATCTCGTCGTCGGAGATGTGAAGCAGTTTGAGCGTCTCGACGAAATTATCGGTAAAATTATGATAGAATCGGCGCTCGATGTCGCGGCGCTCGGCCGGCGACTTATCGGGAAACGCAGCCTCGAGATTGGCACGCACCACGCGCCGGCGATAGCGCACTACGCGATGCAGCACCACAGCCGTCACAGTCGATAAGCCATGAAGCGCACTCAGTGGCAACCAAGCCAGCGGCTTGAGCAATAGACGGAGAGTATCGGCTGTCATGATTGCAAGTCGGGCGACGAAGGTTGTGCGAGCGAGCCATCAAGTTTCTCGGCCTCGGCATTGGCCGAGTGCAGGTCTACACTTACGATTGTGTTATCAAGTTCAGGGCCGGCACCAGCCACCTCCACGCGCAGATAGTTGTCCGTAAAACCGGCCATTGGCACATCGGGATAGCCCTTGGGGTGCTCCATCAGCACCGGCCGACGTGTACCTACGAAGCGTCCGGCAAAGTCGGCCCACTTAGCCTCGCTCAGACGGAGCATGATGCCGGTGCGGCGATGCTTCTCGGCGGGGTCGACAGCGCCGGCAAGGTCGAGTGCACGAGTGCCGGGACGCTCGGAATACGGGAAGACGTGCAGACGCGAGATGTCGAGCGAGTCAACGAATGCGCGCGACTGCTCGAAGAGTTCGGGCGTCTCGCCTCGTGCACCCACGATGAGGTCGACACCGATAAAGGCGTCGGGTATACGGCGGCGCACATACTCGATGCGCGAGCGAAACAAGGCCGTGTCGTAGTGACGGCGCATCAGGCGCAGCACCTCATCGCTGCCGGCTTGCAGCGGAATGTGGAAGTGCGGCATGAACGCACGCGACTCGGCCACCCAGTCGATAATCTCAGGCGTGAGCAGATTCGGCTCTATCGACGAAATACGATAGCGAAGTATGCCTTCAACTTTATCAAGCTCGCGAATAAGGTCGAGGAATGTGTCGTCGCGACCCTTGCCAAAATCGCCGATGTTCACACCGGTGATGACTATCTCGCGGCCGCCTTCGTCGGCAGCGCGGCGAGCTTGGTCGACAAGTTCGTCGATAGTACCCGAGCGCGAACGGCCACGAGCGCGCGGAATGGTGCAATACGTGCACCAGTAGTCGCAACCATCCTGCACTTTGAGGAAGAAGCGAGTGCGGTCGCCTCGCGAACACGAAGGACGGAACGTGACGATGTCGGCCCACGGACTGACTTCGCGCACCTGCCGGCGCTCGCTCAAGAAGCGGTCGATAAACTGGTCGAGGTCCATCTTGCGCTCGGCACCGGCTACGACAGCCACACCGGGCATGGCAGCGATATCGTCGGCCTTGAGCTGCGCGTAGCAGCCGGTGACGATAATAGCGGCCTCGGGGTAGCGACGGTGGAACGAGTGTATAGCCTGACGGCATTTTTTGTCGGCCAACTCAGTGACACTACACGTATTGACCACGATGAGATCGGGAATCTCCGAACCGCTGACGCGACGGACACCTCGCTCGCCTAGGCGGCGGGCTATAGTTGACGTTTCGGCAAAATTGAGTTTGCAGCCGAAAGTATGATAAAGAGCTTTTAGATTACTAAATGTAGAGTTATCGGTCATTTTCCGTACCGGTTAATGATTGAAGCAATATAGCGGACATCGTCGGTCGACGTGCCTCGAGCAATTGGTAATGAGACTACACGAGAAGCCAAATCGTCGGTCACAGGCAAGTCAAGACTACCTAGCAAATCGGCATAGCAAGGCTGGCGATGTGGCGGCACGGCATAGTGCACATCGGTGCCGATACCGCTGTCGGCCAAGTAGCGACGGAAGCCGTCGCGGTCGTCGGCCAGCACCACATATTGATGCCACACCATATCGTCGCCGCCGAATAGAGGCTTCTCAATTGCCGAATTATCTATTTCGGCATCATAGATAGCGGCCAGCCGACGGCGCTCGGCGTTGTCTGCATCGGTATGCGGCAGCTTGACGCGCAAGAACGCTGCCTGCATCGGGTCGAGGCGACTATTCAGTCCGCAGTAAATGTTATGATAGCGGCGGTCGCTACCATAGTTGGCCAGGGCACGAACGGCGTATGCCAATGTGGCATCGTCGGTAGTCACAGCCCCGGCATCGCCCAGCGCGCCGACATTCTTCGTTGGATAAAAGCTGAAGGCTGCGGCGTGGCCCAGCGCTCCGGTTCGACGACCGTCGACGACCGAGCGAGCACCGATAGCTTGGGCATTATCTTCTACGATGATAAGTCTATGACGACTGGCTACATCGACCAGAGCTGCATCGTGGCAAGCGCGACCATAAAGATGCACGGGCATCACGGCCCGAGTGCGAGCCGTCAAAGCCGCTTCGATGCGCGCCGTGTCGAGATTGAGCGTACGCGGGTCAGGCTCCACGAGCACCGGCCGCAGACCACAATCGGTGATAGCAAGGATTGAAGCAATGTAGGTGTTTGCAGCCACGATGACCTCGTCGCCCGGCTCGAGGCGACCCAACTCGATATAAGCCCGCAGAATCAAACGCAAGGCATCGAGGCCGTTGGCTGTGCCGACGGCATAGGCCGCGCCAACGAATCGGGCCAATTCGACTTCAAACGCTTCAACTTCCGATCCTCCGACAAATCGGCCCGAGTCAACGACGCGAGCGGCAGCGCGGTGCAACTCGTCGGCATACGGTGCGTTGACGGCTGCAAGGTCGAGAAATGGTATTTGGCGGTTGGTGGTCATTATCGGCGAGTTAGTTCAACAAATTGATTGTATGAGCGCACATAGTCGGCCTCGGAAAATCGCTCGGATGTCAAAACCAACGCCACGGCTCCTCCCGAAAAGTTGTCGAGCGTGCGCCAAAGGCCACGAGGTATGTAGAGACCACGGAAGGGTCGATTAAGCGTAAAACGGCGCATATCATGACCATCGTCAACCACGACATCGAAGCTACCCGACAGGGCCACGATCACTTCGCGAGCCTCGTAGTGAGAATGACCACCTCGGTCGGCTCCGGCCGGCACATCGTAGAGGTAAAACACGCGGCGAATATCGAAGGGGACTACACCCGAACCATTGCCTACTGCAGTCAATGAGCCATTGGCATGCAACTCTCGCGGCAGGTCTATAAATCGGCAATCAGCGACTGCTGAAATGCCGTGGCCCTCCACTAGGTCATCGACAAAAGTAGTATTAAGCAATTCTTTGCCGGACTGTTCCTGACTTTCGTCAGCACTCCACTGCTTGAACTGAGCATGGTCATAGATATACTCTTCTGCATCAAACGGGCCGGATGCAAGCACCATAGCCACTGCATTGGTCGATATGTCGACTATCTCGCGCCACGTGCCGGCCGCGACAAAGGCTGCCCGGTCGCTACGGTCCAGAAAAATATCTACGACTTGACCATCAGGCCGTTCAAGACGCACTGTGAACGAACCGCTCATGGCCACAATCAGCTCATGCGTGCGGCGAAGCGCACGCCCATGGCGAACTCGCCCGGCCGGCATATCGTAAATCCAGTAGACGCGCTCTATTTCGAACGGGCACATGCCTCCGGCGCCATACTCGACAAACGACAGATTGCCACGCGAATCTTCGTGTTTCGGTATTTTCAGCTCTTGCTCCATGATACAAATGGTCAATTCAAGGGCGAAGTTACGAAAAAAACACCACACATCTTAATAAAAAGAATATTTTTACGAAAAAAACACTTATTCGGGCGAACGATTCATCAAACGCAATCGTTAAATAAAATGATTAACACTATTTTTAAGCTAAAAGCACTTGAAATTGAAAAAAAACTTGTAAATTTGCATCGGCCAAAGCACTACGCTGTAGCGAAGCCACATGAAAACAACTGTTTTTTACAAACGAACGAATAAACAAATAAAATCCTATAAACTAACCAATTACTAAACCATGAGAATTTCTACTCTGTTTAAGTCAGGGGCAAATAGAAGCATGGCCGTAGTCGCAGCTATGACGCTGTGCATTGGAGCTTCTGCCCAGACATTCCTCCACGAGGGTATAGTCTACAAAGTAAATAAAGCGCAGCTCGAAGTACAAACCGCTGATAAAGCACCTGAAAACGGCGATGCACCCGGCCAATACACCGGTGATATCGTTATCCCCGAATCAATCACTTACAACAACAAGACTTACGCTGTAAGCAGCATCAAGACCGCATTCAAAGGCGAACCTATCACATCGATTGTCATCGGTGAAGGCGTAGACGTGCCTCGCGGTGCTTTCACCGGCTGCGCCGAACTTGCAAGCGTTACCCTCCCCACCTCGCTTACAAAAATCGCACTCAACGTATTTCAGAATTGCACATCGCTCACAACACTCACATTGCATTCAGGCATCACTTCTGTAGCCGGCGCAGCACTCCAAGGTTGCTCGGCTCTTGAAACTATCGTGATTGAAGATGGCGAAACACCTTTCGCTATCGGCTACGAAGCATTCAACGAAGTACCCGCCCTGAAGAATCTGACTATCAATCGCCAGATCGACCTCACCAAGTACACTGCTCAGGCCGATCGTGCATTCCGCGGTTGCACCAACCTCGAAACTCTCGTAATCGGCGGCTCGTTCACCACTATTCCCGCCAACTACTTCGAAAACACCACTGCTCTGAAAAACGTAACTATCAACAGCGACGTTACAAGCATGGACTACAACGTATTCGCAGGTAGCGGCATCGAAGAAATCACTCTTCCCGAAAGCCTCACCTCGATTCCCTCGTCGGCTTTCCTGAACTGCAAAAGCCTCAAGAAAGTAACTTTAGGCAATGCTGTCACCACTATCAGCGCTATGGCTTTCAACAATGCCGGCGTAGAGGAAATCAACTTCCCGGCCACTCTGACCTCAATTGACAACCTCGCTTTCTCAAGCGCCAACCTCACCGGCAAGATTGAACTGCCCGCAGCACTCAAGACTATCGGCAACCAGGCCTTCGCACAGAACGCCAACTTGACCGAAATCGTGATTCCCGCCAGCGTGAC
The DNA here is from genome assembly GCA_964456545.1 of uncultured Bacteroides sp. Lineage (GTDB taxonomy): Bacteria > Bacteroidota > Bacteroidia > Bacteroidales > Muribaculaceae > CAG-873. The sequence goes on from CAYWAM010000008.1 coordinate 7,146, forward strand.
AAGCATCGGCGACGGTGCATTCATGGGTTGCGCTGCTGTTGCTAAATTCACTGTTGACCCCGCTAACGAAACCTACGCATCGGCTGCTGATGGCTCATACATCTCCAGCAAAGACGGCAAGACTCTGATTGCATACGCTCCTGCAGCTACAGCAACCGAGCTCAACGGCGACTTCACAACCGTAGCTCCTTACGCTTTCTATGGCGCTAAGAATCTGACTACCATCAACCTGCCTGCTTGCAACAACTGGGGCGACTACGCTCTCTATGACGCGGGCATCACCTCACTCAACATCGGTGGCACCATCGGCCGCTACGTAGCTGCAAATTGCGCCGCTCTTACCGACCTGACCGTCAACACCAAGGAAGTTCCCCACGGCATCACCTCTGACTGCCCCGAACTCACCAACGTAACCCTCCGCGACGACATCACCATCGTTCGTCAGGACGCATTCAAAAACTGCGTAAAGGTTAAATCACTTGACCTCGGTAAGATTCTCGTAATCCTCGAAACCGACTGCTTCGCCGGCTCTGGCATCAACGAACTGACCGTTCGCTCGTTCTATCCCGCTTCTATGACCGAAGGCGTATTCACTAAAGAAAGCGCTATCACCGTGACCGTTCCCGAATCACTGGTTGAAACCTACAAGCAGGCCAACGGCTGGAGCTACCTCAACATCGTAGGCGATGCCAACCTTGCTATCGGAGGCCAGCAGATGGGCATGCCCGCAGGTCTCTACTATGCCGGCGACGACAACAACCTCCACTGCGTATACGCTGACGGCAAGACCGACGACTACGAAATCAACATGCAGCACACATTCCAGCTGGTTGAATTCGGCAACCGCATCTACGGTGCAAGCGCCGGTAAGAAATTCTGGTGGTCAGCATCAGCCGTCAACGAAGGCGACGGCAAACTCTTCTACATCTCGCAGGTCGACAACAACCTCTTCCAGGCTGTCGTTCTCGATAACACCGGCAACAACGCTTACAAAGACCCCACGGGCCTCTACATCTACGGTTCGACCCTCTATGTAAACGACCGCAACGTCTGCATCCGCAAAATCTCGGCCGACGCTATCGCTCTGCCCCAGGACTATCCCTCATGGATGGAAAACAACTGGATGTCGTTCTACGGTCCCGACTGGGCTTATGGCTGTATCAAGAACGGCTTCGCCATCACTCAGGACAAAGATGCTAGCGGCAACCCCGAACCTCGCTACTGGGTTGGCATGAAGTACAACGGCAATGGTCTCTTCTCGTTCAAGGAAGGCAACATTGGCACCAGCTCTTCTAATGTAGGCTCTGAAGCAGGCGCTGTTTCGTACATGACCGGCCTCAACCTGATTGCTACCGCATTCAACATCGATACCAAGAACGGCCACCTCTACATGTACATCGAAACTGTAGGTACCGGTTCAAACGTAATCCCCGGCGGTCTCTACCGCTTCTCACTCGAAGCTCTCGAATCTAACCCCACTCCCAACTTCGCTGACTTCTTGACCGTTCTCGAAGGTGAACTTATCGACGGTGCTCCCGTGAAATACGAAGGCAACGCCACCAACGAACACATTGGTATCTCGCAGCTCGCTTTCGACGCTAAGGGCGAATACATGTACTGGTGCTACCGCGCTCCTTCTGAAGCTGAAGTTGCCGGCTACGACTTCACCGGCAACAACGAACCCTACAAGTGGGCTGAAGAATTCGACCCCACCAACCCCCTGCACCAGAGCGGTATCAAGCGTATCAAACTCGGTGAAGAAAACCCCGTTGTCGAAATGGTTGCTCCCGGCGTTACCGGCTATGGCGTAGTTCCCGTGAACTACGAAGGCTCAACCAAGCCCGGCAATGGCATCGTCGCTCCCGTGGTTGAAAACGACATCCAGGCTGTAGTTGTAGCCAACGGCGAAATCACAGCTCTCGAAGACGCTACCATCACTGTTTATGCAGCTAACGGCGTAATCGTAGCCATGACCGAACTCGCAGCCGGCCAGACTCTGTCGACCGCTGACCTCGCTGCCGGCCTCTACATCGTAGACGCTCGCACAGCAGCCGGTTCGCAGGCCGTGAAGATTGCTAAATAAGATATTCTAAATATCACACAACTAGTAGCCCCGCTGCCATTGGCCGCGGGGCTATTTTTTTTATCAAAACGCCACAAGCAAAAAAAAGTAGTTAAAAGTATATAAAGATTGCAAGTTTTATTTTGAAATATCCGAGGATTAGTTGTAAATTTGTAATTGATAAACTAGGAGAAAACTTAAACCCAATATTATCACAATTATGAATCGCAAAGTCTGCTACATCGTAGCCCTCGGAGCAGCCGTAGCCCTGTCGTCGTGCGGCAAGAAACTCGGCCAATTCAGCTCTGATTACTTTACCGTAAATCCTAATCCGCTGGAAGTAGTCGGCCAAAACGTACCGGCTCGCGTCAACGCTCGCATCCCGGCCAACTTCTTCCTGAAGAACGCCGAAGTGACCGTAACCCCCGTACTCGTTTACAATGGCACCGAAACCACTTCGCAAGCCTACACCTTCCAGGGTGAAAAGGTTCGTGGCAACAACCCCGTAATCTCTTACGAATACGGCGGCAACGTCACCATCCCCGTCAACTACGCCTACGCACCCGAAATGGCAAAGAGCGAGCTCGAACTCGACTTCACCGTAAAGCAAGGCAACAAACAGTATGTGCTGCCCCGCGTTAAGGTTGCCGATGGCGTCGTAGCCACTGCGGCCCTCGCTGACGCTGCTACCGTAGCTCCCGCTATCGCTCCCGATGCCTTCCAGCGCATCATCAACGAAAAATACGCTGCTGACATTCGCTTCCTCGTCAACCAAGCCAACATCCGCTCGTCGGAACTCAGCAGCGACGCTCTGGCCGAACTCCGCAAGGAAATCATCGCCGCTGCCGGCGACTCGACCCGCCAGATTGAAGAGATCAACATCCAGTCGTATGCTTCACCCGAAGGTAAGCTCGACTTCAACGAACGTCTGGCTGAAAAACGCGAACAGAACACTAGCGACTACCTCCGCAAACAGCTCAAGAAAGACCAAATCACCGAATTCGGCGAACTCACCGCTCAGTTCACCGCTGAAGACTGGGAAGGCTTCCAGCGCCTCGTAGCTCAGAGCAACATCCAGGACAAGGACCTCATCCTCAGCGTACTCTCAATGTACAAAGACCCCGAAGAACGCGAACGCGAAATCCGCAACCTCTCGTCGGTATTCGAACAGCTCGCCGAGCAAATCCTGCCCCAGCTCCGCTACTCGCGCATCACAGCCTCGATCAACATCGTAGGTAAGAGCGACCAGGAACTGACCACTCTGGCCAACAACGATCCTTCGAAGCTCACCGTCGACGAACTGCTCTACGCTGCAACCCTCACCGACGACAACGCTAAGCGCATGGCTATCTACAAATCAGCCACTAAGGAATATCCCAACGACTACCGCACTTGGAACGACCTCGGTCTGACCCAGTACGTAGCCGGCGACTACTCAGCTGCCGAAGCTTCGTTCCGCAAGGCTGCTTCGCTCAACCGCACAGCTACCGAGCCTTCTATGAACCTCGGCCTGATCGAACTCAACAAGGGCAACTACGACCGCGCTAACCAGCTCTTCGGCTCGGCTGCCGGCCTCACCGAACTCAACGACGCCCTCGGTGTTTACTACCTGAAGACCGGCGACAACGCAGCTGCTCTCCGCGCATTCGGCAACAGCAAGAGCAACAACGCTGCCCTCGCTCAGATCCTCGCAAAGGACTACAGCAAGGCTAAGTCGACCCTCGCCAGCATCAACAACCCCGACGATACCACCTACTACCTGATGGCTATCCTCGGCGCTCGCACCGGCAACGAACAGATGCTCAACACCAACCTCCGCCAGGCTATCCGCCTGAACCCCGCCCTGGCCGATGCAGCTCGCAACGACCTCGAATTCAAGGGCTTCAACCTGACTCGCGCTCTCAACTAAGCAGCACACTCCACTAACAATATCGGCCCCGACGGAATCGCTCCGCCGGGGCCGTCTGTTTTCAACCAAGGCCGACACGCTATCAGTCCGATGCTGCATGCTACTATTTTTTAAGCGGTTGTCGATTTTTATTTGTTGATTTGATATAAAAGTCGTATTTTTGTCATTAATTGCATTATTACGACCAAGCCAAATCGAAACATATTCTTAAGCACCGAAGGTTATGAATGAAGTTCCACGAATGACAGCCGAGGAAGAAGATAAGATGATAGAAAGCGCCTTTGCCGAGGTACTCGATGGATATCTAAAGAGCAACCACCGCAAGAAGGTCGAAATCATCGAGCGAGCATACCGCTTTGCTAAAGACGCTCACAAAGGTGTGCGCCGGCGCTCGGGCGAACCTTACATTTTACACCCTATTGCAGTAGCGAAAATCGCGTCGCAAGAAATCGGCTTAGGTTCTACATCGATTTGCGCGGCCTTGCTTCACGACGTTGTCGAAGACACCGACTACACCGTGGCCGACATCGAACGGCTATTTGGCGCAAAAATCGCTCAGCTAGTCGAAGGTCTTACCAAAATTTCGGGCGGCATCTTCGGCGACAAAGCATCGGTACAAGCCGAAAACTTCCGCAAGTTGCTACTGACAATGAGCGAAGACATCCGCGTGGTGCTCGTAAAGATGGCCGACCGCCTGCACAACATGCGCACCCTTGGGTCTATGGCTCCTAACAAGCAGTACAAAATCGCGGGCGAGACACTCTATATCTACGCTCCGCTGGCCCACCGCCTCGGCTTGTTCGCCATCAAAACCGAGCTCGAAGACCTCTCGTTCAAATACGAGCACCCGAAAGCCTACGAAGAGATTTCTGCCAAAATACGCGAGAGCGAAGCCCGACGAGCTGCCGTATACACCGATTTCTCAGCACCCATCAAAGAGCGCCTCGACGCCATGGGCCTCAAATACGAAGCTAAAGCTCGCGTAAAATCGGTCTACTCGATTTGGAATAAGATGGAAGCCAAGCACTTGCCATTTGAGGAAATATACGACCTCTACGCTATGCGAATAGTATTCGAGTGCGACGACCAATCAAAGGAAAAAAATATCTGCTGGAACATATACTCGGCCATCACCGACCTCTACCGCCTGCACCCCGACCGCACTCGCGATTGGATTGCAACCCCGAAGGCCAACGGCTACCAAGCCCTGCACCTAACCGTGATGGGCACCGACGGCAACTGGGTGGAAGTGCAGATTCGTTCGCAACGCATGGACGAAATTGCCGAAAAAGGCTTTGCTGCGCACTGGAAATACAAAATCGGCGAAGGCGACGAAGAGTCAGAGCTCAATGCCTGGCTGCGAACCATCAAGGACATACTTGACAATCCGGAGCCGAGCGCCATGGACTTTCTGGACACACTGAAACTCAATCTCTTTGCTTCAGAAATAGTAGTCTTCACCCCCAAGGGCGAGCTCATAACCCTTCCGGCAAAAGCCACAGTGCTCGACGCGGCGTTTGCCCTTCACTCCGAAATCGGCATCCACTGCATCGCCGGCAAGGTCAACCACAAGCTGGTGCCGCTGAGCAGCCGATTGTCGTCAGGCGACCAAGTCGAAATTCTGACATCGCAATCGCAAACACCGCAAGCCGAATGGGCCGATTTCCTTATTACCGCACATGCCAAGACTCGCCTGCGCTCAGCCCTTCGCAAGATGCGCCAACCAGTGACGGCCAAAGGTGGCGAGATGCTACGCGAATGGCTTGCCGAGCACAACATACCCGACACGAATGCCGTAATATCTAAAATTCTAGGCACATACCATATATCCAACCGCGACGACCTCTGCTTCCAACTCGGCAATGAAGAAATCATGCTCGGCGACTTCCTGGTGAAGGCGCTGCGCAAACCGGCCGAAGCATCAACGTCTAAACCGGGGCTCTTCAGCAAAATACTGCGTATCGGCAAAAAAGCCGACGTAGCAGCTACCGAACGGCCGATAAATCCGAAGGAAATATATACACTGAAATGCGACGACAGCGGCCCGCTTAACTTCTCGACTGCCGACTGCTGCTCGCCCATCCCCGGCGACGACACCCTCGGCTTCATCACCGACTCCGGCACCGTCGAGATTCACACACTCGACTGCCCGCACGCTCAGGTACTCAAAGCCGGCTACGGCCCTCGCATCGTAGCCACTCACTGGGAGAACACCGGAGCTCGATTCTTGGCCAATATCAGAATTGAAGGTATCGACCGCCACGGCATCTTACAGGAACTTATCCAAATGATTTCGACTCACCTGGCCATAGACATACGCCGACTCAACATCGAAGCCAAAGGCGAAATCTTCACCTGCGAACTATCCGTAAAAGTAGCTTCTGCTGAAGTAGTTCGCAACATCTGCAACAAAGCTCTGACAATCAACGGAATTAAGATAGCATCACGCATCCAATGAAACATATCTCGGAAATAAGCGCCAACGGCATTGCGCGCACAGTAGCCGTAGCACTTGCCGCGCTGATGGTCATCGTGTGGTTTTACCCACATCAACGCACCAACAAACTATTCTACGAAGAGGGGCGTCCCTGGAACTACGCCCAGCTGATTGCCCCGTTCGACATACCTATACACCCCGACTCTGCCACCGTTGAACGCATGCGCGATACACTCGACGCTCGCTTCATCCCAATATTCGTCTTCGACGCCAACGCTGTAGATTCGGTCGTCAGACGCCTACCCGGCACCAATGCCGAGCGTTTGAGCCTAGCCAGCCACCTCAAGCGTTGCTACAACGAAGGGGTCGTTTCGGCTGAAGTCATGGCGCGCGTTCGCCAAGGCAAGTTGCCGCGCATCCGCGTACTCGAAGGCAACACCATGAGCGAACGTTCGACCGACAAACTAGTGTCGGTCAGCGATGTATACCGCCGACTCGACAGCGTAGTGCACAACACGCAGCTCCACCAGTACATGGTGCGCTCGGACGTCTACAGCCTACTCGCACCTACACTGGTCTACGACGAAGTCGAGAACAAACGTCACTACGACAACGAATACCAAACCCTCACAGCCGATCGAGGAGTCATCCTACAAGGACAAGCCATCATCAACAAGGGCGACATCATCACGCCACAAGACTACACCAACCTACAGACCTACGAACAACTACTCGAGGCACGCCTGACTAGCGAAAACCAATCAGACTGGCTGACTATACTAGGCCAGGTCACCTACGTGATGATGCTACTTGCAGCGTTGGTAGGCTACTGCTTCATCTACCGCAAGAATTTGTTCGACAACTTCCGAGCTATGCTATTCATGCTGCTACTCGTGACCGTCTTTTTCTTGCTATCGGCAGCTTTGTCCACCTTCATTCCCGGCGGAGTATACATCGTGCCGATGGTCATCGTACCGATTATGATTTTGGTATTCTTCGACGCCCACACGGCCCTGTTCACATCGACCATCGCGATGCTGATTGTAGCACCAATCACAAGCTTTGCTCTTGAATACATCTTCCTACAATTCAGCGCCACAGCCATTGCCGTCTACACACTGCGCGACCTTAGCCGCCGCTCGCAACTAATGCGAACAGCCATGCTCGTGGGCCTCACCTACATCGTAGCCTACCTTGCTCTCGAACTACTGATGAACGGCTCACTCGACGGCTTCACATGGCGAATGCCCGTATTCCTTATCATCAGTGCATTGCTGATGCTTGTGCTCTACATCTTGATGTTCGCTATCGAAAAATCGTTCGGCTTCGTTTCGACAGTGACATTGATTGAACTCACCGACACCAATCAGCCACTACTGCGCAAGCTGAGCGACACCTGCCCCGGAACTTTCCAGCACGCTATGAGCGTAAGCAACCTCGCGGCCGACGCAGCTCGCGCCATGGGCGCCAACGAAGAGTTGGTACGCGCCGGCGCTCTCTATCACGACATCGGCAAGATGAATAATCCGGCCTTCTTTACCGAAAACCAACATGGCGTGAATCCTCATGAAGCACTGCCGCCCGAGCAAAGCGCACGCATAGTCATAGGCCACGTGACCGACGGCTTGCGCACGGCCGAACGCTACGGACTGCCCAACATCATCAAACGCTTCATTGCAGAGCACCACGGAGCCGGCAAGGCTAAATACTTCTACTACGACTACTGCCGCAAACACCCCGACGAAGCCAATCCGTCAGCCGAAGACTTCACCTACCCCGGTCCCAATCCGCAGAGCCGCGAGACTTCGCTGCTGATGATGGCCGATGCCGTCGAAGCTGCATCGCGCTCACTCACCGACTACTCGCGCCAAGCTCTAACCGAACTGGTCGACAAAATAGTCGATGGTCAGATAGCCGAAGGGCTGCACGCCGAATCGACGCTCGAATTCCGCGATGTTCCTATCATCAAAGAAGCTTTCGTAAAGCGTCTGATGACTATCTATCACACGCGCATCGCCTACCCGACGGCTCCGGCAGCTGCTAGCGCATCGGCACAGGCCGACGCCACCGACAGCAATAAATAAGCCCAAGCTACGTTATAATAAGGACTGATGAGAATGCTGCGCCGACATCCGCTGATGCTACTGCTTGCCGCCATAGTGCTGGCAGGCATTGCCACGTCGTGCTCGCCGCGCAAAAACACTGCGGCCACGCGACGCTACCAAGCATTCATCACCAAGTACAACATCTACTACAACGGCGACACCCACTACAAAGAGACGCTCAAAAACATGGAGACCACCTACGAGGACGACTACTCGCAGCTAGTTTTCATGCATCCTATCGAAGCTAAATCAAGCCCGTCGGCTCCTCAACCGCAGGGCGACTTCACCCGCTCTATCGAAAAAGGGCAAAAAGCCATACAACTACGCTCGATTCGCAAACGCCCGGCCAAGAAAGGCGGTCGACTGTCTGCCGCACAGAAAGCATGGTATAAGCGCGACGAATATAACCCGTTTCTGCACAACGCTTGGATGCTCATGGCTCGCGGACAATACTTCAACGGCGACTTTGCCGGTGCGGCCTCTACCTTTTTCTACATCAGTCGCCACTTCACATGGCTTCCAAACACCGTGACTGAGGCCGAATTGTGGCAAGCGCGGGCCTATATTTCGATGGACTGGCTGTTTGAAGCCGAAGTAATCATCAACCGCATAAAGCCCGACGAACTACCCAACAAGGAGCTCAAAAACCTCTACAACTTTGTCAAAGCCGACTTTCATATCAAGAGCAACCAACTCGCCGAGTCGGTCCCACATCTGATTGAAGCCATCAAAGGAACTTCTGGCGCTCAGAAGACTCGCCTACGCTTTTTATTAGGTCAAATTTACAGCCGACTAGGACAAAAACAAGAGGCCTACAAAGCCTTTGCTGCTGCCGGAAGCTCGCCTTCGGCCCCGTACCGAACCAAATTCAACGCTCGAATCAAGCAGAGCGAAGTCTACGAAGGCGATAACATCGAGCCCGAAGTTAAAGCGCTACGCCGCATGCTGCGCTACGATCGCAACAAGGACTATCAAGACCAGATTTACTACGCAATCGGCAACCTATACCTCTCGCGTGGCGACACCACCCACGCCATCGAAAACTACGTATTGGCCGCTGAAAAGAGTACTCGCAACGGCATCGACAAAGCCATAGGCCAAGTGACGCTCGGCGACCTATACTTCGCCCGACACGAATATCAACTGGCACAGCCCTGCTACGCCGAAGCTGTACCCCAACTACCGAAAGACTATCCAAACTACGACGTGCTGAAGCGCCGTTCCGACGTGCTCGACGAACTCACGGTCTACGCGCAGAATGTCACGCTGCAAGACTCGCTCCTTCGCCTGGCCGCCATGACACCCGAACAGCGCCTCGAAGTGGTCAACAAGCTCATCGAAGAACTCAAGCGCAAAGAAGCTGAAGAGGCCGAAGCTGCCCGTCGTGAAGAATTCATGGCCAATCAAGCTGCCCAGGGCCAACAGACCTCGATGGGCAATGCATCGCAGGCACCCAACTCTTTCGTAATCAACGCCGACAACTCGTGGTACTTCTACAACACCGCCACGCGCAACGCCGGCAAGACCGAATTCCAGCGCCGCTGGGGCGCGCGAAAGCTCGAAGACAACTGGCGCCGCCGCAATAAGTCGCAATTCAGCTTCGACGACTTCAACTCCGACAGCACCGACGACGAGGAGGATGAAACTACAGACGACACCTCAGAAGTTGCCGACAGCGTACCTGCTGCCGATAACGAAGCCTCCGAACGCGCCACCGATCCGCACTATCCCGAATACTACCTAGCTCAGATACCTGAGACCGATGAGCAAAAAGCCACGGCCCACGAAGTAATCCAAGAAGGCCTCTACAACATGGGCGTAATTCTCAAGGACAAACTCGAAGACTTCGGAGCATCGCGCTCGGAATTCAACCGCCTCCTCACCGACTACCCCGACAACGTTTATCGCCTCGACACATACTACAACCTCTACCTGATGTACATGCGCGAGAAACGACCGACTGATGCCGAGACATACCGCCAGCTGATACTGCGCGACTTTGCCGACTCTCCCATCGGCCTAGCACTGCAAAACCCGGCTTATCTCGACAACCTACGCAACCAAGATGCCGAAGTGGCTCGCCTCTATGAGCAGACCTACGCCGACTACCTCGAAAATCGAAACGAGAACGTACACAAGGCCTACGACACCATGGTCGAGAAGTACCCGCTGAGCAAGACGATGCCTAAGTTTATGTTCCTTCATGCACTGGCTTACGTGACCGAAAATCGCCCCGACGAATTCAACAACGTGCTGCGCGAGATGCTCGAACGCTATCCCGACACCGATATCACCCCGATAGCCTCAGCTTGGCTCAAAGGCATGGCTCAAGGCCGCGAACTACACGCCGGCTCAAGCAATATGCGCGGTATGATTTGGGATATGCGCCTTAGCAACGACTCCACAGCGACGGCCGAGGGCGCTGCCGACTTCAAGTTGAGCCCCGACGACCGCCAGCTGCTCATCATGACCTTCGCCACAGACGAGGTGTCGTCAAATGCCCTACTCTACGAAATTGCGCGCCACAACTTCAAATCGTTCGTCGTCAAAGACTTCGAGCTGGAGCAACTCAACTTTGGCCGCTTGGGCATGATAGTGATTCGCGACTTCGCCAACATGAACGAACTCAATCACTACCGCAGCGTGATGGCCGCTTCGAGCGAATTCAAGATACCACGCGGCGTACGCCCCGTAGTAATTAGCGACGAAAACTTCAAGCTGATGCTATCGCAAGGACGTTCGTTCGACGAGTACTTCCGTTTCCTACAAGAGCAGAACTACGAAGACACTCAGGCCGACTTGCTTGTACCCGACGACCACGAAACGCTACAAGAAGCCGACGAAAGCGCCGATATCCGTCCCGAAGACACCGACCTACCCGAAGAAATCGAAGATGCCGAAGAAATCGAAGATGCCGGAGACACCGAGCCGAAACAGGCCGAGCCTGCATCTGCCGAATCCACTGAAAAGCCCTCAGCTTTGCAGACTTCGCAAGCGCCCGCTAGCGAAGCGCCCAAGCCCGAAGCTCAGCCGGCCGAGCCGGCAACTCCCATAGCCGAGCCCGAAGCACCTACCTCGCCGGCAGCGCCCACACAACCCGCTACCAAGCCCGCCGCGCCCGTGCAGCCTGCACAACAGGCCTCGCAACCGACTGCACAACCAGCCAAGCCTGCCAAGCCCTCGCAACCACCGGTCATCGTGCCTCAACCCACTCGGCCGACCATGCCCACCTACGATCCCGGTAGCGAAGGCGACGACCCATTATTCGAATAACACACTATGAATCAGACTCATCAGATACTATGGGCTGACGACGAGATTGACCTTCTGAAGCCCCACATACTATTCCTGCGCAACCGCGGCTACGAGGTGACCACGGCCAACAACGGCCGCGACGCCCTCGAGTTGATTAGCTCGCACCATTTCGACCTAATCATCCTCGACGAAAACATGCCGGGGCTGACCGGGCTTGAGACCCTAAGCCGCATCAAGCAGCTACTACCTCACACGCCCGTGATAATGATCACAAAGAGCGAAGAGGAAAACATCATGAACCAGGCTATCGGCAACAAGATTGCCGACTACCTGATTAAGCCCGTCAACCCCAATCAGATACTTATCGCACTAAAGCGTCTGCTTCATAGCGACCAACTCATCACCGAGCAGACCACGCGCGACTATCGCGAAGACTTCCGCCAGATTTCCGAGCTTATCAACACAGCCTCGACCATCGAAGAGTGGTACGAACTCTACGGCCGACTTGTATACCGCGAGCTGGAACTGGCCGAGGTGTCGTCGAACATGAACGAAATGCTTGAGATGCAGAAAAACGAAGCCAATAGCGAATTCGGCAAATGGATTCGTCGCAACTACGAAAAGTGGATGCCCGACATGCCCGAAGGCTCGCCGCTGATGAGTCCGCGCATATTCCCCGAGCGCGTATTTCCGCTGCTCGACAAGGGTGAGAAAGTATTTTTTATACTTATCGACAACTTCCGCCTCGACCAGTGGCGCACCGTCAAGCCGCTCCTAGCCGACATCTTCACATTCGACGAAGAGCTATACACATCAATACTTCCCACAGCTACACAATATTCGCGCAACGCCATCTTTTCGGGGCTGATGCCAAAGCAAATCGAAAAAATGTTTCCCGACCTTTGGGTCGACGACGACTCCGAAGAAGGCAAGAACCTGAACGAATCGCCACTGATTGCTACGCTACTCGAACGCTACCGCCGCAAGCATCGCTTTTCGTACACAAAAATCAACGACTCTGCGGCCGGCGAACGCCTGCTGCGCGACTTTGCAAGCCTGGAGCACAACGACATCAACGTCATAGTACTCAACTTCGTAGATATGCTATCGCACGCGCGCACCGAGTCGAAGATGATACGCGAACTGGCCTCGACCAACGCTGCCTACCGCTCGCTCACCGAATCGTGGTTCCGCCACTCGACCACCATCGAGCTCTTCCGCAAGATTGCGACCAGCGGCGCTAAAGTGGTGCTGACCACCGACCACGGCACAATCCGCGTCGACAATCCCATCAAGGTGGTAGGCGATAAGAACACCAACACCAATCTGCGCTATAAACTGGGCAAAAATCTGAACTACAATCCGCGACAAGTCTACGAAATCAAGCGTCCGGAAAGCGCCGGACTGCCCTCGCCCAACGTGTCGACCTGCTACATCTTCGCCGACGGTCGCGACTTCTTCGCCTACCCCAACAACTACAATTACTACGTACAATACTACACCGGCACATTCCAGCACGGCGGCATTTCGATGGAAGAGATGCTGGTGCCTCTAATCACAATGACTCCAAAACAATAATTACAATATGAGCACTACAACCATACACGTCGAAAACCTCGAAGCGCTGCCCGCAGCAGCCGAGAAATTTCTTGAACTGATGGGCGATGAGACCGTCTATGCCTTCAAAGGCGAAATGGGCGCCGGCAAGACCACTTTCATCTCGGCTCTGTCGCAAGCCCTAGGCGTCGATGAAGACGAAGCCAACTCACCGTCGTTTGCCATCGTCAACGAATATCGCTCCGACACAACTGCCGAGCTCATCTACCACTTCGACCTCTACCGCCTCGAAAACCTCGAAGAAGTAATGGACATCGGCTTTGAAGACTATCTCGATTCAGGCGCTATCTGCTTGATTGAGTGGCCCGATATCGTAACCGACATTCTGCCCGACGACACCGTGTGGGTAGAAATTCGTGCCAACGACGATGGCTCGCGCGACATTCTCGTAAAGAAATGAGCGCGGTAGATATCCGCCTATTCGACTCACTCGGCTCCACCAACACGGCCATGACTGCCGATGCGGCCTCGCTGCCGCATGGAGTTGTATATCGAGCTCTTAGCCAAACGGCCGGACGCGGACAACGTGGCAACTCTTGGGAGGCTGCTCCGGGACTGAATCTGACCTTCTCGCTGCTTCTGCGGCCGCACACCGTGCGGCCCGCAGAGGCTTTTGCTGTATCGATGCTGACGTCGCTGTCGATAGCCGACGTGCTGCAACGCCACCTTGGCCTTGAGGTGCTCATCAAGTGGCCCAACGACATCTACGTCGGCGACCGAAAGCTCGTAGGCATTCTCATCGAAAACGCCTTCTCAAGCGCTATCGACCACTCTATCATAGGCGTGGGCATCAACGTGAACCAACGCGAGTTCCTTAGCGACGCTCCCAATCCGGTGTCGATGTATCAGCTAGCGATGCACGACTTCGACCTCGATGCCCTCCAACTAGAACTGGCTCAAACCATGATTGACGACTTCGACCGCTACGAAGCCGCACCCGACATTGCTGCTCTGACGGCTCGCTACCGTAGCCGCCAATGGCGAGGCAACGGCATATACCGCTGGCACGACAATCTGCGCAGCGAAGTCGTTGAAGCCGCAATCGCATCAATAGCCCCCGACGGCACCCTAACCCTCGACACAACGCCTCCACGCACCTACGCATTCAAAGAAATATCAGCCATACTCTGACATCTCAAAGCGCAGACGCGAAGCGAATTACGTCAATATAAGTTAGGACTAACGACTGAAGATAATCTACAGTCCACCGATTAAAGCTGCCGAGCTACTGATTCGGCGTGAATAGCAGCCCATATCTGTCGCAACATCTGTGCGCTCAGTCCGCTGAGTGCACCGCGCTGTATTCTATCGTCAATCATTTGCTTGTAGCGGTCGGGCTGCACGACGGTCATTCCACACGAACGCTTAAATTTGCCTATCTCGTCAGATACCTCCATTCGCGCTGTGAGTAGCTGCAGCAATTCGTTGTCGATAACATCAAGGCGGAGGCGCAATGCATCGAGAACGCCACCCGCAGCTGCCGACGGCTCAGTATGCGGCAGCGACGACATCAACGTCGCCAGCTCCGCAGGGTCAAGTTGCTGAGCAGCATCACTCAGCGCACATTCCGGATTACAATGACTTTCGATTATCAAGCCATCGAATCCCATAGTCATGGCATGAGAAGCTACTTCCTCCACTAAGCCGCGCCGACCGGCAATATGACTTGGGTCGCAAATCAATGGCAAGCCCGGCACGCGACGGCGAAGTTCAAACGGTATACTCCAAAGAGGCTCGTTGCGATAAGCCGAAGGCCCATAGCACGAAAAGCCACGATGCACAGCACCCAATCGGTGCACACCGGCTTGGTAGAAGCGACTCACGGCACCAATCCACAAATCAATATCAGGACTGAGCGGATTCTTAACAAGCACAGCCACATCACGATTGCGCGCGGCTATCGCGTCGGCCACTTCTTGCACTGCAAAGGGGTTCGACACGGTGCGAGCGCCTACCCATAGGCAATCTACACCTGCAGAAATAGCAGCTTCGACATGAGCCGCATTTGCCACTTCGGTAGCCGTCAGCAACCCATAGGTCCGCTTCGCCTCCGCTAGCCAATCAAGCGCCGGCTCGCCAACACCCTCGAAAGTACCCGGCATCGTACGAGGCTTCCAAACTCCGGCACGCAACATACCTACTCCGGCTGCAGCGACTCCGGCCGCCGAACTCATGACTTGCTCAGCGCTCTCAGCACTGCAAGGGCCGGCTATAAACAGGTGCCCTCCGACAGTGCCGGGTAGCGGTTCAAACAACATTTTCTCGTTATTCATAACACAAAGGTAGGCATTTTATTTGTAAAATGCATTTCTTTCTAAATTTAGGTCTAAATTATCTGCTAAATTGGGGTGCCGTCAACTCTTTAAAATATTGTTAAATAATGTAAAGAAAATATTCGCAAGGGCAAAAAAAGTAGTACCTTTGTCTGATAAACAAAAACAAAACAACTATTGCACCTAAATCGAAAGACCCGAACATGAAAAAAGCTCTACTCCTAGCATCTTCTCTATTTGTAATCAGCGGATTAGCTCAAGCCGAGAGTGTAACACTTGGCTCAGACGAATACCAAATGGATCGTCTGATAGAGCGCGAGATTGGCCCCGGCACCACATATCTGCGCCTGCGCCTCCCTGATTATCCATTGAACGCCAACGTGCTGATGGTGGACCTTACAAATCCCTACAACCGCATCGAAACAACTGTGGCCAAAGAGTCATCGCGTGGCACCGAGGGTCTCGTGACAGCTGCTCAACGCCAATCAAGCGAAGGACACCGCCCCATAGCAGCGGCCAACGCCAACTTCTGGGTAGTCGGCTCGCACCCCGAAGGTCCAATCTGGACAGGCATCACTCGCAACGTATCGCTACGCAACGGCAAACTAATCACCGAAAGCAACCAGCACCGCGACCTGTGGGATGGCGGCACGATGCGAACCGGCATCGTCGGTATTTCGTACGACAAATCTATGTACATCGACTACTGCACGTCGTCGATTAGCATCACAAACGACAAGATTGGCACAGCCGAAGTGCACCAGTGCAACAAAGGCGTGTGGCCCGATGAAATCGGCATGTACAATAGCCACTACGGCGCCACGACACAGTTTATGCCCATCAACGCCAACAGCACCTCGTACATCATCGAAGAGCTTAACGACGCTACCGAGGTTATCCTCGACTTCGACACCGACCAACAGTGGGTGAGCGCACAAGATATGACCTTCGAAGTGAAAGAAGTGCGCACCGACGCCGGCCGTGGCACCCTCGGCAACCACGACCTAGCCTTAGTGGGTCGCGGCGACAACCGCGCCCTGCTGGCTCAACTGGCCGTTGGCGACAAATTGACGCTGAATTACTCATGGACCTTCGACCCGAATGCCAACCCCGTCACCCCGCAGATTGAAAACGCCATCGGCGGCAACGCCCTGACGCTGCGCAACGGCGAACTCACCGAACACAACTACAACGAAACTTACAATTCGCAAGTTTATTCGCGCACCGGCTACGGCACCTCAGCCGACGGCAAGACTCTCTACGTCATCGTTATCGACAAGTCGACCGACCCGGTCTACGGCACATCGAAAGGCTGCGGCACCGACCTTATGTGCACCATCGCCAAGCATCTCGGCTGCTGGAATATGGCCGCATTCGACGGCGGCGGCTCAGCTGAAATGATGATCGACAACCAGATTATCAATAAAACCACCGAAGGCACGCCGCGCGCCGTAGCCAACGGCTGGATGATTTACTCAATAGCTCCTGAGGACGACAACTCCGTTGCCCGACTCGAATTTTACGACTACGAGCTCAAACAACCCATCTACGCCTCAGCTTCGCCCCGCGTGATTGCCTACAACAAATATGGCGCCGTTGTCGACTATGACTACAAGGACGTGACCTACAGCTGCTCGGAAGGTGTAGGCGAATGCCTCGGCAATGTCTTTACTGCCGGCAGCACTGCTTGCAGCGGTACCCTGACAGCCCACTGCGGCAATGTATCGGTAACCAAAGACATCGAAATAATAAACGCCGAAGTTGCCATTGTATCGAAGAATATACTTATCGACAACTTCCGCCCCTTCCAGCTAAGCGTAAATGCCATCACCGCCGACAAGACCTACGCCTACGACCCGACCCATCTGGAATGGAGCGTTGAAGACCCGGATGTAGCATCAATCGACTCTGACGGTGTGCTACGTGGCTTAGCCAACGGCACGACAACCATCACGGGCACAATCGGCGACTTCAGCACCCAAAGCACCGTGACTGTCGAAATCGCCAATGCCGAGTCTATTCCCTTCTGCCCGCTGGCTGCTTGGACAGTCAAAAAGGGCACGGGCATGTCAGACCTGACAGTTGCCGACGATGGCACCATTTCATTCACATTCAATAAAACCAACGGCTACATTGACCTTTCACAAACCGAAGAAGACTTTTACTCACTGCCCGACGAAGCCTACGCCACCTTCACCTCGACAGTACCGGTAGCCGAAATCCAAGTAAACATCCTTCCGGCTTCCGAAACACGAAACATCAACTACAAGCTGCAACCCGAAACTAGCTGGGCTGCCGGTGTAGAACATACCGTAGACCTCGAAATCGAGAAGAACGTCGACTTAGACAACATACTATCGTACCCGCTATCACTGCGCCGCGTACGCTTTACCTTCGAAACTCTATCGACCAACACCGGTGCTCAGACCTTCAAGCTAGGTGGAATCTTCGGCCGATACAAGCACTTCGACGGCGTGCAATCAGTCGCCATCGACGAACCTTCGTCGGCCAAACTACTCATCTGCGGCAATCCGGCCCAATCCGGCTCAACCGTCACGGTTAAGGCTCCCGGCATCACGGCCGTAGCAGTTTACAGCATCACGGGCGCCCTGGTAGGTACCTTTACCGCCGATGGCAGCGACTACGCCACCATCGAAGCGCCCACTGCCGGCACCTACGTAGTTGTAGCGACAACGAACGCCGGACAGTGCTCGGCCATCATGCTGGTGCGCTAACCCAACCGAAACACAAACCGGGGAAGGACGCCCTCAATAAGGCTCGCCTTCCCCGGTCTAACGCATAAAAAGATAAAAATAATTTAATCAATAAATCATTAATAACTACCTAAATGAACCTCAGAAAACTGACTACCCTCGCCCTGGCTGCCGGCTCGCTGGCCGTCTGGGCCGGACAGCCTCAGCAGCTGACAGTGGAGGCCGGTGCTCATCACCCGGTGCTC
Organism: uncultured Bacteroides sp.; assembly: GCA_964456545.1. Taxonomy (GTDB): domain Bacteria; phylum Bacteroidota; class Bacteroidia; order Bacteroidales; family Muribaculaceae; genus CAG-873. The sequence continues at coordinate 25,763 of CAYWAM010000008.1, forward strand.
TCGCCCGACGGTACAGTATTGCTGTATTCGACCGTCGACCACACAGGCCTGAAAGCGCTCAAGCTCACCGACGGCACCGTCACCACTATCGACGACGCTCCTGCCGCGGGCTTCGCTCCTGTATTCTCAGCAGACGGCCACACTGTCTACTACCGCACCGCGTCGATGGTTGATGGTCTGCTCTATCGCGACATCCGCTCATACGACTTCGCCACCGCTCGCACCAAGCAGCTAGCCAAGCCCAACCGCCGCAACGACAACTTAGGCGCGACCATAGCCACATCGTATGCCTGCTCCAACTTCTCGACAATCGAAGTCTGCCACAACGGCCACCTGACCAGCGTAAGCCCCGTGGAAGACGCGCACTCGTACCTGTGGGCATCGCTGTCGCCCGACGCTTCAAAACTAGCTTTCAGCGAACCTTTCAAGGGCGTATTTGTCAGCAATAACGATGGTACCGAAGCTCGCCAAATTCTCAAAAAAGGCGACTACGTAAGCTGGGCCGGACCGTCGACAATTATCGCCGTAGTATCGCGCGACGATGGCTACGCAATACTTGAATCGCGCCTAGTGGCCGTGAATATCAACACCGGCATCGTGCGCACCCTGACGCCCGACGACGTAAAAGTAGGCGAAGCCAACGCTTCGGCTAGCGGACTTGTAGTTTACTCCGACCTCGACGGCAACCTCTTCACCCTTGATATTAACGCTCAATAACCACAGCCATCATGAAAAGAATACTTTTCCTCGCAATAGCGGCCATACTGATGGCCTTCCAGGGCGCTGACGCCAAGCGCATGAGCGACTTAAAAATTTACATCAACCCGGGCCACGGCGGCTACACCGGCGACGACCGTCCGATTCACCTCTACCCCTTCGAGAAAAACGACACACTGGGCTACTGGGAATCGAAGAGCAACCTCTACAAGGGTCTGCACATGTATCACATTCTCGACTCTCTGGGCGCAACACCGATGCTGTCGCGCGTCAAGAATACCGAGGACGACGACCGCTCGCTCTCGAGCATCTCAGCCGAAGCCAACAATTTCGGCGCCGACCTGTTCTTCTCGATTCACTCTAACGCCGGCGAAAGCGTCAACTACCCGCTGATGCTCTACCGCGAGCAGACAATCGGCACGCCTCGCTACCCCGAGAACGTGACTCTGAGCGAAATCCTAGGCAAAAACCTCTACTCTAACAAACTGACCATCTGGACAAACCCTGTGCAAGTAGCAGGTGACTTGACTTTCTATCAGAATATGTGGAGTGGTGGTCTGGGCGTGCTCCGCGGTCTCTACACTGTGGGCCTGCTCAGCGAAGGCGGCATGCACGAACACCGCCCCGAAGCCTACCGTCTGATGAACGACGACTACTGGTGGCTCGAAGCCTGGCACTTCGTTCGCTCGATTATGGAATTCTACAACACCGAGGACCGCTTCGTGACCGGTAACGTAGCCGGCGTCGTATACGACGACCACAACCTACGCGAAAAAGATATGGAAGTGCGTTTCACTCGCCACGGTCGCGACATCTACGCGCCCATCAACGGCTGCCTCGTCGAGCTCCTCGACAAGGACGGCAACGTAGTGCAGAAACGCACCACCGACAATATCTACAACGGCGTGTTCGTATTCCGCAACGTTGCCCCCGGCACCTACACTCTGCGCACCTCGCACGATGAGTACTACCAGTCGGAAGCCACCGTCGAAGTTGTAGCCAACGAAGTTACCTACAACGATTTTCCGCTGTCGATGCGCCGCGAATTCCCGCTCGAAGTCGTTAAGTGCACTCCGACAGCCGAAGAGATTGCCGAACCGCTGTCGTGCGCTACAGTCCTTGAATTTACATTCAACTCCGACATCGACGTCGAGTCGTTCAAGAAGGCGCTGACAATCGAACCGGCCATCGAAGGATTCTTCACTTTTGAAAATAACAACCACGTAGCCAAGTTTACGCCATCGGTATCGTTTGAACGCAACACTAAATACACCGTCACGCTCGGTAACACCGTCTGCCACCCCGACAAGCGCTACGCCAACAACCACCTTCAGGAGCCGTTAACCTTCGAATTCACCACCGCCGACCGTATGCGCCTGGAAGTCCTCGACCACTTCCCCGCCACCGATGGTGAAGTTCACTACGCAACACCCGTAGTCGAAGTGCGCTTCGACTATCCCGTAAACTCATCGGGCATTTACGACTACATCAGCATCCGCGACTCGAAAAACAAAGAGGTGTCGATTGCTAAGACTAACTACAAGTTCAACTCGCTGGGCAAAGTCTACGGCAACATCATCATTTCGCCGAAAACCGAACTCACACCGGGCGAGACCTACACCCTGCGCATCACCGACGACATTCGCGACAAAGAAAACTTGCCGATGATCGAAGACCTGACATTCTCGTTCAAAGCAGTCGACATCACCGACGGCATCAAAGAAATGAGCATCTTCAACGACTTCGAAAAGACCGCTCCGTTTGAACTCGTAGAAGACATGTCGACCGGATATAGTGGCACTCAGTCGTGCGCCACAAATAGCTCAATCAAACTCTACGGTAGCAAATCAGCCTGCTTCAAATACAAATTTGCCGACTCACGCAATGGCTCGCTGACATGGAAGTATACCGGCGAAAGCAACATGGTGCTGCAATCGTCCGACAAGATTGGCATGTTCGTCTACGGCGACTTCAACCACCACCCCGTATATGTTGGTGTCACTGCCGGCACTGACGTCAAGTGGCTCAAAGTCACCGACCTCGACTTTGTAGGCTGGCGCTACTTCGAAGTCGACCTCAGCGAACTCGACTCGAGCTTCAGCTACATGCTGTGGGGCTTCAAGATGGACCAAGTCGACAGCCCGATGTGCATCAAAGGTGCTTTCTACATTGACAACCTGTCGTCGAATTCGCTCAACGGTATCAACGACATCACCGGCGACAACGTCGACGGACCGGCTACCTACTACAACATGCAAGGTATCGAAGTGGCCGCTCCCGGCCCGGGCATCTACATCGAAAAGCGCGGCGGCGTTGCTCGCAAAATCGAAGTAAAGTAATCGCCCATCCCTAATACTAACGAAATCAGGCCGCCCGAGTCAATCCAGGCGGCCTGATTTGTTTTAAATTCTTATACGTTTACAAATCGAGTTTGTAGCAAGGCAGGCCAAAGGCCTCGGCTACGGCCAGGAACACAATCTTGCCATCGACGATATTCACACCCTGGGCCAGCGCGGCGTCGGCGCGGCATGCTTCTTTCCAGCCCTTATCGGCAAGGCGTAGAGCATAGGGCAAAGTCGCATTAGTGAGCGCGAGTGTCGACGTGCGAGGCACTGCGCCGGGAATGTTGGCCACGGCATAGTGGACGATGCCGTCGAGCTCGTAGGTCGGCTCTGAGTGGGTTGTCGGTTTCGAGGTCTCGAAGCATCCACCCTGGTCGATTGCTACGTCGACCAACAGCGAGCCCGGCTGCATCAGACGCAGCATATCGCGAGTCACTAGATGCGGAGCTTTAGCACCGGGGACGAGCACCGAGCCAACTACTACATCAGCGTGAACAAGTTCTTGCTCAATATTATGGCGCGATGAATATAGCGTGCGCACATTAGCAGGCATTACTTCAGCCAAATGGCGCAACGTCGGCAAAGAGATATCAGCTATAGTGACATCAGCTCCCATACCGGCAGCTATTTTGGCAGCATTGCGACCCACGACACCGCCACCGAGAATCAATACACGAGCCGGACGCACACCCGGGACACCGCCCATGAGGATGCCACGGCCACCCTGCGGACGCTCCATGAAGCGTGCTGCTTCTTGTATTGACATGCGACCGGCCACTTCACTCATCGGCACAAGCAATGGCAGCGTGTTATCAGCCAATCGCACAGTCTCGTAAGCAATACACACAGCTCCTGAAGCTATCATTGCATCGGTGAGGGTACGGTCGCTGGCAAAGTGAAAGTATGTGAACACTACCTGCCCCTGCTTCACCAGCGCATACTCACTAGCAATCGGTTCTTTGACCTTGATTATCATATCAGCCACATCATACACAGCCTCAATCGTAGGCAAAATCTTGGCTCCGACAGCCTCATAGTCGGCATCTGCAAAGCCACTACCCGCGCCGGCCGCGGTCTGTACATAGACACAATGTCCATGGGCTACTAGCTCGCTGGCACCCGAAGGGGTCACTGCCACGCGGTTCTCGTTGTTTTTGATTTCTTTAGGTACTCCGATAATCATGGTGGTAAGTGTTTAGGAAATATTTTAGGGAAATGAATACTATGTCATTCGCAAAAATAAGATTTCTCCTCGAAAACACCAACAAATTACCGGCAAAAAAGATTAAAAAAATATTGTTGTCAGATAAAACTCAGACAGCAATATTTATATTTATTTTCCAGTGGCTAATTTGCGAAAGATGCGACGCTGACGACTCATCACCCACATGGCGCAAAGGAAGTAGAAGGCGGTCAAGCCCCACAGCCAAATGTAAGGCTCGGATGCCTCAGCCAGCGTAGCTCCATTGGAGTTGATGCGTATGAAGCCTTCAACACCCCAAGTCGACGGTATCATATTGCCAAGCCATACAAAGAAACCATTCATAGCATAGCGTGGCCAGCTCAGGCCCGATAGGAATAGGAATACTATCGATGTGAATACAATGGCCAGAAAGCCACTCTCGCGTTCGCTACAAAAACCTTGTAGCGTGAGGCCGAACATCGACGAGGCCAACGCCATCGGCAGCAGGAACAGCAGATAGTCGACCGGAGCGCCAACGTGAGGCAAACCAAAAATTTCGGGGACTATACGCACCATGTAGATTATCATGGGCACATATATCAACAAATAGCAGAATGTCTTGCCCCAAATCGTGGCTGAGACGGAAGCCGAGCTCACTTCAAGCGGGTCGATACCTCCGTTGCGACGACGGCGATCGCGCGACGTCCCCGCTATCAGACATATACCTAGCACCATGCTCTGCTGCAAAATCATTATAATGATTCCGGGCATGACGAACGAAGCAAATCCCTGGCCGGGGTCGCCCAAAAAGTTATTATGATTCTCGATGGGATGGCCTCCTAACCCGAGCGACGAAGCTCCGAGCATATCCAGACGGGCATTGGTAATCTCCGATGCCAATTTCATCTGCACATCCGTGAACGCCGACACAAAGGCGCGATAACGCAGCATTAAGCTCAGCTCGGCATAGAAAGGCACGGTGGCCTTCTCCCCGCGGACTATTTTATCGTTATAATCGGCCGGTATCTCGAGAATACCAAACACCTCGTTCGACGCAAAGAGATGCTTGGCCTCGGCCATGTCGGCACAGTAGTCGTAAATCGAAATCGACGGCGACGCCGAACATAGGCGCACAAGATGGCGCGATTCCTCTGTGCGCGAGTTATCGACCACGGCTATAGGCAGTTCGGTTACTATCTCGGGGTTATAAATCAGCGTATAAGCTATGGGGTACATCAGCGGTAGTACCACAAAGAAGAGTAGCACACCTACATCCTTGAGCACAATCGACCATTCATGGCGAAAAACTAGTGCCATATCGGCAAACCAACGACCGATGGCTTTCAGCGGATTATATGAACGATGGTCTGAATTCATAGAGTCGAAAAATCAAGGGACATAAACCGGGTTAATACATGCCTTTCGCAGCCTCCACACCAATGTTGAAGCCACCAGCGGGAAAACTATCAACGCTGCGAAATAATAGCGACAGTAATAAATCGGGAAGGAATCAAGCCCTGCAAAAACGTAAATCTGGAACAGATGGCGCACGGGCACCAAATACGAGAAGATACCCACGGCTCCATACATATCCTGCACCGGAAACGAATAGCCGGCAAACGAGAATGTGAGAATGCCAACAAGGCTCGACATGGTTATAGCCAGACGTGGATTGGGTACAAGACTCGCAAACAACACTGCTACGGCTTGCGTAGCTATGATGAAGAGTTCCATAGCCACCATCAGTGCCGGCAAGTCGCCACAAGGGAACTTTAAGTAGCAAAATAGCAGCGAAAGCAAGAACTGTCCCATAACACTCCACACCACAAAATGCGGAATAAGCTTACCGGCCAATGCCACAAACATGGAGCCATGTGCCGTAGAAAGCCACTCGACCGACGTGCCATGCTTTATCTCCATAGTAATGCCGAAAGTCGTTACTAACATGATGAGCAAGGCCATACATCCAAAGAGAAACGACGGACTGAGATAGATGGAATAGTTGAGCCACGGATTACCGATTGGATTATCGGCAATAGCTACGGGCTGAAGCATCGGCATCACGACTTCGTCAGTAGCACCGAGCGACACCAGCTGCGTACGCACCACACCGGCCGTAGTCGTGACCGCCACAGTCTTAAAGCCCTTGAAAGCCAAAGTACCCGGGACGAAGTACGTAAGATTATTGAAGAACTCCAACGAAGGCTTGCGACCGGCCACCACATCGCGCTGAAAATCAGCCGGGATGACGAAGAAACCATAAATCTCGCCTCGTCGTATAGCCTCAAAAGCCTTGTCATAGCTTTCGCACGCCATATCGATAGAAATCAGTTCGGTCGCAGCAAGATTGCGCGTCAGACGTCGCGACATTTCCGACTGGTCGAGGTCGACAATGGCTGTTGGCACCTTACTTGGCAGGCCTGGTTCAAGAAGCCCCACAAAGAAGAACATCAGCAGCAGCGGCACTATGACCATCATCGCCAGGTAAGAACCCCGCGAAGTCATCACGCCAATTTCTCGACGCATCGATGCTGTCAAACCAACATTCATAGTTCTGAAAAGCAATTTATATCAATCGAATAGATTACTTAAAATAGATGGCCGACATGCCAGGGCGCAGACCTTCGACCGAAGCGTCGGGACGCAGTTTGATTTCAAACGTGCGACTATCCCACGAGCCAGTGCTCTTTGTTGAGCGCCAAGTAGCATACGAACCCATATCGCGCACGTAGTAGACCTCTGCTTTGATAGTCTGCTTATTGAGTGCCGGAATCATGACTTCGATTTGAGTACCGATAGTAAGGTCGCCGAGCAGTTCTTCGCGAACGTTAAATGTAATCCAACGCTTATCAAGACGCAGCACACTCATGATAGGCGTACCGATTGATACAAGTTCGCCTACTTCGGGATATATCTGGTCGATAGTACCGGCGCAAGGTGCAACGAGATACTGGTCTTCAAGCAGCGCCTCGACCATGGCAACGCCACCACCGGCTGCATCGACCATAGCTTTCGACGACTCTTTATCCTCAACACGAGCGCCATCAACAGCCATCGAGTGATTGCTCTTGGCTGCGCCCAGAGCGGCCACAGCAGCATCGTAGGCAGCTTTAGCCTCATCACGTTTCTGCTCAGAGATGACACCTTCGCGATAGAGGTTTTCCATGCGTTCGTAGGTCTTCTTAGTTATTTCTACAGCTGCTTGAGCCTGAGCTACCAAGTCGGCAGCGGCTTGAATTACTTGCGAACGAGCACCGGCATCGACTTTGCGATTCTGCGCACGAGCCACATCCTGCATAGCAAGCGCTTGGGTGAGTTGAGCCTCAGCCAACGACGAGTGAATATGCACTAGGGTGTCACCCTCGGCCACTGTATCGCCTTCTTCGACGTAAAATTCTACAATGCGCCCGGGCAACTTACCGGAAACACGCACCGTAGTACCTTCAATCTGTCCTTCAATGAAATTATCGTGACGATTCATGAATAGAAAACCAATGATGGCGATAATAGCCACCACTAACACCACTACGCCCATGGTGATGAGAAGTGCACGATTGGCTTTGCGCTCGGCAGCCTGATTTCTAATATTATTGTCTGACATATTTTTAAGGTTGATTAATTAGCTATTTAGGATACATCAATAAAGTGTGCCCAGACACTTTGACAAGTAGACGTTGCACAGCTGCACGTCAATCATGGCATCAATTTGTTCGGAATGAGCCTTGAGCCATGCTGTCTGCGCTTCGAGTACATTGTCGGTGGTAGCCACGCCTTCAGCGAAAGCCAAGCCGGCACAGCGCAGGTTTTCGTCGGCGCTAGCCAAGTTGTCGCATGTAGCTAGGTAAGTCTTGTAGGCTTCAGAAGTCTTAAACGAGGCTTGCTGCACCTGCAAATCTACCATCGACTCGGCATCAGCCAAGCGCAAACGCATCACATTCTCATCGACAGCAGCAGCGCGGTATTTGTTGTAGTTGCCACCCCAGTGCCACAAAGGTATCTTGAGAGTGGCTCCAACTGAGAATGCACCCTTAAATTCCTTCTTAAAGCCATCATACATATTTGGATTTGAGAAGGTATACGCACCTATTAGAGCGAGGTTTGGCAACATTTCGGCACGCGCCAAATCTTTCTTATGACCAGCGATTTGCACGCCAAGACGCAAGGCCTCGAGATCTGAACGACGAGCATACACATCATTCATACCATACGATGTTGCGACCTCGGCCGTAAGCTCGGGTCGCTGACGGTCTTCGTCGGCAAGACAAAAGACTGTGTTGACGGGCAAACCACACACCTGAGCCAATGCCATGCGACTTAGAGTCAAGCCATTTTCCACTTTAGTCAAGTCAACCTTTGCCGAGTTGAACTTCACATCTACGCTGAGCACATCGGCTCGCGTGCATACACCTTGCTCAAACATCAGATGCACATCGCGATTGAGCGAATCGAGCAGCGCCACATAGCTTTCTGCAAGTTCGTACTTAGCCTTGAGCGACACTACTTGCCAATATGCTGCATCGACGGCATATATGACGTTTTCGGCTTCGGCCTGATGCATAGCTGTGGCCAGCAACTCCGCATCGCGAGTGATGCGATTGAGTGCTACTATCTTACCTCCCATATAGATAGGTTGCGTCAGAGTAAGCGCTCCGAAGAAAACGTTATGTATATCGTAAGTCATAGACTCCTTCGGAATCAGAGCCACTGTCGACGGTATGTATTGACCATCGGGTGTAGTGACCGGAAGCCCCGTCTGCGGATTAGTCACAAGATTGAAATCATAGCCACCCGTAGTCGGATTAAAAGTCTTGGTGGGCAACAATTGATCCGAATCAAAAATTGATAATTTGCGCTGATTATAGACGTATCCGCCGGCAAAGTCGAGTGCCGGCAGATAAGCAGCAAAAGCGGCATCCTTCTGATAGCGCGCCTTATCAATATTGCTGCGCGAAATCATCAGTTGCTTATTTGACCTCAACGCCATGTTTCGACAAGAATCGAGCGTCACTACATCAGCCGAACGTGCTGTAAACGTGCCGACTGACAAAGCCAAAAGTGTGATGAAGGCTGATAACCTCATAGAAGTACTATTTGAACGTTTGTTTTATAAACGGATATTGCTCTTAAATGTTCTGTTGCCGCAAAAATAGCAACAAAGTACGACAAGAAAAAGTGATAGCGACTTTGGTTCTAAAAATTTAACAAAACTGCCAAAAATCGCAATTCGCACAAGCCTTACACAGCTTAGGTAAATCGGACACATATCAAGCCGAATTGACTAATATGCAACCTGTACTTTATTGGCAAGCCGATAAAAAATGCGTAACTTTGTCGCATGAAAAATCGCGCACTACTTGTGATTATCGCCCTACTGGGATTACTTGCCACCGGATGCCACTCCGGACGGCACACTGTGCGCGGCGACCGAGCCCAGCAACTCGACGAGCTCATCAACCAACATATCGAGCAAGACATCCCTGATTACGTCAAACAAGACCTGGATAAACCCACACACTCTTCGAATCACGCGACTCGGCTCGAAGAAGCTGCGCGCCGGTGGCTTGGCACGCCTTACCGCTATGGCGGTGAAAGCCGTAGCGGCGTAGATTGCTCGGGCTTCACATGCGCCATATTCAAAGAGGTTACAGGTATAAAACTGCCACGCTCAGCTCGCGAACAGGCCGATTTCTGTCGCCGAATCGACCGCCACGAACTTATGCTTGGCGACCTCGTTTTCTTCACCTCAAAAAGACGAGGCAATCGCATCAACCACGTAGCTATCTATTTAGGCAACAATAAAATAATCCACGCCACCAGTTCGCAAGGCGTCGCCATCAGCGACCTCAACGAAAAGTACTGGACAGACCACTTTAATCGCTGTGGACGCGTGGCCGGTTGGCACTAAATTTTAAATTTCGTCACTGATTATTAACAAACGTTAATTGCGTAGTGTATTCCAATTAATTGTAGTATCTTTGTCGGAACACTAATTATGCCAACCTTGAATCTGGATAAGTCAATGTATTTAAAAACTGCCGTAACTGCTCTCGCAATACTTATTTCGGGAGCAACTGTCGCCATCGCCGGTCAGCACGAAGACGCTGTACTGGAGGTAATTAACAGCTACCGACCAGGCTCTACCGGCTATGGAGATATGGCTGTTAAAAAAATTAGCATAAACGACAAGCGCAAAACCATCACTGTCGACTGCAACGACAACACCGCCTACCTACCATTGACTGCCGAGCGTATGAAAGCTCTCAAGAGCGACATCCTGCACGCTATGGGCTCAAAATACAGCAACTACAAGGTTCGCATTCGCTCTGAAAAGAAAGACCTCGACAACTTGGTACTCTTTGCTGCCGGCCGAGGCAAAGGCCCCACAGAAACGACTCCCTTCGTCACCGACCTTGAGGCTCCGGCTGCTCCGGCAGGCCTCGATGGAACCAACATAGCGCTGTGGCAAAGCCACGGCTGGTACTTCGAGCAAAAACTCAACCGCTGGGAGTGGCAACGCGCTCGCGTGATGCAGACCGTAGAAGACCTCTACACGCAAAGCTACGTGATGCCCTTCCTGATGCCAATGCTCGAGAATGCCGGTGCATACGTGATGAGTCCCCGTGAACGCGATACCAACCTCACCGAAATAATCATTGACCACGACACTGATGCTACTGCCGGATATGCCGAAAAACAAGGCACAAAGAAGTGGCAACAGTCGACCGGTAGCGGTTTTGCTTGGGACGGCACAGCCTTGCGCGACGGCAGCCACCCCTTCCAAGCAGGAAAAGGCCGCCGCGTAGCCACCGTCAACGACTCTGACGGCGACCTGTCGGAAGCAATTTGGCGTGCCGACATTCCCGCCGACGACACCTACGCCATCTACGTAAGCTACACCGCCGAACGCAACGCGGCCACCGATGCGCACTACACCATCCACACAGCCGGCGGCGACCGCCACTACTCCATCAACCAGCAAATGGGCGCCGGCACATGGATCTACCTGGGCCACTTCCCACTCAAAGCAGGCAAAAACCAAGAAATCGTAGTCCTCGACAACTATAGCTCTCAACAGGGCTCAGTAGTTAGCGCCGACGCCGTGAAAATTGGCGGCGGCATGGGCCTCGTAGAGCGAATCGTACGCGAACCGCTCGACTCTATCGACTATCACTACACGGCCAGTGGTTATCCAAAATTCGTGGAAGGTGCTCGCTACTTCCTGCAGTGGGCAGGCGCTCCGGACAGCGTATTTACACCGAGCGACTACATCAACGACTACAACGACGACTATCGCAGTCGCGGTCTATGGGTCAACTGGCTCGCCGGCGGCTCGTCGATGCTCCCCGAACAAGAAGGCCTGAAGATTCCTGTCGATCTCGCCTTCGCATTTCATACTGATGCAGGCACTTTCACCAACGACTCTATCGTTGGCACACTGGGCATCTACTGCACAAAAAACGAAACCGATGGCAACGGCAGTCCGCGAGCCACGTCGCGCGACTACGTCGACCTAGTGATGACAAATATCTGCAACGACGTGCGTGCCACCTTCGAGCCCAACTGGACTCGCCGCGGCATGTGGGACAAATCATACTTTGAAGCACGCGTACCACAGGTGCCGACAATGCTACTCGAACTGCTCTCGCACCAGAACTTTGCCGATATGAAATACGGCCTCGACCCGGCCTTCCGCTTCGTTGTCTCGCGCGCTATATACAAAGGTATGCTCCAGTTCTTAGCTCATCGCGACGGACGCGCCTATGTGGTGCAGCCACTGCCGGTGAAGGACTTTGCCATCAACGCCGAAGGCAACCGCCGCTACCGCCTCAGCTGGGCCGAAACCGTCGACTCGCTCGAATCGACCGCCAAGCCTACATATTATATAATAGAACACCGCGCCGCAGGCCAACAAGCTTTCACCAAGTTGGCTACCGTAAGCGTTCCGTACTACGATGTCAAAATCGACGACACTGACATTCACTCATATCGCATCATCGCCGGCAACGACGGCGGCGTGTCGTTCCCCTCGGAAGTACTGGCCCTGTGCGACTTACAAAATGGCTCTGAACCGGTACTAATCGTCAACGGGTTCACTCGCGTGAGCGGTCCCGACTGGTTTGAAGCCTCGGAAGGTATTGCCGGCTTCTACGACGAACGCGACCACGGTGTACCCTACATCCAAGACATTAGCTACATCGGCAGTCAGTTCGAATACCGCCGCGACATACCCTGGATGGACGACGATGCTGCCGGATTCGGTGCTTCGCGCTCAAACTACGAAGATAAAGTCATTGCCGGTAATACTTTCGACTACGTCTACACCCACGGCTGCGCCATCGCTGCCGCCGGCCATTCGTTTGTATCGACATCAGTCGGTGCCTACACCAACTCCGACACCGCCGGCGAACCTCGCATCGTCGACCTCATCTTAGGCAAACAAAAAGAAATCAAGCACGGCCGCGGCATCTACGGCACATACTTCAAAACATTCCCCACTGCTCTGCAGGATAAGATTCGCCGCGCCACCGAAGCCGGCACCGACATCTTTGTCAGCGGTGCATTCGTGGCCACCGACTTGTGGGACAACTCCAACTCCTCAGCCGAGACAGCAGCTGCCGACCAAGCATTTGCTACCGACGTATTGGGCTACCACTGGCGTGTGGGCCAAGCATCGGTCACCGGCGAAGCCTACCAAGTCGACAACCGCTTTAAAACATTCACCGACGGAAAATATGAATTCTCGGCCGAACTCAATGCCGACTGCTACGCCGTCGAATCGCCCGACTCATTCTACGCCTCGAATAAAGACAAAGGCTGCACCATCATGCGATATAGCGAAAACAACCTCGTAGCAGGCATCGCATCCTCATTCGATGGCTACCGCACTGTGGTGCTCGGATTCCCGTTCGAAACAATCGTCAGCGCACAAGGCCGCGCCGACCTCATGTCTCAGATATTAAACTATTTCAAGAATAAATAATCTTCTATAAATAAACAAATAGCATGAAAACTACCATCAATTGCTTTGTCCCCTTTGCGGAAGCCGCACAAGTACAGGCCACCGTTGAAGCTCTCAAGCAAAGTGAGCTCGTGTCAAAAATCTACCTTCTGGCCACCGACCCGAAGGCAGAACCCGTTCTGGGCTGTGAATTGATTCACATCGACACTCTTAACGCTTCGTCGACAATGAAGAAAATCGCCGAAGCTGCCAACTCTGACTTCATCCTGTTGTACACCAAGTACGATACACTGGTACCGGGCTACTTCGCCCTCGAACGCCTCGTTCGCCTGGCCGGCGACTCTAAAGCCGGTATGCTCTATGCCGATTCTTACGTAGTGACCGATGGCGTGCGTGCCAACGCTCCCGTGATTGACTACCAGTTCGGCTCGCTCCGCGACGACTTCAACTTCGGCTCGCTGCTGTTCTTCAACACCGCCAACTTCAAGGAAGCTGCCGCAGGTATTGATGCCGACTACAAGGCTGCCGGTCTCTACGACCTGCGTCTACGTCTGAGCCGCATCGCATCGCTCGTTCATGTAAACGAATACCTCTACACCGACATCGCTGCTCCTAAGAAAGAAGACGGCGAAGCTATCTTCAGCTACGTTGACCCCAAAAACCGCGGCGTACAGATCGAAATGGAACAAGCTTGCACCGAGCACCTCAAGGCTATCGGCGGCTACCTCGCTCCCAAGTTCGACAAGATTGAATTCGACCGTGGCAACTTCGAATACGAAGCTTCGGTCATCATCCCCGTTCGCAACCGCGTTCGCACCATCCGCGATGCCATCAAGAGCGTGCTGAACCAGAAGACCGCCTTCCCCTTCAACCTCATCATCATCGACAACCACTCGACCGACGGCACCTCTGAAGCTATCGAAGAATTCACCGCCGATCCCCGCGTGATCCACATCATCCCCGAACGCCAAGACCTCGGCATCGGTGGCTGCTGGAACATGGGCGTTCAGCACGAAAAGTGCGGTAAGTTTGCCGTTCAGCTCGACTCCGACGACGTTTACTCCGACGAAAACACCCTCACCAAGATGGTTCAGGCCTTCTACGACCAGAACTGCGCTATGGTAGTAGGCACATATATGCTGACCGACATCGACATGAACATGATTCCGCCGGGCGTAATCGACCACAAGGAATGGACTCCCGAAAACGGCCGCAACAACGCTCTGCGCATCAACGGTCTCGGTGCACCCCGTGCATTCTACACCCCGATGCTGCGCGAAATCCACGTGCCCAACACCTCGTACGGCGAAGACTACGCTCTGGGCCTGGCCTTCTCGCGTCACAACCAGATTGGCCGCGTTTACGACGTAGTTTACTACTGCCGCCGCTGGGAAGACAACTCTGACCACGCTCTCGACATCGTCAAGACCAACAACAACAACCTCTACAAAGACCGCATCCGTACCTGGGAACTCCAGGCTCGCTGCGCTATGAACAAAGAATAATGGAAAGCAAAGTCAATTCCGCACAAATTGACAGCTTCATCGCATCGCAAATTGCCGAGTGGCCTCAGGCCGCCGGCAATTTCGAAGCGCTGAAGGGCGTCAAAGTGAAAGAGGTAGAACTGCCGGGCTGGACCGTAAAAGTGCAGTTCAACCCCGCACGCATCGTGTCATCGTCTGCCAAAGTCGACGCCAAGTCGCTCAAAGAGCGCAAGTGCTTCCTGTGTGCCGAAAACCGTCCTTCGGTTCAGCGCGGCATCGACTGGGGTGGAAAATACACGATTCTAATCAACCCCTTCCCTATCTTCCCGCGACACCTGACTATCCCCGACCGCACCCATACCGACCAGCTCATCGCCGCACGCATCGCCGATATGATGCAACTGGCATCCGAACTGGCCGACTACACAGTATTCTATAATGGCCCGAAGTGTGGCGCATCAGCCCCTGATCACATGCACTTCCAGGCCGGCAACAGCGACTTCCTCACTCTGGGCACCGCCCTTGAGGATGCCGAACTCAAGACCATCGCCACCGATGGCGAGGCCAACCTTGCACTGGTCGATAGCCTGCCGCTGAAAGTATTTGTAATTGACGCTACCGACCCCGCCGCCGGCCAGCGCCTATTCGAGCGCCTCTACGCAGCAATTCCCGTGCCCGAAGGCGAAAAAGAACCGATGATGAACCTGCTGTGCTACGCCACACCCGCCGGTATGCGTCTGGTGGTGATTCCGCGCAAGCGCCACCGCCCGTCGTTCTACGGCACTGAAGGCGAAGGCACCATGCTTCTGAGCCCCGCATCAGTCGACATGGGCGGCGTATTCATCACTCCGCTCGAAAAGGACTTCAACGCCCTCGACGCAGCAAAAATCACTCAGGTACTCGACGAGCTCTGCCTCTCGACTGCCGAAATTAACACAATCGCTGAAAACGTTAAATAATTAGTCATCCGATATGACCCGAGAACCCGATATACACGTTGGCATTCTCAGTGCCGAAAAAATACAAGTAGAACTCCTGACACCCTACGTCGACAAAGCTACCGGTGCGACCGTCACCGGCGAACACTCCTTCGCCGTGACTCCCTCGCAGAAGGTACTGTGGCAAGGCCAGGAATTCGACCAAGTGGAATTCAGCGCCACCGGCGACGACGCATCCTTCGAGGTGCGCGACGTAATCATTGGCGTCAACTTCCACTGGGAGCGCCGTGAAAACCAACGGTTTATCGGGGCTCTCAGAATTATTGTCGAAAACGGCAAACTCTACATCGTCAACATCCTGCCGGCCGAGGAATACCTCAAGAGCGTCATCAGCTCAGAGATGAGCGCTACAGCTCGCCTTGAATTCCTCAAAGCCCACGCCGTAATCTCGCGTAGCTGGCTGCTGGCCCAAATTGACAAAACCAAGAGCATCGCAGCCGGTGCCACTAAGTACAAATCGTACGTGCGCACCGAAGAAGAACTCATCCGCTGGTACGACCGCGAAGACCATCACAACTTCGATGTATGCGCCGACGACCACTGCCAGCGCTACCAAGGCATCACTCGCCAAAGCACACCCACCGTCCGCGACGCCGTAGAGGCCACACGCGGCCTGGTACTCACCGACAACGACGGCAAATTCTGCGACGCTCGCTTCTCGAAATGCTGCGGCGGCGTGTTCGAAGAATTCGAAAGCTGCTGGGAACCGCGCCACTTCCACTACCTCGAAGCTGTGCGCGATGGCGCCGACGAACGCGACTTCCCCAACCTGCGCGACGAAGCCAACGCTCGCGAGTGGATTCTCAGCCGTCCCGACGCATACTGCAACACCGCCGACCAGCGCATCCTCGGCCAGGTGCTCAACAACTACGACCAAGAAACCCACGATTTCTATCGCTGGTCGGTCGAATACTCACAAGACGAACTTTCGAAACTCATCCTCGACCGCTCGGGCATCGACTTCGGCCTCATCAAGGCCCTGGAGCCCGTCGAACGCGGCACCTCGGGCCGCCTGATTCGCCTGCGCATCGTAGGCACCAAGCGCACAATGGTGATTGGCAAGGAACTCGAAATTCGTCGTACACTCTCCACCTCGCACCTCTACTCGTCGGCCTTCATCGTCGAAACCGCTGCCGACGACGAGCGCGGCGTACCCTCGAAATTCACCCTGCGCGGCGCCGGCTGGGGCCATGGCGTAGGTCTGTGCCAGATTGGTGCCGCCGTCATGAGCGACAACGGCTACGACTTCAAGCAGATACTTGCACACTACTTCCCCGGCTCTACCCTGAAACCACTCTATTAAACACAAACTGAATACCTTAAAAACTTAGAACACTACAATGTCTCAAGCTACAAAACGCAATCCCTGGGCATGGATTCCCACCCTCTACTTCGCACAGGGTATACCTTTCATCTTCATCAACATGGTGACGATGGTACTTTTCACCCAGCTGGGCATGTCGGAAACCGACGCAGCCCTCTACACCGGCTGGCTCTACCTCCCCTGGGTTATCAAACCCTTCTGGGGCCCTATCGTCGACATCATGAAGACCAAGCGCTGGTGGACCGTAACAATGCAAATCTGCATCGCCATCGGTCTGGGTGCTATCGCCTTCACTCTGCCTATCCCCGATGCCGCTGAAATCAAAGCCGGCATGCCTGTGAGCGCATTCAGCATTGCTCTTTGCTTCTACGTAATCACAGCCTTCTGCTCGGCCACTCATGACATCGCCTCCGACGGCTACTACATGATTGCCTTGGATACCAACCAGCAAAGTATGTTCGTAGGCATTCGTTCGACCTTCTACCGCTGTGCCAATGTCTTCGGCCAGGGTGGTCTGGTGATGATTGCCGGCTTCCTGCAAGACCAAACCGGCAGCGCCGCTATGGGCTGGAAGTGGACCGTAGCTATTTGTGCCATCTTCTTCGGCGTAGTAGCTCTGTGGCACGCATTCATCCTCCCCTATCCCAACACCGATAAGGCTGTAGGCACCGGCGAAAAGAAAACCGTAGGTGGCATCCTCAAAGAATTCGGTGGCTCTTTCGTCACCTTCTTCCAGAAGAAACACGTAGTGCTGGCCATGCTATTCATGCTTCTCTACCGTCTTCCCGAAGCTCAGGTAGTGAAACTCTGCCAGCCCTTCCTGCTCGCATCGCGCGATGCCGGCGGTCTGGGTATGACTCCCGGCGAAGTAGGCCTTGCCTACGGCACACTGGCCATCATCGGCCTCACCATCGGTGGTATCATCGGCGGTATCTGCGCCTCGAAGGGTGGTCTGCGCAAGTGGATTTGGCCCATGGCTCTGGCTACATCGCTCAACTGCATTGCCTACATCTTGCTTTCGAACTACCAGCCCGACTACACTACCGTTGCCGGCAAAGCTATGGTATTCTCGTGCTTGATTCTCGAACAATTTGCCTACGGCTTCGGCTTCACAGCCTTCATGCTCTTCATGATGTACTTTGCCGACGGCCCCTACAAGACCTCGCACTACGCTATCTGCACTGCCTTCATGGCTCTGGGCATGATGCTTCCGGGCATGGCAGCCGGCTTCATCAAAGAATCGCTGCTGGGCAACTCCTACGCCAACTTCTTCTGGTGGGTACTTGGCTGTAACCTTGCCACATGGGCCGTAACCCTGCTGGTTCGCCGCCACATCGACCCCGCCTACGGCGCCAAAGGCTCTGAAAAGAAATAAAGCCAATTCTCTGATTAAAACCAGGAACTGACAATGAAAAAAATACTAACAATGATAGTGGCCGCTGCCACTGCACTCTGCGCCGTAGCTCACGTGAAACCCGGCGTCGAAGTGCTGCGCGACGGCGGCTTCGCCCAGCTGCAAGGCAAGCGCGTTGGCCTCATCACCAACCCTACCGGTGTTGATAACAATCTGAAATCAACCATCGATATTCTGCACGAAGCGCCGGGCGTAAAACTCGTGGCACTCTTCGCTCCCGAACACGGTGTGCGCGGCGACGTTCATGCCGGCGACAACGTCGACAACATGGTCGACCCCGCTACCGGCGTTCCCGTACACTCCATCTACGGCAAGACACGCAAACCGAGCCCCGAAATGCTCAAAGACGTCGATGTGCTCATCTACGACATTCAGGACATAGGTTGCCGCTCGTTCACATTCATCTCTACCATGGGCAAAGCCATGGAAGCTTGCGCCGAACAGGGCAAGGAATTCATGGTTCTCGACCGTCCCAACCCCGTTGGCGGCAACAAGGTCGAAGGCTGCCTGACTGAAGATTCGTGCATCTCATTCGTAAGCCAATTCGCTATCCCCTACCTCTACGGCCTGACACCCGGCGAACTCGCCCTGTACCTCAACAACGAAGGTCTGATTGGCGAAGGCCTCAAGTGCGACCTCACAGTCGTGCCGATGGATGGCTGGACCCGCGACATGGATTTCCGCGAGACTTGCATGCCTTGGGTACTTCCCTCGCCCCACATTCCCAACCCCGAAGCATCGCTCTACTATCCCATGAGCGGTATTCTGGGCGAGCTCTACTACATGAGCATCGGCGTGGGCTACACTGAGCCGTTCAAACTCTTCTGCGCCGACTGGATTGACGCTGAAGAACTGTCGCGTCGCATGAACGCCCTCGACCTGCCCGGCATCCTGTTCCGTCCGATTCACATCAAGCCCTTCTACTCGACAAGCAAGGGCGAGAACATAGCCGGCGTCGAAGTGTATGTGACCAACCGCCACATCGCACCCCTGTCGCTGACCCAGTTCTACGTGATGCAGGAACTCGCTGCTATGTACCCCGACAAGGCTGTGTTCAAGGAAGGCAATGCCGACCCCAAGCGCTACAATATGTTCGACAAAGTATGCGGCAGTAAAGAGATTCGCAAACGCTTCTCTGAAAACTACAAAGTCGCCGACATCATCGACTATTGGAACAAAGACAACGAAAGCTTCAAAGCTGCGTCGTCGAAGTACTACCTTTATAAGTAAGACACTACCGCCCCACCCTGCCCCATGATCGGGGCCGGGTGAGGCTTTAAACAAACCACCCCGCCGACCAAGACCGGCAACTCAAACAACAATGACAGACTCACCCCGACACAACGAATTTCTAAACGAAATCAAGGAATTCATTTCTTCAAAGCGGATATACACCGACGAACTGCGCACCCTGGCTTGGGGCACAGACGCCGGCTTTTACCGTATGATACCCAAGATTGTAGTCATAGCCGAAACTGAGCAAGAAGTGTCGCGACTACTTAGCGCAGCCACGCGCCACGAGGTACCGGTGACCTTCCGCGCCTCCGGCACGAGTCTGTCGGGCCAATCAATCACCGACTCGGTGCTGATTGTTGCCAACAAGGCTTGGACCGACTACAAAGTGTCGTCCGATGCCAGCCTCATCACCATGCAGCCGGGTATCCTTGGCAAGACAGCCAACGACATTCTGAAGCCCTACGGCCGCATGTTTGCTCCCGACCCTGCGTCGAAAAACTCGGCAGCCGTCGGCGGCATCATCATCAACAATGCCTCGGGCATGAACTGCGGCACACACGCCAATAGCGACCACATCCTGCGCTCGATGCGCATCGTCCTGGCCGACGGCACCGTGCTCGACACCGCCGACGAAGCCTCGCGCGCCAGCTTCCGCCGCACTCACCAAGCGCTGCTCGACGAAATCGAAGCTATCCGCCGCGAAATCACAGCCGATGCCGAACTCACCGAGCGCATCCGCTACAAGTATTCAATCAAGAACGTCATGGGTCTCAACCTGCTGCCGTTCGTGGTCTACACCGACCCCTTCGAAATCATAGCTCACTGCCTCGTAGGCAGCGAAGGTACTCTCGGCTTCATGAGCGAAGCCACTCTCGAGACCTCTCATCTCTACACCCATACAGCATCGGCCATGCTCTACTTCAAGGACATAGCCGAAGCCTGCCGCTGCGTCGTAGCGCTGAAAAAATCGGCTCCGGTTTTCTCATGCGAAATGCTCGACCGCAAATCACTCGAATCTGTCAACGACACCACCGGCGAAGGCCTCACCGCCCTGCTACTCGACACCAAGAGCGACTCCGATGCCGGCCTCAACGATAATATAAAAGCCATCATGGAGGTCATCAGCCAATTCGACCTCTTCAACGATGCTCACTTCTCGACCGACCCGACCGAGACTGCTCAGTGGTGGTCGCTCCGCTCGGGTGTATTCCCCGCAGTAGGTGGCACTCGCCCGCTGGGCACCACATCACTCATCGAAGACATAGCCTTCCATATCGACGACCTGCCCGCAGCTACTGTCGAATTGGCTCAACTGCTGCAAGACTGCGGCTACAACGATGCCTGCATCTATGGCCACGCACTCGAAGGCAACTACCACTTCGTCATCGCTCAGGGCTTCAAAACTCAGGCCGATATCGACAAATATCGCCACCTGATGGAAGAAATCGAACGTCTTGTAGTCGATAAATACGACGGCTCGCTCAAAGCCGAGCACGGCACCGGCCGCAACATGGCCCCCTTTGTCAAAGTCGAATGGGGCGAGAAAGCGTGGAGCTTCATGCAGCGCATCAAAGCCGCGTTTGACCCTCACTACATCCTCAACCGCGGCGTCATCTTCAACGACGACCCCGAATGCTTCATCAAGGGCATGAAACCGCTGCCACCGCTCCACCCGCTGGTCGACAAATGCATCGAATGTGGCTTCTGCGAGCCCAACTGTATGAGCTGCGGCTTCACCTTGTCGGCTCGCCAGCGCACCGTCATCCTGCGCGAAATCGCACGCCTCGAAGCCGACGGCAGCGTCGAGAGCCTCGCGCGTGCTAAGCGACTGAAGAAAGACTTCCAATACTTTGGCAACCAGACCTGCGCCGGCGACGGCCTGTGCTCGACCTCGTGCCCGATGAAAATCAACACCGGCGAGATGATACACGTGGTGCGCGAAAAGGCGCTACCGAAGGGCTCGGCCGGATACAAAGTCGGCGACTTTGCAGCCAAGCATCTGAGCGGCATCGAAAGCGGCCTGCGCCTGGCACTCGGCGCCGCCGACCTGGCCCACAAAGTGCTCGGCGACAAAGCCGTGCGTGCTCTGGGCAAGGGTATGCACAGCCTCGGCTTGCCTCTGTGGACACCCGAGCTGCCTAAAGCCTACAGCCCCAAGAAAGCCATTGCTCGCGAGCAAGCACCATCAGAAAAAATAGTCATCTACTTCCCATCATGCATCAACCGCACCATGGGCGTCACTGCCGAGAAGGGCAAAAAGATAGCTCCGCTCGTAGAGGCCATGATGAATCTCTGTGCCAAAGCCGGCTACCGCGTAGTCTATCCCGAAGGTATGGATAAGCTCTGCTGTGGCATGATTTGGGAAAGCAAGGGCATGCCCGACGTTGCAGATGATATGACTGCAAAACTCGAGCAAGCACTACTCAAAGCGAGCGAAAACGGCCGCTATCCCGTGCTGTGCGACCAGAGCCCCTGCCTCCACCGCATGCGCCAACATATCAAGAGCATGAAACTCTACGAGCCCGCCGAATTCATCACCGAATACTTGGCACCCGAGCTCGAATTCACTCCCGGCGACGAACCCATCGCCGTGCACGTCACTTGCTCGACTCGCCATATGGGCTTGGCCGACACCATCATCAACCTGGCTCGCAAGTGCTCGACCAACGTCACCGTGCCCGCTGCCGTAGGATGCTGCGGCTTTGCCGGCGACAAAGGCTTCACCTTGCCCGAGCTCAACACTTGGGGCCTGCGCCACCTGCGCCCGGCATTGGAAAAGGCCGGCGTCGTGGCCGGATACTCCAACTCGCGCACATGCGAAATCGGCCTCACCAAAAACAGCGGCGTAAGCTACAAGTCGATCGTCTACCTCGTCGACGAACACACCCGCGCTAAAAACTCATCAAAATAACGAACTATAAAGTAAGAATATGTCACACACAGCCACATCTAAGCCCAAGCGACTGCTCGCGCTCGACATACTGCGCGGCATCACCATCGCCGGCATGATTCTGGTGAACAACCCCGGTTCGTGGGGCAATATCTACACTCCACTGGCCCACGCTTCGTGGAACGGCCTGACACCGACCGACCTCGTCTTTCCGTTCTTCATGTTTATCATGGGCGTATCGACCTACTTCTCGCTGCGCAAGTACGAATTTCGTCCGTCGGGCTCGGCTCTGCTCAAGCTGCTTCGCCGCACGGCCGTCATCTTCCTGATAGGCTTGGCGATAGCATGGTTCGGCATGTTCCTTCGCGGACTGGTGCGCGGCGAATCGCTCTTCGACGCCGTGTTCACGTTCGACCATATCCGCATTCTGGGCGTGATGCCTCGCCTGGCCCTCTGCTACGGCGTCGGCTCGCTACTTGCTTTATATTTGAAACACAAATGGATACCTTGGTGCATTGCCGGCATATTGGTAATCTACACCATACTGCTGCTCTGCGGCCATGGCTACGAATTCTCCGAACGCAACATAATTTCGGTAGTCGACCACCACGTTCTCGGCCCCGACCACATGTATGCCGACACCATCGACGGCGTCCGACTGAAATTCGACCCCGAAGGCCTGCTGAGCACCCTACCCTCGATAGCCCACATGCTCATCGGCTTCGTGTGCGGTAGCTGGCTGATAGCCTTGAAAGACAACCGCGACCGCATCAACCGCTTGTTCATCCTCGGCACCATCCTCACATTTGCAGGCCTGCTGCTAAGCTACGGCCTACCAATCAACAAGAAAATCTGGTCGCCGACATTCGTGCTCACCACCTGCGGCCTGGCGTCGAGCTTCCTCGGCCTGCTCATCTGGATTATCGACATCAAAGGCAAGAACAAGTGGTGCCGCTTCTTCGAAGTCTTCGGCATCAACCCCCTATTCCTCTACTGCCTTGGCGCAATACTGTCGATACTCTTCGGCTCACTGCCGATGCCCGGTGCCGACAAATCAATCCACGGCTGGGCCTACAACGACGTACTGCTACCACTATGCGGCGATGCAACGCTAGCCTCACTGGCTTACGCCATTTCATTCGTAATTATCAACTGGCTCATTGGCCTGATATTATATAAGAAAAAAATATATATTAAGATATGATACTAATAGCTGACTGCGGCAGCACCAAGATTGACTGGTGTCTGCTCAACAACGACAAAGTAGAAAAACAAGTGTTTACCATGGGCATGAACGCTGTCATGCTCACGGAAGAAGAAATCCGCACCCGCATCGCTGACGAACTGGTGCCCGAGCTGACCGGCTACCCCGTCGAAGAAGTATACTTCTACGGCGCAGGCTGCATCTCCGACGAAGTTTGTGGCAACGTGGCTCGCGCCATTCGTGCCAACTTCCCGGGCGTCGGCACCGTCGAAGTGCACACCGACTTGTTGGCAGCTGCTCGCGCACTATGCGGCCGCGAAGCCGGCATCGCTTGCATCATGGGTACCGGCTCTAACTCGTGCTACTACGATGGCGAAAAAATCTGCGACAACGTATCGCCCCTGGGCTACATCCTCGGCGACGAAGGTTCGGGCGCAGTGCTTGGCAAAATCCTCGTAGGTGATGTGCTCAAGAACCAGCTGCCCGCCGACCTGTGCGAAAAATTCCTCGCCAAGTACGACCTCGACCGCCTCACCATCATCCGTCGCGTCTACAAAGAACCGCAGGGCAACCGCTTCCTGGCCTCAGTGACCCCCTTCCTTATCGAAAACATCGACCGCAAGGAAATCCACGACCTGGTATTCAACTCGTTCAAATCATTCTTCGTACGCAACATCGCCCAGTACAAGGGCTACCAAGAACTGAGCGTCAACTTCATCGGCTCGATTGCACACTACTATCGTCCCGTGCTCGAAGAAGCTGCCGCTGCCTGCGGCTGCCACGTTGGCAATATCATCAAGAGCCCCATGGAAGGCCTCATCAAATTCCACACAGCATAAGCACACTCATCGCCGATATTATAAAACTAAAACCTGACAAATATGGCATTCGTAAAAATCAGCGAACAGTCATCGCTCTACAATGACCTCGAAAAGAAGTCGGTAGGCGAAATCCTGCACGACATCAACACCGAAGATAAAAAAGTGGCACTGGCCGTAGAAAAGGCCATCCCGCAAATCGAAAAGCTCGTCACCGAAATCGTGGCTCGCATGAAAAAGGGCGGCCGCATCTTCTACATGGGCGCCGGCACCAGCGGCCGCCTCGGCGTGCTCGACGCATCTGAAATTCCGCCCACATTCGGCATGGACCCCTCGTGGGTTATCGGCCTGATTGCCGGCGGCGACGTAGCACTGCGCAACGCCGTTGAAAACGCTGAAGACGACACCCACCAGGGCTGGCACGACCTCGAAAAGTTCAACATCAACGATAAGGACACCGTCATCGGTATCGCTGCTTCGGGCACCACTCCCTACGTCATCGGCGCCCTCAAGGACTGCCGCGAACACGGCATCCTCACCGCAGCCATCACCTCCAACCCCGATGCACCCGTCAGCGAAGCTGCCGACATCGCCATCGAAATGGTAGTTGGTCCGGAATACGTCACCGGCTCATCGCGCATGAAATCGGGTACAGGCCAAAAGATGATCTGCAACATGATCTCTACCTCGGTTATGATTAAGATGGGCCGCGTGAAAGGCAACAAGATGGTCAACATGCAGCTCACCAACGCCAAGCTCGTCGACCGCGGCACACGCATGGTCATGGACGAACTCGGCCTCGACTACGACGAATCAAAGCGCCTGCTACTCATGCACGGCTCTGTAAAGAACGCCGTCGACGCCTACCGCGAAGAAAACGCATAATGCCATGCTGCGCAAATTTCTCTCACTGGCACTGGCAGCCATTGTAGCAATAGGTGCCATGGCTCAGGATGCACCCGCCAAGCCCAAATACAGCGAGCTCTACTACCAGCGCGCGTCGCTCTTCGACCAACTCGGCGTCGATAGCACCACCATCGTGTTCATGGGCAATAGCCTCACACACGGTTGCGAGTGGCACGAGCTGCTCAAGATGCCTAACGTGGTAAACCGCGGCATCAACGGCGACGTAGTAGCCGGCATCAAAGAGCGCGTCGGCTCAGTAGTGGCCGGCCATCCCGCCAAAATCTTCCTCATGAGCGGCGCCAACGACGTCAGCCACGACCTCACGGCCGACTCTATTGCCACCGCCATCGCCGACCTCATCGACTACATCCGCGTAGAGTCGCCCTCGACCCGCATCTACCTGCAGTCGATGCTGCCGATCAACAACTCCTTCGGCCGCTACAAACTCATGGCCGGCAAAGAAGAGGTAATTCGCGACATCAACAAGCACTTGGTGAAGATTGCTGCCGACCGCGGCATCACCTTCATCAACCTCTACCCCTCGTTCTGCGACGAGGAAGGCAACCTCAAGCGCGAATTTACCAACGACGGCTTGCACCTGCTCGGCCCCGCCTACCTGATGTGGCGCGACATCGTGCTGCCCTACGTTAAGGAATAACCAAGCCACGATAATCTACATCGAAGCCCCGACCTCACCACAGGCCGGGGCTTCACGTTTTATTTGCCGGAGTCGCGGCGATTGCCTGGCTGCGCTGCGGTCGCCCGTACTAACGCTACGTCGTGAAACTGCAGTCGCCAATCATCAAGGCCGCCGGGGCGCATCTATGGTTTGTGACCATCCATCCGTTTGATGACGGTAACGATCGGA
>CAYWAM010000009.1:0-50627 GCA_964456545.1 uncultured Bacteroides sp.
ATTGAAGTGTAGTGGTATCAATATTCTGAATAACATTTAGGGCGGAATCCGGTTGGTCGGACATTAATTGTTCGACAGACATTAATGTCTCGTTGTAGTGTATAGTTTGGCTACACCCGAAAATGGTAAAAAGTAATACAGTTATAACAAAACTATGTATATTGCGCATTATTTGTTTCATACTTTTCGATATTCACTAATCCGGCTCTTAGATTTGCTACAGCTTGTCGATCGTGGAGTAGAGTGTTTGTAGGTAGGCTTGGGTGAGCCGAGCGGTGGTGTCGGCGGCGTCGGGCCGGCGGTCGCTGTCGAGGTAAACGACGGCGGTGTCGGTCGGCGTTACCATCGCGGCAATCGACGGCTCGGAGAAGAATACAAAGTGTGGCGATGCGGCGTCGAACAGGTCGCGGCTGAACGCGAACTTGTCGTAGCCGAGGCCGAGCATGGCAAGCAGCGTGGCGGCGATGTCGGTCTGTGCGGCGGGCGTGTCGATTGTTGCGCCTCGGCGGGCGAGTGCGCCGCCGGTGATGACCAGTGGAATGTGGTGGCGGTCGGCCGGGTGGTCGAGATTTTCGGGCCAGGCGCCCAAGTGGTCGGGTACGATGACGATGAGTGCGCGGTCGTAGCCGGGCAGCGCTTTGAGCTCGTCGACGAACGCTGTCAAGCAGCTGTCGGTGTATGCAAATGCGTTTTTCTTAGGCTCGCCGGCAAAGCGCGGATTGCTGTATGGCACTTCGAAAGGCTCGTGGCTGCTCGAGGTTTGTATCACGCGGAAGTGAGGAGTGGCAGTGTCGGCTGTTCGGATGTCGGCCAGGGCGCGTTGGAACACGAGGTGGTCGGGTGCGCCCCATTTGCTGGCTTTATCAGCTACGGCAAAGTCGGCGTCGGATATGATGGTCTCGAATCCGGTGCTTTTCAGATAGGCCTTCATGTTGGTGAAATTTGCATCGCCGCCATAGTAGTAGGCTGTGGAGTAGCCGGCTGAGGCTAATTCGGCGGCGATGCCTGGCAGGCGCTCGATCTTGTCGGTGAATTTCATGATGCTGGTCGAGGGCTGAGACGGGAGGCCGCTCAGGATGGCCGGCAAGGCGCGGTCGGTGCGGAAACTAGATGCGTAGCAGCGGCTGAACGAGAATCCTTCGCGCGCCAGCGAGTCGAGCCCGACAGCAATATCCTCGCCGCCGAGCGACGGCATCAGATGCGCCGAAAAGCTTTCAAGGATAATCAGATAGACGTCGGGGCGTGAGCACGTCAGCAGAGAGTCGGCTTGCGAATTGCCACGGGTGTGGGTGGCGGCCATCAGCGCTTCGGCTTCGTCGTCGGTCATAAAGCGGTATTGGCTGCCGAAGTTGGCTTGGTGCGTCAGCGAATACAGCAGGCTGAAAAACGGGTTCACGGCTGCGTGGTTGAGCCGCTGATTGGTGCTGAAATAGCAGTGGCTTAGGTTCATGGTCGAAACCGTCACTCCGCCGCGGATAGGCAGGAAAAGTCCGGCCGTCACGAGCAAGCAGACAGTCGCTGCCTTGGCGCGCTTGGCTTTGGCTATCGGTTCAACTCGCTTGCTCACAAAGTATAAGGTGATAAAAAGCCCGGCGGCTAAGGCGGCCGTTGCAATCGTGCCTACGATGCCTTGCCACCACTCCACGCTGGCCAGCGCTGCCGAGGGCGACGTGGTGAAGTAGAATATCGGGGTAGCGTCGAGTCGGAAGCCCCAGTAGGCATATAGTCCGAGGTCGATGGTGGTGATAGCTGCTACGACCACGGCAATGATGGCAAAATAGCCTTTCAAAATCTTTTTAATCACCGGCATAGCGCCCAAGCAAGCGACGGTGAGAAGCAGAGCCGGGATGGCGGTCAGATAGCCGGCCACGGAGCAGTCCATTGTAAGACCGTGCCTGACGGCTTGCGCAAATGCAGCGACGGAGCCAACTCCGATAAGGTCGTGATATAGAGCAACGAAAAGAGCCTTTTGCACCACGCCAAATACCACAAACGTGGCAAATATCAGTAATATCGTTCGAATAATCTTAGCCATATGGCTACAAAAGTACCATTTTTTTTCGAATTACGCTCTATTGTTCATTCTTGTTATATTCACGAGTCAATATAAATTCGAGCCGCCAATTTTTGAAAAAGGCGGCTCGGAATATTATGTTCGTAGATTAGCGCAGGCGCGATATGCGCACGCGCTTGCCTTTGATTTTGGGGGCTTGTGCGGCCTCTACGGCTGGAATCGCCGCGCGGCTGATGGCTACGTAGGAGCCGTGGTCGCGGAGGTCGATTTTGCCTACGTTGGCGGGCTCGATGCCGAGAGTTTTCATCATGAAGCCGGCGATGTCGGCTCGCGATATTTTTTCTTTGCGGCCGGCGTTGATGTAGTATGTGACGGCAGCCGGGCGCTCGGGCCGCCGGTCGGCATGGGTGAGCGTCAGGTCGTTGTCCCAGTCGATGTATTCGCCGAGTGATTCGCCGGGGGCAGTGATGATGTAGACGTCGCCACGGGCATCGACGCGTGCTGTGCGGCCGTTGCGGTGAGTCCAGGCTTGTGCCGTGGGTGGCATGTGGTAGTGCACAACAGCTTCGACAGCTTCGATGTCGAGACCACGGCCGGCTAGGTCGGTGGCCACGAGTATGGGGGTGGTGCCGTTGGCGAGAGTGATGACGGCTCGCTCGCGGTCGAGCTGTTCGAGGCCGCCGTGGTAGAGTGCGGCGGGAAATCCGTCGCGGCGGAGTCGGTCGATGACTCGCTCGGCGCTTTCGCGGTGGTTGACGAACACGATCGTGCGTTTTCCCGAGCCGATGTAGTGGAGTAGGTCGGTGAGGGTGTCGAGCTTGTCGCGCGAGTCGGCTTCGACGCGAGCTATGTGAAGGCGCGAGCGAGTGGAGCCGATTCGGTCGATGACGGTGGCGTTGTCGAAGTCGACAAAGTCGGGCAGCTCGTCGGCGCGTGTGGCCGAGGTGAGGACGGCGAAGGCGGGCTTGCGCAGTCGGCGGACGATGCGACTCATCTCGCCTTGGAAGCCGAGTTCGAGGCATTTGTCGTACTCGTCGATGGCGAGGATGTCGACAGTCGACGGGTCGATGGTGTGTCGCTTGAAGTGATCGAGAAGTCGGCCGGGAGTGGCCACGACGATGTCGGGTGTCACTGAGAGCGAGTTTACCTCGTCGGTCATAGAATGCTTGCCGTAGAGAGCCGAGACTTTGTAGTCGGGCGCGAGTCGGCGGACTACGTCGGCAATCTGTAGGGTGAGTTCGCGCGACGGTGCGAGAATCAGTGCGCGTATGCCTCGACCTGCGTCGCCTAGTCGGCGGATTAGAGCACCGGCAAAAGCGAGAGTTTTACCTGAGCCTGTGGGCGAAAGGATAATAAGACGGCGGCCCGAGGCGTTCCAAGCCTCGAGCTGCATATCGTTGGGCTGCTCGATGCCGATGCGTCGGGTAGCTAGGGCAATTTGCTCGCCGGATATCATTATTTTTTGAGAGCGGCGTTGATGAGTGCGTCAAGAGCTGAAGCCGGCAGGAGCTTGTCGGTGCCTGTGTAGACTTGCTGTGTGCCGTCGGGGAAGAGGAAAATGACGGTGGGCACGGCCTGAATGCCGAAAGCTTCGGCTGTAGCGGTCATGTTGTCGACGTCAACTGATACGAAGTCGACTTTGCCATATTTTTTAGCAGCGTCGTGGAATACAGGCGCGAGCTTGCGGCAAGGACCACACCAAGTGGCGTTGAAGTCGAGGATAGTGAGTTTCTTGACTTTCTGGCCGGGACGGTATGCGTTGTCGTTTTTAAGAGTGATGACTGAGCCGGCAGCGGTCTTGGCGGCAGCGGTTTTAGCAGTGGGTTGCTTGTCGGCGGGAGCTGCTTCAGTGGTAGAGCCGGCGCAAGCCGAGAGAGCGACAATGGCAGCGGCAGCTAGAGTCAGTAATGTCTTCTTCATATTTTTGGTTGTTATCAGAGCAGAGAGTTTAAATAATAAAGCCTTGTCGGGCTATTGATTAATGATATTAACAATTAATATGACTAATGGTTAGCGGCAAGGTTTAAGCAGGTGTTAAAAAAATCCGGCGTCGCCCGCAGGATTTGCACTGCGGGCGATGCCGGTTTTATGTTCTGACGGCTTATGCAGGGAGAGCTGCGTTGGTCTTGTGAACGGCTTCAGCGCTCTTGTGGAAGAGAGCCTTTTCTTCTTCGTTGAGGTCGAATTCAACAACCTTTTCGATACCGTTGCGGCCGAGGATACAGGGAACGCCGATGCAGAGGTCGGTTTCGCCGTATTCGCCTTCGAGCAGAGCCGAGCAGGGGATGAGTTTCTTCTGGTCGTGGAGGACAGCTTCAACTACCTGAGCAGCAGCAGCGCCGGGAGCATACCATGCCGAGGTGCCGAGGAGCTTGGTGAGGGTAGCACCGCCTACCATTGTGTCAGCAGCTACCTTTTCGAGTTCTTCCTTAGCCAGGAGGGTCGAAGCGGGGATGCCGCGGTAAGCAGCGAAGCGAGTCAGAGGAATCATGGTGGTGTCGCCGTGGCCGCCGATTACGATGCCTTCAACTTCCTTGGCGTTAGCGCCGAGAGCGTTGCTGAGGTTGTATTTGAAGCGAGCGCTGTCGAGTGCGCCACCCATGCCGATGATCTGGTTTTTGGGCAGACCCGACATTTTGTGGATGAGGTATGTCATAGTGTCCATGGGGTTCGAAACACATACGATGACAGCTTTGGGTGAGTGCTTGAGCACGTTTTCGGTAACAGACTTAACGATGCCAGCGTTCACGCCGATGAGTTCTTCGCGAGTCATACCGGGCTTGCGGGGAATACCCGAGGTGATTACAACGACGTCGCTGCCTTCGGTAGCTGCATAGTCGTTGGTAACGCCTACGAGACGGGTGTTGAGGTCGAGGATGTTGGCTGTCTGCATGATATCCATGGCTTTGCCTTCGGATACGCCTTCCTTGATGTCGAGGAGAACTACTTCGTCGGCAACCTGCTTGGTTACCAGGACGTTTGCACAGGTTGCGCCTACATTACCGGCGCCGATTACTGTAACTTTTGACATATCTGTATAAATTAGGTTTATATGTTTTATGGTCGAGAGTTGTGTATTACTCCGCAAATATACGGAATTTTTTCCACAATCAATCTTTTTATCTGTTTTTTTAATTTTTATGGAAAATTCTTTCGATAGCAATCCACCAATCTTTGACGAGGAGGACGAGTGGCGAGATGAATGGACGGAAGCGAGGTTTGTGTGTGGAAGTGAACATCTTGAGCGCCTGCGGGTGGCATCGGATGTCGAGATTTTTGGGTAGCTCGGCGGGGTCGCCGTCGATGTGAGTGATGGTGGCATCGTCGCGCTCGATGCGCAGGCGGTTGGTGCGGAAGGTTCGAATTTTGCCGTGGTTGCCAATCGCGCCTGTTATCATTTCGAGTCCCGAAAGTGCGTGAGTGACGAAGTTGCCTTCGTGTACGATGGTGACATCGAGCATACCGTCGCGAATGGAGGCCGACGGGGCTATGAATGCGTTGTTGCCATACTGCGATGCGTTGCAGATTACGACAAGGAATGCACGTTCGGTCATCACTTGGTCGTCGACAATGATGCGGTAGGCCTGTGGATGGTATTGAATGAACTCGTCGATGGCGCTCGAAATGTAGGTCATCAGCCCGCGGCGGTGTTTGAGCGAGAAGCGGTGGCTGACGGCCGCGTCAAAACCTACGCCGAATGTGCAGAAAAACGGGCGGTCGTTGACTGTGCCGTAGTCGCAGGCTTCGATATGGTCTTCGGCGATTACTTTGAGCGAGCGGCGTATGTCGATAGGGATGCTGATGTGGCGTGCTAGACCGTTGCCTGAGCCGGCCGGTAAGATGCCCAGCGCGGTGTCGGTGCCAATCAGTCCGGTGGCTACTTCGTTGACGGTGCCGTCGCCGCCGCAGGCGAGGACGCCGTAGGCTCCGGCAGCCGCAGCTTCGCGAGCGATGCGCGTAGCGTCGCCCGGACCTTTAGTGAATTCAACGTCGACATCGTAGCCCATATGTCGCAGGCGTTCGGGCACCCAATGTGCTACGCCCTTTTTCGACAGAGTGCCTGAAATCGGGTTTATAATTAGTATGAGTCGTTTCTTTTCCATTCCGTGGGCAAAATTAGCAATTTTTCGCGAGTTAACCAATATTAATTGGGCTTGTGACGAATCATCAGGGATTGGAAGATTGCAAAAAATGTGTAACTTTGCGATGTGGATATTTTTGAGCAAAATACACGAGAATATATAAGGCGACAAGGATTGCCGCAAGCGCCCGCTCGGCTAGTGGTGGCGCTCAGTGGTGGTGCCGATTCGGTGGCGCTGCTGGCTGCCTTGACTGCGCTGGGCTATGATTGCGTGGCTGCGCATTGCAATTTTCATTTGCGAGGCGATGAGTCGATGCGCGATATGCATCATGCCGAAGCAATCAGTGGACGCCTTGGTGTGGATTTGTGCGTAAAGGATTTCGATGTCGAAGCGCGCCGTCGTGCTACGGGCGAATCGATTGAGATGGCATGCCGCGAACTGCGCTATGCGTGGTTTGCCGATTTGGTCGACCGGCAGGGCGCTTGTGCGGTGGCTGTCGGTCATCATCGCGAGGATGTGTTGGAAACATTCTTTATCAACTTGCTGCGAGGCACCGGTGTCAGTGGCTTGACGGGTATCCGTCCGCAGCAAGGCATGGTGGTGCGTCCGCTACTTGAATTTAGCCGAGCCGACATTGAAGCGTATCTGCAGCGTCGCGGCCTTGAATGGGTCGACGACAGTACGAATGCGTCCGACGATTTCCTGCGCAATCGTTTGCGTCATCATCTGTTGCCGCTACTTGATGAACTGAAACAGGGTGGGGCAGACGCCGTGCTGCGCACGATGACTCTGCTGACCGAGAATAAGGCGTTCTACGACCGAGCTATTCGTGCTCGAGCGGCAAACTACACGGATGCAGAATCGGGCGATATCGACTTGAAAGCCCTGGCGCTTGACCCCGATGCTTCGCTTCTGCTTTTCGAAATGCTACGCGACGAAGGCTTTACGCGTCGACAGACCGACGATATGCTAGCTGCGGCTACGCGCTCCGGAGGTTCGTTCTATGTCGGTGATGCCGTGCGCATGGTAGATCATGGCTATTTGCGGGCACCGAGGGTTGCAGAATCTCCGGCTGCCGGTAGCTACGATGTGTCGCTATTGCATGATATCTGTGAGCCGGTGAAGATAGAAATCACGAGTCACGATGTGGCAGAGTTTAAACCAGAAGCAGATCCGATGGTCATATATATAGATGAGTGCGCACTCGAAGGCTCGCCTCGCTGGCAGCTGCGCCCATGGCACCGTGGCGACCGTCTGGAGCCTTATGGACTGAAAGGCTCGAAATTGGTGAGCGATGTGTTTGCCAATGCGCGGCTGACGGCTGCTCAGAAGGAGTCGACATGGCTGCTTTGGCGCGATGACACGCTGATGTGGGTCGTTGGTCACCGAGCTTCGCGACACTTTGCGGTAGGTAAGAACACTTGCCGCTATCTAAGACTTAAACTTATCAATTAATTATATCATACTTATAATGGGATATTTGAAAATCACGACTTTAGGCTTGGCTATGGTCTTTGGCGCGGCGTCGATGAATGCCGATATAGTTGCCACGGATGCCTATCGTTGGCACGGCGACACTATCACGCAAGGTGAGTACGAGGCGTATTCGCCCGATGGCGTGAGCCTTATTTCGACTTACTCGGCCCAGCCGGGCTACCGTATGCCTGTCAGCAAGACATGGCGTCTGACTCAGGATGTCAGTGCCTATCCGCAGCTGCTGACTCCCAATAAACTGCATACAGCGGTCTACAACCTCGGCCTGGAGGAAATGCTCAATGCCGTAGAACCCGACACGACTCTGCGCACCGGCAAGGAGTGGGCCGGCGTGTGGACGCGCGATGTCAGCTATTCAATCATTCTTTCGATGGCCTATATGCAACCCAAGGCCTCGGAAATATCGCTGCGCTGCAAGGTGACACCCACCGGCCGCATCGTGCAGGATACGGGTAGCGGTGGCGCGTGGCCTATCAGCTCCGACCGTATGATATGGGCTGTAGCTGCTTACGAACTATATAAGGTGACGGGCGACCGCAATTGGCTCGAATATATCTATCCTATCATCCGCAACTCAATGGAGGACGACCTAAAGGTGACGCATCGCACGGCGACCGGCCTAGTCAAGGGCGAGACTTCGTTCATTGACTGGCGCGAGCAGAGCTATCCACGCTGGATGCAGACTGCCGATATCTATGAGTCGGAGGCCCTGAGCACCTCGGCTGTGCATGCTCGCACGCTGCAGATTCTGGCCGAGATAGCCGGCGATTTAGGCAAGGCTGATGAAGCCAAGCGCTATCAGTCGCTGGCCGATGACCTGGCTCGTGCTATCAACGACAACCTATGGCTGGCCGACAAGGGTTATTATGCAATGTACAACTACGGGCGTGGCTATTCAATTCTGAATCCGCGAGCCGAGACACTGGGCGAGGCGCAGACTATACTTTGGAATATCGCACCGGCCGACCGCGCCGTATCTATAACCGAAAATAATCCGACCACTCCCTTTGGTGTAGCTATCTTCTTCCCGCAGATTGCTGATATGCCGCCTTACCACAATAATGCGCTGTGGCCGTGGGTGGCGTCGTACTGGGCAATGGCCAATGCGCGTGTAGGCAACGAACAGGGCGTGCTCGAAGCGATAGGTTCGGTATTTCGTCCGGCTGCTCTGTTTACGACCAATAAGGAAAATTTTGTGCTCGACAATGGCGACATTGCCACCGAACTCAACTCGTCGAATATGCTCTGGTGTCTGGCCGGCAATCTAGCTCTGACCCACCGAGTGTTGTTTGGTATAGACTTCTGCAAAGACGGTTTGGCAATCAATCCGTTTGTGCCTAAGGCTCTGGCCGCCGAGCGCACGTTGCGCGGTTTCCACTATCGCGATGCCGAGCTTGATATCACTGTGCGCGGTTACGGCAATAAGATTAAATCATTTACTCTCGATGGCCGAGAGCACCGCCCCCTGCTATCGTCGGATATCAAAGGTCACCATACCATCGTGGTTACTATGGCCGACGAGCCCATCGTGCCACTGAAAGTCAATCATATGGCCAATGTGAAGGCTCCGCTGACTCCGTTGACACGTCTGACGCACGAGCCGGCACTTGCCGCTGAGGGCGTTCCCGTCGATAATATGTTGTCGTGGCAGCCTATTGAGTACATAGCTCGATATGTAGTGCTGCGCGACGGACAAGCTATCGACACTGTGCGCACCACTACTTATGCAGCTACCGTGCCGGGTCAGTACCAAGTTATTGGCCTTAGCTCCGACGGCGTGGAGTCGTTCGCCTCCGAACCTATCGACAACTTACCTACCACAGTGCTGCAGATTCCGGGTGAGTCGACAGCGATGACTTCGGCAGAAATTAGTTATCAGCCCGAGAAAGCTATAAGTGGCTTTACCGGTCGGGGCTTCTACGAAGTGGATCACAACTCTGCTTCCATAGAATTGTCATACGAAGCGCCTGAAGCCGGGGTGTATGCTATTTCGGTGGTGTATGCCAACGGCAATGGTCCGGTGAATACCGAAAATAAGTGCGCTATCCGTACTTTGACTGTCGATGGTGCTGACGTCGGTACTCTGGTAATGCCGCATCGCGGTGTGGCAAACTGGGACGACTGGGGCTCGTCAAACACGCTCAATGTCAGACTCGAAGCCGGAAAGCATCGTTTAAGTATCGTCTTCCGCCCCGAGAACGAAAATATGAATCTGAAAACCAATCACGCACTTATTGATCGCGTTGTAATCAAGAAGAAATGAAAAGATTAGTCGTGCTCGCTCTTGCCGCGTTGCTCACCCTTGCTGCGTCGGCACAAGTAAAGCTTTCGCCTGTCGACAAGGCGGAGCCTACCGATGAAATATTTATGGATATGGCTGTAACCGTGGCCAACACGGCCATAGCTCAGGGTTATAAACCTTGTGGTACTGTAATCGTGATGCATGGCGCGTGGAAATCGTCGGGTATGGCTGTTGGCGGTAAAACGGCTGAGCAGGACGCATTAGCTCGCTCGCGTAGAACGAAGCTACAGACGGCTGTGGTCTATACTGTCAACCAGCCGACAACGGCGTCGCTCAAAACCCTTCGCGAGGCTGGCGTCGCTACGGTCTTCTACGTCAATCCGATGGAGACCGTCGTGGCCGCCGGAGTATATACTGAGGCTGATTATGTGGACGATGACGATTCCACTGATAGCCGTATGGAGGTGGTGCGTATGGATTATGTGCCGGCCACTACTCTGCTTAAGAAATAATCCACAACCGTTATTTTTTATTCATATCTCGGGATATCGTATTTTAGGCGAATCCCGAGATATCTTTTTTCTTCGTAAAGTTGTAAAAAGACGATGAAATATAGCCTTTTGTCGACAATATTTGTTTAGAAGCGCGCATTTTCATATATTTGCAGTCTTTTAATGTCGATTTTGACTGATTTGAAAGTGGTAGATAATTCACTTAATTGTTGAGATATGAATCTGAAGATGACAGCTACCGCACTGATGGTGGCTATGGCAGCCGGAGCCGCAATGGCTGTCCCCGCAAAACGCGATGTAATACACAGCGTTGCACAACCCGATGGAACGGTCGTGGAGCTGACACGTCTGGGCGATGAGCGCGCACATATATATCTGACTACCGACCGCGTACCCGTGATGGTCGATGCCCAAGGTCGCTATTGCTATGCGACGCTGAATGCCGATGGTGCGGTAGTTGCCGCATCGTTACAGGCTACAAATCCGGAGTTGCGTTCTGTAGCTGAGCAGAAGTTTGTCAGTTCAATTGATAAAGACGTTGTGGTCGAGCGTATGCTGGTGCGTCAGTCGGCAGCTCGCGCCAAAAAGGCTCCGATGCGTGCTAATCAGTCGTCAAATATCGGCTTATATGATGCACTTTTTCCACACACCGGAGATGTGCATGCGCTGGTGATTTTGGTGCAGTTCTCCGATATTAAATTCTCGGTGTCGAATCCTCACGACTACTATACTGATTTCTTGAATAAGGAGGGCTTCTCGGCCGATAAAGCTACCGGTTCGGTGCGCGACTACTTCATAACATCATCAATGGGTCAATTCATGCCGACATTCGACCTTTTCGGACCGGTGACGTTGCCCAACAACTGTGCTTACTATGGAGCTAACGATGTGTTTGGCAACGATAAACGCCCCGGCGACATGGTGTACGATGCTTGCCGATTGCTCGATAGCGAAATCAACTTTGCCGACTATGACCTCAACAAGGACGGTAAGGTCGACAACGTCTATATCATTTATGCCGGCCAAGGCGAAGCATCGTATGGCAGTGAAAACACAATCTGGCCTCACCGCTGGACTATGGAGGATGCTTATGGCTCGATTCCTAAGTTTGATGGCAAGGGCGTCAACGACTATGGTTGCTGCAACGAGTGGGAAGAAACCACAGTCGACGGCATCGGTACGTTCTGCCATGAATTCAGCCATGTGATGGGTTTGCCCGACATCTATTATACCGGTAGCAACTATTACTCACCTCTCAATTATGTGACGCCCGGCTCGTGGTCGGTGCTCGACTATGGCCCATACAACAACGACGGGCGCACTCCGCCGGTGTATTCGGCTTTCGAGCGCAATGCTATGGGGTGGATTGATCCCATAGTGCTTAGTGGCGATGATAGCATCGAACTCCGCGACCTTGAGGATTCGAACGATGTGGCTATTGTGCTTACCGATGACAAGAACGAATTCTTTCTCTTTGAGAACCGCCAGCAGACGGGTTGGGATACCTATCTACCCGGCCATGGTATGCTGGTGTGGCACGTGAAATATGATAGCAGTTTGTGGGATAGCAACGGCCCGAACAACTATGAGCAGCAGCACGTCGACATCGTCGAAGCCGGTGGGTTGGCAGATAATAGCGATTGGGAGACGATGGCTACTTATACCTTCCCCGGCACGTCGCGTGTGACTTCGTTCACTGACGATACTACACCGTCAATGCGCACTTGGGCGGGTAAAGCTCTCGGTGTGCCACTGACTTCGATTACCGAAGAAAATGGTATTATTTCATTTGACGTCTGCGATGGCAAGGTGGAGCTTAACGCTCCGCAGCCCGTAGCTTCGAATATTCTTGGCAATGGCTTCACTCTGACGTGGCCAGCTGTCGATAAGGCAAAGACGTATGTTGTCAATGTATATACTAAGACAGACGATGGCAATATAGTGCCACTGAGCGCTTATGTAGATTTGTCTGTTAGCGAGACTTCGTTGGTCTTGACCCGTTTGCAACCGCTGACTCGCTACTATGCTACCGTGCAAGCTAAGCGCGGAAATAATAGTTCTGAGCTGAGCGATGAACTCGAAATCATGACCGGTGAAGCTACCTTCGATATGCTTGTACCTATCGTAGCTCCCGCTACCGATGTGACGGCCGAACGTTTCGTAGCCAATTGGAATGCTGTGGAAGGCGCATCAAGTTACTTGCTCAATGTAAGCGCTTTCACCGGTGTGGCGCCTATTGAGGAAACCGTGGGTTTCGGCTCGGGTAATAAATTTGAAATCCCCACAGGCTGGACGGCCACGTCGTCGGACTATTATAAATCGACGTCGACGGGCTACTATGGCCCCGAGACCGGTGCGCCGTCTCTGAAACTCAGCAAGCTGGGCCAGTATGTTCAGTCGCCTGTTTATGATGACAATGTAGTTTCGTTCAAAGTATGGGTGCGCAATGCCGGCCAGTCGACAATAAATTACTTTGAGGTACAAGGCCTCACTGCTAAGCCCGGCGACGTAGTCACCGATGCCGATTGGACTTTGCTGTTGAAGCACGAAGAAATATCGTATCAGCAGGGTGGAGAGGTGATTACCGTTGACAATATTCCTGCAGGTGTGCATGCTGTCAAGCTCGTATTCTTTAAAATGGGATCCGGCAACCTTGCTGTTGATGATATTCGTATCAATGTAGGCGGTGAGAAAGAGGTCGCTCTCGAAGGATATACCGATCTCAATGTAGGAAATGTAACCTCGTATTCTGTTGATGTGCCGCAGGGCGTTACCTCGCTGAGCTATACCGTGACCGCCGTGAATGCCGCAGGTGTCAAGTCGGATGTTTCCGACTTGATGGAAGTGAAAATCGGTGCGGCCGCAATCGATATCGAAGCTGCCGGCAACGATGTGAAAGTCGTTGGCGATGCTATCGTGGTATCTACTGCCGACGAGTCGACTCCGGTCTCTGTCGTAGACCTTGCCGGCCGTGTCGTAGCTTCGAGCAAAGGCTCAGCGTCAGTGAATGTCGCTCGCGGATTCTACGTGGTGCGTGTTGGTGCTGCCTCGTGCAAGGTTAGTGTCCGCTAATTTAAAATTTATCATACCAAGCCCCGCGAGTCGATAGCTTTGCGGGGCTTTTTGCTGCATATTTCTGAGCATTTTTTTGTGTTAGTGTTGAAAATGTTGCGTAACTTTGCTAGTGTATAATTTGTTAAGATATAAGATGAAGAAATTGAACATACCGGCAATGCTATGCTTGTTGCCGATTGTGGCGCTGTCGCTATTGGCAACTGCTTGTGGTAAGGCCGATGATGGTCGCCCGGTAGTAGCCGTTAGTCTCGAGCCACAGCGATATATACTCGAACAGCTCGTTGGCGACCGCTACCGTGTGGTGACTGTGCTGCCGCAAGGTGGCAATCCCGAGACGTTTGACCCGACATTGACCAATCGGCGCGATGTCGACAACAGCGAGGTGTATTTCACGATTGGCAATCTGCCGTTTGAGAATACTATCACCGACGGAATCAATCCCGCCGTCAAGGTGGTGAACACCTCGACGGATATCGAGCCGATTTACGGCACCCACGGCCATTGCCATGCGCATCATCATCACGGCCATCAGCATGGAGATTTTGCCGACCCTCACTACTGGGCTTCGGTGAAGAATATGCGCCAGGTGGGCCGCACCATGTGCGAGCAGATGAAACTCGTAGACCCTGACCATGCTGCAGACTACGAAAACCGCTTTGCTAAGCTCGACGGCCACCTCGATTCGCTCGATCGCGCATATGCCGAGCGGCTGGCCTCTGCTCAGACTCGTGCATTTATCGTGTGGCATCCG
This sequence comes from uncultured Bacteroides sp., assembly GCA_964456545.1. Taxonomy (GTDB): domain Bacteria; phylum Bacteroidota; class Bacteroidia; order Bacteroidales; family Muribaculaceae; genus CAG-873. The sequence continues at coordinate 14,171 of CAYWAM010000009.1, forward strand.
GCTTTGAGCTATTTTGCTCGCGACTATGGCTTCGAGCAGATTGTGGTGTCTGACGACAACAAAGAGGTGTCGCTACAGAAGCTTCGCGAGGTGATTGATAAGGCCAAGGAACACGGCGTGAAGGTGTTTTTCAGCCATGGATATTGCAACCCCGGCCAGGCCGAGGCTGTATGCAACGGCACCGGTGCTCGCTTTGTCGAAGTGAATGTGGCTAATTACGATTGGGAAAATCAGCTAAATACAGTAGTAGATGAACTTACACGAGATTGAGAGCCACTTCGGCACTTGCTGTCATCACCCCGAACCGGTGGAAGTGCATCTGCATACCACCGACCAGCCGCTGATTGAGCTGCACGATGTATGTATGCAGCGCGAAACTCGATTGGTTCTAGACCATGTCGATTTGTGTATCAATCGAGGCGATTTCGTAGCCATTACAGGACCTAACGGTGGTGGCAAAACGACTATGCTGCGTATCATCCTTGGCTTGCTGAAGCCAACCTCGGGTTGTGTACACTTCCCGGCGGGTCGGCCCACGGTTGGATACCTGCCGCAGAAGAATAGTATCGACTCGCATTTCCCGATTTCGGTGCGCGAAGTGATTGCTTCGGGATTGCTTGGCTCCGAGCCTATAGAATCGGCCGACGTGCTGATTGACCGTGCTCTTGAGCGTGTGGAAATGACCGAACTAGCCGACCGCCCTATAGGCCGCCTCTCTGGCGGACAACTTCAACGCGCCTTGCTGGGCCGTGCTATCGTGTCGTCGCCGAGTTTGTTGGTGCTCGATGAGCCGCTGAGCTATGTCGACAAGCACTTCGAGTCGCACATCTACCGACTTATTGCTTCAATTGCTCCCGACGCTACTATCATACTTGTGTCGCACGAGATGACGACCATAGCTGCGATGGCCAATCGCCACATCGTAGTCGACCGCTCGGTGAGTGAATGCAGCGCCAAGCGCCACATAGCCCTGTCGTCGTGCGATTCTTGATTTGTACTCCTCTAATTCTAAAAAAAATGACTGACGAAAAGAAAATTCAAATGTTTGGCCCTGATAGCGACCGTGAGATAGCCGAATACACGGCCGATGATGCCCGCTTCATGCAGATGGCTATCGACTTGTCGGTGAAGAATGTAGCCGAGGGCGGTGGCCCATTCGGTGCCGTCGTCGTGCGCGATGGCCGCGTGATAGCCACGGGCGTCAACCGCGTGACGGCAAACTGCGACCCGACGGCTCATGCCGAAGTCTCGGCTATACGCGCCGCTTGCGCCGCCGAGGGCGATTTCAAACTTCGCGGCTGCACGGTCTACTCATCGTGCGAGCCTTGTCCCATGTGTCTGAGTGCTCTCTATTGGGCCGGTGTCGACCGCATCTGCTATGGCAACACCAAAGCCGATGCTGCGGCAATCGACTTCGACGACTCGTTCATCTACGACCAACTGGAGCTGCCGCGCGAGCATCGCTCCATCCGCTGCGACCACTTCATGCGCGCCCAAGCTCTCGAGGCCTTCATTGCTTGGGCGGACAATCCCTCAAAAGTCGAATACTGATATTATAGTAATAGCAACGCAGTCTGCCGCACCGCCGATGGTGTCGCAGACTGCGTTGCTATTTGATAATTCGTTGACGAATTTACATGACTTCGAGGTCGGAGTCGAGGCGCTGGCGAACTACTTCGTACATCAGTACGCCTGCAGCAACGCTGACGTTGAGCGAGCCGATGTGTCCAAACATGGGAATCGACACACGTTCGTCGCACAAAGCCATCACTTCGGGTGAGATACCCTTGTCCTCGGCGCCCATGACGAGTGCGGTCGGGGTGGTGTAGTCGGCCTTGGTATAGTTGGCTGTGGCCTTTTCAGATACGGCTACGACTTTGAACCCACTGTCCTTCAGATAGCGAACAGCCGAAGCGATAGAGCGTTCGCGGCATACGGGCAGCGAATGGAGTGCGCCCGCCGAAGTTTTGATAGCGTCGGCGCCTACCGACACTGAGCCGCGTTCGCCAATGACTAGCGAGTTGACACCGCAACATTCAGCGGTGCGAGCGATGGCACCGAAATTGCGCACGTCGGTGATGCCGTCGAGTACTACGACGAAGGGTAGAATGCCTTCTTCGAAAAGTTGGTTGACTAGATGGCCTAGATTATAGTATGTCACGGCCGACAGCATGGCGATGGCGCCCTGGTGGTTCTTGCGACAGATGCGGTTGAGACGCTCCACCGGCACGCGTTGTGCCACGATGCGGTGTTCTTTCATCAGCGCAAAGAGTTCGGAGGCAAGTTCGCCGCTTAGGTCTTTCTTGATGAACAGTTTGTCGATTGGTCGGCCTTCGCGGATGGCCTCGATGATGGCCCGTAGGCCGTAGATATAGTCTTCTCGTTCCATAGTGCTGTCTTATTTTTCGAGCATCGAGTCGGCGGCGGCCAATGCGGCGGGGTCGTCGGCCCCTGCGCCAAGCATAGCCGCAATCTCATGGCGGCGGCTTTCGGCATCTAGCTCGGTGATGTATGTTTCGGTTGTGAGTTCGGAGTCGCGTTTATAAACTTTGAAATGGCGTGAGCCTTTGACCGCTACCGCCGGCAAATGGGTAATGGTGACAACCTGCATATTGCGAGCTATGTCGGCCATCATAGCGCCCATGCGCGAGGCCACGTCGCCCGATACGCCGGTGTCGATTTCGTCGAAGATGATTGTGGGCAAGTTCACTTTGTCGGCGAGAATAGCTTTCAGAGCTAACATCACGCGTGATATTTCGCCGCCCGATGCTGTGTTGCCAATCGATTGTGGCTGCTGGTTTTTGTTGAATGCGAAGAGAAAGTCGACGGTGTCAATGCCGTCGGCATTGAGTTTGCCGCTGGCTACGCTGATGTCGACGGCCAGGTTGCCAAGGCCCAGGGGTGATGCTTTGGAGCGGAGCTCGTCGGAGAGCCGCTCAGCAGCTGCATGGCGGCGTTCGGAGAGAGCCGTAGCCAGGCTGAGAGCTTGCTTTTTGAGTTGGCGAGCTTCTTTTTCGAGGTCGGCAAGTATATTGTCGGCATCGGCTAGGGCGTTGAGTCGGCGAGCTAGTGAATTGCGCACTTCGATGAGTTTGTCGGCCGAAGCGGCTTTGTGCCGTGCCATCATGGCCGACAACCGTTCGAGGCGGCTATCTACTTCCTCAAGCATTGCGGGGCTATCACCTACGGCCGATGCAAGTCGGCTGACTGATGCTGCGATGTCGTCGACTTCGGTACGTGCATTTTCGAGGCGCTCGGTCAGGGTGCTGAGCTCATCGGAGGTGTGTGCGATAGACTGTAGGGCGCCGAGTGCGCGGTCGAGCAAAGCTGTTGCTGTGGGCTCGCCCCAGTTGAGACATTCGCCGGCATCGGCTAGGGCTGAAGCAATAGCTTCGGTGGAAGCTAGCGAGTCGCGGCGCTGCTGCAGTTCGAGGTCTTCGCCTGCGATGGGGTTGAGGTTATTGATTTCGTCGAGTTGATAGCGTATGTAGTCGGCATCGGCGCGAGTCCGCTCTATAGCGGTGCGTGTGTCGCTAAAGCGATGCAGAGCCGTGCGATAGTCGGCATAGGTGCGATGGTATTGGGCGAGTAGTTCGTTATTGTCGGCTAGACTGTCGAGCACTCGAAGCTGAAAAGCTGTGTCGGCTAGCAACAGATTTTTGTGTTGCGAGTGAATGTCGATGAGTCGGTCGGCGATGAGTCCTAGTGTAGTAAGATTGACCGGAGTGTCGTTGACGAAAGCACGCGAGCGGCCGGAAGGCAAGATTTCGCGTCGCATGATGCAACTTGAACCGCCATCGTCAATGTCGGCATCGGTGAAGATTGGAGCAAGCACTTGGCGCGTAGTGTCGTCTAGATCAAATTCGGCTTCTACGACCGACTTTTCAGTCGGATCCTTGATGGCACGCGACTCAGCGCGATGTCCGCGCAGTAGTCCGAGGGCGCCGAGTATGATTGACTTGCCGGCACCGGTTTCGCCGGTGATGATGTTGAACCCGGCTGCGGGGTCAAGAGCCAGGTCGCGGATGAGCGCGTAGTTGGTGATTCTCAGATGTGTAATCATTTCTTTTCCTGGCCGTTTTTGATTTGTATCAGCTGTGTCTCTTCAGCCGGATATATGGGTTGTAGCATGTTGTAGACCTTGGTGCGCTCTTCGGCCGGGGCTTTGGAGTACACGTTGATTAGCTCGGGGAGCTTTGCATCCTTGAACATAGACAGAACGACCGACATAGGTTGCAATTCGTAGATTTGCGATAGTGCATCTAGCGACTGCGTGATAGTGGCGCGGCCCTTGTCGGGCGAGAGGGCCATTTGGTCGAGGCCGTTGCGGTGGTAATTGTATGTGAGAGTGCGGATTGCTTCTCCGGCTTTTCCTTCGGTGTATGCCGTGAGTATGGCGCTTCGGTTTTTGGTATCTTCGAAGGCTCTCCAGCCGACTTCGCCCGACGACTGAGCCATCTGCACGATTTGCTTCAAACGCTCCCAAAATGCCTCGCCACCATTAGGTGCAAATGAGTCGAAATCAACGGCCAGAATCAGGTAGGCGTAGAAGTTGAGGATAGCCGTGATTTGGCTTTCCATTGAGTTGACGGTGTAGTTCAGCGGTTCACCCTCGCGGTAGGTAAAGTCTATTTTCGAGTCTTTGAAATTAATCAGCGTGGTGGTGTACGAACTGTTGTAGACCGGACGTGTCGACTGCACTTGCAGGTCGCCTTTGATGGCACCGTCGCCATCGTCGTATTCTTTGATAGTAAAGAACAGGCGGCAGTCAATCTTCTCGTTGGCTGCAAATTGCGCAGGAGTGAATGTGGTTGTGTTCATGTAGTCGCTGACAGCTTCCTGCAGGGTCTGAAACACCGATTTATTAGTGCCGGTGAGTTGGTCGGTGTTGAACTCGACCTCGCAGTTGAGCTCCTGGGCCTGAATAGCGGCAGGAGTGGCTGCGACGAGCAGAATGGATGCTATGCGGCTGATTACATTCATAAAGTGAGAATATTATCGAAAATGTCGGCGGCTACGTCGGTTTTTGACTTTAGAGGAAAGTCGAGGCGGTCGCGGCCATCGGCAAAGAGGAGTGAAATCTTGTTCGTGTCGACAGCGAATCCGGCACCTTCGTCGGCCAGAGAGTTGGTGACAATCATGTCGAGATTTTTGCGACGAAGTTTGTCGGCGGCGTGTTCGAGCGGGCGGTCAGTCTCCAGAGCAAAGCCGATGAGGCGTTGCTCCGAGCGTTTGCACGCTCCGAGGGTGGCGGCTATGTCGGGGTTCTGAACGAGTTCGAGTGTGTCGACGTTGTCGGTCTCGCGCTTGATTTTGTGAGTAAGCTCATGCGCCGGACGGTAATCGGCCACCGCGGCGGCCAGAATGGCTATGTCGGCATCGGCCCAAGTAGCTTTCGAGGCCTCGAGCATCTGGCGAGCCGAGGTGACGTCGATGCGCACGACTGAGCCATCGAGTGGCAGGCGGTCGACGGGGCCGCTGACGAGGGTGACGTGCGCGCCGCGGCGGGCTGCTTCGTTGGCTAGGGCATAGCCCATCTTGCCGGTCGAGAAGTTGCCTATAAAGCGCACCGGGTCAATCTTTTCGTAAGTCGGGCCGGCTGTGATTAGTACTTTTTTGCCCTTCAAATCGCCTTCTGTCGCAAAAAAAGTGCGGAGTGTGTCGACAATTTGTTCGGGCTCGGCCATGCGGCCTTTGCCTGTAAGGTGGCTGGCCAGCTCGCCTTCGCCGGGCTCGATGATGAGGTTGCCGTATGAGCGCAGACGCTCGATATTGGCTGTGGTCGATGGGTGGGCCATCATGTCGAGGTCCATTGCCGGGGCTACGAATACTTGTGCTCGGCACGACAGGTAGCTCGTTACGAGCATGTTGTCGGCTACGCCATTAGCCATCTTGGCTATGGTCGATGCGGTGGCCGGGGCTACGACCATGGCATCGGCCCAAAGACCGAGCGACACGTGCGAGTGCCACTCGCCGGTGTTGGCAGTGAAAAATTCGGTGATGACCCCTTTGCCGCTCAGCGTGGCAAGGGTCAGTGGGGTGATGAACTCGCGTGCCGAAGGAGTCATAATCACTTGCACCTCGGCGCCTGCCTTGACGAGCAAGCGAGTCAGCATTGCCGATTTGTATGCAGCAATGCCACCGGTCACGCCCAGTACAATATGTTTGCCGGCAAGCGGCTCTGTCATTTTGCTCATTTCGCTTTGCTCTGCTCGAGTTTGATACGGGTGAAAACACGCTTGGTGTCGCCGGCGAAGTCGCCTTGCATGATCCAGCTATAGTAGCCGGGGTCTTTAGCCAGGACGTCGGCCACGGGTTGTCCCTTGTACTTGCCGAAGTTGATTACTTCGCGTCCTTGAGCGTCGCGCACGATACGGCCTGCAAGGTCCACGTTGTCGTTCTGCGACGAGAACTTGGCCAGTTCGTTGACGTCGCCCGAAAGTTGGTCGTAGCGGTCGAGCTGAGCTAGGAACACTTCGTAGGTGGCCATGGTGTCGGCCGTAGCTCCGTGTGCACCCTCGAGTTCCTTGTCGCAGTAGAAGCGATAGGCGGCAGTGAGGTTGCGTGGTTCCATCTTGTGGAAGATGGTCTGTACGTCGATGAATTGAGCGCGGTGGAAGTCGAAGTCGACTCCGGCGCGATGGAATTCTTCGTCGAGCAGCGGTACGTCGAAGCGATTGGAGTTGAATCCGGCTATGTCGCAGCCTTTCATAAGGTCGGCCAGCGAGTGTGCTACTTGGCGGAATGTCGGAGCATCGGCTACGTCGGCATCTGTGATGTGATGTATGGCCGTAGCTTCGGCCGGTATCGGCATTTCAGGGTTAATTCGACGTGTCTTTACGATTGGTTCGTGTTCCTTACCCGGAAGTATTTTGACAAGAGAGATTTCAACGATGCGGTCTTTGAGTATATTGACGCCTGTAGTCTCTAGGTCGAAGAATACGATGGGTCGGCGAAGGTTGAGTTTCATCAGTTATTGTGGTTTGTCAGAATGATACGTCGGCCGGGCTTTTCGCAGCCCGGCCGGTGGGCGTATCAGAATTTATCTACGTTCATTGGCATGAGCAGCATCACCAGTTCGGTGCCTTCAGGGTTTTCGCTGGGGCAAAAGACGCCTGCACGCGATGGGTCGCTCAAATCGATGAAGATTTCTTCGGTGGGCAGCATGTTCATGAAGTCGAGCAGGAACGGAGCGCTGAAGCCGATGACCATTTCGGGGCCGTTGTAGCTACATGCCACGGTCTCGCGGGCGCAGGTACACATGCTGTTGTCCTCGCTCTTGATGAGGATTTGGTCGGGCGTGATTTTGAATTTTTCCAGGCCATAGCCGGGGTCAACGAAGACGCCTACGCGACGCACGGCGTTGAGCATCGACTGGCGGTCGACTGACATGCGGTAGGGCGACGATTGGGGGATTACGCGGTTATAGTCGGGGAAGCGACCGTTGAGGAAACTGCACTTCAAGGTGTACTCATCGTTGCCGATGATGGCGCCTTTGCGGGTCATCGATACGTGGAGTGTGGTGTCGCGAGTGAATGTATTGCGTATCACGGTGGCGGGCTTCACGGGTATGATGCATGAGCCGGTGACGCCGGGAGCCTTGCGCGAGTCGGTGTAGCGCACGAGCTTGTGGGTGTCGGTAGCGGCAAATACTACGCGGTCGTCCTTCAAATCAAGGTAAACGCCTTTCATCATCGGACGATAGTCGTCGTCGCCAACTGCGAAGATGGTGTATTCGAGGCCTTTGAGCAGGGTGGTCGAGTCGATGTCGAACTGGATGGGCTCGCTATCATCATCGGTCGGAGTGTACTCAGGGTATTCGGCGCCATCGATGGCGTTGAGATTATACTCGCCGCCGGCATACTTGATTTCGACTTCGAGGGTCTCGTCGTTGATAGTCACGGTGAGCCCCTGGTCGGGAAGAGCTTTTAGCAGCTCTACCAGACGGCGGGCTGCAATGCAGAAGCGGCGGCCGCCCTCAGCTTCGGTCACTGCTACACGAGCGGTGAGCGAGTTCTCCATGTCGGCACCGGTGATAATCAGTTCTTCTCCGCGGAGCTCAATCAGGAAGTTGTCGAGGATATTCAGCGCGTTTTTGGGGTTAATCACCTTGCTAACAGCCGAAACGGCGTTTGCAAATACTTTACAGGGGATGTTGAAGCGCATATCTTATGTATTTTTGTTGTTTCGAATGAATTTAGTTTACAAAATTACATAATTTCTTGATGCTTTCAAAGCCTTAGCACTGATTTTTCAGCAGCAAAAAAATCTCGCGCTAGTCTAAAAATATTGCAAAGTATATGTCGCGCGCCAGTCGGTCGATGCTTGTTTCAGTGCGAGCATCGACGGTATTGCTGAATATGGACGTTATTGTAGGTTGGCGCGGACGCGGTTGAGGTATTCAATCATACTGGCCGAGTCGCGTCGCTCGACGATGGCTTGAAGTTCGGATAAGCGGTCTTGGATTTCAGTCAATTGTTTGGACGTGTGTGGGTTGAAGAGAATCTCGCTCAGCAGATAGTCGTCCTCCGACATTAGCCCGCGAGCTATGCCGAGGTGGCGCTTGAAGGTGGTGCCCGGGGCGTCTTGATGTTTCATTACGGAGCCGAATACGAGCGTAGATGCAAACGGAATTGAGAGCGAGTATGCTATGGTCTCGTCGTGTTGGGCGAAGGAGTACTGTTCGATGTGTAGTCCGAGTTTTGAGTATAAGTCGAGGAAGAATTGGCGGCCGCGTTCGTCGCCATCGGTGATGACAATTGCATTCTCGTTGGCTAGGTTGCTGAGCGATGCGAATGTGGGGCCAAACATGGGGTGTGTCGATACGTAGGGGAAGCCGGATGAGGCGTAGAACTCAGGTAGGCCTGTTTTTACGGAAGCGATGTCGCTCAGTAGCGTGCCGGGCTTTAGGTGAGGGATGGCGGCGCGAAAGGCTTCGATGGTGTATTTGACCGTGGCAGCGTTGATGACCATGTCGGGTGCGAATTCGTCGACCTCGTCGAGAGTTTTGAAGCGCAGCACATTATATGTGAATCGCAGTCGCTCGGGGTTGAAGTCGTATACGGCAACTTCGTGTTCGAATGAAAGTACATCGCTGAAGAATGACCCCATCTTGCCGGCGCCTAGTATAAGTATTTTCATAGTTTAAGAGAGTGCGGATGATTAGTTTTCTTTCAAAATTTCGACTTGTCGGCGCACCGATTCTTCGTGAATAGCGAGGTAGACTTTGCGGAGAAAGTCGGCATCGATGCCCATAGCTTCGCCGTTTTTGAGTCGGGTACTCATCACATCGTTGTAGCGATTGGCTTGTAGGATAGGCATGCTGTGCTCTTTCTTGTAGCGACCTATTTCGCAGGATACGCGCATGCGCTTGGCTAGCACTTCGAGTAGCTCGTTGTCGAGTTCGTCGATTTGTCGGCGAAGTAGGGCAAGGTTGTCGGTCGACTGGTGTTGGTCGCGGACGACCAGTGTGTTGAGTATGTAATGAAGGACTTCGGGTGTGATTTGCTGAGCAGCATCGCTCCAGGCACTGTCGGGGTTGCAGTGGCTTTCGATGATTAAGCCATTGAAGCCCATGTCGAGTGCTTGCTGCGACAGCGGAGCGATTAGTTCGCGTTTGCCGCCGATGTGGCTAGGGTCGCAGATAATCGGAAGGTTCGGGTAGCGCAGTCGCAGTTCGATAGGGATTCGCCATTCGGGTACGTTGCGATAGAGGTGAGTGCCGTAGGTAGAGAATCCGCGGTGTATAGCGCCCAGGCGTCGCACGCCGGCGTTATAGATGCGTTGCAAGCCGCCAATCCACAATTCGAGGTCGGGGTTTACGGGGTTTTTGACTAGTACGGTCACGTCGGCATCGCGCTCTTGCAGAGTGTCGGCAATTTCTTGCATGGCAAATGGGTTGGCGCAGGTGCGCGAGCCAATCCACAAGATATCGACGCCGGCGTCGAGTGCGAGCTCTACGTGGCTACGAGTAGCTACTTCGGTGGCGGTGTGCATGCCTGTGAGTTCGCGTACTTTTTTTAGCCATTCGAGCCCGGGCGCGCCTATGCCTTCAAATCCGCCCGGCTTGGTGCGCGGTTTCCAAATGCCGGCGCGAAACAGTTTAATGCCACGCTCGGCTAGTTCGCGGGCTGTTTGCAGTACTTGCTCTTCGGTCTCGGCGCTGCAGGGGCCGGCAATTATGAGTCGATTATCATTGAGAATCCCTTCGGGAACAAGTGGTTTCAGATCTTTCATCGTGGTAAGTGTTTAAGATACTAAATCATGCGAATACTTTACGGATTCGGCTGAGAGCCTCGTTCATTTTTTCGTCTGTGGCGCAGAGGCTTATGCGCACGTAGCGATTGCCGTTTTTGCCGAAAATAAATCCGGGCGTTATGAATACACGGGCTTCATATAAAACTTTGTCGGCAAGAGTTTCGCCACATTCGTAGGTGTCGGGTACGCGGCCCCATAGGAATAAGCCTCGCTGAGATGGATCGAAGCGGCAGCCAAGTGTGTCCATTATTTGTTCGGCTATTTGGCGGCGGCGTGCATACTGCTCGTTGAGTGTTGTGTACCACTCGTTGCCGACAGTCAGTGCGCGAGTGGCGGCTTGCTGTACGGCGCGGAATTGTCCCGAGTCGAGATTGCTTTTTACTTTCAAAATCCAATTGATGAAGGTGGCGTTGCCTGCAATCATGCCCATGCGCCAGCCGGCCATGTTGTGGCTCTTGCTTAGGGAGTTGAGCTCGAGAGCGATGTCGCCAGCGCCCTCGGTGGCAAGAATGCTCAGAGGCTTATCGTTGAGTATGAAGCTGTATGCGTTGTCTTGAGCGATTACGATGCCATGTCTGCGCCCGAAAGCTACGAGCTTCTCGAAAGTCTCAGAGGTGGCGCGTCGGCCGGTGGGCATGTGTGGGTAGTTGACCCACATGAGTTTTATTTTGTCGAGCGGCAATTTTTCCAACTCGTCGAAATCGGGTAGCCAGTCGTTTTCTTCGGTTAGATTGTATGTGTAGATGTCGGCTCCGAGTAGTTTGCTTACAGATGTGTAGGTGGGGTAGCCGGGGTCGGGAACCAGCACGCCGTCGCCAGGGTTTAGAAATGCCATGGATATGTCGAGCACACCCTCTTTTGAGCCATTCAGTGGCAGGATTTCAGAGTCGGGGTCGAGTCTCACGCTATAGTGTCGGCCGTACCAGTCGGCAAATGCGGAGCGCAGTTCGCGGATGCCGGTATATGGTTGATAGCTGTGCACGTCGGGTTGTTGGGCGGTGTGGCAAAGCGTTTCGATGACTGAGCTGTGGGGCATGCGGTCGGGGCCGCCTACGCCAAGTGATATTACATCAAGTCCGCGAGCATTCATTTCAGCTACTTCACGGAGTTTTTTCGAGAAGTAGTATTCTTTTATGTTGTAGACTCTGTCGGCCGGTTGTATTGAATTAATTGACTTCATGTTTACATTCTTTATATTCACCAAGTGACTTGAAATCGGAGATTAGAGGACGGACGGCGTCGATGGCCTGGTGGTAGCGTACATAGCTATCGAATGTGAGGTCTACGTAGAAGCGATATTCCCATTCGCGGCCCACGATTGGTGTCGACTGAATTTTCGAGAGGTTAATGTCGTAGAATGAAAAAATTACCAAAACCTTCGAAAGAGCCCCTTTGGTGTGGGGTAGGGTGAATACTATCGATGCTTTGTTGCACTCTTCGGCTCGCGGTCTGAGACTGTCGGCAACCAGTGGGTCGGCAACAATCAGAAATCGAGTGAAGTTGCGTTTGTTAGTCTCGATTCCCGAGGCGAGGATGTCGAGCCCGTAGAGTTTTGCTGCAAATTCTCCGCAAACGGCTCCCATGCCGCGGCGCTTTTCAGTGGATATTTCACAAGCAGTGCCGGCAGTGTCGAATTTTTCGGTGAGTCGTAGGTGAGGATAGCGGTGGAAGAATTGTTCGCACTGCATTAGTGCCATCGGGTGAGAGCCTACTTCGTGTAGGGTCTCGATGGTCTCGCCCTTCATTGCGGCTAGAACATGCGATATTCTCATTTTTGTCTCGCCTACGATAGTGAGGTTGCTCTTGCGCAGTAGTTCGTGATTTTGTAATAGCGCTCCGGCTATGGTATTTTCTATAGCCACGATGCCCAGAAGCGAGGCGTCGCTGTCAAGCGCTTCAAACATTGCTGGAAATGAATCGAATGCCAATGTGTCGACTTCGTCGTCGCTGAAGTATTTTCGAGCCGCTGCGTCGTGGTAGCAACCGGCTACGCCTTGTATAGCTACTTTGCGTTTCATCGTTTTTTTATGCTTTTCGTAGTCTGGATGTTTGTTGGAAATGAAAAAGCTCCCGACATTCATGTTGCCGGGAGCTTAATGGAAATATCTGTTATGCTTTTTCTATCAATTTATTACACATAAACGCCCGGCTTTATTTTTTGGTAAAATAAAACGAAAAAAAGCTATATGCGTAAAATCGGGTCATGTTTGATTTAGAAAATATCTTGGTTTCTTTTGTTATTGTTCGGATGCAAAGTTATAGACTTTTTTTAATTCTGCAATGAAATTTATCAAAAAAATCGAATAAAATTTTACAATCCGTTGCAAAATGCTGAAGTATAATTATATATTATAAGTTGATACAGCTGGTGTATGGCGTCTATGTGACAAAAGGTGTCAATGGCAGGAGCGGTTGCGGAGGTACTCAGCAATTTCTTCAGATATGCCGGTGTGGAAGTCAACGGGGTCGTAGCCGAAATCGGCTATGGCTGCGTCGCATGAGTAGGTGCGCGGTTCGGTCATGCGTTGGACGCGTTCGCGAAGGTCTATCCGCCCTAGCGATAAGGCCCACAATGCGACGGCTCCAGCGTAAGCTAGCTGAGGTGGTATGGGGATGAAGCGAGTGCGTTTGCCAAGCAAGTGGCTAATGGTTCTGAAGATGTCGATAAACTCGATAGACTCGCCTCCGCTTAGATCGTAGTTTTTGCTGCGGGTGATGTGGTGGTGTAGCAGTACTTTGAGGTATGCACGGCCTAAGTCGGAGTCGCGTACGGGTCGAATGGCGGTGTGTCCGTCGCCGATAAGGGGAAATAGGCGTAGGTGGTCGACAAGGCGTATGAATACGTTCATCGTGCCGTCGTTTTGTGCGCCATATATCATAGTGGGGCGTAGCAGGGTGATGTCGCATGGCGTGCCGGTCGTGAGATCGGCAATTTCTGCTTCTACTTTGCGATAATACTCGCCGGCTGCTTTGTAGCGAGAGTAGATGCCGGTGGTGTGCACCATTATGAACCAGCGCGGACCGTCGGGTGCAGCAATTGCGGCGCGGATTATCGGTGTGGATAGGTGTATGCCGGCAATGTGCAGCAAGGTGTCGTGGTCGTGGATTATGTGGTCGAGAAAGTTGGTGTCAGTGAGGTCGCCTTGCGCTATTTTAACTCCGGGTACAGAAATAGAAACGCGCGCAGGATTGCGCGCGATAATGGTTACGTCGAAGGGTAGAGAGCCTTCGGCTTTATGAAGGGCAGCGAGCTGCTGCAGGAACACGCGACCAGAGCGGCCGGTGGCGCCGGTGACGAGTACACGTTTCGGAGCCGTCGTGTCCTGCATAGTCGTGGATTATTCGAATATGTGCTTTAGTTTCGAGAAGATGCGATGCTTTTCTTCTTCGCCGGGAGTGATATTGGCCGAGCCGCGTAGGTTTTCGATAGCTTTCTTTTCTTCATTCGAAAGCTTTTCGGGTATGTAGACCATGATGTTGATGAGCTCGTCGCCACGTACACTTGAGTTTTCAGGCGAAGGTAGGCCCTTGCCACGCATACGCAGTACTTTGCCGGGTTGTGTGCCGGGGTCGATTTTGAGTCGGGCGCGACCGCTGATAGTCGGAACCTCGACAGAGCCACCCAAGATGGCGGTGGGGAGGTCGAGCATCAAGTTGTAGATGATGTCGTTGCCATCGCGAATCAGTTCGGGATGCTTGATTTCTTCGATTACGACTTGCAGATTGCCGCGAACGCCGCCGCGGCGCGGTGCGTTGCCTTTGCCTTTGACGGTGAGTGTCATGTTGTCGCTCACGCCGGCCGGGATGTTGAAGGTCACCTGCTCGTCCTTGCGCACGATGCCTTCGCCGTGGCAGTGATCGCAGCGTTCGGTGATGACTTTGCCAGAGCCTTCGCATGAGGGGCAGATTGTGCGCTCTTGTTGGATGCCGAAGATGGTTTGCATCTGGCGGATGATGGTGCCGGTGCCTTGGCATTGCTGGCATGATGTGAAGGCGGTGCCGTTTTTGGCGCCATTGCCCTTACAGTGCTCGCATTCGACGTATGTGGGTATTTTGAGGTTCTTGGTGGCGCCGTTTGCGATTTCGTCGAGGGTGAGTCGTACGCGGATGCGCAAGTCTGAACCGCGACGTTGGCGTGTACGGCCGCCGGCTGCTCCGCCAAATCCGCTGCCACCGAAGTGGCCACCGAAGATGTCGCCGAATTGGGCAAAGATATCTTCCATAGTGAATCCGCCGCCAAAACCGCCGCCGAATCCGCCGAATCCGCCGCCACCGAAGCCTTGCGAGCCCATGGAGTGGCCGAATTGGTCGTATCTGCGTCGCTTTTCGTCGTTGCTCAGTACGTCGTAGGCCTCGGCTGCTTCCTTGAATTTTTCCTCGGCTTCCTTGTCATCGGGGTTCTTGTCGGGGTGATACTTGATGGCCAGCTTACGGTAGGCTTTCTTGATTTCGTCGGCATTGGCGTTCTTCGACACACCGAGTACTTCGTAGTAGTCTCTTTTTTGATTAGTTTCCATGTCGGTTGAATGGAGTTGAAGAGGTGAGTGGTCGTTATTCGCCTACGGCTACTTTAGCGTGGCGTAGTACTTTGTCGTTTATCATATAGCCGCGGGTGGTGGTGTCCACGACTTTGCCTTTGAGCTCGGGCGTGGGTGCGGGGATTGTGGCGATGGCATCGTGGAGGTCGGCGTCGAAGGGCTGACCGGTCGATTCGATGGGCTTCACGCCGTTGTCTGACAGGTATTTGAGTAGTTTGTTGTAGATCAGTTCCATACCTTGCTTGACGGCGTCGGCGTCGTCGGTGTCTTTGATGGCGGCAAGGCCGCGTTCGAAGTCGTCGACGATGGGGAGTATGCCGAGCAGTACTTTTTCGCCGGCGTTGCGTAGGAGTTCTTCGCGCTCCTTGAGAGTGCGTTTGCGGTAGTTGTCGAAATCAGCGCGCAAGAAGAGATATTCTTTCTTTTCTTTTTCAATGGCGGCTTCTAATTCGGCTATTTTGTTGTTGAGGATGTCGGTCTCGTTTTCGACAACTTCGGCTTCGATTGCTTCTTCAGTGGTGTTGTCGATAGCTTCGTTTATTTCGGGAGCGTTTTCTTGCTCGTTCATTTCGTTGTTATGTTTGTTTTCGCTCATGATTGTATTGTTTTCATGACTATCTTAGCAAAAACATTGCCAAAGATGTCTATTTGGGCCCGTTCGGTTTATTTAATAACAAAACGGGCCGGATATCGTTCAAGAATGATGGTTTAAACGACTGCAGGGCCAATCCAGGTGTCGCAGTCTGTCAGCCCATTAATGGCTTGTTGTGCCAAATTGTCATTTTCGAATATTCCAAATACGGCTGAGCCTGATCCGCTCATTGAGGCATAGATGGCGCCGGAGTCGTACATGTGTTGTTTTAGGCGTGCTACGTCGGGAAGGGCGGAGAATACGTTCGGTTCGAAGTCGTTGATTAGTCTGTCGCGCCATTCGCATGGTTTGAGTGCCACGATGTCGGCGGGGTCGTGGTCGGGGCGGCGCGGAGTGATGCCGCGGTAGGCTTCGGCGGTCGACACGCTGCCGGTGCGGCCTTTGGCTATTGCTAGTGTGAAGCCCTTTAGCGATGGGATGTCGATAAGGTTGATGTCTGTGCCAATGCCGGTGCAGTGTGCCGGTTGGTTGTAGATGAAAAATGAGCAGTCGGCTCCGACTGTGGCTGCGATGGCTGCCAAGCGGCTGTTGTCGAGGCCGAGGTTTAGCACTTCGTTGAGGCCGCGCAGTGTGAATGCTGCATCGGCGCTGCCACCGCCTAACCCGGCGCCGTCGGGGATTATTTTTTCGAGGTAAATATCAACAGGGGGTAGGGGTTCGAGCTCGCGCTCCATGGCGTGCACGGCCTTCATTACCAGATTCTTTTCCGGCGGGCAGTCTACGGCGTTGCCGCTGACTGTGAGCGTGTGCGTCGATTGTCGGCCGGGTACGATTTCAAGCACGTCGCACCAGCCCGTAGGCAACATTACGGTGGTCAGGTCGTGATAGCCGTCGGGGCGCCGAGCGGTCACGCATAAGCCTAAGTTAATTTTTGCGTTCGGAAATAATACCATATCGACTGCAAAGTTACGGACTTTCTTTTACTTTTTGGACTTTTTTTCTTTTTATTATTCTTAAATATTGGAATTGCTTTTAACAGTTGCGACAAATTGGAAAGAAACATTCGGAAAAAGGCGACAATTATTTTTGGTGCATATAGCTGATTTTTGGAAAAATTTAACTATCTTTGCAGTCAGAAAATTGAGAGCTTAGGCCATTGCAATGTCGTCGTGGCGGTAAAAAGTCGTGATTATCAAATGATAGTGCGGCTGCTTGCCGTGCAATGAGGCTTTTGTGAGGACCGTGAAAACGAATATTAATTGAAAAGACTATGATATCTTTGTCCATTTTTGGAATTTCAAACAGCGGCGTGCTTGCTATCACTGCTTTGCTGACAGGTGTGGCTCTGGTCGCACTTGCTATGTGGATGGCTGGGCTGATTTCGCCGCGATCGTTTAACCCCCAGAAAGGGGAAGCTTACGAATGCGGTATCCCGACTCGCGGCGAGAGTATGTCGCAGTTTAATGTAGGATACTATCTGTTTGCAATTTTATTCCTTATGTTCGACGTTGAGACAGTGTTCCTGCTCCCGTGGGCCGTTAACTTCAACACGGCTCTTAGCGCAGGCGTTCTTGGCGTCGCAGTCTTTTTTGGAGTATTAGTGCTGGGTCTCGTTTATGCCTGGCGGAAAGGAGCTCTCGAATGGAAGTAACATGCAAATCTATGCCCTATGAGGCATTTTTGGATAACGAGTACATTGAAAAACTCGTCAAGGAGCTGCAAGAGAGTGGCACGAATGTGATCGTGGGCTCTTTTGATAAGCTCATCAACTGGGGGCGTGCTAACTCACTCTGGCCGCTTACTTTCGCCACCAGTTGCTGCGGTATCGAATTTGTGTCGCTCGGTGCGGCTCGCTTCGATATGGCCCGTTTTGGCTGGGAAGTTGCCCGTGCTTCGCCTCGTCAGGCCGACTTCATGATGGTTGCCGGTACGATTGTCAACCGCATGGTGCCTGTGTTCCGTCGCCTCTACGATCAGCTCGCTGAGCCTAAGTATGTTATTGCTTGCGGTAGCTGCGCCATCTCGGGTGGCCCATTCCGCAATAGCTATCACGTGGCAAAAGGTATCGAGGATATCGTACCTGTCGACGTTTTCGTGCCCGGATGTCCTCCGCGTCCCGAAGCCATGATTTATGGCATCATGCAGCTCTCGCGTAAGATTAAAGTTGAGAAGTTCTTCGGTGGTGTTAATCGCCAAGAGAGCCGCAAGGAGTTTCTTAAGGAACATCCCGTCGACTAAGTGGCAGAGCTGACGACAGCATTGCAGATTATAACGAAAAACAAAGGCTATAACCAATCATAACAACCCCTTATGGCTAACTTACAGGAAAAGATCGCCAAGCACTTTGCTAGCTGCCCCCTGGCCGACGACGGCTCGGGCAATCCGCAGTTGACTGTGGCTGCTGCCGACTGGCATGCTGCCGCTAAGACGCTTCGCGACGACCTCGGCCTCGCCTATCTGGTCACCATCGTCGGTATGGACTGGGTGGAGTCGCTCGGCTGTATATATTATTTAATGTGTCCGACCACTGGCGAAACTTGCTCAGTGAAGGTACTTGCTACCGGCGATCGTGAACACCCCTACATCGACTCGGTGGCTGATCTGTGGCGCATTGCTGAAATCTACGAACGCGAAGTTTATGACTTCTTCGGAATCATCTTCGTTAACAACCCCGATATGCGCCGCCTTTTCCTCAATATCGATTGGGTGGGCTATCCTCTGCGCAAGGACTACGATCAGGACCCGGCGTTGAATCCCGTGTCTACCGAGAGTGAACGTCAGAGCGATAATACGGATGTATATACTCGCGACGAAAATGGCAATGTCGTGAAGACTGAGCGCGAAATCTTCCACAAGGACGACTTCGTTGTAAATATCGGCCCGCAGCACCCTGCTACTCACGGTGTGCTCCGTTTCCGCACCGCTGTAGACGGCGAGACTATCAAGAAAATCGACGTTTACATGGGTTATATTCACCGCGGTGTTGAGAAACTTTGCGAGTCGATGACTTATCCCCAGACTCTTCACTTCCTCGATCGTCTCGACTATTTCTCGGGTCATAACTATCACCACGGTCTGGCAATGCTTTTCGAAAAGGCTGCCGGTATCGAAATCTCGCGTCGTGCTCAGGTAATCCGCGTGATGATGGACGAGCTTGCTCGTATTGCTTCGCACTGCTTGTTCTTCGGTACCTTCTGTATGGACCTTGGCGCTACCACCATGCTATTCTATACGCTGCGTGTTCGCGAGCAAATTCTCGATATCTTCGAGAAGACTTGCGGCGCTCGTATGTCGTTTAACTACGCATGCATCGGTGGTGTGATGCAGGACCTCGCTCCCGATTTCGTTCAGGACGTGAAGGCTTTGCTCGCAATCCTGCCCAAGAATATTAAGGAATACAACAAGGTGTTTACCGGCAACGTTATTGCCCGCAACCGTATGGAAGGCGTTGGCGTCCTGTCGAAAGAAGACGCTATCTCTTATGCTATCACCGGCCCGTCGGGTCGTGCATCTGGTTGGGCTTGCGATATGCGTAAGTTGCGCCCCTATTCTGTCTATTCAGAGCTCGACTTCGAAGAAATCACTCGAACAGAAGGCGACTCTATGGCTCGCTTCAAAGTGCGTATGGACGAAATGGTGCAGAGTGCTCGCATCCTCGAACAGCTTATTGATAATATTCCCGAAGGTGAATATTGCGTGAAGGTGCCCAAGGTGCTCAAGTTGCCTAAGGGTCAGTGGTGCGAATTCGTAGAAGGTTGCCGTGGTACTTTCGGCGTTTATCTCGAAAGCGACGGCTCTACCAAACCCTATCGTCTGAAGATCGCTCCCCCCTGTTTGCCTCTGGCTGCTGTGGTTGATCACATCACTTCGGGTAACAAGATTGCTGACCTTATCACAATCGGTGGCTCGCTTGACTATATTGTACCCGACATGGACCGTTAATACATTCATCCGCATATTCTAATGGAAAATTCACATATTTTTGACTTCTCGAGAATCACGGGCCCGATCCACGACTTTCTGATGGGTTTCTTACCCTCGTGGGCTACTACTACTGTTGAATGTGTGGCCGTCGGTGTCGGTCTGTTGCTGGTCTACGCGCTACTGGCTCTCTTCTACATCTACTTCGAACGTAAGGTCTGCGCCGCTTTCCAGTGTCGCCTTGGCCCGAATCGCGTAGGTCCCTGGGGCTTGCTTCAGAGCTTCGCCGATATGTTCAAGATTCTCATCAAAGAGCTTATCGAACTTCGTCATACCGATAAATTCCTCTTTGCTCTGGCTCCTTATCTGGTAATCATTGCTTCGATGCTTTGCTTCGCCACCCTGCCTTGGGGCGAAGGTCTGCAAATCATCGACTTTAATATTGGTATTTTCTTCCTGGTGGCTTGCTCTTCGATTGGCGTGCTCGGCATTCTGCTGGCAGGTTGGTCGTCGAACAATAAGTTCACACTTATTGGCGCTCTTCGTTCGGGCGCACAGATGGTCAGCTACGAGCTGTCAATCGGTCTGTGCATCGTGACGATGGTTTGCTTGGCCGGCTCGATGGATGTTACTGATATTGTTAACGCTCAGAAAGACCACTGGTTTATTCTTCAAGGCCATGTCGCTGCTGTGATAGCTTTCGTTATCTATATGATTGCCGGTACAGCCGAAACCAACCGTGGCCCGTTTGACCTTCCTGAAGCTGAAAGTGAGCTGACTGCCGGTTATCACACTGAATATTCCGGTATCCACTTCGGTTTCTTCTACTTGGCTGAGTATCTCAACCTCTTCATCGTCTCGGGTGTGGCTACGCTGCTCTTCTTTGGTGGCTGGATGCCCTTCCACATCGACGGTTGGGATGGTTTCAACATGATTATGGACTACATTCCCACTCCTCTGTGGTTTATCGGTAAGGCTGTGGCCCTGTCGTTCATTATCATCTGGTTTAAGTGGACATTCCCCCGTCTGCGTATCGACCAGCTTCTTGCTCTGGAATGGAAATACCTCCTGCCCATCAATCTCTTTAACCTGGCCTTGATGGTGGCTATTATCACCCTTGGCTTGACTCTTTAATATAACACAAAACTCCATATACCGCTAACACAATGAGCGAGACAATCGGTAAAATTGCACAGGTAATCGGCCCGGTGGTCGATGTGGCCTTCGAAGGCGAGGGCGTCGTACTGCCTCCCATCTACACGGCTCTGAAAATCGACCGTGCAGACGGCACGGAGCTGATCATGGAAGTCGAACAGCACATCGGCGAAGATACCGTTCGCTGTGTTGCTATGGAAAGCACCGACGGTTTGCAACGTGGTCTGGAAGTTAAGAGCATGGGGCAGCCCATCTCAATTCCGACAGGTGATCAGGTGAAAGGCCGTCTTATGAACGTTATCGGTAACGCTATCGATAACCTTCCGGCTCTCAATCGCGATAATCTTCGTTCGATTCATCAGCCTGCTCCGGAATTTGAGGACCTCACTATCGGTACAGAAATTCTGACTACCGGTATTAAGGTTATCGACCTTCTCGAGCCCTACAGCAAGGGTGGTAAGATTGGTCTTTTCGGTGGCGCTGGTGTCGGCAAGACGGTGCTTATTATGGAGCTTATTAACAATATCGCTAAGGGCCACGACGGCTTCTCAGTGTTCACCGGTGTCGGCGAACGTACTCGCGAAGGCAACGACTTGTTGCGCGAGATGATTGAGAGTGGCGTTATGCGCTATGGCGATAAGTTCAAAGAAGGCATGGAGAAGGGCGAATGGAACCTTCAAGATGTCGATCATAATGAACTGAAAAATTCGCAAGCAGCCCTTGTGTTCGGTCAGATGAACGAACCGCCGGGTGCACGTCTGCGCGTGGCTCTGACCGGCCTTACCGTGGCAGAGCAGTTCCGCGACCAGGGTGCCGGTGGTAAGGACGTGCTCCTGTTTATTGATAACATCTTCCGTTTCACTCAAGCCGGTTCTGAAGTTTCGGCGCTTTTAGGCCGCATGCCTTCGGCTGTAGGTTACCAACCGACTCTGGCTTCGGAAATGGGTATGCTGCAAGAACGAATCACTTCAACCAAAAATGGTTCAATTACATCGGTTCAAGCTATCTATGTGCCGGCCGATGACCTTACTGACCCGGCTCCGGCTACCACGTTCAGCTTCTTGGACGCTACTACGGTGCTTTCGCGTAAGATTTCGGAGCTTGGTATCTATCCCGCTGTAGATCCGCTTGAGTCGACTTCGCGTATTCTCGACCCCAATATCGTCGGCGAAGAGCACTATAACACTGCTCAGGCTGTGAAGCAGCTGCTTCAGAAGTACAATGAACTTCAGGATATCATTGCTATCCTGGGTGTTGACGAACTTTCGGATGACGACAAGCTTGTCGTTGCTCGTGCTCGTCGTGCTCAGCGTTTCCTCTCGCAGCCCTTCCATGTAGCAGAGCAGTTTACCGGCCTTCCCGGTGTACTCGTGCCGCTGAGCGAAACTATCCGAGGCTTCAAGATGATTCTCAATGGCGAGATGGACCAGTATCCCGAACAGGCGTTCCTCAACGTCGGTACCATCGACGAAGCTATCGAAAAGGGTAAGAAACTTCTCGCTGAAGTGAAATAATTACGACTTTTATTAATCATTCAAAATGACACTAAAAATTATATCGGCTGAAGCTATCGTTTTTGAAGGTGAAGTGACTGCAGTGACCCTCCCTGGCGCACTCGGTTCGTTCACTGTGCTCAATAATCATGCTTCGCTGGTGTCGACTCTTGTCGAAGGCGATATCGAATATGCAGATGCCGCCGGAAAGAAGGAAGTTCGCCATATCGTTGGCGGTCTTGCTGATGTCGATAACAATGTGGTGTCGGTTTGTTTATACTAATTCCCGGTCATGATCCGATTAATCTGCATAATGCTTATTTCGCTGCTCTCGAGCGTGCTGATGCCTGCTAAGGCGTCTGAGCATGCATCCGAAGATACGCAGTCGAAGGCTATTGACCCCAAGGAAATCATTTTTGAGCACCTTGGCGACGGCTACGGCTGGGAAGTGCCCTTCAATCATCATGCGCGTATACCGCTGCCGGTGATTGTATATGGCACTGACGGCTTCCACTGTTTCTCTTCGGCTCGCGTAGCGCACGGTGCTACTTACGTTGACGGAGGTATCGCTTTTAAGATTGCCGGAGCTGATAGCCCTAATAAGGGTAAGGTTGTCGAAATCGTCAATGGCGAAGAAGTTAAGCCTATCGATATTTCGATAACAAAGAACGTAATGGCTACTTTCATTGCAGTGTTTATCGTAATCGGGCTCATAATGTGGCTGGCAAGTTACTATAAGAAGCATCCCGATTTCAAGGCGCCTCGTAAAGGCCTCGGTGCTATTGAAGTAGTAGTGTCGTTCGTCTACGATGGCGTTATTAAGTCGACTCTTGGACCTCAGGCACGTCGCTTTGCTCCATATTTGCTGTCGGTGTTCTTCTTTATTTTGATAATGAACCTCCTGGGGTTGATTGTGATTTTCCCCGGCGGTGCAAACCTTACCGGCAACATAGGTGTGACTTTCGTACTTGCGATTTTCACTTTCTTCATGACCAACCTATTCGGTACGAAGCACTACTGGAAGGAAATTTTCTGGCCCGATGTACCTATCTGGCTTAAGTGCCCCATTCCAATTATGCAGATTATCGAGGTCTTCGGTATCTTTACGAAGCCTGCAGCGCTGACAGTCCGTCTGTTTGCGAATATGATGGGTGGACACATGATTGTGATAGTACTCACGTTGCTAATCTTTATTTTCGCGGCCATGAGTCCTGCAGTCGGTGGCGCCACAGCAGTCGTGTCGATCCTCTTCTCGGTGTTTATGCTCATAATCGATGTGCTGGTAAGCTTTATCCAAGCTTATGTTTTCACGATGTTGTCTACGATATTCATCTCGTTGGCACAAGCACACGAACATGAAGAACATCAAAATGAAGCTAAAGAAGCTGCTGCGTCAGTTGTGGCAGCAACAAAGTAAGAAAATATAATAAACTAAAATATCAAACCTCTTAAACAGAAAGAATTATGTTAGGATTATTAGCAGCAGTTGCATCTGGAACAGCAATCGGCGCAAGCATTGGCGCAGCAATCGCAGCCATCGGCGCAGGTATCGGTATCGGTCGTATTGGCGGCTCAGCTATGGAAGCTATCGCACGTCAGCCCGAAGCAGCCGGCGAAATCCGCAGTAGCATGATTGTTATCGCAGCTCTTATCGAGGGTGTTGCCCTGTTTGCTGTGATCGTCTGCATCCTTGCTCTCTTTGTGTAATCAGTTTTAGCCACAGCTTTAACTCTAATCGTTGAATAATGGAACTATTCACCCCTGATTTCGGTCTCGTCTTTTGGATGTTTGTGTCCTTCGCGATCGTCTTCCTAATTCTTTGGAAGTTCGCGTGGCCCGGCATTATAAAGTCGCTTGATGCGCGAGCAGAACTGATTGACAAGGGTGTGGAATATGCCCAGAGTGCGAAGGAACAGCTCGACAATGCCCGTCAGAGTGCCCAAGAAGTCATTAATGAGGCTCGTCGCCAGCAGGCCGATATGATGCGTGATGCTGACCGTATCAAGACTCAGATGATTGAAGACGCGCGTCAAAGCGCTCAACAGGAGGCACAAAAGGTGATGGACAACGCCAAGCTCCAGATTCAGCAACAGCAAAAAGAAGCTCAGCTCCAATTCCGCAACCAAGTCAGCGAGTTCGCACTTGAGATTGCATCTAAAGTCGTTAAGAATCAGATGCAGGATCAGAAAGCTCAAGCTCAGCTCGTAAACTCTCTTCTTGATGATATTGAGAAGAAATAATAGATCACTGACACGATTATGAATCAAGGTCTAATCCCACGGCGCTATGCGATGGCCCTGTATAAGGTCGATATCGACCGCAACTCGGCTGCCGGCACTTACGTGCTGATGAATGCGCTTCAGCGCTCGTTCGGCGAATTGCCGAGCCTCAAAGCGGCGGTGTCGAATCCTTTTGTGTCTGTCGACGATAAGGTGAAATTGCTCACCACTGCCGCAGGCGCTTCGGAGGCTGATACCACTTTCGCCGACTTCTTGAAGCTGCTCGTCGATAATCGCCGTATCGACATGATCGATTTAATTGCATTTGCTTATTGCGACATCTATCGCCGCCGCAACAATATCCGGCGCGTGGAAGTCGTTACGGCTGCAAATCTCGACCATGCTGCTATGCAGCGCATCAAGGACCTTATAGTCAAGGAACTCAAAGGAGCTTCGATGGAATTCAGCACCCGTGTGGACACGTCGCTTATCGGCGGTTTCGTGATCAACATCGACAATGAGCGTCTTGACGCTTCGCTGTCGAACCAACTCAAAGAGCTTAGGCTCTCACTCCTCCAATAAGTTTAATATTTTATCCCCGCTATAGCCCACAATGATTAATCCAAGCGAGATTTCTGAAGTCTTAAAACAGCAGCTCGAGAACGTCAACACGACGGTCAGCTTCGATGAAGTTGGCCAGGTGCTCGAAGTTGGCGACGGTGTAGCCCATGTCTATGGACTCGACAACGTTCGCGCGAACGAGCTCGTTGAGTTTGAAAACGGCGTAAAGGGTGTAGCTCTCAACCTCGAGGAAAGCAACGTAGGCGTCATTCTGCTGAATAACGTCAATAAAGTGACCGAAGGTATGAGTGTCAAGCGCACGGGCGAAATCGCTTCGATTCCCGTGGGCGAAGGACTGCTTGGCCGTGTTATCAACGTCCTCGGCGAGCCTATCGATGGTCGTGGTCCTATCACCGGCGACCTCATGCTTCTGCCTCTGGAACGTAAGGCTCCAGGTGTTATCTATCGCCAGCCCGTTAACCAGCCGCTTCAGACCGGTATCAAGGCCGTCGACTCGATGGTGCCCATCGGCCGCGGTCAGCGCGAGTTGATTATTGGCGACCGCCAGATTGGTAAGACTGCTATTGCTATCGATACCATCATCAATCAGCGCAAAAACTTTGAAGAAGGTAAGCCCGTTTACTGCATATATGTAGCTATTGGTCAGAAGGCTTCGTCAGTGGCTGCCACTGTCGAAACTCTGCGCCGCTATGGTGCTATGGACTACACCGTAGTCGTAGCAGCAACTGCTGCCGACTCTGCTTCAATGCGCTACTATTCACCCTTTGCCGGTGTAGCCATCGGTGAGTATTTCCGTGATTCGGGCCGTGACGCCCTTATCGTTTATGATGACCTGTCGAAGCAGGCTGTCGCTTATCGTGAAATCTCGCTGATTCTTAAGCGTCCTTCGGGTCGCGAGGCTTACCCGGGTGATATCTTCTATTTGCATTCGCGTCTGCTCGAACGTGCTGCGAAGATTATCGATAACCAGGAAATTGCCAAGAATATGAACGACCTTCCTGAGCCCTTGAAGCCTATCGTAAAGGGTGGTGGTTCGCTGACGGCTCTCCCGATTATCGAAACTCAGGCAGGCGACGTGTCGGCTTATATCCCGACCAACGTAATTTCGATTACCGACGGTCAGATATATCTTGAATCGGCTTTGTTCAACCGCGGTATCCGACCGGCTATCAATGTCGGCATCTCGGTGTCGCGTGTGGGTGGTAACGCTCAGATTAAGTCGATGAAGAAAGTGGCCGGTACGCTGAAGATTGACCAAGCTCAGTTCCGCGAGCTCGAATCGTTCACCAAATTCGGTGGCGATATCGATGCGGTGACTGCTCGCGTCATCGATAAGGGCCGTAAGAACGAACGTCTGCTCATTCAGCCCCAGTATCATCCGGTGCCGGTGGCTGAGCAGGTAGCTGAAATCTATTGCGGTGTTAATGGTCTGCTCGAACGTGTTCCTCTCGACAAGGTGGCCGAATTCGAAAAGCAATTCGTGCAGTTGCTTCAGACTAGCTATCAGGCAGAGCTCAAAACTATCGCAGAAGGTAAGCTCACCGACGAGGTTACCGCTAAGATTACAGAGGCTGCTAATCAGATTGCCGGACAGTTTTAATGCTTAATATCAACCGCAAATGGCAACATTAAGAGAATTGAAAGGACGCATTGGTTCGGTCGCTTCAACTGAGAAGATTACCGGAGCAATGAAGATGATTTCTTCGGCTAAGATGCATTCGGCCGAGGCTGCCTTGAAGCGCCTCAAGCCTTATCGCTCTACAATCGAGGGCATCATCGCCAACCTGCTCTCGGCTGACGCCCCCTTCGCATCGCCGCTGGCCGAATGCCGGCCCTTGCAGAAGGTCACTATCGTAGTGATGGGTAGCGACGACGGCCTTTGCGGAGCCTACAACGTCAATCTGGCCAAATATCTCGAACAGCAAATCGATGAGTTGCGCGCAACGCATGGCGAAGACCTTCGTGTTGAGCTGATGCCCATCGGCCGTAAGATGATTAAGGCCGTTGACCGTCTCAAGGGACGTGTCGAACTCAGTATCGTTGATGGTATTGATTCGAAAAGTGAAGGCGAAGCCGTCAAGGCGTTCGAATTTAAGCTTCGCGACGCTTTCTTGAGCGGTGAGACCGACGCCGTCGATATCGTGTATATGAATTTCCGCAGCGCCGGCCGCCAGGTCGCTACGACTGACCGTCTGTTGCCTTTGTCGCCGGATGCTTTCATCGGCGAGGGCCAGGCTAGTAAGGCCTCTGCCGAATCGCGCCCCTACATCTTCGAGCCGGATGCACGCCACATTTTCGAAAATGTGTTGCCAATGTATCTGCTTTCGCTCACACAGGAGATTTTCGTAGAGAATCGCGCTTCCGAACAGGCTGCCCGCGTCATGGCTATGCAAGCCGCGAGCGACAATGCAAAGAAACTGCTCGACCAGCTTCGTCTCGAATATAATAAACTGCGACAGCAATCAATCACCAACGAGCTGCTCGACATCGTCGGCGGCCAGGTGCGTGACTAATATATATTTTGAAATAACCATAGTTAAGATACCAACAATCGTTAATAAATGGGTAGTGTAAAAGAATACTTTTCATCTCTGGGCACGGGCATCGCATCCCTTCTGAAAGGCATGTCGGTGACCGGTAAGGAATTTGTGACGCCCAAGATCACCGAACGTTATCCCGAAGACCGTGATACGTACAAGTGGCCGGAGCGTTTCCGTGCTGTTCTGGAGCTGATTTATGACCAGGATGGCAATCACAAGTGCATCGCTTGTGGTACTTGCGAGCGCAATTGCCCCAACGGTACAATTAGCATCGCTACTAAGATGGTCGACACACCGGCCGGCACAAAGAAAAAGAAACTTGATCGTTATAACTACGACCTCGGTTCTTGTACTTTCTGCCAGCTTTGCGTCACCTCTTGCCCCACCGGTGCCCTCCGTTTCAGTAACAATTTCGAGCAAGCTATGTTCACACGCTCGAAACTCGTAAAACAACTTAATTATCTGCCCGAGAAGCCCGAACCCGAGCTTACCGAGGAAGAAAAGGCACGTCTTGCCGCCGAGAAGGAAGCCAAGATTGCCGCTGCGAAGGCTAAAGCTGCTGCTCTGAAGGCTGAGCGCGAGGCCGCCGGCGCAGGTGCGCCCGCTGCTGAAGCTGCCCCCGCCGCTGCTGCTCCATCGGCTGCCGAAGCCGCCGCTGCCAAGGCACTCGCTGCTGCTAAGGGCGATCCTGAAAAGGAAGCAAAAATCCGCGCTGCTCTCGAGAAGGCCGCTGCTCTGCGTGCACAGCGCGAAGCCGCCAATGGCGCTAAATCTGAATAATAAAAACTAAAAACCAATATGGAATCAGTAGGAAGTATCATCTTGTATGTGATTGTCGCAGCTGCGATGATCATCTTCTCGGTACTGGCCGTGACGACGCGTAAAATCCTGCGCGCCGCTACCTACCTGCTCTTCACCCTCTTTGCTGCCGCTGTAGTCTACTTTATGCTCGACTATCAGTTCCTTGGCGCTGTGCAGATTGCGGTGTATGCCGGTGGTATTGTGGTGCTCTTCGTATTTGCGATTCTGCTCACGTCCCATCCCGGAGACAACTCTGAGAAACTTGCCTCCAAGCGTCGTGTCATCGGCTTGATTGCCTCGCTCGCTATGCTGGTTGTTACCGGCGGGTCGCTTTTGGCTCGTCTCAACCTCTTTGCGCCCGCGAAGGCTACCGAAGCTCTGCCGTCTATGCAGACTATCGGTACAGCTATGATGAGCACCGAACAAGGCGGCTATCTGTTGCCTTTCGAGGCTATGAGTATCCTGTTACTTGCATGTATAATCGGTGGCATCGTAGTCGCCCGCAAACGTTAATCAACTATGGAACTGACTGCTTTACATTTTCTTGTTCCGTCGCTGATTATGTTCTGCTGCGGACTCTACGGTTTCCTCACCCGTCGCAATATGATTGCTATGCTGGTGTCGCTCGAACTGATGCTCAATGCCGTAGACTTGAACTTTGTGATTTTTAATCGCTTCCTTTTCCCCGAACAGATGGAGGGTATGATGTTTACCCTTTTTGCTATCGCCCTCGCAGCCGCTGAGACTGCTTTGGCCATCGCTATCATCATTAACGTGTTCCGCTCGGTGCGCAATGTTGATATTAGGGAGCTTAACCAAATGAAATTCTAATCGACATGAGCCCTACTATACCTATTTTAATCCTGGCGATACCCCTGTTCATGTTCGTCTTCTTGGGCCTTTGCGGCAAGAAGATGAGCCACCCTCTGGCCGGTACGCTTGGTACGCTCGGCATGGGCACAGTGCTCGTGCTAGCCTATTATACGGCTTATACTTACTTCTTTGGCGGTGACCCGCTGTTCATCAATGAGGCTGGCGAACGCCTTCAGCACATAGTGTTCAACACTACTTGGCTGCAGTTCACCGAAACCCTCGTTATCAGCCTCGGTTTCTTCCTTGACCCGATTTCGGCTATGATGCTCGTAGTTATCACCACGATTTCATTCATGGTGCATCTCTACAGCATGGGCTATATGCGCGACCACCATGGCGTTTACGAGAAGGGCTTCCAGCGCTTCTACGCTTTCCTGTCGCTCTTTAGCTTCTCGATGCTTGGCCTCGTTGTTGCTACAAACATCTTCCAGATGTATATTTTCTGGGAGCTCGTGGGTGCATCGTCGTACCTGCTCATCGGTTTCTACTATACGAAACCCTCGGCTGTATCGGCTTCGAAAAAAGCATTTATCGTAACTCGTTTCGCCGACCTCGGATTCCTGATTGGTATCCTCGTACTTTCGTACTATACCGGTACCTTTAATTTCACCGACCTCACTTCGGTGCCTGTTGAAGGTCTTGCCGATACATTCCAGGTTGACCTTTCGACTCCCGAACGCGTACTTGGTATCTTCCAAGGCAGCGCTGCTCCGATGTTCATGGGTGCTTCGGTTATGACTTGGGCTCTCGTACTCATCTTTATGGGTGGTATGGGTAAGTCAGCTATGATGCCTCTGCACATTTGGCTCCCCGATGCTATGGAAGGCCCGACTCCTGTGTCGGCGCTTATCCACGCTGCAACCATGGTCGTTGCAGGTGTATACCTCGTGGCTCGTCTGTTCCCGCTCTACTTGATGCAGGAAAGCGCCCTTGTCATTGTCACTGTAGTTGGCGCTCTCACGGCCTTCTACGCTGCAGTAGTGGCATGTGCACAGATTGACATTAAGCGCGTGCTGGCGTTCTCTACCATTTCGCAGATTGCGTTCATGATGGTGGCTCTGGGCGTTTCGCGTCCTGAACATCACGAAGCTCTTGGCTACATGGCGTCGATGTTCCACCTGTTCACACACGCTATGTTCAAGGCTCTGCTCTTCCTTGGTGCAGGTGCTCTGATTCACGCTATCGGTTCGAACGACTATACCGCAATGCACGGCCTGCGCAAGCATATGCCTATCACTCACTGGACATTCCTTATTGGCTGTCTGGCAATCGCTGGTATCATTCCGTTCTCGGGCTTCTTCTCGAAGGACGAAATCCTCAGCGCTTGCGGTAGCTATAGCACTCTGGTCTACATCTGGATGTCGCTTGTTGCCGGTCTGACCGCATTCTATATGTTCCGTCTCTACTACCTCATCTTCTGGTGGAAGGAACATGAAACTCCCGAAGGTCATCACGCTCCTCACGACCAGCCTTGGACCATGTCGCTGCCGCTCATCATCCTGGCTGCCGTATCGTGTGTCGCTGGTTTCATCCCCTTCGGCAAGCTTGTAAGCTGGAACGGTCACGAATATGACTTCATGGAGCATTTTGATTGGAGCGTAGCTTCGGTCAGCCTTGCTGTGGCTATCATTTCGATTGGCCTTGCTACTGTGATGTATCGCAAAGAGAACGATCTGCCCAAGCGTATGCGTCAGGCTCTTCCCAACCTCTGGACATGGGCCCACCATCGCTTCTACTGGGACGAACTCTATATGTTCATCACACATAAGATTATCTTCAACAGCATCTGCCGCCCCTTGGCGTGGTTTGACCGTCATATCATTGATGGCACCATGGATGCGTTTGCCTTGCTCACAAACAAAGCATCGAACGCTATCAAACCCCTTCAGTCAGGACAAGTTCAGATGTACGTTTGGATTTACATCATCGGTGCCTTGCTGCTCGGTGGCATAACAATCTTGTGCTATGCGCTTTAATCAATCAAGTGCCAATCATCCCGGAAAAAAGTAACAAATTATGTTTTCAAATATATTAATCTACTTCGTAATCATCCCGCTGGTGATGCTGGGTGCTTTGGCTCTGTGCCAGAACATCAAGCAAATTAGAGCGGTGGCCGTGACAGGTTCGCTGGCCTTGATTGCGCTCTCCGTTGTGCTGCTGGTGCAGTATCTCGGCTTGCGTGCCATCGAAGCAGAAGCTATCGCAGCTTCTGACGGTGCTTTGAAGGCCGCTCCGATGCTCTTCACCGACTCTTGGACATGGTTCGGTGAGTTGAACATTCACCTGGCAGTTGGCGTCGATGGTATTTCGATTGCCATGATTCTGCTGTCGTCGATTATTGTCTTTGCGGGCTCGTTTGCTTCGTGGAGCATCAATCAACCTAAAGAATTCTTCCTTTGGCTTATCTTACTGAGCACTGGTGTATTTGGTTTCTTCATCTCGATTGACCTCTTCACCATGTTCATGTTCTATGAGGTTGCTCTTATCCCCATGTACTTGCTTATCGGTGTTTGGGGCTCTGGCAACAAGAACTACTCAGCCATGAAGCTGACACTGATGCTGATGGGCGGCTCGGCCTTCCTGATGCTCGGTCTTATCGGTATCTATTACCACTCGGCCGCTGATGGTCAGCTGACTTGGAATCTTCTCGAAATTGTAGAGAATAATGCTATCCCCCATGGCTGGCAGCAGTTCCTCTTCCCGATGACTTTCGTTGGCTTCGGTGTGCTTGGTGCTATGTTCCCCTTCCACACATGGTCGCCCGACGGTCACGCTTCGGCTCCTACGGCTGTGTCGATGCTTCACGCAGGTGTGCTGATGAAGCTCGGTGGCTATGGTTGCTTCCGCGTCGCTATCTACACTATGCCTCAGGCTGCTCACGAACTCTCGTGGATCTTCTTGATTCTGACCGGTATCTCAGTTGTTTATGGTGCATTCTGCGCTTGCGTTAAAACTGACCTCAAGTATATCAATGCTTACTCATCGGTTAGCCACTGCGGTCTGGTGCTCTTCGCCATCCTCATGCTCAACGAGACAGCTATGACCGGCGCTATCATGCAGATGCTTTCGCACGGTCTGATGACAGCCCTCTTCTTCGCTCTGATTGGTCAGATTTATGGCCGCACCCATACTCGTGAGATTACTCAGATGGGCGGTATGATGCAGATCATGCCTTACCTCTCGGTATGCTACGTAATCGCCGGTATGGCTTCGCTGGGTCTGCCCGGTCTGAGTGGTTTCGTAGCCGAAATGACAATCTTCGTAGGCTCGTTCAAGGCCGGTATGGCCGACTACCTCGCCGGTGCCGGTTCGCTTCGTCTTGTCTTCACTCTGGTTGCTTGCTGCTCGATTGTTATCACCGCTGTCTACATCCTGCGAGTTGTCGGCAAGCTTCTCTTTGGCCCCGTCTACGATGACCACCATCGCACTCTCACCGATGCAACTTGGTGGGAACGCGTGTCGACTGCTTCGCTGATTATCTGCGTAGCTGCTATCGGCTGCTTCCCCAACTTCTTTAGTAAATTGATTAGCTTCACCTTCTCGAAGGATATCTTTGCCGTGCTGGGCATGTAATTAAGAAAGTCAAACAATGGATTACTCACAATTTTTAGCAATGAAACAGGAGCTGGCTGTGCTGGTCATCTTCCTGCTGGTGTTCCTTTACGACTTGTTCATGCCGCGCAAGGCTCAGAAGGGTCTGCCCGCTTTCACCGCTGTGCTGATGCTGATTGCAACCATCGCCGGTTGCTTTGGTTGCTGCCTCGGCGTGACGGCTGACACTACTGCTTTTGCAGGCATGTATGAGACCTCGCCCGTAGTGGCCGGTATCAAGAACATCCTTAATATCGGTATGGTTATCGTGCTGATTCAGTCCGTCAAGTGGGCCAATAGCGAGCAGATGACCATGCGTCGTGGTGAATTCTACGAACTACTGATGGTGACACTCTTCGGTATGTATCTGATGGTGTCGGCTCGTCACTTCCTCGTTTTCGTAATCGGTCTTGAATGCGCTTCGCTGCCGTTGGCTGCTATGGTCGCTTTCGACAAGAACCGCTACGAAAGCCATGAAGCTGCCGTGAAATATATGCTTACCGCTGTATTCTCTTCGGCTGTGTTCATGATGGGTCTGTCGTTCGTATACGGCCTTGCCGGTTCGCTCTACTTTAGCAAAATCTATGTAGCACTCTACGCTCACAAGTCGATGATGCTTGTCATGGCTATGGCGTTCGTGATTGCCGGCGTTGGCTTTAAGCTTTCGCTCGTTCCCTTCCATCTTTGGACTGCCGACGTTTACCAGGGTGCTCCTACTTCGGTCACCTCTTACCTTTCGGTTATTTCGAAGGGCTCGGCTGCCTTTGCCTTCATGGTAATTCTCTGCCAGGTATTCGGCTCGTTCTACAGCCAGATTTGGGAGTGGATGCTCTATGCACTGATTGTCGTTACGATTACCATTGGTAACCTCTTCGCCATCCGTCAGCGCAACATGAAGCGTTTCTTGGCCTTCTCGTCGATTTCGCAGGCCGGTTACATCATGCTCGGCATTATCGCTTACAACACGCTCGGCGTGGCTGCCATGATGTTCTACATCCTCGTTTACATCTTCTCTAACCTTGGCGCATTCGGCGTTATCGGTGCTATCGAAAACGCTACCGGCAAGGTGTCGATGGACGACTATCGCGGCCTCTACAAGACAAATCCTCGTCTGGCCTTCACCATGATGCTTGCCATGTTCTCGCTGGCCGGTATCCCGCCCTTCGCAGGCTTCTTCTCGAAGTTCTTTATCTTCACCGGTGCTCTCCAGGGCGCCAGCGTAGCCATCTACGTTCTCGTGCTGATTGCGTTGATCAACACTATCGTGTCGCTCTACTACTATCTGCTCGTCGTGAAGGCTATGTTTATTAGCGAAGAAGAATGTGTCGTGGCCAACTTCCGCTCTTCGTGCAGCGAACGCCTCGGCATGTGGATTGCTGTTGCCGGTATCGTATTCCTCGGCCTTGTAAGCCCCGTTTACGATTACCTTATCAACCTCGCTGCCAATAGCGAGCTCTGCATCTTCTTCATCAAGTAAGAAACAATCTCTACACATAATGCAAATGCCGCTGCGAATCGTCGTAGCGGCATTTGATTTTTATTCGATGTCTAACTTCACGTTTTTCGTCGTCGGCCGAGGTTGGCCGCTATCATGCCGGCAATGATGATTGCCATTGCAGCGATTTGCAGTGGTGCAATCTTAGCAATACCCATAGCTGCCGAGGCTATTGCGGCAATCACCGGCGTCAGATATTGGTATGTCGACACGAGTTCGCTGCCAATAAGTCGGTTGGCCGGTGCGACCAGGAAATAGGCAAAATATGTCGGGCCTAAGAGTATAAATATTAGTTCGGCCCAAGGTGTAGCTCCGGCATCGGCGGCCAGTAGCGGAGCATCGGCGAGTTTAGGCGTTAGCAGCAGCGCGGGTATAGCGGCGAATAGAAAAGTCCATCGCAGTGTTGTCGTCGACCGATACTTGCGATTGGGCTCTTGCATCGCGATTAGATAAAAAGTGTAGCACAGCGTAGAAAGCAGCGCCAGCAGCTCGCCAAGGCGGTTGTTGATGCCTGCGCTGCCGTGCTCGACGAGAATTACAAGAGCCGCACCGACGAACGAGGTCAGTATGCCGACACACTCCAACGTCGCCGGCCGCGTATGCTCGATGATTGCGCGGTAAAGCATCACCAATATCGGCGGCAGAGTCATGATGATTGACACGTCGATTGGGTCGGCGTAGCTCAGCGATAGATTCAGTAAATACATGAACGAGAATAGCCCCACGATGCCGCCTGCAGCCAGGCGTAGCCAGTCTCGGCAGTCAACGCGCTCGCGGCGTGCGAATAGCGCTGTGACCCACATCAGCGCGCATCCGCCAATGATACGCACGGCCGTGACGTCTTCCGCTGTCATCCATCGAGGCACCAAAGCCTTTACCGCCGGAATGTTCAAGCCGAAGAATATCGTTGCGAGCAGTATGTAGCCGTTGCCGGCGAGTTGAGTGCGTGTCGATGGCGAAGTGCCGAGCTGAGGGGTAGGGCGTTCGTGCATAATAGTAAAGTCGAGTTATTTAATCAATATAACGCACACGAGGCGCTCGATGTTTGCCTCGGATTGTGTAACTTTGCATCGCAACAAGGCACATAAGCGATGAACAAACAGGTAGAACTCCACTTTGCCCCGCTGCAGGGCTACACCGTGCCGGAATACCGGCAGGCCTACGTCGACGTATTCGGCGCAGAGGCTATCGATTGCTTCTATACGCCATTCCTTCGCGTTCATGCCGGTAAGATTGAAGCCCGCGGACTGCGCGACGCTGCTCAGGCTCTCAAGGCGCCGTTCGAGACGGTGCCACAGATAATCTTCGGCTCTCTTGACGAATTTGACGTTCTCACAGCCGCTCTGCGCGATCTGGGCGCACGTCGTATCGACCTAAACCTCGGATGCCCGTTTGTGCCACAAGTGCGTCGCGGCCGTGGTAGCGGCATGCTGCGCCGGCCTCAGCTGCTTGCCGAAGTGGCCGACCGCATCGTGGCCGACACGGCTGTGGAATATTCCGTGAAGATGCGCCTTGGTGTCGAAGAGCCTGACGAATGTCTTGAGCTCGTGCCAATTTTCAACGATATGCCGCTGCGCCATGTCGCTATCCATCCGCGAACCATGCGCCAGCAGTATGGCGGAGAAGTTCATCGCGAGGCCTTCGAGCGCCTTGCGGCGCAGCTCGCTCATCCGATTGTCTACAATGGCGACGTGCGCTCAGTCGACGATATCGCCCGTCTGACGGCTGCCTATCCCGACTTACGCGGCATTATGATAGGTCGCGGACTGCTTGCCCAGCCATGGCTGTCGCCCGAGTGGCGCACCGGTGTGGCTATGCCTGCCGCGGAGCGCTTTGCTGCGCTGTCGCGTTTACACGAAGGCTATATGGAGCGCCTTGCTGCGCGTCTGTGCGGCCCGCAGCAATTGCTCACTTGCTTGAAACCGTTTTGGGAATACCTTGAACCGACCATTGGCCACCGCCCATACCGTGCCATCGCCAAATCGCGCACCCTCGATGCCTACATCGCCGCCGTCGCCTCAGCCCTCCGCCCTCAATAATTAAGAGCCGGAGCTGATAAAGTCGGTGGTGAGTATTCTTCGCTTGGCAAAAGTGGATAAACAGGTCGAGTCTTCTATTCTCCGCTATACGAACTACATCTCCACAATTTTTAGTTTGTATGGCAGTTGGCGATACGTCAAGCTGCTGACTTCGGGCGAGAGTTGCCGAGTGTGCGGCGCTTGCATCTGTCGCATTAATGATATGTAAGTATTTTTTTTAGTAGTATGTTAAGTTATATTCGATAGAATTTACTTAACTTATGCTACATAATAATCATAAGCATTACAAGTATGAAGTTCGTTGTGACAATACTATTATCGATAGTTGGTTGCCTGAGTATTTATGCTCAAACACCAAGCG
>CAYWAM010000010.1:0-3558 GCA_964456545.1 uncultured Bacteroides sp.
TTCGCAGGCGAGACGCCTGCGCTCTTTGCGGAGCAAAGCGCCTTCGGCGATTACCGGGCTGCGCAGCGTCGCCAAGCGTGTCGCAAAAGTTACCATCGACTGGCGTTTCGCAGGCGAGACGCCTGCGCTCTTTGCGGAGCAAAGCGCCTTCGGCGATTACCATGCTGCGCTGCGTTCACCCGTCCTTCGGGGTCGCAGGCGATTGCCGGGCTGCGCTGTGTTCTTCCGTCCTTCGGGGTCGCTGGCGGGGGGGTGAAAATGAGACCGGAGGCTTGCTTTGGGCAGGCCTCCGGTCGGTGGGAGAGGTGTTTTTTACCTTAAGAAATTATTTGTTGGGGGTGTCCCATTTGTGGGTTTCGTCGCAGGTGAGGGTCAGGACTTCGGTGCCGGCTTGCATGCGGAAGTCGCCTTTTTCGAGTACCCACTTTCCGTCGTGGCCTACGAATGCGAGGTCGGAGGCTTTGATCGTGAGTGTGACGGTGGTGGTCTGACCGGGCTGCAGCTCTACTTTTTCGAAAGCGCGCAGGCGGCGGTTTTCGGGAGTGAGCGAGGCGATCATGTCGCGGCTGAAGAGCATTACGACTTCTTTGCCTACGACGTCGCCGGTGTTGGTGACGTCGATGGTGAATTCGAGGTTGTCGCCGGCCTTGAAGTTGGTGGCGTTGGCCTTGAAGTTGTCGTATTTGAATGTGGTGTAGCTCAAGCCGAAGCCGAAGGGCCACTGTACGGATACGACGGCGTCGTAGTCGTAGGCGCCTTCCATCTTATCCATTTCTTCGCTGACGCGATAGTCGTAGGTCATGAGCTCAGCCGAGTATTTGGGATAGGTGTAGGGCATCTTGGCGCTGGGGTTGGCGTCGCCGGCGAGGATGTTGGCCAGGGCGTCGCCACCGAAGTTGCCGGGCAGCAGCACGTCGATGATGGCGGCGGCCAGCGGTTCGATGTCGTTGATGATGCGCGGGCGGCCTTCGTTGAGGATGAGCACGATGGGCTTGCCGGTCTTGGCGAGGGCTTTGACCAGGTTGCGCTGGTTTTCCGACAGGGCGAGGTCGGAGAGGTTGCCGGGTGTCTCGCAGTAGGAGTTTTCGCCGATGCAGGCTACGATGACGTCGACGCCGCGGGCAGCAGCGACTGCCTTTTCGATTTCGGGCTCGTTTTCTTCGTAGTAGGCGCCTTCGGCGGGGTAGGTGATGCCCTGTTCGAGCACTACGTTTCCTTTACCGAACTTGTTGGCGATAGCTTCGTAGATGGTGTTGTACTCGCCGGCGAAGCGGTCGGTGAGGTGGCCTTGCCATGAGTAGCTCCAGCCGCCGTTGAGGCAGCGCATCGAGTTGGCGTTGGGGCCTGTGACGAGAATCTTGGCACCGGCTTTCAGGGGCAGGATGCCGTCGACGTTTTTCAGCAGTACTTCTGATTCTTCAGCGGCTTTGAGCGCAACCAGGCGATGTTCGTCAGACGAGAAGTCGGGATAATCGTTGTGGTAGGTGTTGGGCGCGTCGAAGAGTCCGAGGCGATATTTGAGTCGGAGGATGCGGCGAACGGCGTCGTCGATGCGGTCCATCGACACGCGGCCTTCGTCGACGAGCTCTTTGAGCAGCGTGCAGAAGTTGAGGTCGTAGGGGTCCATCGACATGTCGACGCCTGCGTTGATGGCCATTTCGATAGCTTCTTTCTTATCGGCGGCAACGTATTCGCGGGTGAAGAGGTTGTTGATGTCGGCCCAGTCGGTGACGATCATGCCGTCCCACTGCAGGTCTTCTTTGAGCCACTTGGTGAGCAGTTCGTAGTTGGCGTGGACGGGTCGGCCATTGATGGAGCCGCTATTGACCATGACGGTGAGCGCGCCGGCTTCGATGCAAGCGCGGTAGGGCTCGAAGAATTTTTCGCGCAGGTCGGAGGGCGAAATGTAGGCCGGAGTGCGGTCGCGACCGGTGCGAGCGGCGCCGTAGCCCAGGTAGTGTTTCACGGATACGGCGATGTTGCGCGGGCCGATATTGTTGGGGTTATCGCCCTGGAAGCCTTTGACTTGGTTGGCGCCCATGACGGCATTGACCAGCGGGTCTTCGCCGAAGTTTTCCCACACGCGGCTCCAGCGCGGGTCGCGGGTGAGGTCGACAGTGGGCGAGTAGGTCCAGGGGCAGTTGGCGGTGCGAGTTTCGTAGGCGGTGATTTCGGCAGCCTTGCGAGCCATGTCGGGGTTGAACGAAGCGCCGACGTTGATATTCTGGGGGAAGAGGACGCCACCCAGGGTGTAGGTGGTGCCGTGGTTTTGGTCGAGGCCATAGATGCAGGGGATGCCGATTTCCTTCATCGACAGGTCTTGAATCTGGCCGATGATTTCGAGCCACTTTTCGGGCGTCTGAGCGGTGGGTCCGCCGGGGGCGTTGAGCACGGAGCCTACTTTGTAGACGGCGATAGCCTCGTGGAGCTTAGCGGAGTCGAGGTAGAATTCGCCATCTTTCCAGCTGCCGAGCATGTCGATAGCCAGTTCGAGCATTTGGCCGACTTTTTCGTCGAGCGTCATCTTTGAGAGTGTCTCCTCGACTTTCGCTTCGAGTTCGGGGTCGGTCGGGATGACAGGCTCTGTAGCCTGCTTTGTGCAGGCTACCAGAGCGAGTGGTAAAAGGAATAGAGCTTTGAGTTTCATAATTATCGTAAGGTGATAAGGTCAACGTAATAGCCGTGGCCAACGCAGAGGAAACCTGCTTGTTCTTGAATCATATCGAGGGCCTCTTGGGTGAGGAGCACTTCGATTACACCGTCGGCCGATGTTTCAACGGTTCCGGTTCCGGGCAGAGGAGTCCACCAGCCGGTAGTGGTCTGGATTTGGTGGTATTCGGCTGTGGGTTCAATCGAGTAGTGCAGCACCAGAGTAGCTCCGGCTTTGATGCCAGCGAATACATCCATGCCGATGAAGCCGAATGTCTTGTTGGGGTCGCCGTCGGGCAGTTCCCACGATACGTAGTGGTGGCCGCTCCAGAGGGTTTGCTCTGACGAGATGATGACGTTGGCGCTTGCTACGATCTTCGAATTGATGAAGAACGATACTTCGCGGCCGTCGGTCATGCTGCCGGTGAGTGTGTATTCGCCATCTTCGAGAGCCGGGCAAGTAAATTCGATCAGCTCGGGTGTCTGGGTGGTGAATTCGGTGATGGCCGTTCCGGCTAAGTCGAACGAAGCAATTTTGTCGAGGTTGATGCCGGTCATGCTCCAGGTGGAGTTGGTCGTGACGCGGTCGGTGCCCGAAGTGACAAGGGCAGCTGAGCTTACGGTGACAAGGCCGCCGCCAAATTCAAAGCCGTCGTTGTCGCGAAGGACTACGCGGTGCTGACCTTCAGCGATAGCTTCCGGAACGACGTAGTTGAGATAGGTGGTGCCTTCGTCGGTCGATGCTAAATCGATTGCACCAACGTCAACGCCGCCGATGCTCATGCCGGCCACGCTCTCGAGATTATAACCGTAGATGACTGCAGAACTGCCGGGGGCAACTACGCGCTCGAAGCTCGCGAAGGACTACGCGGTGCTGACCTTCAGCGATAGCTTCCGGAACGACGTAGT
>CAYWAM010000010.1:3658-48650 GCA_964456545.1 uncultured Bacteroides sp.
TCGCGAAGGACTACGCGGTGCTGACCTTCAGCGATAGCTTCCGGAACGACGTAGTTGAGATAGGTGGTGCCTTCGTCGGTCGATGCTAAATCGATTGCACCAACGTCAACGCCGCCGATGCTCATGCCGGCCACGCTCTCGAGATTATAACCGTAGATGACTGCAGAACTGCCGGGGGCAACTACGCGCTCGAAGCTCAGCTCGGTAGCGACGGGGTCGCCGTCGAGGGGATTGACTTGCACGAGGCCTTCGCGCGAGGTCGACTTGCCTTGAGTAGTAGCGGCTACGACTTTGAGTTCGTAGGTGCCGGCCAGTAGCGGCAGGTCGATGCTCTTGCCGGTCGCTACTTCTTCGCCGTCGAAGAACCAAGTGACGGTCGTGTAGTCGGCCGGAGTGACGGTCAGCTCCATGCTGAAGTTGGCGTCGCGCATGATATTTGCGACTACCGTCAGGGCTCCGTTATTGCGGTCGGGGAATGTAGGGTCCAGAATGCGAGGCTCGTCGTCGGCACCGGCCACAGAGAAAGGTTTGTCATCGTCGCACGACACGAGCATAGCGCCCATGGGCAGCAACGCGAGTAAAAATTTATATGCAGATTTCATAATAGTCGGTTTATGAGATTGTTATTATTCTACGTCCCACCACATAGGTGTGTACCAGCTGTTTTGGCCGCCCATGCGGTCGAGAGCTTCGTTGTAGCTCTCTTTGTTGTACGAAGATTCGAGTACGGGATAGCACAGGCGCACGGGAATTTCTTGTCCGCCGGTGAGGAACTGGCCGAAGCCATATTCAGCCGGAGATTTCAGACGCGGGAAGCCTGAGCGACGAAGGTTTGACCAGCATTCGGCGGGGTTGTTGAAGTGCAGAATCCAAGCCTGAGTGTTGATGGCCTGCTTGCGCTGTTCGTTGGTGTAACCGGTGCCGTTGTTGGCGATGAACGCTTCGAAGTCGTCGTTCGAGATTTTGTCGCAGCCATAGTTGTCGGCCAGGAAGTTCATTGAAGCGCGTACGCCGACTTTGTAGTAGTCGTCGACAGAGCCGGCTACGTTCCAGCCGTTGACAGCAGCTTCGGCCAACAGGAAGTTGACTTCGGCATAAGTCATCAGCACGCCGGGGTTGTCGCTCTTGAGGAAGTTGTTGGCCAGCTTGGGTTCGGTCTCGCGGTCGAGTGTGGTTGCTACCGAGGGGTTGGTCAGTGCGATTTCTTTCATCACGTCGCTATCGTACGAAGCAGGCCAGGGTTCCCAAGAGTAAGCACCGGGCTCGCGCGAATTGATGGTCACGCCTTTCGAGAGGATTTCGTCGGTGAGGTCGATGCGATTGTCGGGGCTGGTGGCGCTCATCAGTCCGTCATAGTAGAAACGAGCGTAGAGGAATGTGCGGGGGTCGCCCGAGTTGTAGAGCTGATTGAAGAATGTAGAGCAAAGGTAGCTCGGGTTGTTGGCGGGGTCGTTGCCGAAGAGAAGTTTCGACAGAGCGTTGCCACGATAGTCAGTGTACGAGTCAGAGCCGAAGCTGAACGCAATAGACATATACTTAACCAGAGCGTCGTCGGCAGCGCTTGTAAATACGCCGCCATCCGATGCCAGAGCGTCCTCAAATTCGGTGCGAGCCTTCTCGGGAGCTACGCCTGAAATACGCATAGCGAAGCGAAGGCGAAGCGAGTTGGCGAATTTTTTCCATTTTGCAACGTCGCCGCTGTAGACTACGTCGCCGGTGATGCGGTCGCCGGCCGGGTTGAGCGCAGAGGCAGCGTCCTTAAGCTCGGTGAAGAACCACGAGTAGATGTCTTCCTGCTTGTCGTAGCGCGGGTTGTATTTCTCGTCGATAAATCCGAGGCCGGCCTCGCTGCAAGGAGCATCGCCATATACGTCGGTGATAATCGACATGATGTAAACGCGATAGATGCGAAGCGCAGCATTGATGTTGGCCTTGTCGGCAGCGTCGGTGCTTTTGTAGATGCCGTCGACGAGGTTTTTGATGGCGTTGGGATAGAACGAGGTCCAGATGCGGCACATTTCGTTGTTGTCAACGGTGTGGCGGCCACCATAGTTGGTTGTGTTCCAGCAACCCATAAGCTGCTGATTGAAAGCGTAGTGGTAGTTGCGGTAGATTTCAACCATGCCCAGGTCGCCATAGGTCTGCAGCTGCGCTGTGGTGAGCTGAGCGTTGGGGTCAATGTCGCTGACTTTGGAAGGGTCCGTGTTGAGGTCTTCCATATAGCTGTCGCTGCACGAGGAGAAGGCAAGGCC
Organism: uncultured Bacteroides sp.; assembly: GCA_964456545.1. GTDB lineage: Bacteria > Bacteroidota > Bacteroidia > Bacteroidales > Muribaculaceae > CAG-873. The sequence goes on from CAYWAM010000010.1 coordinate 5,911, forward strand.
TAAGGCTACGAGCAGCATTGATGTATATTTAGATAGGAATTTCATTGTTTCGGAGGATTAGAATTTCACATACAGGTTGACGCCGTAGCTCTTGCGCGAGGGCAGCGAGCCGTATTCAAGACCCATGCCGGTGGTGTTGTTGTAGTTTGAGTCGGGGTCGATGTCGGGGATGTTCTTCCAGACGATGAACGGGTTGCGAGTTACGAACGAGATAGACATGTCTTGAACGACTTTGCCCAGCCATTTCTTGGGGAATTGGTAGGTGAGTGTGATTTCGCGACATTTCACGTAAGAGTTGTCGTAAATGAACATCGACGGAGCATTGCGGCAGACGCTCATCCAGTAGTCTTCGGGGTTGATTTTGATGTCGTTGGGGCGGTAGGTGCCGTCGCCGTTGTCAATCACACCGGGAGCTACGAAACCGCCTGTAGGAGTCCAAGTATCGGCGCCCTTGGCGATGCCGGCAGCCATGCGTTGTTCTTCAGATTTGTACCATTCTTCGCGGCCGACGAGAGTAGCAAGGTTCTTGCCCGATTCGTACGAAGCGCGAGCCGACATAGAGTAGAGGTCGCCACCCACTTTCACGTCGAACAGAGCCGACAGTGCGAAGTTCTTGTAGCTGAATGTTGTGGACAGACCGCCGGTCCAGTCCCAAGAAGCATTGCCCAGCACGTGGTTGCTCTTGTCGTAGAGAGGCAGGCCGGTGGCGGGGTCGATGAGGATTTCGCCCTTGTCGTTGCGCTGGAAGTCGGGGCCGATGATAGAGCCGAAGTCTTCGCCAACCTTAGCAGCGATTTGCACGTCGAGCCACGAAGCTTTTTCGAGTTCAAACATATCCATGTCGTCGACGAGGCTCTTGACCTTGTTGCTGTTTTTCGAGAAGTTGATATTTAAATCCCATGCGAAGTCGCCAATCTGCAGCGGACGGGTGTTCAGCGCGATTTCGACACCTTGGTTCTGAATCTTACCGGCGTTGATGAGTCGGCGGGTGTAGCCATTGGTCCAGCTCGATGCCATGCCCATAATCTGATCTTTTGAGGTCTGATTATAGTAAGTGAAGTCGAGGCCGATGCGATTGTTGAGGAATTTGGTTTCAAAGCCGACTTCAAATGAATTTGTACGAGTCGGTTTCAAGTTTTTGTTAGGTATAGTTTCGTTGTCGATATAGCCGATGGTGTAGCCGGGGTAGGTGAATTTCGACTTCGAGTATACCAGACCGAGCTGATAGGGGTCGGTGTCGCTACCAACTTGAGCGAACGACAGGCGCAGCTTGCCGTAGGGCAGTATGTCGCCGCGCTTGATGAGCTCGGAGAATACGAAGCTACCCGAAACCGACGGATATACGTATGTGTTGTTGCCGGTAGGCAGGGTCGACGATTTGTCGCCGCGAATTGTGGCGTCGAGGTAAAGGAGGTTATTCCAACCTACGTTTACGGCCGCAAACAGAGAGTTGATTTGCTTGCGATAGCTATTCTCCTGCAAGCTGGTCTCGTTGAAGCTCATCAAAGCCACGACGTTGCGAATCTGCATGTCCTGAGCAGTGGTGATGGTAGTCGAGTTGTCTACTTTGTAGATGTTGCCGCCGGCGGTAGCAGTGAAGTCGAAGTCGCCCCAGCGGTTGTTGTACATGGCTAGCAACTCGAAGTTGTACATTTTATTTTTGAACGCACTTTGCTGCAAGTAGCCTGCTTCGAAGCCGGGAGTGGTCGGAGCCTTGAAGTCTTGGAAGTCGAACCAGTTGAGTTCGGCACCGGCCGTACCTTTAATCTTAATGTGCGAGTTGATGTTGTAGGTGGCTGAGGCGTGGAGGCGGAATAGGTCCTTCTTCGAGTCGTTCGAGTTTTTGTAAACGTCCCAGTAGGGGTTTACGTTGTAGGGGTCCATGCCGTTCCAATTTGAGTATTCGCCGTTTTCGTCCTGATATGTGCGTAGCCAGTTTTGGTCGTAGGTGGTGGCTAGAGTCATCAGGTTTTTGCCGATGTTCGACTTGCTATCGCCAAGAGCCGGGCGATTTTTCACCTTCTCGTGTGTGTAGTTGACCGAGAAGTCGAGGTCGACCTGGCCGAGAGTTGAGTTGGCGCGAAGGTTGAAGATGTCGCGGCTCATGTGAGTTTGCGGCACGATGTCCTTGTTGCGCATATCGGTCAGTGTGAAGCGCAGACCCGTGGTGCCGGTATTCGATGATACGGTCACGGTGTTGTTGGCAGTAAGACCGGTGCGGAAGAATCCCGACATATTATCGGGAATAATAAGGAATGGGCGTTGCACGCCGTCGAAGTATGTCAGCATGTTTGAGCCGTCGGCTTTCGGGCCCCAGCTTTTGTTGGTGTTCGACACGGCGTCGATGCTGTAGGTGCCGTTGCTACCCATGCCGTAGATTTGCTGCACGTCGTTCCACTTCGAGAGCTGTTGGTCTACGGTCAGTGTGCCGTTGTACTCTACCGAGTAGCGTTCGGCGTTGGCTTTCTTGGTCGTAATAAGAATCACACCGTGGCTGGCGCGGCTACCATAGAGGGCAGATGCCGACGGGCCTTTGAGCACGGTCATGCTTTCGATATCGTCGGGATTTATGCTTGAGATGCCATCGCCCAAGTCGTAGCCACCGGAGGTGCCGGCGCTGCCGAAGTTGGTGTTGTCCAGAGGCACACCGTCGACCACGTAGAGGGGCTGGTTGTTGCCGGTCATTTCGGTGCTACCGCGCAGGATTACGCGAGTCGAGCCCGAGGGGCCACCGGCAGTCTGCGAAACGACCAAACCGGCAACGCGGCCGGCCATCGAGTTGATGACGTTGGTTTCTTTTGCTTTCTCAAACGAAGCACCGCTGACTTCGTCAAGGCCGTAGCCAAGCGCTTTGCGGTCGCGCTTGATGCCGAGGGCTGTCACTACGACTTCGCTGAGTACTTGCGAGTCTTGCTCCATCATGATGGTCATGGGCGAGGTCGAAGCGGTCACTTCGATGGTCTGATACCCGACGCAGCTGATCGAGAGCGTTGCACCGGCGGCAACGCGTAGCGAGAATTTGCCATCGATGTCGGTCACGATGCCGTTCGATGCGCCTTTTTCTACAACCGAAGCTCCGATTATCGGGCCTTCAGCATCTTCAACGACTCCGGTCACCGTTATTCGCTGCGACGCGGAGGCTTGCACAGGTGCGGCTGCGGCATAAGTCTGCATAGGCGTAGCCAATGTAGAGGCGCCTACCAGCATCACACCGAGTAGCACTTTGCTAGAAAGTGAACTTGATTTCATGTGTATAGATTATTTAGTTTGTAACTTTTACCCAATCAACTAGCATTTGCACTTCTTCGCCATCTTGCAGGGCTGTGATGCCGGCCGGCTCTAGAATGCCGGTGAATGCGCCGCCTACGGCCATGTTGAACAAGATGTAGAAGTTATCGTGAAAATACGGATTTTCTGATATGTCGAATGTCTTGAGGTGGAAGTCGTCGACCATTATCACGAGCGAGTCTTTGTCGCGATGCAGTGTGTATGTGTGGTAGCGACCATCCTGCAGGTCGATGCCGGTGCTTGTAGCAAAATATTGTTGCTCGTGAGCTTTGGGATTCGGGCCATAGTGTATGGCTGTGTTGACGCGGCTCGCTACGGTGCCTTCGGCTATGCCGGCGGCATCGCCGATTTCCATGATGTCGATTTCGCCACAAGCGGGCCATCCGCGGCCCTTTTCGCCCATCATCCAGAATGCCGGCCACAGGCCGTTGGCGCAGCGTGGCAGCTTAATGCTGGCTTGCACGGTGCCGTAGGGAAAACTTTTCTTGCCTCTGGAGTTGATACGTCCCGATACGATCTTGTCGCCGGTGCGGCTTGCGGTAATAATCAGCACGCTCTTGTCGCCGTCTGTGCCGACGGTCACATGGTCGGGGCGGTACGACTGCAGTTCCTGATTTACCCATCCGGGCTCGTGCGTTTCTTTTGTCCATACCGACTCGTCGAAGGTGTCGAATGAGTCGAAGAATACGACGTCGCCCGATGTCTGAGCCGAAAGATTAATCGAACTACATATAGCCAGCGATGTGGCTAATGGGAGGATGAATTTCATGAGTTTATTAGGTCTGAGGTTTTATACGCTTAGTGCAAGAATTTAAGGCAATATATACTTGCGCGTTTTTTATGTTGCAAAAATAATACAGACTTTATTAGCTCATGGTTTGATTGCTGACATTTTTGAGGTTTGATTACTGACAATTGCTCGCAATAGGTGGATTATCAGCGTGATAGAAATTATTGCTGATTTTCGTAATATTTGCTTGGCGAGATGTCGAAATGCTTCTTAAATATGGTGCTAAAGTACTTCGAATTTGCAAAGCCGGTCTTCTCGGCGACCTCATTTACGGCGAGGCCTCGGCGGAGCAGCTCGGCCGCTCTCTCCAAACGCAGAATACGGATGAACTCCTGCGGGCCTTTACCGGTAAGCGATTTTAGTCGGCTATAGAACAGGGTGCGGCTCATGGCCATTTCGCGGCAGAGTGATTCGATATCGAAATCGGTGTTGCTGATATTTGCGATGACGATATTGGTGGCTTTGGCCACAAATTCACAGTCGGCGTCGGACATGGCACCGTCGGCCGTAGGAGCTCCGGAGCTTATGGGCGAGGTGCACTCGGCGGCAGCTGCATCAATAGCTTCGGCTTGGCGGACTGCATTGCCGAGTAGATAGTCGCGAATGCGTTTACGATTGGCCAGCATTCCTCGTATTTTTGATTTCAGAATATCGAGGCTGAAAGGCTTCGAAATGTAATCGTCGGCACCTTTGTCGAGGCCTTCGACGATGGCGTCGTGGTTCGATTTTGCTGTGAGGAGTATAATCGGTATGCCGGCCGTGTCCGGATTGTTTTTTACAATTTTGCAGAATTCGTCGCCTTGGATGCCGGGCATCATCACGTCCGAAAGAATGAGGTCGGGATAGTGGCTGGCCAAGAATTTGAGAGCGTCGTCGGCAGTGTTGGTCGAGACGACGTTGTAGTCGGCCCGGAACGTAGCAACAAGGTAGTTGCGCAGGTCGTCGTGATCCTCCACGATGAGCAGAGTCTCGTCTTTGTCGCTTGGACCGCCGGCCAAAGCTGCCGTGGGGGTGTTTATTTCGTCGACAGATGAGGTGTGGCCGGTAGTGTTCCATTGTATGGCCGGTTCGTCGTAGATGCGCTTGAATACGATGGTGAAGGTAGTGCCGCGGCCTTCTTTAGAGGTAAACGCGATGTTGCCGCCGAGCAGGTCAATGATGCGTTTGACTTGAAGCAGGCCGAAGCCGTTGCCGGTCTCTTGAGTAGCGCGTGCGTTGGCAGCTCGATATACGTTGGTGAAAATATTCTTATGCTCTTTTTCGGGTATGCCGATGCCGGTGTCGGCGACGGAGATGATAGCTTTGTTTTTGTTGCCTTGTAGGTTTACTTCAATCGTCCCATGTTCGGGCGTGTATTTACAAGCGTTCGACAGTAAGTTGTCGAGCATCAGCTCTATCAGATGCTTGTCAGCCGAAATCACTACATTTTCATCCGGAATATTTAGGCTCAGGTCTATGCCCTTTTTGTCGCAAATGTTTTTAAAGCAGCTAACTTCTTCAGATAGTAGATAGTTGAGGTTGATGGGCTCGAGTTGAGCTTTTACTTTCTTGGAGTCGATTTTCTCGAAGTCCATCAGCTGCGAAATTACAGCGTTGAGTTTGCGAATGTTGCTACTTGCTACGCCGAGTAGATATTTGGCTTTTTCAGACAAGTCGTTTTCGTTGAATAATTCCTCCAGTGGAGCCATCACGAGCGATAGCGGTGTGCGAATATCGTGAGCGGTGTTGATGAAGAAGCTGATCTTGTCTTCGTCGTGGCGCTTGCTCAGTTGATACCATTTATAGCGGCCTAAGAAGTAGGTTAATAGGCCCACGACTAGAATGTAAATCATCCAAGCCCAGGCCGAGTTCCACCACGGTTTTTTTACCGATATTGTGATTGAATCGGAATCCAGCACTTTGTTGTTGCTATTGCGCAGGGCTATGATTTTCAGGGTGTAGTCGCCGGGAGGTAGATTGCGAAATCGAGCCATGCCGTCGGGCGACACTTCGCTCCACTCTTTGTCGTATCCTTCCAGAAAGTGGCGGTACGAAATGTCGTCGCGGAAGCGAATGTTTATGGCTTCGAAATCCAGTTGGAATGAGTTGTGGTCGTGCGATAGGGTAATGGCCCGCTGAGCAATCATTTGCTTAAGTTCGGGCAGTAAACTATGGTTTTGCTCGTCGGTGGCGCCTACGATGTTCAGCCCGCTTATACGTAAGTTGGCTGTATAGTCGTCGATACTGATTTTTTCGGGGTTGATGAGTATAGCACCGGCCGTGCTACCGAAAATTAAATTGCCGGATTTCAGTCGGGTGCTCGAGAGTTTGTTGTATTCTTGAGTTGTGCCGTTGATGTAGTTTAGGTTGGTTATGATGCTGTCGCTAACGATGGCTATGCCTGCGCCGGTTCCTACCCACAGACGTTCGCAGAGGTCTTTCTGCAGGCAGTAGATGTCGTTTGACGGAAGCCCATTTTCGACTTTGACCGAGCGAAGGATTTTGCGGTGTGGAATATCGTAAAGAATCAGGCCACCGCCTTCCGAGCCGAGCCACACGGTAGAGTCGTTGTTGAACAAAGTCGGGATGATGTACGAATTGTAATCCTGACCTTCGTGTTCGCGCTGGTTAGCGTACCATCTGTAGCTATCGGTCGACGGGTCGATGATGTAGAAGCCGTTGACGGTGCAAGCGCAGATGTGTTTGTCGTCGGGTGTGCTGATTGATAGCACTTTGTCAATCTCGTACTGGTGTGTGGTTTTGTTCGTCGGGTTGAATACGGTGAGCGGTCCGTGGGGCGAGCCGAGCCAGATGTTGCCTTCATAGTCGACTTTGATTGTGAAAATGTAGTCGAAAGGTAGGTCGCCCGCTTTTTGTGTCCAATGTTTTTTGATGGCACCCGTCTTGTCGAGCTGATAGAGCCCTTCGCCATAGCATCCGGCCAAGATGTCGCCGTCGTGCATCCGGCACATGGTGACTACTACATCGTCTTTAAGCACGTGCTTCCATGATTTAGCGCTTGGGTCGGCGATGCTGATTCCGCGGTCGGTAGCATACCAGATGGCTCCATCGATGTTCTCGATTATAGAGTTGACGTTGTTGTTCGACAGAGTGTAGGGGTCGTCTGTGCGCTTTGTTAAAATCTGAATAGGGTATGCCGAGAAGTCAATCATGGTGACACCTCCGGTGTAGCTACCAATCCATAAATTGCCGTTTCGGTCGGTGCTCAGGGCGTAGATGCCGTTGCCGACAAAGGCAAAGTTGGGATTTAAATCGGTGTTTACTAAAGGCGAAAGTCGGCCGTCGTTTCGGTCGAGATTTAGCACGCCATTGCCGTCAACGCCGATAGCGAGGTCGGTGGGCGAAATTTCGATAATTGAGCGAATTGGCTTTGCCAGGAGGCTGCTCTCGGGGTGAATTTGCTGCGCGCTCAGATTTGAGACATCGAGCATCCACAGGCCGCGGTCGAATGTGCCTATATAGAGCCGGTCGGCCTTGTCGTCGTAGCAAAGACTGATGATGTTTAATCCTTGAAGCGAATTTACGTCGTTGATATTCCGGTCGTTGTCTAGGATTTTCATGCCCGATGATGTTCCGGCAAACATACCATTGTCGGTCAAAAGAATGTCGTTGACCGTCACGTTTGGAATAATCGGTTGGATTGACTGGTCGGCTTTCCGTAGAAATAGGCCGTCGTCTGATGCCAGAAGGTCGGTGCCGTCGGATGTATGTACGAACTTGTTGAGAGTTACGCTCCTATTTACGTGTTCTGAAAGTCGGAGATATAACTCAAAATTGTCGTATGTGTCGGAGTATTTGTAAACTTTACCGCTGGTGTCGTATGCGTAAAGCGTGTCCTCGGAGTAGTAGAGCCGTGTGATTCGGCCGGCCATATCTTCGTAAATGTGGGCGTCGCTCAGGGTGTAGTTGGTCAGTTTGCGCCCGTTGTAGCGGTCGACGCCGGCTTTGGTGCCTATCCATATAGCGCCATTATCATCTTCTAAGATAGAGTACGCTTTTTGGCTCCCTAGGCCTGACGCTTTGTCAAGCCGGAGTATTTCGGATATTTGGCGCGGTGCAGAGTGGCCGCTTCCCGCTGCTATAAGCAGCAAGAATAGCAGAGCTAGCAACCGTGTTTGTCGTGACATTGGCATCAATCAAGGTGTAGAGTTATTCAACTTTACAAAGTTCGTAAATATTCGCGAGTCGGCCAATAGCGAACGTCGCGAATATTTGTGCAGATTGTCGGTCGGAGCGTCAGCGCACGATGAGTTTGGCTGAAATAGCGGAGCCGGCGCGGGTGGCGGTGACGATGTAGAGTCCTGGCGCCGGTGCAGCAATTGAGGCGCTGGCGTGTTCGGTAGCTACGACTCGGCCGGTTAGGTCGCAGAGCGAGATGGTGTCGGCCGTGAAGGGTAGTACGATGTTGCTGCCAATGATGCTTGCCTCAAGTGTGGTGGGTGAGTCGGCTACGATGTCGGCTACGCTGCTTTCGAATGAATTGTAGACGGCGTCGAACGACAGGATGTCGAAGTGGCGGTCGCCATTGCCGGCATCGACATTAATGGCCAGCGAGGTGAACGTGACGGGGTAGATGCCGGGGTCGGTGGTGTCGAGGAAATCGCTTAGCGGGAATTCGATGCAGGTGTCGTCGGTCGAGCTATATTCTTTTTTGATGGAGACTGTGCGGCCTCCGTTTGGGCTAGCGCTGATTGTGATGCTATTGATGAGCGCATCGTCCGGATTGAGCTTGATGCGGAGAGCGTCGGGCAAGCTCCAGAGCGTAATGTCGCGGCGAAGGGTGATGCGGTGTTGCTGTCCGTTTTTGACTGTGAAGTCGATGTCGAAGACGGGGCTCTCGCCGATGGTGAGTGAGCTGATAGAGGTGCCCGAGGCAGTTGCTTTCCATGCCGAAGAGTCGAGGTCGGGGTTGATTGATACGAATTGAGCCGTGGGGCACTGAACGGTGACGTTGATGCTGAACGATAAGTCGCCGCGTTGGCCGGTGATGACTGCCGTGCCGTCGCGATGGCCGAGTATGTTGCCGTCGGTGTCGACGGTAGCAACGGCTTCGTTGTCGCTTGTCCAGCTGAAAGCCGACGGTGACACGCTCATCGCGGTGTTGCCGACGTTGGTTGTTAGCTGGATGGGTGTGGCGTGATAGTTGTCGATTAGCAAGGCTGAGTGGCGGGGAGCCGCTGCGTAAGAGGCGTCGACGGTGACGGCTACGGTTGTGGTCATATCACCGAGTGTAGCAGTCAGCGCGTGAGTGCCTTCGCCTGAGGCTACGAGGGTTGAGCCTGTCGTCGTGCCCAGCGCGGCAGGTGCCGTGAGTGTGAATCCTTTGACGTCGGTGTCGATGAGTTGGCCGTAGCGGTTGTAGCCGTAGACTATGGGCGTGTATGAGCCGTACTGCGGCAGCTTTACGGCGTGGTCGGCAAAGCGCAGAGAGGCTACTGTGTTGTCGACCGGCGCTTTCATGGCAAAGTACAGTGCATTGCCGATTGCGCGGAGGTTGCTGCCGTCGCGGGGCTGGTTGTAGATGCCGAAGTTTGAGCTCCATATAGCTGTGGAGCCACCGCCGTCAAGGTCAAGGCCGTCGTAGCAGCCAAGCGCTTTGAGCAGGGCGGCGCATTCGAAATACGTCAGGCCGGTGCCGTCAACGGCTACGAATACCATCATGTCGCGGTCTTTGCTAAAGCCTACTATCGAACGTTGGTAGCGCGCCGTGGGGGTGTTGATCCAGCGGATTGCTTCGCGCGTGATTTCGCCTTTGTTGAGGATGCGCACGTCGCCGCCAATGATGTTTACGATTTCGGGCTTGATGTCGCCATGAGCGGGTAGGCCGATTTCGATGTTGAGGTTCACGGCGTCGCCTTTGGCGAGTGCGTCGATGAAGTCGTTGTGATAGTCGGGGCCGCATGAGATGACAATGCCATTGGCCGGGATGGCCGAGTTGCCGCCTTCAGTCCAGTCGCTGTCGACGATGAATTTGAGGGGTGTGTTGATGGCCCATGAGGTGCCGTCGGCGGGTACGAGTACGAGTTCGCGACCTGAGGCATCGGTGGCGGTTGTGGCGCCCATGTATGAGTTGTAGACCATCAGCTCGTTGCTGCGGCGGGGGTAGTTGATGGCTTTGGCGTTGACTGTGGTGGCGCAGTCGGCGCTCATCAGGCGATATTTGAAGTCGGTGGCGTCGATATACCATGAGTCGGCAGTGGTGATGAGTGCGTTCTCGCGCGAGTTCACGTCAATCATGTCGGGGGCGGCGATTTTGCCATCGATGGCGCATGCCATGTTGGGGTAGCCGAGGATTGCGGTGCCAAACTCGTGGTTTGAGGCAAACGATGAGGTGATGAAAAAGTCGCCGTTGATGCCGGTGAGGTAGCGGTAGTCGCCGTTGGCTTCGTGGCGCTCGGCCATCGAGACAAGGTTTTCGCCCACGCGGCAGCAGTCGTTGCCGATGATTACGCGTGGCTCGACGATGCCGGCAGTGGCGCCGTCGCGGCGGCTGAGGGTCGAGGTGTAGATATTGATGGCTCGGTCGGTCGATGTCAGTGTCAGGTGGCTTTGGGTGACGCCTGGTCCGACTATGTGGCAGTAGACGGTGTCAATCTCGAAAGTGGTGCCGTCGAGGTCGGCCTGGAATGCTGAAGCCTGCAGGGCTGTGGCAAGCAGCGCTACGCTGAGTGGCAGTCGTTTCATGGTATAAATGTTGGATAAAAAATCGGAGCGGCCGGCAATACCCGACCGCTCCGTTAAGAGTTGATTAGCGTTTGCGCTTGTTGGCAGCGGCCTGCTGGCGTTGCATGGCCTGCTGTTGGCGCTGAGCTTCTTCGAGGCGAGCCATGAAGCCTGATTTCTTGCGAGGCTTCTTAGCGTTGGCGAGCATCTCGGCGCGCACCTTGTCTTCGTCCATAAACTTGCGGAAGGCCCAGGTCTGCACGATGGTAATCAGCAGCGACAGGAAGTAGTAGTAGCTGAGGCCCGAAGCATAGTCGTTGAAGAAGAACAGGAACATGACGGGCATCATGTAGCTCATCCACTTCATGCCGGCCATGCCTTCGCCACCGGGCTGGTTTTGCATATTGATGCGCATGTATACGACGTTGACGATGGTCATCAGCAAGCAGAAGAGGCTGACGCCGTTGCCATAGAAGGGTATCGAGAACGGAAGGGTCAGGATGACGTCGGGAGCCGACAGGTCATGTGCCCAAAGGAACGACTGGCCGCGCAGTTCGATAGCCGAGGGGAAGAACGAGAACATGGCAATCAGCACGGGCATCTGGAGCAGCATCGGCAGGCAGCCCGAGAAGGGGCTTGCACCGGTGCGCGAGTAGAGCGACATGGTCTCCTGCTGGCGCTTCATAGCGTTCTCCTGGCCGGGATATTTCTCGTTGATAGCTTTGATTTCAGGCGACAGCAGGCGCATACGAGCCTGCGACTTGAAGCTCTTGAAGGTGAACGGGAAGATAATCAGCTTGATGAACAGGGTCAGCAGCAGGATGATAACACCATAGTTGGTCAGGTACTGGCTCAGGAATGTGAACACGGGGATTACAATCCAGGTGTTGATGAAGCGGAAGAGGCTCCAGCCCAGCGGTATCAGTCGAGTCAGCTCGAGGTCGTTGTCGCCGCCGAGGGTTTCGCTAAGGTCGGAGAGCAGCGGATAGTCGTTGGGGCCGAAGTAGAAGTCAAAGGCCGCCGCAACGCCATCGTTGGTGTTGTAGGGCACAGAGGCTGTCATGGTCATGTCCTTCAGGTAGGTCGGGTCTTTTTCGAGGACTACGCTGTTGAGGTCAACCAGGCTGAAGTCGTCGCGAGCGATGATGACCGACGAGAAGAATTGGTTTTTGAAAGCAACCCACTTGATATGGCCGTTGAGCGATTCGGAGTCGCTCTTGTCGGCACGAAGGTCTTCGGGGCTGTCGCCCTGTATCTGATAGTAGATAGCGGAGTTGCGCTCTTCGAATGTGCGGCCTTTTTCGTTGCGGGCCATGGTCTGATGCCACTTCATGTTGATAGCGGCGGTCGACTGCGGCATCAACACTGATGCGTTGTGCTGCACGATTTCCATACCTACTACGTATGAGTCGGCGCCGAGGGTGTAGCGGATGCCCCACGAGGCGTCCTTGCCCAGCGACATTGTCATCAGCAGGGTCGAGTCGTTTTCGAACACGGGCACGAAGTTAAATTCGCGAGTGTCGAAACGCTGATATTCGGTTGTGAATTCGAAACTGTAGCCGTCGTTGGCTCCGCGGAAGAGTTCAATCGGGCCGGGGTTTTCGCCTACTTCGGTCATGTAGTCCTTCAGAACTACCGACGAAATCATGGCACCGCGAGTGTCGACGGTGACGCGGATTTTGTCGTTCTCGAGCACGGCAGTGGTGTCGACGCCGCCGAGGTTGGTCGATAGGCCTTTGTATTTTTCGATGCGTGCGTTGAGCTCAGTCACTGCTGCGATGGCTTTGGCGCGTGCGGCTGTGGCTGCTGCATCGGGGGTGCTCAGCGAGTGGATGTCGAATGCGGTGTCGGCTGCATTGACCGAGCCGCTCAGGGCTTCGCCTGTGAGCGTTAAGTCAAAATCAGCATTTTTCAGCTCGATGGCTCCGTCGGCGTTGCTGGTGCCGATAGTGCGCACGGCCTTAGCCAGCTGTGCCATGGCCACAGCATCGAGTGAGTCGGCGGCAACGGCTTGTGCGGTCGCAGCCTGGCTGGTAGTTGTTTCGGCCGTCTGGGTTGTCGGTTGTTCGGCCGGGATGGGCTTGTTGCAGTACATGAAGCCAAAGAAGATGGCGCACATGCAAATCAAGCCGTAGAGAGTGTTTTTATCCATTGGCAGGTAGTTGTGTTATCTGTTTTTGGGTGAGTGTTGGGATGTTATCCCCATTTTAACGCGCAAAGTTACGAATTCTTTCGCAATTGCCAAAGGCCGACGGCTGTGGGTCGCCAAAAAATTGTTAACTTTGCCACTGATATGTACACGACAACCCGCACGAGCCGTAGCATACGCAATATGATGGTGGCGCTGATTTATTTTGGCGTCATGGCCGTGTTGCAGTTTTTCTCGCGTCGAATCTTTCTCGAGCGGTTGGGCGTCGAAGTCTTGGGCCTTAATAGCACGGCCGGCAACTTGCTGCAATTTTTGAATCTGGCCGAGCTCGGCGTCGGATTGGCAGTGGGATATGCCCTGTATAAGCCGCTGCAGCAAGGCGATGGCCGCCGGGTGGCCGAAATCGTGGCCGTACAGCGCTATTTTTATCGCCGCGTAGGGCTGGCGGTGCTTGCCGGAGCCGCAGTGCTAAGCTGCTTCTTCCCGCGGATATTTGCGTCGATGACGCTGCCGCTGTGGTATGCATACGCATCGTTCGGAACTCTGCTTGTGGGCACCTTGCTTTCGTACTTTATTAATTATACGCAGGTGGTGCTGCAAGCCGACCAGCAAAACTATGTTGTGACCCGTACCGTGCAGACGGTCGGTCTTGTGAAGGTGCTTGTGCAGATGTCGGTGGTGTTGATTCTCGACAATCCGTATGTGTGGTGGCTCGTAGTCGAGGGTGTATCGGCCGTGGTGTCGGCTGTGGCGCTTGACTGTGTGACGCGTCGGCGCTATCCGTATCTGAATGAGCCGGTGGCGTCGACTTCGGAGCTGTTGCATCGTTATTCGGGAATCTTGCGCGATACACGTCGCCTGTTTATTCACCGTATTTCATACTATGTGCTGACGCAGACTTCACCCTTGATTATCTACGGCTGTGTGTCGCTGGCTATGGTTACCTACTATGGTAACTATATGATAGTGATTTCGGCACTGCTTATGCTGCTCGATGCTGTGTTCAATGGCTTGCAAGCCGGAGTGGGTAATCTTGTAGCCGAGGGCAATCGCCGTCGCATTCTTGATGTGTTTGCCGAGCTGATGTCGCTGCGTTTTTTTATCAGCGCTGTTGCTTCGGCCGCTCTCTTGGTGCTGATGCAGCCGCTGGTGTCGCTGTGGCTTGGCTCGGAGTATTTACTGCCGTCGGAAGTGCTGGTACTGCTTACATCGATATTTGCTATCAACTCGTATCGCCAGGCGGTAGATGTGTTTAAAATAGCTTATGGATTATTTGCCGACGTATGGGCGGCTGTCGCAGAGGCGGTGCTTAATGTCGGCCTGTCGATTGTCGGTGGCTTGCTTTGGGGGCTGCCGGGAATCCTCGCGGGCGTGCTTGTGTCGCTGGTGGTTATAGTATTGATTTGGAAGCCTATATATGTATTTAGAAGTGGCTTGCACGAGCCGGTCGGAGTTTACTGGAAGCTTTTTGTGCTGCATCTGCTGGGTGTGGTGCCGGCCGTCGGAGTGCTGCTACTTGCTATGCGCTATGTGCCGATTGATCCGTTCGATAGCTTTTGCGCGTTGTTGCTCAGCGGTGCGGCGGTGCTGTTGCCTTTTGCGGCGGTGCTGGCTTTGATACTTTATGTGCTTGTGCCCGGACCGCGCTTGTTTGTTTCACGAATTCGTCAGTTGCTGTCATGATGAAAGTTTACGTTGTGAATTTGCCTTCGGATGCGGCTCGTCGCCATGCCATGGAGCGCGAACTGGCTGCGACGCCGTTTGCCGATGCTGAGTTTGTGGCGGCTATCGATGGGAGGCTTATGTCGGAGGCTGAGCTTGCCGAGGCGTTTGATTTTGAAGCTTATGGACGTCGACGGGTAGGGTGCCCGCAGCCGGGCGAAGTGGGCTGCGTGCTTTCGCATCACCTTCTGTGGCAGCGGATTGCCGATGGCGGACAGCCGGCTATGGTGCTTGAGGATGATATCGCTTTCGATGGCTCGTGGAGCGATGTGTTGGCGTTTGCCGATTCGTGGCTTGCGACGTCGCGTCCGCGTGCATTGCTGTTGCCCCGCCATTTCTTTTATACACGCTTTCGGTCGGTTGTGGGGAGTGGGAAGGTAGCTCGACCAATACAAGGCTTCGGTACTGAATGCTATATGCTCAACCCGGCCGGGGCTCGACTGCTGCTTAGCCTTGGCCGACCATCGTTTATTGCCGATGAGTGGGATTATTTCTACTCGCGTGGGCTCGATTTGCTGGCGTTTGTGCCGCACCCGATAGCAGTCAATGCGCGGTTTGATAGCAATATAGCCTCGCGCCACGATTGGCAATACGACTACGATGGCGCAGCGCGAGCCGTCTCGAATTATCCATGTATATTCGATTACATTAAGATATTAAAGCGAATGCTACTTCGCAAGTTGCATTTGCTGCATATTTATCGTAAAGAACCGGTGGTGCGATGAAGTCATACGTCATAAATCTCGAAAAGGATGTAGAGCGTCGCGAGTATATGCGCCGCTTGCTGGCTTCGACGCCGTTTGCCGATGCCGAGTTTGTGACGGGCGTCTATGGTAAGTTGCTCAGTTCGTCGCAGTTGTCCGAACTTTTCGAGCAGCATCGGTTTGGCCGAGTGTTTAGTGACCCTGCTTTTGAAGGTGAGATAGGATGTGCTGTGTCGCATTATAACGTGTGGCGTCGGATAGCTGCGAGCGACGATAGGTTTGCATTCGTCCTTGAGGATGATGTGAGTTTCGATGAAGACTTTGCGCCCATGTCTGAGTGGGCGGCTAGGTGGCTTGATTCCTCGCGACCCCGAGTCGTGCTTTTTTCGCACTATTTCTTCTATTTGCCATGGAACACGGCGATTGAAGATGGTCGTAAATATGTGTCGCGGCCAAGCAAAGCTTTCGGGACATTTTGTTATGGAATTAACCGAGCTGCGGCCAAGTTGCTCATTTCTTTAGGTAAGCCACACTATGTGGCTGATGAATGGGATTATTATCAGCGACATGGCCTTGAGATGCGTTTGCCGCTCGAGCATCCGGTGAGTGTCGACTTTAATTTTGACACAAACATAAAGGAGCGAGCGGCATATCTTCGTGAGAAATTGGATGCGGGTGCGCTATTGGTGGCTCCATGCTATTTCTCGCTTGCATATGAAAGTTTTAGGCGGCTGCTTTTGAAGATGGGCGTAATTCGTCTTTGTTGTAAGAGTTAATCTTTGTTAATAATCGCAATGAGAGAGGCGCTATGGTGCTTAAATGGCGGAAAAATTTGTAACTTTGCGCTGCATTTTCCGTCACGGGCTCTTCACAAGAGCACTTTTCTCTGCAAAGAGACTTAGAGCCGCCCGGCGGGTTAACTTTATAATTAACTGTTATAATGTACGTTATCGTAGAAATTCAGGGCCAGCAGTTCAAAGCTGAAAAGGACCGCTTCCTGTATGTACACTACCTCGGCGAAGAAGTCAAGGAAGGTCAGACGGTTGAATTCGACCGCGTTCTGCTCGTTGACGCCGAAGGTGCCGTTAAGGTCGGCGCACCCACTGTTGAAGGTGCAAAAGTAGTTTGCGAGGTTGCTACCCCGCTCGTGAAAGGTGACAAAGTGATCGTCTTCAAGAAGAAGCGTCGCAAAGGCTATCGCCGCAAAAACGGTCATCGCCAGTATTTCACCAAAGTTATTATTAAAGACGTAGTCGCTTAACAAATTAAAAAAGATTTTCAGAAATGGCACATAAAAAAGGTGTCGGTAGTTCGAAGAACGGCCGCGAATCAGAAAGCAAGCGACTCGGTGTGAAGATTTTTGGTGGCCAGGCTTGCAAGGCTGGTAACATCATCAAGCGTCAGCGTGGCACGGCTCACCACCCGGGCCTCAACGTTGGTCTTGGCAAGGATCACACTATCTATGCCCTCATCGATGGCGTCGTAGTGT
This sequence comes from uncultured Bacteroides sp., assembly GCA_964456545.1. Taxonomy (GTDB): domain Bacteria; phylum Bacteroidota; class Bacteroidia; order Bacteroidales; family Muribaculaceae; genus CAG-873. Next base: position 22,716 of record CAYWAM010000010.1, read on the forward strand.
TCACCGAAGGTCGCAATGGTCGCAAGTTTATCAACGTACAGCCTGTAGGCGAGGCATAACCTCTGCTCTGCAACGACCATAACCCTACATACGAGTGCTTCCGGCTATGCCGGAGGCACTCGTCGCTTTATATGTACACTTTTTTGCCGTTTTTTGAGGCTTTGTCCTAATATTTGTGGCCTGAGGCACAAAAAGTCTGCTGAAATTTTTGTATCTTTGCGAGTTAATAGAATTCAACCACTACAACATAGCTATGTTCAGAACTAATACGTGCGGCGAGCTCCGACTCAGCGACGCCGGCCGCGAGGTGACACTCGCAGGCTGGGTGCAGCGTGCTCGCAAGATGGGAGGCATGACTTTTGTTGACCTCCGCGACCGTTATGGCATCACACAGGTAGTTTTTAACGATGATACTGACGCTGCGCTCAACGCCGAAGCTTCGCACCTCGGCCGCGAGTTCGTGGTGCAGGTGCGCGGCACTGTTGCCGAGCGTACAGCTAAGAATGCCAATCTGCCCACCGGCGACATCGAATTGATTGCAACCGAATTTAAGGTGCTTAATACCAGTGAAGTTCCGCCTTTCACTATCGAAGACGAAAGCGATGGCGGCGACGACCTGCGCATGCGCTATCGCTACCTCGACCTGCGTCGTGCTCCCGTGCGTCGCAACCTCGAGCTGCGCCACCGCATGACTATGGAAGTGCGTCGCTACCTCGACTCGAAGGGCTTCCTCGAAATCGAAACCCCGATGCTCGTAGGCTCGACTCCCGAAGGCGCTCGCGACTTCATCGTGCCTTCGCGCATGAATCCCGGCCAGTTCTACGCTCTGCCTCAGTCGCCTCAGACGCTCAAGCAGCTGCTGATGGTGTCGGGCATGGACCGCTACTTCCAGATTGTGAAGTGCTTCCGCGACGAAGACCTCCGCGCTGACCGTCAGCCCGAGTTTACGCAGATCGACTGCGAGATGAGCTTCGTAGAGCAGGAAGATATCATCACCCTCTTCGAAGGTATGGCCAAGCACCTGTTCAAAGAAATCCACGGTGTTGAGCTCACCGAACCCTTCTTGCGTATGCCCTGGGCCGACGCTATGAAGTACTACGGCTCTGATAAGCCCGACTTGCGTTTCGACATGAAGTTTGTCGAACTGATGGATGTGCTCAAGGGTCACGGCTTCGGCGTATTCGACAGCGCTGCCTACATCGGCGGTATCTGCGCCAAGGGTGCAGCTTACTACACACGCAAGCAGCTCGACCAGCTCACCGACTACGTGAAGCGTCCGCAGGTGGGTGCCAAGGGTCTCGTTTATGCTCGCGTCGGCGAAGACGGCACCGTCAAATCGTCGGTCGATAAGTTCTACGACCAACCCGCCCTGCAGGAACTCGCCAAGGCTATGAATGCCGAGCCCGGCGACCTTATCCTGATTCTTAGCGGCGACGACGCTATGAAGACCCGCAAGCAGCTCTGCGAGCTTCGCCTCGAGGTGGCTCGTCAGCTCGGCCTGCGCGATAAGAACAAGTTTGCTTGCCTCTGGGTGGTAGACTTCCCCATGTTTGAGTGGAGCGACGAGGAGCAGCGCCTGATGGCTATGCACCACCCCTTCACCCATCCCAAAGACGAAGATATACCCCTGCTCGACACTAAGCCCGAAGAGGTGCGTGCCGATGCCTACGATATGGTCATCAACGGCATCGAAGTCGGTGGCGGTTCAATCCGTATCCACGACAGTGCCCTGCAGGCCAAGATGTTCGAGATTCTCGGCTTTACCCCCGAAAAGGCTCAGGAGCAGTTTGGCTTCCTGATGAATGCCTTCAAGTACGGTGCACCCCCTCACGGTGGTCTGGCCTACGGCCTCGACCGTTGGGTGTCGATTTTTGCCGGCCTCGATTCGATTCGCGACTGCATCGCCTTCCCGAAGAACAACTCGGGTCGCGACGTCATGCTCGACGCTCCTGCTCCTGTCGACCAGAAGCAGCTCGACGAACTGCAGCTTGAAATCGCTCCTGAAAAGAAATGACCCCGACCTGTGCCGACATATTAGCCGCAATAGGCAGCTGCGCTCCGCTGCACCTGCAGGAATCTTGGGATAACTCGGGCCTGCAAGTGGGCGATGTGCAGCAGCCATGCACCGGTGTGCTGTTGGCGCTCGACCCCACCGAGGCGGTCGTGGCCGAAGCCATCGAACGCGGCTGCAACTTGGTCATCACCCACCATCCGCTGCTCTTCCGTGGGCTTAAGCGTATTGCCGGCGATTCGTGCGTGGAGCGCACTGTCATCGCCGCTATCCGCGCCGGCGTAGTCATTTACTCGTCGCACACGGCTCTCGACTCTGCAGTCGGTGGCGTGTCGGCCGAGATGGCTCGTCGCTTGGGCGCTACGGTCGTAGCTCCGCTGCAGCCGTCGGCTCCCGAGGCTGCTACAGGGCTGGGCGTGATAGCCGATTTGGCTGAGCCGTGTGATGCTGCTGCGTTTGCTCAGCTGGTGCACGCAGCCTTCGGCGCGATGCCTATTCGCTGCTCGCGAGCCTCTGTCGGCACATTCACCCGCATCGCCCTTTGTGGCGGTGCCGGAGGCGAATTCATCCCCAAGGCTATTGCTGCCGGGGCTGGAGCCTACGTCACAGCCGATGTCCGCTATCACGACTTTGTCGACCACGGAGCCGACATTTTCATCCTCGATATCGGCCATTTCGAGAGCGAATCGTGCGCTAAAGATATTTTTTATCGCGCTATTACAGAAAAATTTGCTAACTTTGCAGTCTATTATTCACAGTTGGAAACAAATCCGATTAACTACTTATAACCGCCATGGCAGTAGAAAAGAAAACTGAACAGACACCCTCGGTTGAACAGCGCCTCAAATCGCTCTACGACCTGCAGACCATCCTGAGCGAGATTGACCGCATCAAGACTATCCGCGGCGAGCTCCCTCTCGAGGTGAAAGACCTTGAGGATCAGATCGCAGGCCTCCACACTCGCATCGAGAACTATTCGCTCGAAATCGCCGAACTCGAATCAGCAGTTAAGGCCGAAAACGAGAAGATTCTCTCTTGCCAGAGCCTAATCCAGCGCTACAACGAGCAGATGGACAACGTGCGCAACAATCGCGAATACGACCTGCTCCACAAGGAAGTCGAATTCCAGTCGCTTGAGATTGAACTCGCTCAGAAGCATATCAACGACCACTCGCGCGCTATGGATAATCGTCGCGCCGATATCGACGCTACTCGTCAGCGCCTCGATGATATGGAGCACATTCTCGCTGAAAAGCGCAGCGAACTCGACGAAATCGTTGGTGAAACCCGTCAGGAGGAAGAAACTCTGCGCGGTAAGGCTAAGAACATTGAGGATAAGATTGACGAACGTACCCTCGCTGCTTTCAAGCGTATTCGTAAGAACGCTCGCAATGGTCTCGGTATCGTTTACGTACAGCGCGACGCTTGCGGTGGTTGCTTCAACCGTATTCCCCCGCAGAAGCAGATGGAAATCTGCATGCACAAGAAGGTTATCGTGTGCGAATATTGTGGTCGCATCATGATTGACCCCGTTCTTGCAGGCGTTGCCGAAGCACCCCTGGCCGATTAAAACCACTGCGCCCTAGGGCGACAGACTCACTTAATACGACGCACCCGGATAGCCTTTAGCCATCCGGGTGCGTCGTGTTGTTGTGAACTGCTATGCGCCGTGACTTGCAGCGTCAGCGCTTGTGTGACTCTGCGCCGGTCGGCGTCAGAAAAGATTGCGGCGCGGCAGGTCAGCGTTGTAGCGTTCGCGTAGTTGGTCGACTAGGTGCGACATGTGTGAGGCAAAGCGGAAGCCAATCCACACGCCGGTGTTGGTCACCAATGTCCAGCATTCGCCGTCGGGGAATTGTTTGATGAGTACGTGCGATGAGTAGAGTGTGCCGGTGCGCACCCATGAGCCGTCGTCGTCGATGTAGTTCCAGCCGCGGGTTAGTGGCTGGTCTATATCGGGGTCGTGCTCGGTCATCATGGCTATGGAGCCTGAGCCGAGGATGTCGCGTATGCCTTCGCAGCCATTGATGGCTGCGATCAGTCGTGCGAGGCCCGGGGCTGAGGCCACCCATCCGCCGCCGCCCATGAGGCCTTCGATGTCGCTGCCGCCATATACTCGCGGCACTTGGCGGCCACTGCCGGTGAATTCGTCGACTAGTTTGTTGTCGGGGGCATAGTATCGGGATTCGTCGGGGGCGCGGTCGGCGTAGTAGTTGCCGGCAGCGTGGAAGCCGCCGGCTCCGATAGGAGCGAGAATATGTTGCTGCACGTAGTCCCAGTAGCTCTGGCCGCTGGCTTTTTCGATTATGAGCGATAGTAGCAGGTAGCCAAAGTTGCTATAATTGTATACTTTGCCGGGCTCTGCGCCGAGTCGGCGAGCGATGACCAAGTGAGCGAGTTCGTCGAATCGCGGTGCTGAGTCGAGTTTGTGAGCTTTTATGAGGTCGAGCTGGCTGAACATGGGGTCGCCTGCGCGTCCCGAAAAACCGCCTGTGTGGCGCAGTAGGTGGTCGACAGTGATATCGTAGACGCGCTGGTCGCGGATTACATTAATGTAGCTCGAATCGCTCAGTATGCCGCGAGTGCCGAATACCGGAGTGTCGAGCGTCAGCAGGCTGTCGCGGCACATTTTCATGATGGCGACGGCCGTCACGAGCTTTGATGCAGATGCGATGCGTACACCGGTAGTTGGGCTCATCGGTATGCCGGCCTCTTCGTCGGCCCAGCCGTAGCCGCGCGCATAGAGCAGAGAGTCGTTGCGAGTTATGGCCATTGACATGCCTCGCAGGCTCCATTTTGCCATGAAGCGGCTCACGTCGCTATCCATGGGTTTGAGAGCTGCAAACTCAGATGCTGCGTTTGTCAGCGAGTCATACCACTCGGTGTTGTATTCGGGGTATTTTTCTTCTGTAAAGGTGGCCGATTCAGATTCGGATTCGGAGCCGCAGCCGGCCACGAAGGCGGCGCTGAATATGGTGATAACTGTCAGTAGGTGGCTTATTCTCATTAGTTCTCTATTCTCAGTTGAATGCCGTTGAGTTTGCGGTAGAGGTCGAGTGCGTAGACGTCGGTCATGGCGCTGACGTGGTCGAGCACGGCTTGTATGCGGCCGTAGAGCGTGGGGGCGGCCACATCGTACTGGTCGGGGAATTTTGCGAGCAGCAGTCGCGAGTAGTTGAGCTCGGGGTTGAGCACGGCGTGTATGAGCTTTTCGAGTAGAAAAGAGATGATGCGGTTGCCGGCCAGTTCGATGTCGACAACGTCGCCCGAGCAGTAAATTTTCGCCCACGAGAGGTCGTTGCATCGTGCGTAGCCTTGGCGTGGCAACTCGTCGATGTATTGCAGCAGCGGGCCGTCCATCGTGCCGCTGAGTATTTCGTCTTCGTGTTCGAGGAAAGTCGCAGCGCAGTTCTTTACCAGCGTGCCGACAACGCACGAACGCAGGTAGGCAATCTTCTCGTTGGGGTCGGTGACGTTTTTCATCACCTCGGTCATGTGGCTACGCTTTTCGTCGTCGAAGTACGACAGAAATGCGTCGAGCACCTCGCGTGTCGATAGAATCTTTAGCTTGTGGGCATCTTCGATGTCCATCACTTCGTAGCAGATGTCGTCGGCAGCTTCGACTATGTAGACCAGGGGGTGGCGTGCGTAGCGAATAGCTCCGTCGGGTGTGTCGAAGCGTATCATACCCAGCTCGTCGGCTACTTTTACGAAGTCGTCGGTTTCCGAGGTGAAGAATCCGAACTTGCCTTTTTTAGCCAAGCGGGCTTCGAAGGGGTATTTTACGATTGAGGCCACCATGGAGTATGTCATGGCGAAGCCTCCGCGTCGGCGGCCTTTGAACTGGTGAGTGAGCACGCGGAAGGCGTTGGCGTTGCCTTCGAAGTGGGTGAGGTCGGCCCATTCGCGCTCGCTCAGCTTTTCTTTCAAGGCTTTTCCTTCGCCTTCGCTGAAGTATGTCGAAATTGCTTTTTCGCCTGAGTGGCCGAATGGAGGGTTGCCCAGGTCGTGGGCTAGACAGGCTGCGCTGACTATGTCGCCGATGTGGTCGAAAATCTCGGGACGGCAATCGCGGTGACGCTCGCGAAGTCCGATGGCTATCTCGTCGGCCATAGACTTGCCCACGCAGGCTACTTCCATCGAGTGAGTCAGGCGGTTGTGCACGAAGATGCTGCCCGGCAGCGGGAACACTTGAGTCTTGTTCTGCAGTCGTCGGAAGGGCGACGAGAATACCAAGCGGTCGAAGTCGCGGCGGAAGTCGGTGCGCACGCGGCTTTTGTTAGTGTCGTGGAAGTCCTCGAGTCCGAGTCGCTTGTCGTTGATGAGTAGCGACCAGTCCATTTTCTGTGCCATAGTCGTGTGTGAGGGGGTGGATTTAGGTAAAAAGAGTCCGGGCCGCTTTAGCCGCGAGGCTAAGCGGCCCGGTGTGTTATTTCGGAGCCTTATGCAGGGTGGCTACGACTTATTCGCCGATGCCCTGGATGAAGTTGAGGCTGTGGTTTTCTGCCTTTTCAGCACCTTGGAGTACGAGGCGCATGTAGCGGTTGTCCTGGAGTACTCGAGGATTGCAGAGGTTCAGTTGGTTGTTGAACTGGCGGGTGTATTCTTCGACGGTGAATTCGCGGCCCATGTTGTCGGCAGCGTCAACTACGAATACCATCACGCCGTTGTTGCCCTTAACGGGGCCGACGAGCTTGCCAACTTCGGCAGCGTCGATGATGCCTTGGAGGGTGTTTTCGCCCATGCCAATCATGGCCAGTGAGTTCGAGCCGAACATTGCGTCGCCCTTCTGGGGAGCTACTTCCATGAGTTTGGCATAGCCTTCGATGTTTTCGGCCTTGCCGGCATATTTGTCGAGCAGCACCTGAGCGCGCTTGTTGTTGAGTGCGCGAGCGTTGATTTCGTCGGCAATCAGTTCAGCGTTCCAGGGCAGGAAGTCGTCGTCGTAGATGTTTTCAACAGCGATAGTGAGCAGGTACGACTGCTTGCTGTCGCCTTGTACGGGCATTACTTGGCCGGCTTTTGCGTCCATTACCCACTTAACGAACTGGCGCGAGTCGGTGGCGCTGCCTACCATAGCTGATGATGCAGTTACGAAGCCCTTCTGTACGTTGTAGCCGGCTTCAGCAGCGTTCTGCTTGAAGAGTTCGGCTGACGAGTTGTTGGCTACGAATGTATTGAGGTTCTGCGACAGGTTGGTCAGTGTTTCCTGCGAGGGGTCAACTACGAAAGTGATTTCGGCAGCGTTGTACACCTTGACGGGAGCGTGGCGCTCGTTGACGCGGTAGATAGCCTGTACGGGGGTAGCCTGAGTAGAGTCAGTGTAAACGAATACTTCGCCTACAGCGTGCTCGGTGAGGGCCTTCTTCAGCTCGGCAGGGGTCTGCGGGTTGATGAGGTTGGTCCAGATGCTGTCGGTGCCGCCTACGGTCACGTTGTCGATCAGCGAAGCGAAGGTAGCGCCTTCGGCGAGCTTGGTCTTGAGTGAGTCGAGGTTGCCGTTGTCAGCGCGGCCGAGGAATGAGATGTTGATTGAGTCGATGTCGTTTGTAACGTCGAGCAGCTTCACGATGTTGTAGTTGTCGCCGATGTTCTTCAGCAGTACGGCTTCGCCTACGGTAGCTGTGTCGAGGAATGCCTTGAGCGAGTTGTCGCGCACCTGAGCATAGGTGACGGTGGCGGGGTTCACAACGAAGCGGCTGTCGGTAGCTACGCCTTCGGTGCCTTCGGTGGCGTTGAGAGTAGCGATGGCTTCTTCAACGGCTTTCTGGCCGGCAGCGCGGTCGGCAGCAGAGGGCTGGATGGGCACGATGATGTAGCTGATGGTGCGGCCTTCTTCGTCGAGGCGGTAGAATTCTTTGTTTTCTTCCCAAGCAGCCTTGCGGTCGGCGTCGGTGACTTCAGCTTCTGCAGCATCGACGGTCGAGAATTCCTTGTAGGCGTACTGGATGTGGCGAGTCGACGATACGTCGTTGTAGAGGCTCTGGGCGTCGAGCTCATTGGCGGTGAAGAGGCCGAGCATTAGGCGGTCGAACTTCTCGCGGAGCATAACTTGCTCAACGGCCTTTTCGAGTTCAGACCAGCTCTGAGTGAGCTGCTGAGCGAGTTCGGGAGCCAGGTTGTGAGCTGCCGGAGCCTTGATGGCGGCGAGCACGTCGGCACCCGAGGGGCGCTGCAGGCCCAGGTATTGCGATACCTGGTAGATGAACTGCTGAGCGATGGGGTGGGGAGTTTCACCGGTCATAGCTTCTGAGATTTCGGCGTCGGTAACGGTGATGCCGAGATCTTCATATTCTTTATCGAGCATTTTTTCAACAAGCAGGTCGTTGATGACGTTCATAGTCTGCACGCCGTTGTCGATTTGGCGCTGCTGCTGTTGCTGCTGGAGCTGTTGCTCTTCGTTGATACGTTTCTGATAGTCGGTGTAATCGACTTTAACGTTGCCGACTTCGGCCATAGTTGTGCCTGAGCCGATTAAGTTGCGGCCAGAAGTCAGGAAGTCTCCAAGAATGAAGGCAAGAAGTGCTACGATGATGATCACAAAGAGCAGCACCGACTTGCTTCTAATTTTTTCAAGAGTTGCCATTGATATATTTAACGGGTTTTAGATTTATTTTTTCGGTTTATAAGCGCACAAAGTTACATTAATTTGGGCAATAATAAAAATTATTTGCTTGAATTTTGTCGAATTTGAGGCGCGTACCGGCAAATAGTGGTGCGATTAAAGGCCGAAAGCGGCTTTTACGCGGTCGACGTAATCGAGCTTTTCCCAAGTGAAGAGTTCAACTTCGCGAGTGAAGGGTTGGCCCTGGTCGTCGGTAAAAGTTTTGGTCACGGTGCGCGGAGTGCGACCGACGTGGCCGTAAGTGGCTGTCTCGCGGTAGATTGGGTTGCGGAGCTTGAATCGTTCGATGATGGCGTGCGGGCGCATGTCGAAGATTGCGGCTACGCGGCGCGATATTTCGCCGTCGGTGAGGCCCAGCTGCGATGTGCCGTAGGTGTTTACGGTCAGCGATACGGGTTCGGCCACGCCGATGGCGTATGCTACTTGAACGAGCGCGCGCGAAGCTACGCCGGCAGCTACCAAGTTCTTGGCGATGTGGCGAGCTGCATAGGCAGCCGAGCGGTCGACTTTCGAGGGGTCTTTGCCTGAGAACGCGCCACCACCGTGAGCGCCGTGGCCACCGTAGGTGTCGACGATGATTTTGCGACCGGTGAGGCCGGTGTCGCCGTCGGGGCCGCCGACTACGAATTTGCCGGTGGGGTTCACGAGCAGGCGCACTTTGTCTTCATCGAGCAGTGTGCGGATATGCTCGGGGAGTGCTGTCTTGACGCGAGGCAGCAGTATCGAGCGCACGTCGGCTTCGATGCGCTGTTGCATCTGGCGGTCGCATTCTTCTTGGCTAAGGCCGGAGGCAGCGGGGGTGAGGAATTCGTCGTGTTGTGTAGAAATGACGATAGTGTCGATGGCTACGGGTTGGCCTTCGGGGGTGTATTCTACTGTCACTTGGCTTTTCGAGTCGGGGCGCAGGTAGGGCATTGCCGAGCCTTCAGCGCGGATTGCCGACAGCTCCTTGAGCACGGCGTGGCTCAGAGCTACGGTCAGCGGCATGTAGATGGGTGTTTCGTCTGTAGCGTAGCCGAACATCATGCCTTGGTCGCCGGCGCCCTGTTCTTGGGGCTCGCTGCGGTCGACGCCGCGGTTGATGTCGGGGCTCTGTTCGTGTACGGCCAGCAGTACGCCGCACGAGCGGCCGTCGAAGCCCAGCTCTGAGCGGTTGTAGCCGATGGATGTGGCCACGCGGCGTGCCGTGCCCGTGATGTCGATGTATGAGTTTGAGAGAACTTCGCCGGCCACAACGATTTGTCCGGTGGTAACGAGTGTCTCGCAAGCTACTTTTGAGTTGGGGTCGCGCGCCAGGAATTCGTCGAGTACGGCGTCGCTAATCTGGTCGGCAACTTTGTCGGGATGCCCTTCAGAAACTGATTCGGATGTGAATAAATAATTCATAGCCAATTGGTTGAATAAGTTAATAAAAAAACCGCCTGCGCGGATGTCTCCGGCGCCTGCGGGCGATCTGGCTATGCGCAGCGACCAAGCGAGATGCTTGGCACGCGACGTGCAACTATTTGTGATAGTGCAATTTTAGCATTTTTTCGAGTGGTTGCAAGCAGCCAAATCTTTCCACATATTTTCGGCTGCAAAGTTAATCATTTTCTGCCACTTGTGCAAATACAATTGTTGAATTCGCAAAATGTAGGGCCGCGGCATGCCGCGACCCTACATGCCGCGGTCGCATGCCGCGACCAATGTCGATTTTGTAATATGTGGGGCGCAATTTGGGGCCGCGGCATGCCGCGGCCAATTGCGCGTTATTTCGTCAGGCCGTGATATTCTTTGCTGTAGCGGAGTACCTGAGGCAGATAGTCTTCGCTGTAGCTGATTTTTACGTCGATGATGGTGCCGTTGAGGTCGTAGACGGGCGTGTAGACGGGGTTTACGAAGCCGCGATATGGTGCGATGTCGAGGGTGGCGTAGCGACGCAGCACTTCTTTGTGCAGCTTTTGGTCGACTTTGACAGCGTAGCGCTCGACCATGGCTTCGCCGGCAGCGTAGTCGCCCTCGCTGCGGATGCGCTGGATTTCGCCCAGGAGCTGGCCGAATAGGCCGCGCAGAGCTTCGTAGTCGTTGATGCGTACGAAGGTCTTGCCTTTGCGCTTGACGAGTTCGATGACTTTGTCCTTATGGCCGTGTTCGAAAGCCCAGACAGCGATGAGCTGGCGGTTGCGCATGTGGGCTTCTTCGATGTCTTTGCCGGGTTCGATGCGCATCAGCTGCGTCATCAGGCCATTGAGAATGTATTTGTAGTATTCGGCTTTGTAGGCGTCGGGGTTGTCGAGCAGGCCGAGTTCGACGAGCTTCGGGTCGGCCAGGTAGTAGAGTGCGAAGAGGTCGGCGCGGGCTTCTTCGAGAGTGGAGCCATGGGCCTTGAGGGCATCGGGGTCAACACCGGGCAGCAGGCGGCCCGAGCCGTGGCCGAGGCACTCGTGGAGGTCGGTGTGCAGGTTGTCGGTGATGAAGAGGTACTTCTCGAGCAGCTGGCGAGTGGGTTCGTCGATGACGAATTCTTCGTTGAAGCCGTTGCCGTGCGAGGCTTCGTCGTAGGCCATGGTGATATTTTCGATTGTTACCGACTTCGAGCCGTGTGCGGCGCGAATCCAGTTGGCGTTGGGCAGGTTGATGCCAATCGGGGTTGAGGGGTATGCGTCGCCGGCGAGGATTGCGGCGGTGATTACCTTGGCCGATACGCCCTTGACTTTTTCTTTGCGGAAACGCGGGTCGACGGGTGAGTGGTCTTCAAACCACTGGGCGTTGGTCGACAGCACCTCGGTGCGGTGGCTTGCAGCTACGTTTTTGAAGTTGACGATTGACTCCCAAGCGCCTGTCATGCCCAGGGGGTCGCCGTAGCTTTCGATGAAGCCGTTGATGAAGTCGACTTGCGAGGCAGTGTCCTCGGTCCAGCGAATCGAGTAGTCGTCGAATACGGCCAGGTCGCCGGTGGTGTAGAAGTCGATGAGGCGGGCGATGATGGTGCGCTGGGCGTCGCTCTCGGCGTATGCCATAGCGCGGGTGAGGTTGTCGACGATGTGAGCGATGGCTTCCGAGTAGTAGCCGTCGAGCTTGTAGATTTGTTCTACGACGCGGCCATCGCGCTTGGTGACGCGGCTATTGAGGCCGTAGGAGATGGGAGTGGCGTCGTTGGGGTCTTTGAGAGCGTTGTAGTAGTCTTCTACTTCCTGCTGTGTGACACCGTCGTAGAGGTTGTTGGCCGAGGTCAGAATCAGGTCGGCGCCGGCAGCTTGGTTGACGCGCTTAGCAGCCACGTTGGGGTCGAAGATGGCGGCGAATACTTCGGCGCGCACGGGAGTCCAGCGGCCTTCGGGCAGTTTGTCGACTTCGGCGCCGAGCCATTCGGCCGAGAATGCGGGCACGAACTTGTCGGTCGAGTAGTGGTGATGGATGCCGTTGCCGAATTCTACTTGCTTGAGGTATGTCTCGAATGCCTGGTATTGGGCATCGTTGCGGTCGCCTGCGTAGTTGTGATATACGGCTTCGAGCATGTCGCGGATTGCGAGGTTGTGCTTGTAGTTTTGGTCCCAAAGGATGTCGCGGCCCCAGATGGCGGCTTCAGTCAGGTAGTAGACGAGTCGCTTCTGGTCGAGCGAAAGAGATTCGAAATCGGGCACCGGGTAGCGGAGCACTTCGATGTCGGCAAAGCGGTCGACCACGTAGTCGAACTTTGCCGCTTCGGTATTGGTCTGAGCCATAGCGGGAGTGATTGACAGTGTCAGAGCTGCAGCTGACACCAGATTGGTAAGTTTTGACATTGCCTATGTAGTTTTTTATGGATTATTCCACGTATAATATTAGGCCCTTGAGGTATTCGCCTTCGGGGTGATAGATGTTGACGGGGTGGTCGGCCGGCTGGGTGAGCTGGTGCAGGATGCGCACGCGGCGGCCGGTCTGAGCGGCAGCCGAGAATACGGCCAAGCGGAACTGTTCGCGGCTGACGGCTTGCGAGCACGAGAAGGTGAAGACGATGCCGCCGGGAGCTACTTTCGCGATGCCGGCTGCGTTGAGGCGCTGGTAGCCGCGCAGGGCGTTGCGCAGTGCATTGCGATGCTTGGCAAATGCGGGCGGGTCGAGCACTATCAGGTCGTAGGCGCCGTCGGGGGTCGAGTCGAGGTGTTTGAATGCATCGACGGCGTAGGCCGAGTGGGGTGCGTCGGGGCCGAAGTTCAGGGCTACGTTGGCTTCGGTGAGCGAGATGGCTTTGGCCGACGAGTCGACAGAGTCGACCTTGACGGCGCCGCCACGCAGGGCGTAGACCGAGAAGCCGCCCGTGTAGCAGAACATGTTGAGCACGCGGCGGCCGCGGCTGTAGTGTTCGAGCAGCGAGCGATTGTCGCGCTGGTCAACGAAGAAGCCGGTCTTCTGTCCGCGCAGCCAGTCGATGTTGAATCGCAGGCCGTTCTCGAGGGCGGTGCAGTCGGTGGCGTGGCCGATGAGGTAGTCGTTGACGGGGTCGAGGCGCGCTTTGTAGGGCAGCGTAGTCTCGGACTTGTAGTAGACGTTGGCGATGCCGGCTACGTCGACCAGTGCTTTTGCGATTGTGTGGCGGGCGTAGTGCATGCCGGGCGAGTGGGCCTGAACGACGGCTGTGTCGCCGTAGACGTCGACAACGAGGCCGGGCAGGAAGTCGCCTTCGCCGTGTACGAGGCGATAGGCGGTGTTGTCGGGGCGTTGAAGGTTGAGAGCGCGGCGCATGGCGGCTGCTCGCTCGATTGATGCGCGGTAGAAGTCGTCGGCGATTTCGATGTCGTCGAAGGCCAGGATGCGCACGGCGATCGAGCCGATCTGGTAGTGGCCCACGCCGATGACGCGGCCGTCGGAAGCTACTACGCGTACGATGTCGCCCTCTTCGATGCCTTCGGGCATGTGGGCTATCGCGCCTGAGAATACCCAGGGATGAAAGCGGTCAAGCGACTCTTCTTTGCCGCGCCGCAGTGTGATGTTCGGATAGTTTATCATTTGAGCACTAAGCGATAAATGTCGTTAAGGTTGGCGTAGAGGAGCAGGAGTAGCAGCAGGCCCATGCCAATCATGTTGGCGATTTCGAGGAAGCGCTCGCTGGGCTTGCGGCGTGTGATTATCTCGATAAGCAGGAACAGGGTGTAGCCGCCGTCGAGTGCCGGGATGGGAATGATGTTCATGAAGGCGAGGATTACCGATAGGAAGGCGGTAATCTCCCAGAACGACAGCCAATTCCACTGCGTGGGGAACAAACTGCCAAGTGCGCCGAAGCCACCGACACTCTTGGCGCCTTCCTTGGTGAAGAGCATGCCGAGCGACGATACGTAGGTGGTGAGGCGGTCGACGCCGTGTTGCCAACCGCGCGGTATAGCCGTGAAGAAGTTGTATTCGATTTCGACTACGTCGTAGATTTTCTGGCCGGGACGCAGTTGGATGCCGATTTTGCCATCGGAGTTGACTTCGACGGGAACGGTGATTTCCGCACCGTCGCGCAGGATGACCATCGGAACGGTCTGCGATGCGCACGCCTTCAGCGCCGGGAAGAATTCCGAGAGCGACGGGGTGGTGTCCGAAGCCACTTTCAGGATGCGGTCGTCGGCTTGCAGGCCGGCTTTGATGGCGCCTTCGCCGCCTACTACGTCGTCAACTACGACGGGTATGCGCATGCCCATGTATGGCTGGTTGGCTTCGACGAGTTCGCTGCGCAGCTCGTCGTTGACGGTGATTTCGATGGTGTCGCGATGGTTGCGTAGCACGTTGATGCGCGAGTCGGGCTGGATGAGGCCCCAGTTGTCGGCCGACGCCAGCGGGTCGATGGCCTCGCCATTGAGGGTCAGCAGTATGTCGCCATCGACGAATCCGGCGCGGTGCATGGGCTCGGAGAAGTCCATGCCTTCGTTGACGGCTTCGTAGGGGATGACGCGCTCGCCCCAGTGTGCGGCGATGCCGATGTAGATTGCTACGGCCAGCAGGAAGTTGAACAGCACGCCGGCCACCATCACCAGCAGACGCTTCCATGCGGCTTTGGTGCGGAATTCCCAGGGTTGGGGCTCGGCGGCCAGGTCGTCGGCGCTCTTGGTCTCGTCGACCATGCCGGCGATGTCGCAGTAGCCACCCAGGGGCAGCCAGCCCAGGCCGTAGACGGTGTCGCGCCAAGTGGGCTTGCCGTCGGGGCGCGGTTGGCGTTCGCGGCCTACGCGCACCGTCTTCCAGGCGCTATCTTCGCTGCGGCTGAATATCTGCAAGGTGCCCTTCAGCGGGTTATACTTCAGTAGAGAGAATCCGGGGTTGAAAAAGAGGTAAAAGCGGTTGACCTTGATGCCAAAGATGCGGGCGAAGAGGTAGTGACCAAACTCGTGAATCGTCACTAGGATGATCAGAGCGAAAATCAGCTGCAAGGCCTTGATGAGAAATGTTTCCATTTATTGTCGTTAGATAGTTATGCGATTGATGATTTCGGTGGCTACGCGGCGAGCTTCGTCGTTGGTGGCTACGAGGTCGTCGAGCGCCGGGTCGGCAATGAAGTCGACTCGGGCCAGTGTGTCGGTGATGGTCGCGTAGATGTCGTTGAAGCCGATTTGGTCGCGCAAGAATGCGGCTACGGCTATTTCGTTGGCAGCGTTGATGATGCAGGCCGAGTTGCCTCCGCGCTCCAGAGCGTATGGAGCCAGGGTGAGGCATGGGAATTTATTTGTGTCGGGCTGCTCGAAGGTGAGTTGTGCGGTGGCCAGTAGGTCGCAGGCCGGGCTGACGCCTTCGAGGCGAGTGGCTTCGCCCAGCGCGTAGGCGATAGGCAGCTCCATATCGGGCACGCCCATCTGTGCTTTGATAGCGCCGTCGGTGAATTCGACCATCGAGTGGATAATCGACTGCGGATGCACGATGGCCGATATGCGGTCGTGGCCGATGCCGAAGAGCCAGCGGGCTTCGATGATTTCGAAGGCTTTGTTGAGCATGGTGGCCGAGTCGATGGTGATTTTGGCACCCATCGACCAGTTGGGGTGGCGCAGGGCGTCGGCGGCTTTGGCCTTGGCTATGCGCTCGGGCTCCCAGAGGCGGAAGGGGCCGCCCGAGGCCGTAATCAGCAGGCGCTTCACGGCAGCGGGGTCTTCGCCCTGCAGGCATTGGTAGATGGCCGAGTGCTCGGAGTCGACCGGGAAGACGCGCGAAGGCGACTTTGACAGCAAGTCGGTGACGAGTGCGCCGGCCACGACCATGGTCTCTTTGTTGGCCAAGGCTATGTCCTTGCCGGCGCGGATGGCGGCCACAGTGGGCAGCATGCCGCTATAGCCGACGGTGGCGGTGACTACCATGTCGACGTCGTCGCGAGTGGTGGCTTCGGCCAGGGCTGTCGGGCCGGCCGCTGTGGCTATGCCCAGAGGCTCCAGGGCTTCGCGCAGGCGCGGCAGCAAGTCCTCGCGGCCGATGATGGCCAAGGCCGGATGTAGTTGCTTGGCTTGAGCTATGAGGTCGTCGACGCGCGAGCCGGCGGCGAGCACCGATGCGCGGTAGCGCTCGGGATGATTGCTTATGATGTTGAGCGTCTGGGTGCCGATTGATCCGGTTGACCCAAGTACGGCTATATTTTTCATAACGACGGTCTTTATTATCTGAGAAATACGCGGCTGTGGCGCCGCTGATTCTTTATTTCAATTTTGGGTTATTGCTTTTGGAGGTTAGAGTGGGATGTAGGTCGCGGGGTTGAGTCGAGTGCCGCCATGCCAGAGCTCGAACGACAGAGGGCGCGAGGCAGTGGCTTCGCCGATGCGTTGGCCGGCTACGACTTTGTCGCCGCGGTCGACGTACACTTCATCGAGGTTGTCGTAGACGGTGATGAAGTCGTTGGGGTGCTGCACGATGGCCGTTGACCAGCCATCGGGGTCGTAAAATACACTCACGACAGTGCCTCGGTAGACGGCCATTATCGGCCCGGCACCGGTGGTGGTCATCGCCGGGCTTTCGAAAATCATGCCGGTGGCTGCGATGGGCGACAGTACCGATAGGTTGAAGCGGCTGTCTTGTTCGAATTGCTTGACGAAGCGGCGTTCGCTCTCGCCGGCGCTGATGAGTGTGTCGATTACCGACGGAGTGGCAGTGGCCGCGGCGGCCAACTCGGCTTCGTTGACTTCGGGCAGCGAGTCGTTGAGGATGTTGATGAGATTGCGAGTGTAGGCTACTTGCACGGCCGATACGCGCTCGAGCGAGTCGATGCGCAGGGCGGCTTCGGTGTAGCCGCGGCGCTCTTCGCCACTGAGCTGGCCCGGCAGTAGCAGGCCCAGCGGGGTGAACATGAATATCACGGCCACCAGCGATGCAATCGCCGCTACGACTATCGCGCCGGCAATCACCACCTGCTTGCCTCGCAGATTCACCGACCACACGCGCGACAGCGTGTTCTCGTTGGTGATTTCTACACGATAACGACGGCCGGTGCTATAGGGGCGTCGGCCGCCTTTTCCCGACGGTTTGCTCTTGCTCGGGCTTTCCGACGGCGATGGCGTATTTATTTCTTTTTTCAACACCACAAAGTTACAACTTTTTTTGAACAAATAAAAAACAACGCTTGTTATGATTCTAAACCTTAACATAATGGAAGTAAATTGTTAAGAACTTTAAAAACTATTAGCTCGTAAAATCCACACAAACAACTTACAAAGTCAAACAAATCAAAACTATCCGAAAAATGAAAACGAAAACGTTATGTGCAGTGGCTCTGTGCGGCGCGGCGGCACTCGCGGCTTCTGAAGTCCACGCTCAGCCGATAGTCGTCGTCGAAGAGGCCGTAATCACCGAAGTGCCTTGTAAGACACATTATTTCACCACTGCTTCCGACAATTGGATGATTCAGATTGGTGCCGGCGTCGCATCGCCGTTTGTTGAAAATATGCTGCCCGATGGCAGCGAGCGCCACCATCTGACGGCGGTCTACAACCTGGGCTTCGGCAAGTGGTTCTCGCCCTATGTCGGCTGGCGACTTGGCTTCATGGGCGGCGCCTTGCATTGGGATAATCAGACATTCAGCAAGGCTAAGTGGGCCAATGCCAACTTCGACTTTATGTGGGATATGTTTAACTCCTTCGGCGGGGTAAATCCCGGTAGAGTCTTCTCGATAGTGCCATTTGTGGGTGTCGGCGGAGCCTATACGTGGGACTATAAACCGGCTTCGACGGTCAACGACCGGCGCAATAGCGGCGAGCGCAAGCAGAATTCGTGGTCGCTACCCGTGTCGGCCGGCTTGCAGCTGCGTTTTCGGCTTTGCAGTTATGTCGACTTTTTCGCTGAAGGTCGCGCTCAGTTTGCCGGCGACAATTTCAATAATTATGTAGTCGGTGCGCCCATCGATATGAACCTCTCGGTCGTCGGCGGCTTTACGTTCAACCTCGGCGGCTCCGACTTCAAGAGCTACAATCCTTGCAGCTATATGTCGCAGCTCAATTCGCTTAATAACCAGGTGAACGAATTGCGAGGCGCGCTCGCCACGACGGCGGCCGCACTGGCTGTGGCCGAGTCGCAGCTGCCGTGTCCCGAAGTCGTAGAACCCGTCTCGGAGACCGTTGTCATCGAGTCGGCCCCGCTGATGGCCTCGGTGCGCTTCAAAATCAACTCGGCAACTATTTCGGATGAGGAGATGGTCAACGTCTACAACATCGCTCAGTGGATGAAGGACAATCCCGACCAGAATGTGGCTATTGTGGGCTATGCCGACCGCGACACCGGTTCGGCCGCCTACAACAAGCAGCTCTCGAAGCGCCGAGCCGAAGCCGTTCGCGATGCACTCGTCGGCAAGTATGGTATCGACACCAAGCGACTGTCGATTAATGCTGAAGGTTCCGATAAGCAGCCTTACGAACAAAACAGCTGGAACCGCATCGTAATCTTCACAAGTCAAAACTAACACCCACTCATAAAAAAAAGGCGGCGGGCGACCTCAATTCGGGTCGCCCGCTGTTTCTGTATTTTTAATTATTTGTTTGGATTTTTTCGAATCTTGCCTAATTATTTGTTTGGATAATTTTAAATCGGAAGGATAAGTATCTGTGTGTGAGGATGTGGCTATTTACCCCGAGTCTTAGCGGGTGGCGCGTGATTCGGGGGTGGACATCGTGAGGGCGAGGTCGATGGCGGCTTCGAGCATGGTGTCGGTGCCTTTGAGGGCGAGTTCGGGGTCGAGGTCGACTTTGATGTCGGGGTCGATGCCATGCTCGGTTGAGCGCATCTTGGCGTCGTAGACGGGCGATGAGGAGAAGCGCACGGCCCAGCCGCAGGGGATTTCGGAGTTGAATGGTATGCCGGAGCCGCCGCCGGTGCGGTCGCCCACGAGGGCCACGTCGGGCAGCGAGTGCATGAACGATGCGAAGTTGTTGGCGGCGCTGAATGTGCTGCGATTGGTGAGGATAACGACCGGCTTGAGCCAGGTGTAGCGATTGGGTTGCGGCTCGTAGTAGTAGGCGTAGGGCTCGGAGAAGTCGTTGTGGCCGGGGCCGGTCTTGTGGGTGATGTATCCGGCGAGTGTGCGGCGCGAGATGAATCGGCGGCCGATGCTTTCGGCGTTGGTGAGGTTGCCGCCGCCGTTGTCGCGGATGTCGAATATCATGGCGGGGCAGTCGGAAAGTATAGCCATGACCCAGTCGAGTGTGCTTTCGCCGGGTGTGTAGGCGAAAGAGGGGTAGCGCACGTAGGCTATGGAGTCGCGCAGTATGTAGTATGTGAGGCTGTTGTGCGACAGGCCGTTGAAGTTCAGGTAGTACTGGTCGACGAGGCGTTCGTCGTAGTTCTGCGGGTAGTCGCTCCACCACTTTTTGTAGTACGAGGTGGCGTAGTAGCCGATGAGGTTCACGTGGCCGTCGCGTAGCTCGTCGAGCATCGCGGTGCAGATATTGAAGAGGTCGACGACGTTGGTTTCGGCGTTGACTTGTGGGCGGTAGACGTTGTAGACCGAGTCCCAGTCGATGCCTTTTTCGTCGAGGAAGCAGTAGTGTTCGTCGATGATGCTCCAGAGGGCGTCGAAGTTGCCTTCGGGGTCATTGTCCCACTCGTCGATGCTATGGCACGAGGCGAGGGCTGCGAGAGCTATGAGTAGCAGGGGTATGAGTCGTCGTGAGGGTTTCATGTCGGCGGAGGCTGATTAGTAGAATGCGGAGATGAGTCGCGAGTCGGCGATGGAGCGTCGGCCGCTGTGCACGCTGAGCCACTCGGTGGATATGCCGATTACGAATTGGTGGCTGATGTCGCGGCTGACGATGCCCGAGGCTTTGGTCGACTGCAGGTTGAACCGATAGCCGAGTCGCAGATTGGTGGCACCGAAGCGCAAATCGGCGGTGAGTAGGTTTTCGAAGTGAACGAAGCTGCCGGGCCAGGCGCAGTGGCAGAGGCCGCTATGGTTGCCGAGCCATATTTCGTAGTAGAGCTCGTCGTAGTCGGGCGAGAAGAATGCGCCGAGCAGGTCGAGCGAGGGTTGGCAGCGTAGAGTGATGGGTAAGCGCCCGATGTGTGTGTTGTAGGCGGCCAAGGCGGTGGCGCCGATGGTGACTGATGCTTTGACTGATGCCGGATTGTTGCTGTTGCAGGCTAGGTAGAGCACGCCGATGTCGGCGCGAGCTATGCCGCCGATGGCGAGGGTGAGCTCCGGCGCCGGACGCAGGCGGCGCATCATGGACCACGAGGGCGAGAAGTCGAGGTCCCACATGGTGGCCGTGCCGGTCGGATTGTCGTCAGACGCTATGTCGAGGGTGGCGTTGAGGCGCATGATCCAGCGCTCGGGGTCGAACTTCATAGCCTGGAAGCGCTCGTAGCCGAGGCCTACGGTCCAGCCCGAGTAGCCTAGCGGTGTCAGATAAGTGTCGCGCAGGTGGCTTGTGCCCAGGTGCAGTGTGTAGGCCGATGCGACGGGTCGAAGTATTTCGGCTGATTGTTCGGCGATTGGCTCCGTGGCGCAACTATCTGCCGGGGTTTGTGCCGAGGCGATGCCTAAGGCAGCCACGAAGGTCAGTAGAGTCAGTCCGAGGCGTTTCATTAGTCGAATAGTCGTTGTTGGCCGGTGATTTCGTCGCGAATTTCGTCGTCGCTCTGGTCGGGTGCGAGGTCGGCGTCGGCCGGGTTGTTGCCTTCGTCGTCGATAGCGACTTCGGGCTCGGCCGGCTCTAGTTCGGGCATTTCCTTAGGCTCGAGTTCTTCGACTTGCTCGACGGTGAAGGTGGTGAGGCGCTTGCCGCGAGCTTTGAACGATTTGAGGCCGATAAACTCTTCGGCATCGATGTCGAGCGGTTCGCGGAACGAGTCGCCGCCGCCGAAGGTGACGCGGAACATAGCTCCGGCGTTGTCGCTCAGTGCGATGAGTGTCGACTTCGGATTGTCGGTCAGGTAGCGTTGGCGCTTGGCTGTCGGTTCGAATTTGAAGCGTTTGATGTAGGGATAGCCTTGGTCGGCGTCGTTGAGTATAGCGGTCCACACCTTGGTGGGATCGTATTTTTCGATGATGAGGATATCGTCGTCGTAGTGGTTGGTGGTGGCGAACGATGTGCTGTAGAATTCGCCTGTGTTGGTCACGACCAGAATCTGGTCGTCGCCGACAAATTCGCCCAGCAGGTTGCCGCGGCCTTCGGTGTTGAGTCGCAGCACGTCGGGGTCGAACCACACTTCGAGGCCGCCGAGGGTCGACACGCCGTGGCCTTTGAGCGAGATGCGCTGCACCTCGTTGCGAGTGACCAGGTTGCCCTTGGCTCCGCGACCTTTGATGAGGATTTCGGAGAAGTCGACGTCGATTTGCAGCTTTTTGAGGCCTCGGCGCGGTTTGAGCACTACTTTCACCA
The DNA here is from genome assembly GCA_964456545.1 of uncultured Bacteroides sp. Classification (GTDB taxonomy): domain Bacteria; phylum Bacteroidota; class Bacteroidia; order Bacteroidales; family Muribaculaceae; genus CAG-873. The sequence goes on from CAYWAM010000010.1 coordinate 44,131, forward strand.
TCTCGGCTTCGGCGTTGGGGTTGGCCGTGAACCACATGACCTTGCTGCCGGGCTTGCCGGTGGTGAGGTCGTAGACGCGGTCGCGAGTCATGCCGGTGACGTGGAAGCGCTTGATGAGGTAGGGGCCGTCCTTGCCTTCGCGGAAGATGACGTTGTAGGTGGTGCGTTCGTCCTTGGGCTTGAATACGTTGAGGTAGATGACGCCCTTGTCGACAAACAGCTTGTCTTGCACCTTGACTATCTTGTACTGGCCGTTGCGGTAGAAGATGATGATGTCGTCCATGTCGGAGCAGTTGCACACGAATTCGTCCTTCTTCAGGCCGGTGCCGATGAAGCCTTCGGCGCGGTTGATGTATAGCTTTTCGTTGGCTTCGGCCACGTTGGCGGCGTTGATGGAGTCGAATCCGCGCACGGTGGTGCGGCGTGGGTAGTTGGCGCCATACTTCTCCTTCAGGCGTGTGTACCAGTCGATGGTGTAGGGGATTATGTTGTTGAGGTTGAAGAGTACTTCCTCGATGCGTTTGCAGATGGTGTCGATGTGGCGGTCGGCCTCGTCGCTGTTGAAGCGGAAGATGCGTTTCATCTTGATTTCGAACAGGCGCAGGATGTCGTCGCGAGTGACGGCGCGTGGCAGGCCTTCGGTGAAGGGGGCCAGACGGCCGTCGACGTGAGCCACGGCGGCGTCGAGGTCGGCCGCTTCCTTGTATTCCTTGTCTTCGTAGATGCGCTGCTCGATGAATATGCGCTCGAGCGAGGAGAAGAGTAGCTGCTCGCGCAGCTCGGCAAGGTCAATTTCGAGTTCGCTGCGCAGGATGTCGACGGTGCGCTCGGCGCTGTGGCGCAGCACGTCGCTGACGCCGATGAATTCAGGCTTCTTGTCGCGGATGACGCAGCAGTTGGGCGACACGCTCACCTCGCAGTCGGTGAAGGCGTAGAGGGCGTCGATGGCCTTGTCCGACGAAGTGCCGGGCAGCAGGTGCACGACGATGCGAGCCGTCATGGCCGTGTTGTCCTCGACTTTCTTAATCTTGATTTTGCCCTTTTCGAAGGCTTTGAGTATCGATTCGATAATCGAGCCGGTGGTGGAGCCGAACGGGATTTCGGTGATGGCCAGGGTGCGACTGTCGATTTTTTCAATTTTGGCGCGGATTTTCAGAGCGCCGCCGCGTCGGCCGTCGTTGTAGCGCGACACGTCGATGAAGCCGCCGGTGTAGAAGTCGGGCAGCAGGGTGAATTCTTCGCCGCGCAGATGAGCGATGGCGGCGTCGATTATCTCGTTGAAGTTGTGGGGCAGGATTTTCGACGATAGGCCCACGGCGATGCCTTCGGCGCCTTGGGCGAGTAGCAGAGGGAATTTCGATGGCAGCGTGACGGGCTCTTTCTTGCGTCCGTCGTAGCTCCAGGTCCACTCGGTCACCTTGGGGTTGTAGAGCGTGTCGAGCGCGAAGTTCGACAAGCGGGCCTCGATGTATCGGCCGGCAGCGGCTCCGGCGCCTGTGAGGGTGTTACCCCAGTTACCTTGCGTCTCGACCAGCAGCTCCTTTTGGCCCAGCTGCACCAGCGCGCCGTAGATTGAGGCATCGCCGTGAGGGTGATACTGCATGGTGTTGCCCACGATGTTGGCCACTTTGTTGAAGCGGCGGTCGTCGAGGGTCTTCATCGAGTGAAGGATGCGGCGCTGCACGGGCTTGAGGCCGTCGTCGATGCTGGGCACGGCGCGCAGCAAGATTACGTACGAGGCGTAGTCGAGATACCACGTCTGGAACATGCCGCGCAGGTGGTGGCGTATCACGTCCTCGGGGGCGCAGTACGGTTTTATGGGCATGTCGCTGCTCGTTTTAGGCGCAGAGTCTTCGACCACCGACTCGTCGTCAGTGGCGATTTCTTCGTCGTCTATTTCGTCAGTTTCGGCCGGTGTGATATCTTCTTCTTCGGGGTCCTCAGGGGTATATTCGTCGCTCATCGTAGCTCTATTTGTCGTTGCGTTTAAGGCTTTGACGCAAAGTTAAGCATTTTTTTCAAACTATGCAAAAGCACGTTGTGCACTGATTTTCATGGTTGAATTTTTTGTTGTATCTTTGTGAAAAATTTACGCGATGTTCGACTTCTTCCATAAGAAAAGCAAGCCTGAGAAACTCTGGTTCGCTACTGATATTCACTGCCACGTGCTGCCCGGCATCGACGACGGCGCGGCCGACGCTGCTACGTCGGTCGAGCTTATCGAGCGCATGCAGCAGTGGGGCGTGGAGCGCATATTTGCTTCGCCGCACGTCACTTACGGTACATTTCCCAACACTGCCGAGACCATCAGCGCTGCTCGCGCTGAGCTGCAGCAGGCACTCGATGCTGCCGGCAATTCGCTAAAACTTGCCAACTCGGCCGAGTATCGTATCGACGACCTCTTCTTAGAACGTCTCGAAGCCGGCAACCTTGAGACGCTGCCGGGCAATGTGCTGCTGATTGAAAATTCGTTCATGCAGGAACCCTGGAACCTCGACCAGCTCATTTTCGACCTGCAAGTCAAGGGCTATCGTCCGATACTTGTGCACCCCGAGCGCTATCCCTACTATTATAGTCGCAAGGACCGCTACGTGGCGCTGCGCAATACGGGCGTGATGTTCCAAATCAACCTGCTTAGCCTTGCCGGCTACTATGGTAAGCAAGAAAAACGCATAGCCGAAATGCTGATTGAAAACCAGCTTGTCAGCTACATCGGTACGGACTTGCACGGCCACTCGCATGCCGATGCTATCGACTCGTATCTGGCATCGAAGGACTATCTGCGCCACCGTGCAGCCTTGGAGCGTGTAATCTGCAACGACCAGTTCTAAAGCGTTTCAGCAATTAATAGCCGTGATTACGATACGCCGCTACGACCCTGCCACCGACCGCGAAGCCTGGGATGCCTTTGTGGCCGAGAGCCGCAACGCCACCTTCTTGTTCTATCGCGGCTACATGGACTATCATAGCGACCGATTCGCCGACTACTCGCTGATGGCCTTCGACGGCCACGACCGCCTGCTGGCCGTGTTGCCGGCCTGTCGCGAGGGGGCTACTCTATATTCGCACCGTGGCCTCACCTTCGGCGGCTGGCTGTTGCCGCGCCGTCGCTGCGATGCGCTCGACATGCTCGAAATCTTCGATGCGCTCGCCCCGGCTATGCGCTCGGCGGGCATCGAACACTTAGTTTACAAGGCTATTCCTTATATCTACTCGCGCCAGCCGGCCCAGGAGGATATCTATGCTATGACGCGCGCCGGCGCACACGTCGCCACGTCGCTCGTGTCGAGTGTCATCGACCTGCGCGACCCTATACCATTCGACATGGGCTCGCGCCAGCGTGCTCGCAAAGCAGCGGCCTCGGGTATCGTGATTGGCGAATCCGACCGTTGGGATGAGTTCTGGGATATACTCACCGCCCTGCTGCGCGAGCGATTTGATGCTGCGCCGGTTCATACTCTCGACGAAATCCGACTGCTCGGCAGTCGCTTTCCGGCCAACATACGCCTCGTAGCGGCTACCGACCCTGCTACCGGTGAAATCCTGGCAGGTATCGTGCTGTATATCAACGACACGGCCATCCACTCGCAGTATACGGCTGCTACGCCTCGCGGCAAGCAGCTGGCGGTGATTCCTGCTCTGTATCAATACATTATCGACACATATCGCGACCGCTCGCGGTGGCTCGACCTCGGCACGTCGAACGAAAATGGCGGCCGCGACGTCAACCCCGGCCTTTTGCGCCAAAAGTGCTCGTACGGAGCCCGCGCCGTCGCCTACCTCACCTTCACTCTCGATTTCTAAATCGGCTGATGCAAGCCGTCCCCGCCCCGAAATCAGTAAGTCGAATTTGCGAAACTTAAAAAAATCTTAGGTAGATCTCATTTTTTTACCCCTCAATCCAATTCCATACGCATCCGTGTAGCTCATCTTTGAGCTCAAGGCAAGAGGCTGCCACGGCAGACGCATAGAGTGCGGATAGCGGAGTGAGGGCGCATAGACCTACGATAAAACCGCCAATCAAATGCTTGTAGCGGTTTGAATTTTTGAGAAATGATATAAATTTGTTCCTAAACTTTTTGTATATCAGGAATTGTTAGTAATTTTGCATCAAAGCACTGAAGGAATGGCAACCTGGCATTTGAGTCCTAAGCGCCGCCTTTGGTGCTTTTTTTATTTATAGACTCTCATAGTATAGAGTATTAGTTCCTCTCCTATAATTTTAGCTTTAAACTGAATTTCCTTGCCTTCAAACGTGGCTCTCATTACCTTGAAATCACAAGCGTGATCTCTTCCTGCCTCAACACCAACTTCAGATGCATCAGGAAGCCATTCGGTAATACGAATAGCCAACCATGAGCGTTTCCGATTCAAAGTCGTTGGCCGATACTCAGCCTATAGAATCCATTTCTGAACTATTACCTAAAACTTCTCATATTCGCTAATTTTTGAGAAATGATATAAATTGTCCATAAACTTTTGTATATCAAAATTTGTTAGTAATTTTGCATTGGTTCTAA
>CAYWAM010000011.1:0-46078 GCA_964456545.1 uncultured Bacteroides sp.
GATGGCTCGTATGCGGTGGCGATGCTCAACCGCGACAATGTGCAGGGTGAGCTGACGCAGCCTGTAAAGATACAATGATTTGCTTAAGAAGGCCCAATAGTTTCTAAGGACTTAAGGTTAGGTTAGCTGCTTTGGCTAGTGTGGCAGAGATGTCAGCACGAGCTGAAGCAGCTTTTTTGCTATATTGAGGTGGATTTCTCGGGCTATTTGAGGCGGAGGATGAGGCGGATGCGGTCGATGAGGGTGGGGCGTGCGGGTTTGAGGTGTACTGATATTTTGGGCTCGTGGCGGCTTAGGAAGATGATGGTGTTGTCGAGGACTATTGCTGTCCACTGTTCGAATGGCACGAAGGCATGGATATGTTCGAGGCGCAAGGTGTGAAATGGTGAGTGTGGCTCAATGCTGTCGATGGTGAGGAGGTTTAATTCGATGTCGATGTTGATTCTGTGTATGTCGCCGACGGTTTCGAAAAGGATAGCCATGTTTATGTCGTCGATGCTGGCGGCGCGGCGTGGATATTTTTTGTAGATGCGTTTGATGACGTCTTTGGTTATCATAGTGGGTGATGCGTTAAAGATTGGCTATGCATATCTGTGGTAGTAACGCGCCGGGGGGTGTTTTTGTTTTATGTGGATGTAAAAAAATCCCGTCCGAGGATTGTATTCGGACGGGATTCGTATCTGAGGTTGAGGGATTCTGCTATTAAGCGAGGAAGCCGAGCAGGACACCGGCAGCAACAGCTGAGCCAATCACGCCGGATACGTTCGGGCCCATAGCGTGTATCAGCAGGTAGTTGCTGGGATCGTATTCCAGACCGAGGTTGTTGGAAATACGAGCCGACATCGGGACGGCCGATACGCCGGCGTTGCCGATGAGGGGGTTGATTTTCTTTGACTTCGGCAGGAACAGGTTGAAGAGTTTTACGAACAGTACACCTGATGAAGAGGCAATCACGAATGCCATGAAGCCCAAGAAGAAGATGAAGATGGTCTGGGGGGTCAGGAATTGTGATGCCTGAGTCGATGCACCTACTGACATGCCGAGCAGGATGGTGACGATGTCGGTCAGTGCGTTCGAGGCAGTCTTGGCCAGGCGGTTGGTCACGCCGCTTTCACGCAGTAGGTTGCCCAGGAAGAGCATGCCGAGCAGGGGCAGGCCTGAGGGAACGACGAAGCAAGTGAGCAGCAGGCCGACGATCGGGAAGATAATCTTCTCGTTTTGCGAGACGGCGCGTGCGGGTTTCATGCGAATCAGTCGTTCGTTCTTGGTCGTGAACAGGCGCATCAACGGTGGTTGAATCACGGGCACGAGGGCCATGTACGAGTAGGCCGATACGGCGATTGCGCCCATGAGGTTGGGAGCAAGCTTCGACGATAGGAAGATGGCAGTGGGGCCGTCGGCACCGCCGATGATGGCGATAGCGGCAGCCTGGTCGGGAGCGAAACCGATGGCAAGAGCCACCATGTATGCGCCGAAGATGCCGAACTGAGCAGCCGCGCCGATGAGCATCAGCTTGGGATTGGCGATGAGGGCCGAGAAGTCGGTCATGGCGCCGATGCCAAGGAATACGAGCGGGGGATACCAGCCGGCGCTAACGCCGTTGTACAGAATGTTGAGCACGGAGCCTTGTTCGTAGATGCCGATTTCAAGGCCGGCTTCGGTGTTGAACGGGATGTTGCCGATGAGGATGCCAAATCCGATGGGGACCAGCAGCATGGGCTCGAAGTTCTTCTTGATGGCGAGCCAGATGAAGAATAGGCCGACCAGGAGCATGATGATGTTGCCCCATTCGCAGTTGGCGAAGCCGGTCAGTTCCCAGAATCGAGCCAGGTTATCCTGGAGGAAAGTTCCAAAGTCCATGGTCGGAGAGATTATTCGATGACGATTAGGGGAGTGCCTTCGAGTACCGAGTCACCTGCAGCGACGAGGATTTCTTTGACAGTGCCGTCGTTGCCGGCGTGGATGGCGTTCTCCATCTTCATGGCTTCGAGCACGAGGATGGTGTCGGCAGCCTTAACGGCGTCGCCCACTTTGACGGGAATCGAGAGTACGACACCGGGCAGCGGAGCCTTTACGGCCTTGGCGGGGCCGCCGGCGGTCTGGGGTTTGGCGATTACTTTATCGCCGGTCGATGTGCGAGGAGCTGCGCTGGGGCGGGGAGCCTGAACGCTCTTGATGGTGGCAGCTTTTTTAGCTTCCAGCTCTACGCGGTAGGCAACACCGTTGACTTCGACTTGGGCAACGTTTTCTTCGATGTCGCCGATGGCCACGTTGTATGTGTTGCCGTTGATTTTATATTTGTATTCTTTCATTGTTTCGAAAAATGATTAATTGGTGAATCAATGGCGCATCTGGCGTTGGGGCACTTCGCGGAGGTTGTAGATTTTAGAGCTCCAGGGCGAGTAGGCGCGTTTGACTTTGTTGATAGTAAGGATAGTGCTCTCGTTGTCGTGTGCGTCGAGGTGCTCATGGAGAGCCATGACTATGGCGGCGATTTCTTCGCCGGTGTCTTGTTCTACATCGTTAGCGGTGACGATTTCATCGCTGGTTTCGCTCTTGACGCGAGCTTTGTTGATTCGCGAGAACAGGGCGCCGATCTTGCCCAGTGCGTAGAAGCCGAGGCAGAGGATGAGCAGAGCTGAGAATACGATACCCATGGCCATGAGAGTCATGCCTAAGCCTGAGCCATCGATGCGGGCGAAGTCATCGACGCGATAGTTGGTGTCGCGGATGACGTTGGGCGAGCCGGGTGTCAGGTAGTCGATGTCTTTTGTCATGTCGTCGGTGCGCAGGGCCCAGTGGCCGGCGCCGTCTTCGGTGCGAGCCCAAGCTTGGTCAGTCGCGAGGTATGCGGGCACGGTGACAGAGTCGATGATGGAGATGCCGTCGGCAGCGAAGATACCGACCCAGTTGTCCTGACCGGGTGTGAGGACGAAGTTGGTGTGGTATGTGCCGCGCTGGTGCTCGCCGTCGGTGAAGAATACGGCAAACGCGCGCTTGGCCAGCATAGTGGTGGGGTCACCCAGAGGCACAGCATACATTTCTTTTTTGTTTTCGGTGCTGGGGTTCAGGGCGTGTTCGCGGTTGTTCGAGAGAAACACGCTCGAAATCTGGATGGGGGCATGGTTGGCGTTGAAAAGTTCAATCCAGCCGGTGCGGTGGCCGAATTCGTCGACAATCGACGATTCGTTGGTCACCATCACTTCGTTGATGCGCAGCGACTTGAGGCCTTGCGCGAAAGCTCCGGCGGCAAAGCAACAAACCGCAGCGATCAGTAGTGTTAATCTTTTGTTCATGATCGTGAGGGCGGTAGGTTACAGAGGAATGTTGCCGTGCTTCTTGGCGGGGTTGGTCACCTTCTTGGTGGCAAGCTGCTGCAGGGCGCGAATCACGCGGAAGCGGGTGTTGCGAGGTTCGATGACGTCGTCGATATATCCGTAGCGGGCAGCGTTGTAGGGGTTGCAGAAGAGTTTGTTGTATTCTGCTTCCTTTTCGGCCAGAACGGCTTTGGGGTCTTCGGCAGCCTTGGCTTCCTTGGCGTAGAGGACTTCGACAGCGCCTGCACCGCCCATAACGGCGATTTCGGCAGTAGGCCATGCGTAGTTCATGTCGCCGCGGAGTTGCTTGCAGCTCATCACGATGTGCGAGCCGCCGTACGACTTGCGCAGAGTTACGGTCACCTTAGGCACGGTGGCTTCGCCGTAGGCGTAGAGGAGTTTTGCGCCGTGGAGGATGACGCCGTTGTATTCCTGGCCGGTGCCGGGCAGGAAGCCGGGGACGTCGACGAGGGTTACCAGCGGAATGTTGAAGGCGTCGCAGAAGCGAACGAAGCGGGCACCCTTGCGCGAAGCGTTTGAGTCAAGCACGCCGGCGAGGTATTTGGGCTGGTTGGCTACGATGCCGACCGACTGGCCGTTGAAGCGAGCGAAGCCCACGATGAGGTTCTTGGCGTAGTCGCGCTGAACTTCGAGGAATTCGCCGTTGTCGACGATGGCGCCGATGACTTCGTACATGTCGTAGGGGCGGTTGGCCGAGTCGGGGATGATTTCGTTGAGTGAGTCTTCGAGGCGGTCGATGGGGTCGGTGCATTCAACGACGGGAGCCTCCTCGAGGTTGTTTTGCGGAATGTAGGTGAAGAGCTTGCGGATGATCTTGATAGCGTCTTCGCCGTCTTCGGCTGCGAAGTGGCAAACGCCGCTCTTGGTCGAGTGAACTTCGGCGCCGCCGAGAGCATCCTGGGTTACGTCTTCGCCGGTGACGGTCTTCACAACCTTCGGGCCGGTGAGGAACATGTAAGAGATGCCCTTGGCCATGATGGTGAAGTCGGTCAATGCGGGTGAGTATACGGCACCGCCGGCGCAGGGGCCGAGGATGGCTGAAATCTGAGGAATAACGCCTGAAGCGAGGATGTTGCGCTGGAAGATTTCAGCGTAGCCGGCCAGGGCGTTGATGCCTTCTTGGATACGAGCGCCGCCCGAGTCGTTGAGGCCGATGACGGGTGCACCCATCTTCATGGCCATGTCCATGATTTTGCAAATCTTCAGGGCCATTGTCTCGGAGAGCGAGCCGCCGAAAACGGTGAAGTCTTGAGCGAAAACGTATACTAGGCGGCCGTCGATTGTGCCGTAGCCGGTCACGACGCCGTCGCCGAGGAATGATTTCTTTTCTTGACCGAAGTTGTGGCAGCGGTGGCGCACAAACATATCAAGTTCTTCAAAAGAACCTTCGTCGAGGAGTTGTGCGATGCGTTCGCGAGCGGTGTATTTGCCGCGTTCGTGCTGCTTGTCGATTGCTTTTTGGCCGCCACCTAGGCGTGCTTCGTTGCGTAGCTCGATGAGCTCTTTTACTTTTTCGAGTTGATTACTCATGATAGATTCAGTATATAATTCAGAAAGCGGGCAACCGTCGGGGCTTTGTGCTCTCAGTTGTCCGCCTGTGGTGTCTGTTTTATTTATTGGGGTCCTCGCAGAGTTCGATCAGCGTACCGACGGTCGACTTGGGGTGGAGGAATGCGATGTTGAGGCCTTCGGCGCCCTTGCGGGGAGCTTTGTCGATGAGGCGGCAGCCTTTGGCTTCGACTTCGTTGAGCGCGTTTTGCACGCCGTCGGCGATTGCGAATGCCATGTGCTGTATGCCACCGCGGCCGCCGTTGTTTTCGATGAATTTAGATATGGCGCTTTCGGGTGCGGTGCCTTCGAGGAGTTCGAGCTTGGTCTGGCCTACTTTGAAGAAGGCGGTGCGAACTTTCTGGTCGGCAACTTCTTCGATTGCGAAGCACTTCAGGCCTAACATATTTTCATAGAAGGGGATAGCTTCCTCGAGCGAGGGGACTGCTATGCCAATGTGTTCAATATGGGAGATTTCCATAGCTTAGTTATTAAAGTTTTTAGTATATTCGAATTGATGGATGAGCCGGAGCACACCCGCCACAAAGATACATATTTTTTCTTAAACAGCCAATCTTTTTTATTTATTCACATTAGTTAATAATGCTAAAGCAAGTGGTGCTGTTTTTTTGAAGTTTTTCATAAATCCGATTTATTGTGTGAAAAGTGTTAAATAACACAAAGTGGTGAACTTTTTTCTTGTCGTTCAAAAATAAAGTTGTACTTTTGCAGTTGTGAAAAACCGAAATAAACGACACACGATTAATATTAACACAAAAAGTCCCCGATAGCCTATTGCAAACCTCTACTCTAAAAAGAATTTAAGAATAGAAAGTTAGAAAAGATGCAACAATTAGCACTTCTACCCGACGATAAGTTGGTGCAAGCATATGCTAAGGGCGACAATGACGCATTCGATACACTGCTGGAACGTTACCAGTCACGTTTGCTGAGCTACATATTGCAGCTCACAGCTAATCGTCAGCTTGCAGAAGACATATTTCAAGAGACATTCGTCAAAGCGATTATGACGATTCGTCAGGGCAATTACACCGAAAGCGGCAAGTTTGGCGCTTGGCTTTCGCGCATAGCTCGCAACTTGGTTATCGATCATTTCCGTCAGGAAAAGAGCGAGCCTACGTTGTCGACCGACAATGCCGATGTGGATATCCTGAACCGTAAGGATTTGAGCGATGCTACAGTAGAGGACGATATGATAGACCTGCAGATTCGCGACGATGTGCGCAATCTGATTCGTCAGCTACCGCAGTCGCAGCGCGAGGTGCTAGTGATGCGCTATTATCGCAATCTTAGTTTCAAGGAGATAGCCGAGAAGACAGATGTAAGTATCAATACCGCTCTGGGACGCATGCGCTACGCAATTCTGAATATGCGTCGCATAGCTCAAGAAAAGAATATCATACTGTCGCGCTGACCTGCCGGGTCGGGCGATATGTGCCGCGAGCGCGGAGCTGCCGTAGAGGCTGCCTCGCGCTCGTGGCGTTGTTTTTGAGGGCTTTCGTAGAATATTATGGGGCTATTTTTGGGCGTAAGGTGGCGAAGATTGCGGGTAATTGGTTATTTTTCCGTAACTTTGTGGTCGCTAACGGCGAGTGTAGTTGCCGTCTCTCTTGAAATATGTTTGAAAACTTCGGAAAATATATAGTTGAGATAGCCGATTTCGTGTGCGGCTATCCACTCTTCTTTTTGCTGATTGGCGGTGGATTGTACTTGCTGATTAGCTCAGGTTTTGTGTCGCTAAGGCGATTGCCGTGGGCGATGCGCGAGCTGCGTCGGAAGAGCGATGCTCGCAATGGCCAGATATCGTCGGTGCAGGCTTTGGCTTCGGTCATAGCTGCTACAGTCGGGTTGGGCAACATTGCAGGCGTGGCTATCGCGCTAGTGATGGGTGGCCCGGGTGCTATCTTCTGGATGTGGGTTAGTGCCCTGGTGGGCATGGCCACGAAGTATCATGAAGGCGTGCTGGCGATTAAATATAAGGGCGTCGACGACCGCGGTGAGCCGCAGGGCGGGCCGATGCATATCATCACTCGAGGCTTGGGCAAGCGTTGGACCCCGATGGCTAAGTTTTTTGCCACGGCGGGCCTGTTTGGTACGCTTTGCATTATGAATGCTAATCAGCTCACAGAGGCCTTCATGACTACTTTTACCACCCCCGAGGGGGTATCATCATCGGCCTTTCTGAGCGGCATGGGTTCGGCTATCGGCCTCACTAATGCCGAGGTCTATAAATTGCTGTTCGGCATCGGTGTCGCATCGTTGGTGGCTGTGGTGATTTTAGGCGGTATACGTCGCATTGCTAATGTGGCTTCGGTGATGGTGCCGTCGATGGTAGGCGTCTATTTCTTAATGGTTCTCTACATCATAGTGACTCGCATTGATGCAGTGCCGGCGGTGTTTGCTTCGATTTTCAGCGAGGCATTCAATTTGCAAGCCGGCTTCGGAGCCTTGGCCGGTATTGCTATAATTGGCGCCCGCCGCGCGGCGTTAGTCAATGATGCCGGTATAGGTACGGCTTCGATGATGCATGGTGCGTCGCGCAATAACGACCCCGTGCGCGAGGGACTTATTGCCATGCTTGGCCCGGCTATCGATTCAGGTCTGGTTTGCACGCTCACGGCAACGGCTATTTTGCTGTGTGTGCCTGACTTGGCAGCAGTCGAAGGTGTCAAGGGCTTGGAAGTGGCTATGACGGCTTTTGGCCGTGGTATCCCGTATGGTGAGTATTTGTTGATGTTCATCGTGACGTGCTTCGCGCTGTCGTCGATGTTTTCATATTCATTCTATGGCTCGACTTGTGCGTCGTATCTCTTTGGCAGTCGTCGCGCTCGCTGGTACAGCTATTTCTTCTTGGCTACTATGGTGGTGTTTGCTGTGGTGCCTTTGGAGGCAGCGGTCGGTATGTGCGACTTGTTTTATGCTTTGATGGCTATCCCGACGATGATTGCCATCGTGAGCCTCTCGGGTAAGGTGCGCGAGGAGACTCGTAAATATTTTTCTAAAACAAAAACGAAATGCTCGGATTCATCACGTGGGATGTAAGTCCCGAAATCATTACTTGGCCTGTGACCGTGCGCTGGTATGGGCTGATGTTTGCCATCGGTTTTTGGCTCGGTTTCAACATCGTGTCGCGAATGTTCAAGCGCGAAGGTGCGCCCGAGAGCTGGCTGGGCACGCTGTTGATATGGGTGGCTTGCGGTACTATTGTCGGTGCTCGTCTTGGCCATGTGTTTTTCTATCAGTGGGACTACTATTCGCAGCACTTGTCTGAAATTCCATGTATCTGGGAGGGCGGCCTTGCTAGCCACGGTGGAGCTATCGGTGTGATACTGGCAGTCGTGATGTTCTCGATATTTACGTCGAAGCGTCCGTCGCTGTGGACGTTCGACCGCCTGGTCGTAGCCGTGGCGCTAGTCGGCGGTTTGATACGCATCGGCAACTTGATGAATAGTGAAATCTTCGGCCATGCCACAGATTTGCCATGGGGCTTCATGTTTGTGCGTTCGCGCGAGTGGCATGTGCTCTACGAGGGACAGGCTTGCCATCCGACGCAAATCTACGAGGCTTTGTGCTATTTCGCACTGTTTGGCCTGCTGATGTGGATGTATTGGAAGAAGAATGCAGGCGAACGCCCGGGCTTGATATTTGGTTCGTTCTTGATCGGTATTTTTATGCCCCGTTTCCTAATTGAGTTCATCAAGAACGACCAAGTAGCCTTCGAGGAGGCGATGACTCTGAATATGGGTCAGTGGCTCAGTGTGCCGTTTGTGCTGCTAGGAGTATTTCTCGTTATCCGTGCATTGTATTATCCGCGTCAGCAACTCGCTTACCCTAATCGCTTTGCCGACGAAAATACTTCTGCTAAGAAGAAATGACAGTGGGTGAGTTTCGGCGTCGTCTGAAGCCGTGGATGTTGCCGCTGGCGATGCTGTGTGGCATGTTCTTCCACGAGGCTATAGATTCGGTGCAGTTCATGGCGCCGTATCTGATTTTCACGATGTTGCTGATTACGTTCTGCCGCATTAGGCCTTCGGAATTTCGCGTCGGACGTTTGGCATTGACTGTAGTCGGCGTGCAAGTTGTCGGTTCGGTGGTGGCGTGGCTGCTACTGGCACCTATCAGTCGCGACCTGGCCGGCGGAGCTATGATTTGCATCCTATGCCCTACGGCTACGGCGGCTCCGGTGATTACCGCTATGCTTGGTGGTAGTATAGTCATTTTGGTGGCTATATCGGTGCTGAGCAACTTGGCTGCAGCCCTGTGTGTGCCTGCTTTTTTTGCACTTGTAGGCAGTGGCAGTGCCGAGATATCGTTTGCCGACGCATTTTTGACCATCTTGTCGAAGGTCGGTCCGCTGATTTTGGCCCCGATGGCTGTGGCGCTTCTGCTGCAGTGGTGCCTGCCGCGTGCCCATAAGGCGATATCTGACCATCAGAGCTTGTCGTTCTATCTGTGGGCCGTGTCGCTCATTATCGTGGTCGGACGAGCGGTGTCGTTTGCTATGAACGAGCCGGCCGAGCGCATCCCCGAGATGATAGCTTTGGCGCTGGTGGCCTTGGTGGCTTGCTGTTTGCAATTTATTGTTGGTCGTAGACTCGGTCGTGCTTATGGCGACTGCATAGCCGGCGCACAAGGCCTCGGACAGAAAAACACGGTGCTGGCCGTGTGGATGGCTGTAACTTATCTCAACCCGATATGCTCGATTGCACCGGCAGCGTATATTCTGTGGCAGAATACAATCAACTCGCTTCAGCTTTATCTGAAAGTGCGTCGCGAACAAACCGCATCGCAAGGATGTTAATATAGAGGAATATGGACAGTATGTTTGAAATATTGATGAGTCTGCCGCTGCTCAAGGGCGTGAGCGCCGAGCGTATGGAAAAAACCGTGGGCTCGTCGAAGTTTCATTTCCTAAAGTATCCGGCCGGAGCCACGATTTTTAGTGTGGGCGACCCATGTACCGATATAGCCTTCGTCCTAAGCGGTACGGTAGAACTAAGCCTCCGATGCGATGATGCTCGACTCTGTGTGACTCAGCAAATCGATGCCCGCGATGTATTGATGCCCGAATTTCTTTTTGGTCGTAAGACAACTTATCCATGTAGCGTCACAGCCTGCGGACAGGTTTCTATGCTGCAAATATCTAAAAGCGACTATATCAACATACTTATGAGCGACAACATATTCTTGTTCAACTACTTGAATTTGTTGTCGATGAATACGCAAAAATCGGTCGAAGGTGTGCTGAGTATGGCTCGTGGCGGTGTCGTCGAGCGTTTGGCCTACTGGGTGGCCGCTTTGACACAGTCGCGTAGCCACGATGTCGTGTTAGAAGCTACGGATGGCGACCTTGCCACGCTTTTCGCTACGTCGCAGCAAGAGCTGCGTGCAGCCCTTGACGAGCTGCGCGAGCGAGGCCTTATCGAATACACCGCCCGTAGTCTTCGCGTACTCGACCGTCAATCGCTCGTAGCGCTACTCGGCTAATTATTTAAGACGCAAAGTGATTAATCACTGTCGCTATTTGCGGCGGTGATGTTTTTTTTGTCTATGAGCTATAGGCTTAAGAGTATAAAAAAAAGAAAATCGGCGGGCAGCCCGTGATAGGGCAGTCCGCCGATTCTATATACTATGCGTCTATCTTACTTCACTTCTTCGAAGTCGACGTCGGTGACAGAGTCGCCGTTTGAGCCTTGCTGAGCACCGCCTTGGGGGCCGTAGTTGGCACCGCCCTGAGCGCCTCCGGCTTGCTGCTGAGCTTGAGCCTGGGCGTTGAGGATGTCTTGTTGAGCTTGGCCGAAGACGGTTTCGATTTCTTTGATACCTGCTTCGCAAGCTGCAACGTCCTGGTTCTTGTGAGCTTCTTTCAGCTTAGCTACGGCTGCTTCAATTGCAGTCTTGTGGTTGGCGGGGAGCTTGTCGCCGAGTTCGCTGAGCTGCTTTTCGGTCTGGAAGATGATGGCGTCGGCCTTGTTGAGGGTGTCGATGCGTTCTTTTTCCTTTGCGTCGGCAGCGGCGTTGGCAGCAGCTTCGTCTTTCATGCGCTTGATTTCAGCGTCAGAGAGGCCGCTTGAAGCTTCGATGCGAATCGACTGTTCTTTGCCGGTAGCCTTATCCTTTGCGGTAACGTTCAGGATGCCGTTGGCGTCGATTTCGAAGGTTACTTCAATCTGCGGGATGCCACGGGGCGCGGGAGCGATGCCGTCGAGGTGGAATTTGCCGAGTAGTTTGTCGTCTTTAGCCATGGGGCGTTCGCCCTGGAGTACGTTGATTTCAACTGAAGGTTGGTTGTCGGCAGCGGTCGAGAATGTTTCGCTCTTGCGGGTAGGAATGGTGGTGTTAGCTTCGATGAGCTTGGTCATGACGCCACCGAGGGTTTCGATGCCGACCGACAGAGGCACAACGTCGAGCAGGAGCACGTCCTTTACTTCGCCAGAAAGTACACCGCCCTGGATAGCAGCACCTACGGCTACTACTTCGTCGGGGTTAACGCCCTTAGAGGGAGCTTTGCCGAAGAATTTCTCAACAACCTGCTGGATAGCGGGGATACGAGTCGAACCACCTACGAGGATTACTTCGTCGATGTCAGAGGGTGTGAGGCCGGCATCCTTCAGAGCCTGCTGGCAGGGCACGAGGGTGCGCTGAATCAGGCTGTCGGCGAGTTGTTCGAATTTAGCACGGGTGAGGGTCTTGACGAGGTGCTTAGGCACACCGTTGACGGGCATGATGTAGGGGAGGTTGATTTCGGTCGAGGTGGTCGACGAAAGTTCAATCTTAGCCTTTTCGGCAGCTTCTTTCAGGCGCTGCATAGCCATCGGGTCCTGACGGAGGTCAACGCCTTCTTCGCTGAGGAATTCGTTGGCAAGCCAGTCGATGATTACGTGGTCGAAGTCGTCGCCGCCCAGGTGGGTGTCGCCGTTGGTTGATTTTACTTCAAACACGCCATCGCCGAGTTCGAGAATCGAGATATCGAATGTGCCACCACCGAGGTCGAATACAGCGATTTTCTGGTCTTTGTCAGACTTGTCGAGGCCGTAGGCCAGGGCAGCTGCGGTGGGTTCGTTGACGATACGCTTTACTACCAGACCTGCGATTTCGCCGGCTTCCTTGGTGGCTTGGCGCTGTGCGTCGTTGAAGTAAGCGGGCACTGTGATGACAGCTTCGGTCACAGCTTGGCCCAGGTAGTCTTCGGCGGTTTTCTTCATCTTTTGAAGAATCATAGCCGAGATTTCCTGCGGGGTGTATTCGCGGCCGTCGATATCGACGCGCGGCATATTGTTGGCGCTGCACACTACATTGTAGGGCATGCGTTTGATGTCGTTAGCTACCTGGTCGCACTTTTCGCCCATGAAGCGCTTGATTGAGTAGATGGTGCGCTTGGGGTTGGTGATAGCTTGGCGCTTAGCGGGGTCGCCTACTTTGCGTTCGCCGCCTTCTACGAAAGCAACAACCGACGGAGTGGTGTTGCGACCTTCGCTGTTAGGAATTACTTGAGGCTCGTTACCTTCGAGTACTGCTACGCACGAGTTGGTCGTGCCTAAGTCGATGCCTATGATTTTTCCCATAGTTGTATAGTTTTTTATATTGTTTTTGTTTTTATTGATTCTTTATTTGGTGTTTCAATCATTCTATAAACAAATGTTGTGCCAAAAAGGTTTGTGTGCGTTCGTGTCACACGATGCTGACAAGTTGTCACATTTCAGAGCACGTTAATAGCAAAGCGACTGCCCGACAGGCAGCCGCTTTTATTGCTTGTGGTATGTGGCTATGAGGTGTGTGTCAGTGCGTTGCGGCGGCAGCTATGGCAAATATTAATGCGTAGATACACATCAGTACCGACGTCATGCCCAGTAGCGGAGTCAGGGCGGCACCGCTCCGCTGCGTCATGGCTCGAGCGATGGCGGCGCCGGCTGCGAGTGTCAGTACCGGCACGGCTATCCAAGCAATGCCCATGGACAGCCACTGTGGCAGCATCAGCGCCATGGCGGCAGTGACATTGGCCATGTAGAGCCAAGGCATAGTGCGGCGGCCAAGTTTCACGGCAAGTGTGCGCTTGCCTACGGCGCGGTCGTCGTCGACGTCGCGGTAGTTGTTGATTATAAGTACATTTGCGCCTAGTAGGCCGATTGATAGGCCGCCGGCGGCTACCGCCCACGACCATTGTAGTGTCTCGACGTAGTATGTCATGTTGACCGGAATCAGACCGAAGAAGAAGACCACGGCCACTTCGCCCAGACCATGCGTCGATAGCGGGTATGGGCCGGTGCTGTACATGAACACGCCTACGGCCACAGCCACGCCAACGGCTATCAGCCACCAGCCGCCCCACGCCACGAGCGACAAGCCGGTGCAGCAGGCTAGCGCGAGCGTGGCCAGTAGGGTCACAAACATGGCCCGAGGCGTGATGTCGCCCTCGGTGACACCGCGTCGCGGCCCTTCGCGTCCGGCGCGGTCGCGTCCGGCGGTGTAGTCGAAGTATTCGTTAGCAAAGTTTGATGCTATCTGTGCTAGCACGGCAAACACCAGGCAGATTGCTGCCGGAGTCCAATTCACATTATTATATATAAAATTATAGCCGAGCGTCGCTATGATGCCGGCAACCGACACCGGTAGAGTGCGCAGTCGCATTGCTTCGATCCAAGCCTTCAATGTCTTCATACGTTCAATTATTTTGTACAAAGTTACGCATTATTTTGTCTACCTTGCGATTGCGCCTTCGCTTTTTCTGTCGTAATTTATAGTTTCGTGCTAAAAAATGCCTAAATTTGGATTCGTTTCGAAAAAAGTGTGTCACCTTTGTCACAATTAGAGAGGTTGGTGCGTAATATATACGGAATGGACAAAGAAGGTTTCATATCAATGGTTAAAGGCATCGGTCCGCGGCTGCAGCATTGATGTGCTCCGTCGTCGGGCTGTTCGTCTCGGTTTCGGCCCAATCGGAGTAGTCGCTTTGAAATGTTCATCCAGGGTCCGATGTTAGGTTTTGTATCGGCTGCCGGAGCTCCGTAGGGTATGGATGTAGAGATGGGAAAGTCGCTAGAAATAGGTGTGTTAAATCTGGTAGGCGTTAAGTATCGCTACTCTCGCACGTCGGAATTTTCAATAGGTTTCGGTCTGGATTGGCGCAACTATCGCTCGACTCGCGGCACGCTCTTTGTAGCCGAAGACGGCCGTGTGGGCCTGTCGACTTTTTCGCAAGAAGTCACTCCGCGATTTTCGCGCTTGAAGATATTTTCGCTGCAATTTCCGATACTCTATAGTCAGCGTCTCGGCCGTGCTGCCGGTCATGCCGCTTGGCTTAGTCTCGGCCCGGGCTCCGGAATTTACGACCTTCTCGGCAGGCTTTGGCTTGGCTTTCTAATAGGGGTTAAATAGGCCCGAGTCTGATTAAAACAGTAAAAAATTCGGAAGAAAAACCTATTATATAGGGTTAACTTCCGAATTTTTTACTATTTTTGCTTTTAGAGCTATTTGATTTGGCTTGTGGATTAGTTGTTGAGTTCGTAGGTGATGGAGGTGACGACGCGGACTGTCTTTTTGTAAGGTGTGTATTGGTCGCGGTCGTCGATTGAGAACTGGCCTTGGCTGGCGGTGACAATCTTGCCGAGGTCGCTTTGCGAGTCGGCAGCGAGTCGCTGAGCGGCATCGCGTGCATTCTTGGTGGCTTCGGTAATCATTTCAGGCTTGATGTCGTTGAGGCCGGTAAATTGATAGTCAGTCAGGTACTGGTAGTCGCCGGCTACTACGGCAATGCCTTCGCGCATTAGCTCGGGCTGCTTGTCGATGAGGGAGCGTACGAGGTCGACTTTTGACGAGCTGACGACGATGACGTTGGTGACCAGGTAGCGCTGAGCTACACGCTCGTTGTTGTAGCTCTGAGCTTCGCGGTCTTCGACTTTCGGCGGATTAATAGCGAAGTCCGATTCGTCGAGCCCGTTGTCTTTCAGGAATTTGGAAATGCGCTGGTTGGTCGACTGTATGCGGTTGTAGATTGATGTGAGGTCGTTGCCGAGTTCTTTGGTGACGATGGGCCAAGTGACGAGGTCGGCGTCGACAAGACGTTCGGACAGGCCGCGCACCGTTACTTGCCGGCCGCGGTTTGAGAAGTTGTCGACCCCGCCTTTGATGCATAGCCCGAGCGCGAGCAGTCCGAGGGCGATTAGAGCCGCTGCGATGATTTTGCTTTTGTCCATAATATTGAATCGTTTGCGTTTGTGAAGAAAGAGATGTTTGCTACGTCGAAAGTGTGTCTGTGCGCAAAGATATGAAGTGTCAAATTAATAAACAACTCAAGCTGTGCTTTTCTGTGGCAGTGCGAGATTTTTAGAGTAAAATGCGCTGACGAAATCGAATTTTGAATTGCGCGGGCGGGCTGATTGCTTGGGAATTGCGCAAAAAATGTGTAACTTTGCGCAGAAATATAAGAATCGATTCGATATGAAGAGAATATTGCTAATACTGATGCTCTTTGTGGCAGTGGCCGCAACGGCGCAGACGGCGCGTCCGATTCGTTGGCGCCTTGCCGTGAAGATGACTACAGAAACTGAAGGCGTTGCTACCGTGAAAGCCCTCGTGGGCGAAGGTTGGCATCTATATGGCTTTGAAATGCCCGATGGAGGTCCGCGTCCGACTACAATAGACTTCGAAGGCTCTACGGATGTTAAAGTGACCGGCCCGCTCAAGCCGTCGGCTGAGCCGCTGCAGGTATTTGACCCGATGTTTGAGACCGACGTGCAGTGGTGGGCTCAGACGGTGTCGTTTACGGTTCCGTTTTGCATCACCGGCGAAGCACCCGAGTTAAAGGTGAAAATAGCCTATATGGGCTGCGACAATACCACGTGCTTGCCGCCCAAGACAGAGACTTTGGTCTATAAATCGTTCAAAAAGTGATAGCTGTAAGTACTTACTCGGATTAATAATTGACAGATATGCAAAAGATAAAGAGATTGTGGATGCTTGTGGCGCTGGTTGCGATGACGGTCGTGACGGCTGCTGCTCAGCGTCCGGTACATGTGAAGTGGACTACGAGCGTCGAAGCTACATCGGCCACTGAAGGCGTGATAACTTGGTCGGCCGACATCGAGAGTGGCTGGCACATTTATGGCTTTTCCGACGATTCGCCTTTCCCGACGACTTTTGAAGTCGACTCAGTGGCCGGCCTTGAATTTACTGCCGACGTGCAGGCATCTGTCGAGCCGACAATTCATGTCGACGAGACCCTGAAAATGAAATTACCCTGGTGGCAAGGCGCGGTGCAGTTTAGCCGCCCGTTCCGTCTCGCTGCCGGCATGCAAGGTGCTACGCTGCGTGGTACCATCTCTTATATGGCATGCACTGATGAGTCGTGCACTCGTCCCGAACACGAACCGTTTGAAGTGGTTTTTGGTACGCCCTCAGCCGAAACTGCTGTCGCTGATGCTGCGCCGGTGTCTGTGCAGCCGTCGGCTGCCGCTACGGTTGTCGCTGCCAATCGTTCGGACCTGTGGGCTCCGGTGGAGATGCCGACCGACGATGCTGTCGTGTCTGAAACACCGTCGTCGTGGTGGGCTCTGCTGGGTTGGGGCTTTATCGGTGGCCTGGTGGCTCTGCTGACTCCCTGTGTGTGGCCTATGATTCCGATGACTGTGAGCTTCTTCCTGAAGAAAGGTAAGAGTCGCCGCCGTGCCATTCTCGACGCCGTGACTTACGCTATGAGCATCGTGATTATATATCTGGTGCTGGGTATCGCTATCACACTGCTATTTGGTGCCGGCAAACTCAACGAGATAGCCACGAGCGCAGTGTTCAACGTGCTGTTCTTCCTGTTGCTGGTCGTATTTGCCATCTCGTTCTTCGGCGCATTCGACATCAAGCTGCCGTCGCGCTGGTCAAATGCTATTGACTCTAAGGCCGAGTCTACGACCGGTTTCGTATCGATATTCTTCATGGCTTTCACTCTGGTGCTTGTGTCGTTCTCTTGCACCGGTCCTATTATCGGCACACTGCTTGTCGAAGCGGCATCGAATGCAAGCATCCTCGGCCCGGCTCTGGGTATGGGTGGCTTTGCACTGGGCTTGGCTCTGCCCTTCGGCGTGTGCGCATTCTTCCCGTCGCTGCTCAAGGAGATGCCGCGCTCGGGTAGCTGGCTCAATACCGTGAAGGTGGTGCTTGGCTTCGTAGAGCTGATTCTGTCGCTGAAGTTCCTGTCGGTTGCCGACTTGGCTTATGGCTGGCGTATCCTCGACCGCGAGGTGTTCGTGGCGCTGTGGATTGTGCTATTCGTGCTGCTGGGTATGTATCTGCTGGGTAAGCTTCGATTCTCGCACGATGGCGAGTGTCAGCACGTAGGCGTTGGCCGTTTCTTCCTGGCCGTAGCGTCGCTGTCGTTTGCAGTGTATATGCTGCCGGGCCTGTGGGGCGCACCGCTGAAGTCGATTAGCGCCTTTGCTCCGCCGCTGTCAACACAGGATTTCAACCTCTATGGCGGCACGTTCAAGGAATTCCACGACTACGACGAAGGTATGCAGTATGCTCGCGAAAAGAATCTGCCCGTGTTGGTCGACTTCTCGGGCTACGCTTGCGTAAACTGCCGCAAGATGGAAGGCTCCGTGTTTGATACCCCCGACGTGCGCGCAATCATGGAGAGCGAATATGTGCTGATTAAGCTGATGGTTGATGACAAGGCCAAGCTCGACAGCCCCGAGACCGTAGAAGAGTACGGCCAGCCGGTGACTATCACCACCGTGGGCGAAAAGTGGAGCTATCTGCAGCAGCATAAGTTCGGCATCAGCTCGCAACCCTACTACGTGCTGCTCGATGGCGACGGACAGCCGCTGTCTGCTCCCCGTGCCTACGACGAGAATGTCGAAGCCTTCATCGAATGGCTCAATCAAGGAGTTGAATCTTTCAAAGCAGAATGATGAAATCACATACAAGAGAGGAGCGGCTCGAGGCACTCGGCCGGCTGATGGACACCCTGGACATTCTCCGCGTGAAATGCCCGTGGGATGCCAAGCAAACCAATGAGTCGCTGCGACCTAACACTATAGAAGAAGTTTACGAACTGGCACAGGCGCTGCTGAGCGAGAATCACTCTGAAATCCGCAAAGAGCTGGGCGACGTCTTGCTCCACGTGCTGTTCTATTCGAAGATTGGCGACGAAAAGGGCGAATTCGATATCGCCGACGTGGCCGATAGCATCAATCAAAAGCTGATTTTCCGCCATCCGCATGTCTTTGGCGAAGTGCACGCTGACACGGCCGACCAGGTGGCCCAAAACTGGGAAGATATCAAGCTGAAAGAGCGCGGTGGCAATCGCACCGTGCTGGCCGGTGTGCCCGCTGCCTTGCCTGCGTTGGTCAAGGCTTTCCGCGTGCAAGAAAAGGCCGCAAACGTGGGCTTCGACTGGGAAGAACCGGCGCAGGTTTGGGACAAGGTGCGCGAGGAAGTAGGCGAAGTTTCCGAAGCTATTTCGGCAGCCGATGAAGCCGCTATCGAGGAAGAATTCGGCGACCTGCTCTTCAGTGTCATAAATGCCGCTCGCAAGTACAAGGTGAATCCCGAGAATGCTCTCGAACTCACTAATCGCAAGTTTATCGCTCGCTTCAACTATATCGAGCAGCAAGCTACAGCGGCCGGACGCAGCATCCGCGACCTCTCGCTCGACGAGATGGAGGCCCTGTGGCAGCAGGCCAAGAAAGAAGCATAATCGGAGGTGTCGGTTTGAAACTTTGCATCACCGAGAAACCGAGTGTGGCGGCCGACATTGCGCGGCTGCTTGGGGCCAATGCGCGTCGTCAAGGCTACTATGAAGGTGCCGGCTACTGCGTGACTTGGACCTACGGCCACCTTTGTACCCTCAAGGAGCCACACGACTATAACGAGCGTTGGAAGCATTGGGGGCTGGGCGCGCTGCCCATGTTGCCCGAGCGCTTCGGCATAAAACTAATCGATGACGAAGGTATCCGCCGTCAATTTAAAGTCATTGAGACGCTGGCGGCCACAGCCGACGAGATTATCAACTGTGGTGACGCCGGCCAGGAAGGTGAACTCATCCAGCGATGGGTGATGCAGAAGGCGTCGGTGCACTGCCCGGTGCGTCGTCTGTGGATTTCGTCGATGACCGACCAGGCTATCCGCGAGGGCTTTGAGGCTCTGGAGTTGCAGGAGAAATACGACAATCTGTATTTGGCAGGCTTGTCGCGCGCTATCGGCGACTGGATTTTGGGCATGAATGCCACGCGGCTCTACACCATGAAGTATGGAGCGCGCGGCCAGGTGCTCTCAATCGGCCGTGTGCAGACTCCGACGCTGGCCATGATTGTAAAGCGCCACTTCGAAATCGAGAATTTCGTTCCTAAAGACACCTTCGAGGTGCATACCAACTATCGCGACGTCGACTTTTCGTCGGCCGAGCGCTTCGAGACCGAAGAACCGGCGCAAGAACTCTGCCGACGCTTGGCTGCTGCCGAACTCCGTGTCGACAACGTGACGGCCAAGCAGGTGCGCGAGGCCCCTCCGCGCCTGTTCGACTTGACCTCGCTGCAGGTCGAGTGCAACCGCCGCTGGGGCTGGACCGCCGACGACTCGCTGAAGCTGATACAGACGCTCTACGAGAAGAAGGTGACGACATATCCGCGTGTCGACACCACTTATCTGCCCGACGATGTCTATCCGAAGGTGCCTGAAATCTTGCGGCGCATGACGCCCTATGCCGACAAGACGGCGCCGCTGCTCAGCGCGCGTTTGCCTAAGAGCAAGAAAGTCTTCGACAACTCGAAGGTGACCGACCACCACGCCATCATACCTACCGGCGAGGCACCCGATCGCCTCAGTGGCGACGAAAAGCTGATGTATCATCTGATTGCTACACGCTTTATCGCTGCGTTTTACCCCGACTGTCTGGCGCGCCAGACCACAGTTGAAGCTAATGTCGATGGCACACCCTTCAAAGCTACCGGCAAGGTGATTACCGACCCGGGGTGGCGTGTGCTGTATCCGGCCAAAAAAGGCGAGCAGACCGCCGACGAAAAGGACCAGGAAGCTATGCCCGAACTGCCACCGATGGAGGCCGGCGAGCATGGTCCGCACGAGCCTAAGGTCGTTAAGAAAACGTCGACTGCGCCCAAGCCTTATACCGAAGGTACGTTGCTGCGCGCTATGGAGACGGCCGGGCGCTCTATCGACGATGAGGAGCTGCGCGAGGCCATGAAGGAAAATGGCATCGGCCGCCCATCGACCCGCGCCGCAATTATCGAAACGCTCTTCAAGCGACGATACATAGAGCGCCGCCGCAAGAGCATTGTGGCCACGCAAGCCGGCATCGACCTTATTAATATCATTAATGAGGAACTCATCAAGAGTCCGCGACTGACAGGCTTGTGGGAGAATAAGCTGCGCCGTATCGAGCGAGGCGATTTCTCGGCCGCTACATTTGTGGCTGAGCTTAAGGAGATGATTACAGCCATCGTTCGCGATGTGCTGAGCGACAATTCGCAGCGTCGGATTACCATTATCGAAGATGCTCCGGTAAAAGGCAAGGGAGCAAAGAGCGCTAAATCGGCTTCAGGTTCGGCCGAGAAGCCGGCCCGCAAGCGTGCTACGCCTATTCGCAAACTCGAGCAGGTGATGTGTCCGGTGTGCGGTAAAGGTCACTTGATTAAGGGCCGCACGGCTTATGGCTGTTCCGAATATGCTTCGGGCTGCAGCTATCGCTTGCCGTTCACCGACTGCCCGGCCGATGCGACGCCGTCGGCAGTGGCCAAGTTTATAAAAGGAAAGAAATCATGAGCGAAACGCTCCAGACAGTGATTGTGGCTGTTGTGGTAGCGGTGGCGGCTATCCTTCTCATTCGAGCCCTGCGTAAGCCGGGCGGAGGGTGCGACTGCGGCTGCAGCGACTGTCCGCTGAGCGAAAAGTGCTCAAAGAAAGATAAATAAAAGCTAACAGCGCGCTGCCCATGACGGGCGGCGCGCTGTTGGTATATGCGAGTTTGGTGACGCTTGTTATTTGAGGGCTTCGACGGCGGCTTTGATGCGGTGCAAGGCTTCGCGCAGGTTGTCGTCGGAGGTGGCGTAGCTGAGGCGGATATAGCCGGGTGCACCGAAGGCGTCGCCGTCGACGGTAGCTACGTGGCCGTGCTGGAGTAGGTACATAGCCAAGTCGCCCGACGAGGTGATTTCCGAGCCGTCGGGGGTGTGGCGGCCTATCAGCGCCGATACTTCGGGGAAGAGGTAGAAGGCACCCTGCGGCACGTTGATCTTGAAGCCGGGAATTTCGCGAGCCATCTCTACGACTAGGTCGCGACGGCGGCGGAAGGCGGCACGCATCTCTGCTACGCAGTCCTGCGGGCCATTGTAGGCGGCTTCGGCAGCCTTTTGGGCGATAGACGAGGCGCCCGAGGTGTACTGGCCTTGGAGCTTCGAAACGGCCTTGGCCAGCGCGGTAGGGCAGGCGCAGTAGCCGATGCGCCAGCCGGTCATGGCGTAGGCTTTCGACACGCCGTTGATGATGACGGTGCGGTCGGCAATCTGCGGGAATGAGCCGAGCGAGGTGAATTCGCCGGTGTAGTTGATATGTTCGTAGATTTCGTCGGCAAGGACGATAATGTCGGGGTAGCGTGCGATGACTTCAACCAGAGCGGCGAGTTCATCAGCGGTGTATACGCTGCCGGTGGGGTTCGACGGCGAGCAGAGCAGAATCATGCGCGTACGAGGCGTGATGGCGGCTTCGAGGCGCTCGGGAGTAATCTTGAAATCGCTCTCGATGCCCGAGGGAACGCAGACGGCGGTGCCTTCGGCGAGCTTCACCATCTCTACGTAGCTGACCCATGCCGGTGTGGGGATTACGACTTCGTCGCCGGGGTTGATGGTAGCCAGGATGACGTTGCACAGAGCCTGCTTGGCACCGTTCGACACGACGATGTCGGCCGGTGTGTAGCTCAGGCCGTTCTCGCGGCTAAGTTTGTCGCAGATGGCTTGTCGCAGCGACATGTAGCCGGGTACGGGTGTGTAGAACGAAAAATTGTCGGCCACGGCCCGGCAGGCGGCCTCTTTTATATGGTCGGGAGTATTGAAGTCGGGTTCGCCGACCGAGAGGTTGATTACATCGATGCCCTGGGCGCGCAGTTCGGCGCTTTTCTGTGACATGGCTAGCGTCGCTGATGCGGCGAGTGCTTTTACGCGTTGTGAGATGAAGTCCATGGTAAACTAAGTCTTAAAACGTAGGCAAAGATACTATTTTTTTGTGGATAAATGTAGCTCATCATAAATATTTACTAAACTTTGCTTCCAAACCTATAGAGACAAGGCATTTAGTAATTTGCGAACTGCTAAAAAAATCAAAAATGCATCTAAAGAGGCGAGCTAAACGGGATTTTTTTTGTAATTTTGCAGTGTAAAAGCTCGTTACGGCCGTTTTTGGTTATTCGAGCATTAAAAAAATTGTTTGCTGATGGATGTCAATAAAGTGTTATATATCTCGCAGGAGATTACCCCGTATCTGAACCCTGAACCACTGTCGACCTTCGGTCGCGACCTGCCTCAAAGCATTCAGGAGTCCGGAATCGAAGTTAGAACCTTCATGCCGCGCTATGGCGCTATTAACGAACGCCGCAATCAACTCCATGAAGTGATTCGCCTGTCGGGACTCAACATCGTAATTGACGATACCGATCATCCCCTGATTATTAAGGTGGCTACTCTGCAGCCTTCGCGCATGCAGGTGTACTTTATTGATAACGACGACTATTTCGAACGTCACGCTACTGAACTCGAAACAGATACGCTCGCGCACGAAAACGACGAACGCTCGATTTTCTTCGTGCGTGGTGTGCTCGAGACAGCTCGCAAGCTCCGTTGGGTGCCATCGGTGATTCATTGCACCGGTTGGATTTCGGCTCTTGTGCCCCTCTATCTGAAGAGTGTATTTGCCGA
The DNA here is from genome assembly GCA_964456545.1 of uncultured Bacteroides sp. GTDB lineage: Bacteria > Bacteroidota > Bacteroidia > Bacteroidales > Muribaculaceae > CAG-873. The sequence goes on from CAYWAM010000011.1 coordinate 22,820, forward strand.
AGACCCTGCTTTCAGCAGCTCGAAGGTGGTCTTTTCGCTCTACGATCGCACGCTGCCACAGGATTTCGACGCTCGATTCATCGAAAAGCTGCACATGGACGGCTTTAGCGACGAGGCTCTGAAGGCTCTCGGCAATGGTCCGGTCGACCTCAAGGCTCTCAATCGCATCGCTATCGACTATGCCGATGCCATTGCTATCAGCTCGGACAACGTAGACCCCGAAACAATCGAATACGCTCGCCAAAGCGGCAAACCTCTGCTCGAATTTGATCCTTCGGCCGACTATGGTCAGGCCTACTCCGATTTTTATCGTTCCCTATAACAAATGTTTAGGATGAAATCCTCAATTATGACCGCAATTGTCGGGCTCTTTGCCGCGACATTCGCAATATCGTGCGACGAAGGCTCTGTAGTCGGCAACGTGCTCGACAAGGAGTCGCTTGTGATTGTTGTTGATTCGAACTTCACTGTCGCCGGCTCTACCGAGCGCAACTCTGTTGTGCTCTCGCATACAAATTCGCAGCTGATTGGCCAGATCGATGCTCCGTCGTACGGCTCGATTTCTAGCGAATTTGTTGCCCAGTTCATGCCCTCAATCAAGCTTGATACCGTAGGTGTCCGTGCCGAAAATATCGACTCGATTAAGCTCTTTATGCAGATGACTCGCACGGCCTTTACCGGCGATTCGCTCGTGCCGATGGGTATGGAAGTGTATCGTCTGACCAAAGACTTGCCTTATCCGATTTATAGCAATTTCGACCCGACCGGATATTATGAAAGTGAGCCGATAGCAGAAACTATCTATACGGCTTCGACTATGAATGAGCCTGACTCGGTGAAAGATCAGACCACCATTGCCGTGACGATGAAGCTACCGCTCGAATTTGGTCGCGACCTCTTCAATGCATACATGGCCAATCCGCTTATCTATAGCGAACCCGAGCAGTTTGCCAAGGATGTGTTCAAGGGCTTCTATTTCCGCTCGAGCTACGGCACCGGTCGTGTTACCGATTTCTCGCTCACCTCGTTGCGTACATACTATCATAAGTCGGAATATAACACTGACTCGGCTCGCTACGAGACGAAATATTATATTGGCGACTACTATGCCGTCACCCCCGAGATGGTGATGAACAATTCGATCACCTACAAGCCGGCTGCCGAGCTAGAGCAGATGATTGCCGCCGGCGAGCAGGTAATTGCCGCCCCGGCCGGATATCAGCTGGAGCTTAATTTCCCCGGTCGCGAAGTGATAGAAAGCTACAATCGCTATAAGAATTCGCTGCGTGTGCTCAATACGCTTACGTTCCAAGTGCCGGCAGAGCAAATCGCCAATAAGTACAATATCACTCCTCCGCCGTACGCTATGCTGATTCTCAAGAAGGATGTTGATAAGTTTTTTGCCGACAATACCATTTGCGACAACGTCACTTCGTTCTACTCGGCTTATAGCACGACGCTAGGTGCATATACATTCGCGCTTCGTGGATATCTCAACTATCTCCTCGGACTTGACACTATCACTGACGAAGATTTGACCTTTGTCCTCGTTCCCGTGCAGGTTAATGCTGAATCAGCGGCAGGCTCGAGCTCGTACTACTACGGTTCTTCGTCGCAAGTAGTTACGTCGATTGTACCCTATGTGTCGACACCGGTGATGGCCAAAATTTCGCTGGACGATGCGAAAATAACGCTCACATTTAGTGCTCAGTCCGGAAAAATTTAGTAACTTTGCAACGTCATTTTGACATAGCGCCGCAATAGCTCAGTTGGTAGAGCATTTCATTCGTAACGAAAAGGTCGTGGGTTCGAGTCCCACTCGCGGCTCCTGAAAACGCCAATCGCACATTCGCGATTGGCGTTTTCGGTTTAAATAGTCCGGTTGTGTGCAAAATGCGTGCAGCTTGATATTAGCTCTGTGAGGCTTGTTGAGGCTATTTTTTTGTGCACTTCTTTTATGTAAATGCGGCCTATAAGTGAATGCGATGGGCTGTGACGTGAATCGTAGGCGGTCGGCGTGTTTGATGTGTGGCGAGTGTTATGACGCAAAAAAAACGGGCGAAGCACAAACGCTTCGTCCGTTTCTTTGTAGGTGATATCTTAAGGATTAGAGCTGGCTATCGGGATCGAGGTTAGCGCTTTCGATATCCTTGAAGTATTTGTAGGTTTGAACCATGAGTTCGCCGCAAGCTTCTTCATCAGCTACGATGAGAGCCTTGGGGTGCATCTGCAGGGCCGAGATGGTCCACTGCTGCGAGATGCCGCCTTCTACGCCGTGCTGCAGTGCGCGAGCCTTGTTGTGGCCGTTGACAATCAGCAGTACGCTCTTAGCTGAGCAGATGGTGCCAACGCCTACGGTGAGAGCGGTCTTCGGTACGAGGTCGACGTTGTTGTCGAAGAAGCGCGAGTTGGCGATGATGGTGTCGCGGGTGAGGGTCTTCATGCGAGTGCGTGAAGTGAGCGACGAGCCGGGTTCGTTGAAGGCAATGTGACCGTCGGGGCCTACGCCACCGAGGAAGAGGTCGATGCCGCCGTACGAAGCGATTTTTTCTTCGTAGCGTTTGCATTCAGCGATGGGGTCTTCGGCGTTGCCGTTGAGGATGTTGACCTGCTCGGCGGGTATATCGATTTGATTGAAGAAGTTGGTCCACATGAAGGTGTAGTAGCTCTGTTCGTGGTCGCGGGGAATGCCGCAGTATTCGTCCATGTTGAAGGTAACGACATGCTTGAACGACACTTTGCCGGCCTTGTTGAGCTTAATGAGTTCGCGGTACATGCCCAGGGGTGAGCTGCCGGTGGGGCAACCAAGCACGAAAGGCTTCTCAGCTGTGGGGTTTGCTTCGTTGATACGAGCAGCTACATAATTAGCGGCCCAGCGCGATACTTCAGCGTAGGTAGGTTCGATAATCAGTCTCATAATTTGAAGTATTGTGGATTAAGTATTCGTTATTTGTTGATTCAAAGGATTTGTATCGCAAAGTTAGTAAATAAAATTGTTTTATGACCTTATATATCAAAAATAAATATTACTTTTGCCTATCAAAACTAAATAATCGGAAGGATGAGCAACGAAACCACGCACCCGCTGGGGCAATTTGTGATTACTATCGGCCGCGCCTTTGGTGCCGGTGGGCGTGACCTCGGACAGGCGCTTGCGCGCAAGCTCGAAGTGGCTTACTACGACAAGGAGCTTCTCAACGATGCTGCTGCGCGAGCCGGCATGAGTCCTGCTCTTTTTGCTAAGAATGATGAGCGCGCGCCGGGCATGTTGGCCGGCCTGCCTCCGCTGAGCATGGGATTTAATCCGCTGGCGTGGTACACGGGCCCGGGCGGTGCTTCGGGCGAGCGTGTATATCGCGCACAAAGCGACTTTATATACCATGTGGCTGAGCAGGGTCCTTGCGTGATTGTGGGCCGCACGGCCGACTATATCTTGCGAGATATGCCGAACGTGCTGAACGTGTTTCTGCACGCACCGGAGGATGAGTGTGTTCGCCGAATCATAGCGCGCCACGACTGTTGCGACGTGGAGAAAGCACGCGCTATTTTCAGAAAGACCAATCGCCTGCGTGCGGAGTTTTACAATTTTTACACAGACCGCACCTGGGGCGATGCTTCGACTTATCACCTGACTCTCGACTCATCAATCATGTCGGTCGATGATATGGCCGACTTTGTGATTGCTTTCCTTAAGAAATTTTTGACTCAACAGAAATCGAAATGACACCTGAAGATACTAAACGACTGCGTAAAGACCCTGACGGGCTGCTGAATTACGAATACCTTGCGAATAATATTGCTGATATAGCCGAAGACCTCCCCGAGATAGTTGAGAATATTCGACGCATCGATCGCTCGGGTCAGTTTACGGCCTCGGCTGCACGCTATCTGCATGCTATCGATTCCGACCGTTTTGCCGATACCATTCGCGAACTGGTGGCCGCTACAATCGATAAGGACCGCGAGCATCGCTATCTGCCGGACATTCTTCAGGGTCTCTATGGCTCTGACTGCGAGGCGCGCGCTGCCGAGTTGTCGGCTACTGACGATAATTTCCGACGTATTTATAAACGCCTCTTCCCCGCGCACGAGGCATTCTAATATTTACAGATAAATGAAACGCATTTTTCACAGTGCGGCAGTGGTACTGACGCTTGCGCTGGCATTCGTTGCCATGTCGTGCAATCGCGCTCAGGCCGGCACCGATGCAGCTTCTGCCGCTGCCCCGGTCGATACCGCAACAACAACTGATAAGATGACTGCAAACACTGACACTACTTCTGCAAAAGTACTCGTAGAGACTACACTCGGCTCGTTCACCGTACTGCTTTACGGCGACACCCCTCTTCATCGCGACAACTTCTTGAAACTCGCCAGTGAGAAATACTATGACGGCACGCTCTTCCACCGCGTCATAAAGGAATTTATGGTGCAGGCCGGCGACCCCGACTCGAAGAATGCCAAGCCCGGCCAGCGCCTCGGCGCCGGCGACCCTGGCTACACGCTGCCGGCTGAAATCGTATTTCCGAAGCACTTCCACAAGCGCGGAGCGCTGGCTGCTGCTCGCCAGGGCGACCAGGTGAACCCCGAACGCCGTTCGTCGGGCTCGCAATTCTATGTCGTGACCGGCAAGAAGGTGCCCGAAGCTATGATTCCGAATCTGAAGGCTACGCTCCAACAGTCGGAAATGCAGGCTGTTTTCAATGGTCTGGCTGCTCAGCACATGGCTCAAATCCGCCAAATGCAGACTGCAGGCGACGCACAGGGCCTTGAGGCACTGCGTCAGGAGCTGATTAAGCAAACTCAAGAGCAAGTCGCAAATATGCCTTCGAAGTTTACTCCTGAGATGGCTAAGGCTTACACTGAAGTGGGTGGCTCGCCTCACCTCGACAGCCAATACACCGTATTTGGCGAGGTTATCGATGGCCTTGACGTAATCGATAAGATTGAGAAGGTGGCTACTGATGGCGCCGACCGCCCCAAGGAAGATGTGCGCATCATCTCGATGACGGTGCTCAATGATTGATTTTCAGCGCTACACGCTGGCCAATGGCTTGCGTGTCGTTCATAGCTACGACCCGTCGGTGTCGATGGCTGCTGTCGATGTGCTCTATAACACGGGCGCACGCGATGAGCGCCGCGACCTTACGGGTATAGCTCACTTGTTTGAACATCTGATGTTTGGTGGGTCGGCCAATGTGGCCGACTTCGACATCGAGATGAGCAATGCCGGTGGGCGTACCAACGCTTGGACTTCGAGCGACTTTACCAACTTTTACGACATCTTGCCGGCAGCCAACATCGAGACGGCTATGCGCCTCGAGAGCGATCGCATGCTGGCGTTGTCGTTTCGTCCCGATGGATTGCGCGTGCAGCAGCAAGTGGTCATTGAGGAGTTCAAGCAGACGTGCCTCAATGCGCCGTATGGCGATTTGATGCACCATTTGCGCCGTGCAGCTTACGGGCCTGAACATCCCTATTCCTGGCCTGTGATAGGCCTGAAGCCGGAGCATGTGGCAGCTGTCACGATCGACGATATACGCAGCTGGTTTTATGCTCACTATGCACCGGATAATGCCGTGCTGGCTATTGCCGGAGCTATTCCCTACGACCGTGGTCGCGAATTGGTAGAAAAATGGTTTGGCGACATACCGCGTCGCAATCCGGCGCCGCGTCGAGCTATTGCTCCCGGATTTCCGCAGCAGACGGTGCGAATCGAGGCCCATGGCAATGCTCCGGTGCCTTGTGTGGTTGTGGCGATTCCGATGGATGTGTATGGCACCATCGACTATCGTGCGGCCGACTGTATTACCGACATTCTATCGGCAGGGCGCGCAAGCCGTATCTATCGCGAACTTGTAGTGGGTGGCGACGGCTCGATGATAGCCGCTGACGCTTCGATTCTCGGCAGTGAGGATGCCGGCTTGCTGCTTATGACAGCTCGCTTAAGCGAAGGCGCTGACCCGGCGGCCGCTATCGATGCGCTGCTCGACCAATTGCGTGGTCTGGCCGGTGAGCGTCCGGTGAGTGAACACGAACTTGAGCGCACGTTGACCTCGTTCGAGACGACTTTTGCGCTAAGCAATTTAGACATTTCGGCCAGAGCCTTCAATCTGGCCCTGGCCGAAATGCATTCTGAGAATATTAATGATACGGTGGCGCGTCAGCGCATGATTACAGCTGCGGATATCCGCCGAGTGGCGGCTGAGCTGTCTGAGCGTCCGCGCGTAGAACTTATCTACACCGCAGCTGAGTGAGCTGATCAGAGAATCAGCATGGCGTCGCCATAGCAGCCGAAGTGGTAGCCTTCTTTGACGGCTTCGCGATAGGCGTCCATCACTAGGTCGTAGCCACCGAATGCCGATACCATCATGAGCATGGTGGAGTAGGGCAGGTGGAAGTCGGTCAGCAGCGAAGTGGCTACCGTGAAGTCGTAGGGCGGGAAGATGAACTTGTTTGTCCAGCCTTCATAGACCTTCATGTGGCCGCCCATCGACACGGCTGAGGCAATGCCACGCAGCACGCTGGTGCCGACGGCGCATACCTGGCGGTCGGCGTCTTTGGCGCGGTTGACGGTAGCTACGAGTTCGGCCGATGCATTCATCTGTTCAGAGTCCATGCGGTGTTTTGTGAGGTCTTCAACGTCGATTTCGCGGAAGGTGCCCAGACCGCTATGCAGGGTGATGAATGCCTGTTCGACACCGCGAATTTCGAGGCGTTTGAGCAGCTCGCGCGAGAAGTGCAGGCCGACGCCGGGAGCTACCACAGCGCCTTCGCGGCGTGCGTAGAGTGTCTGATAGGCATCGACGTCTTCTTCGCGTGGCGGGCGTGTGATGTAGCCGGGCAGCGGTGTGTGGCCCAGTGCAAACAGTTCGCGCTTGAATTCGTCGTGCGGACCGTCGTAGAGGAAGCGCAGCGTGCGACCGCGCGAGGTGGTGTTGTCAATCACTTCAGCCACCATGGTGCCGTCTTCGCCAAAGTAGAGCTTATTGCCGATGCGGATTTTGCGTGCCGGCTCTACCAGTACGTCCCACAGCTTGTTTTCGGCGTTGAGCTCGCGAAGCAGGAACACTTCGATGCGAGCACCGGTTTTCTCTTTGTTGCCGTAGAGCAGCGCGGGAAATACCTGTGTATCGTTGAATACCATCACATCGCCTTCGTCGTAATAGCTGAGAATGTCTTTGAAGACTTTGTGTTCGATGGTGCCGGCTTTGCGGTTAAGTACCATCATGCGGCACTCGTCGCGCTCGCGCGGAGGGTCCTGTGCCACTAATTCGTCGGGGAGGTTGAATTTGAATTGTGAAAGCTTCATGTTATGGTAATTGTATTATTTTATTTTTCAAAATCATCGGGATATTCAATGGGGGCTTCGGCGATTAGGCGAGCTGCGTCGTCGACCGATAGGCACTGGTCGATTGTGACGTCGCCTACGCGTGTGCGGCGCAGGCCGGTCAGGTGCGCGCCTGAGTTGAGGGCGCGGCCGATGTCGCGAGCTAGCGCGCGGATGTAGGTCCCCTTGCTGCAGACTACGCGGATACGGATAGCGTCGGGCGCAAAGTCGAGTAGTTCGATTTCATCGATAACCAGTACTTTGGGCTTGAGTTCCACGTCTTGCCCTTTACGGGCCATGTCGTAGGCGCGGCGGCCATCGACTTTGCAGGCTGAGTAGCTGGGTGGTATTTGCTCAATGCGGCCCAGAAATTGCGTCAGCACGGCTTCTACGGCTTCGCGAGTGATGTGCTCGGTGGGGTAGGTGGCGTCTATTTCGGTTTCGAGGTCAAACGATGGCGTAGTGGCGCCCAGGGCCAGGTCGGCGATGTATTCTTTGACGCCGTGCTGCAGGCTGTCGATGCGCTTGGTGGCGCGGCCGGTGCAGATAATCATCACACCGGTGGCCAGAGGGTCGAGTGTGCCGGCGTGGCCTACCTTAAGCTTGCGGATGCCCATGCGGCGAAGCAGGGCGCCGCGAACGCGCTTGACAGCGTCAAACGAGGTCCAGGTCAGTGGCTTGTCGATGCAAAGTATTTCTCCGTCGATATAGTTCACGAGGCAGGAGTTTTTAGAAGATTAGGCACAGAACGCCAACTATGAGGCAGTAAGCTGCAAACCAGATGAGTTTGCCTCGTTTCACGATCTCGAGCATGAATTTGCAAGCCAAGCAGCCTACGATGAATGAGGCCAGGAAGCCTACGGCCATCGGTAGGAAGCCTATTTCGTTGATGGCTGACTCGGCTGGTTCGGTCAAGTAGTCTTTGATATCGAGTAACGCTTGACCAAGGATGGGGATTATCACCATCAAGAATGAGAAGTGGGCTACTTGCTCGCGCTTGTCGCCAAGCAGGATGCCGGTGGCAATGGTGGTGCCCGAGCGAGAAAGGCCCGGAAGCACGGCTATGGCCTGCGAGATGCCGATTATGAAGGCGTCGAGATAGGTGATATCGCGTGGCTCGGATGCTTTGCTGCCTTTAGGCGCCAGCTCCAGCGGGCGGGTGCGGAAGAAGTATGAAAACGATAGCAGGGCGGCAGTGACAATCAGGCAGGCGCCTACAAGGGTCAGTTCGTGGCCAAAGAAGTTTTCGATGCTATCTTTGAAAAACACGCCGACGATGCCTACCGGAATGCACGACACGAGGATTTTGAGCACCATCGATGTGTTTTCGTCGCGGCGCAGGGTGAAGAATGATTGGCAGAGTGGCCAAAATTCGCGCCACAGTATCACGATTGTGCTCAGTACGGTGGCTATGTGGAGAGTGACGTCGAATTGTAGGTTGGCCTCGGGGTCAAGATTGAGATTGAGCAGGTTGCTGCAAATCTGCAGGTGGCCCGACGAGCTGATGGGCAGGTACTCAGCCAAACCTTGTACTATACCCATTATCAATGCGTTGAGTGTATCCATCGTTATCTATTATTTGCGAGGACGAATCCACACGGCAATTGCCATGCCTACGAAGCCTATGAAGGTGAGTGCCGGGCCAATGACGATGCGGCGTGTGCTGAAAATGTCGGGGTTGAATGTGGTCTCGGTGGTTGCGCCGCCGAGCATCAGGAGGAAGCCGATGATAATCAGTGCGCCTGATATGGCCATGGCGATGAAGTTGTTGCGCGACAGCGGAAGTCGGTCAAACGATTCCGACATTATTTTGCTGTCTTTTTTGTTATCTTTCATAATTGTAATAGCATTCTTATTTCATGAACATTTCGTCGTAGTCGGCACGCAGGTAGCGGTTGGTCGACAGAGCGGAGGCTAGTACGCAAATTAGCAGTCCGGCGATGATTAGCCCGCCGAAGATTAGGCCCATGTCGGTCCAGCTGATGAGGCGGTCGACCAGCGGGTCGAGGCTAGCAGCGTATGCTCGAAGGCCGGCAAGGATGCCGCATGAGGCTACGGCGGCTATTGAGCCTGTGGCTGCACCGGCCAGTAAGAACGGACGGCGAATAAATGAGCCGGTAGCGCCCACGAGTTTCATAGTGTGTATGATGAAGCGGCGCGAGTACACGGCCAGCGACACGGTGTTGTTGATAAGTACGAACGAGATAATCAGCAGCGCAGTAGCGATAGCTATCAGTACGATTGACGTGCGCGAAAGCACCGAGTTTACGCTATCGACGATAGCCGCTTCGGTTACTACTTCGTCGACAGCCGGTATCATTTCGATACGCGAGGCAATCGCAGCGATGCTGTCGGAGTTGGCGTAGTCGGCTTGCACTTTGATGTCGATTTCCGAGCCGAATGGGTTTTCGTCGAGCAGCGAGTCGAGCGGCTCACCCATCATTGCCGATTCTTCGCTCAATATTTCTTCTGACGAAATGAAGGCGAGCGATTCGGTGAATGGCGCCTCCATCAGTTCGCGTTTGAGGCGATTGATTTCGGTGTCGTCGGCCGTGCAGTCGAGTTTCACTACGAAGCCGATGTTGCTACGGATATCGTCGCCCAGACCGCGCGATGCCAGCATGGTCATGGCAAGTATGCCCAAGATGAGTAGGACGAGTGTGACGCTGATGATTGACGTCAGTTGTGAGCCAAAAGTAGATATGCGAGCCTTGGGTTTTCTGGACATTCTTTGAATTTTCAATGTTTTGTCATATCACATTGCTGCACTCGGCAGAAATGTGCGCATTTGAGTACAAAGTTACAACATTTTCAAGCCCTTGTCAACCCTTAAGCCTCGGAAAATTAGCTATAGTCCGGCTCTTTGACCATAAAAAAGTGTAAATTGCGTATCTTTTACGAAGATTTCATCTCCCTATTTAAAGCAGCAACGCCGGCGACCATTAGAGGCGCCGGCGTTGCGGTGAGTTATGATAGTTGTGCTATCAGTCGTTGTTGATTTCTACTTCGGCTTCGCTTTTTTCAGCGATGTTGAAGTCGTCGGCCGAGCCTACTACGAGGCTTTCGTATTCGCGGAGGCCTGTACCGGCGGGGATGAGGTGACCGCAGATTACGTTCTCCTTCATGCCCTGCAGATAGTCGACCTTGCCCTGAATAGCGGCCTCGTTGAGCACCTTGGTTGTTTCCTGGAATGAAGCAGCCGAGATGAAGCTTGAGGTCTGCAGAGCAGCGCGGGTGATACCCTGGAGGATCTGCTCTGATGTTGCGGGCACGGCGTCGCGCACGGTGACGGTGCGGAGGTCGCGGCGCTTGAGGGCCGAGTTCTCGTCGCGCAGGCGGCGAGCGGTGATAATCTGGCCTGGTTTGAGCTCTTCTGAGTCGCCGGCATCGGTGACAATCTTCTTGCCCCAGATGCGGTCGTTCTCGTCCATGAAGTCGCGCTTGTCGACTACTTGCTGTTCGAGGAACGCGGTGTCGCCCGGATCGAGGATGACAACCTTGCGCATCATCTGGCGTACGATTACTTCGAAGTGCTTATCGTTGATCTTCACACCCTGCATGCGGTATACGTCTTGTACTTCGTTGACGATGTATTCCTGCACGGCGGTCGGACCCATGATGTTGAGGATGTCGGCCGGGGTGATAGCACCGTCGGAGAGCGGAGTGCCGGCGCGAACGATGTCGTTCTCCTGCACAAGAATCTGCTTCGACAGCGGTACGAGGTACTTCTTAACTTCGCCGAATTTCGGGGTGACTGAGATTTCGCGGTTGCCGCGTTTAACCTTGCCGAAGTGTACTTCACCATCGATTTCTGATACGATGGCGGGGTTCGACGGGTTGCGAGCTTCGAAGAGCTCGGTGACGCGGGGCAGACCGCCCGTGATATCGCCTGCACCACCGGCAGCGCGCGGAATCTTCACGAGGGTGTCGCCGACTTTGACGTCGTCGCCGTGTGCGAAGATAAGGTGAGCGCCTACGGGGAGGGCGTAGGTGATGAGCACCTGGCCGTTGTTGTCGACGATGTCGACTTCGGGCACCTTGCTGCGGTCGCGCGATTCGATGATAATCTTATCTTCGAGACCCGACTGTTCGTCGATTTCGACGCGGTAGTTGGTATTTTCGGTGAGGTTGCGATACTGGATCTTACCACCCTTTTCGGTAACGATTACGGCGTTGAAGGGGTCCCACGAACAGATGATGTCGCCGCTCTTGATCTTGGCGCCATTCTGGAAGAAGAGTTTAGCACCATAGGGGATGGGAGCGTTGGTGAGCATCATGCCGGTAGTGTCGTCGATGATGCGCATTTCGGCCAGACGACCAATCACTACGTGTACCTTTTCGCCGTTAGCGCCTTCGCGTGTTACTTCTTCGTCGGTCTCTACGGTGCGGAGTTCGTCGATTTCGAGAGTACCGTCGTAGCGCGATTTCACTGAAGAAATTGCAGCAACGTTCGAAGCCACACCACCGACGTGGAATGTACGCAGTGTCAGCTGAGTACCGGGCTCGCCGATTGACTGAGCCGCGATGACACCGACAGCTTCGCCCTTCTGCACCAGACGGCTCTTCGAGAGGTCGCGGCCGTAGCACTTAGCGCAGACACCCTTCTTGCTTTCGCAAGTGAGCACCGAGCGGATTTCTACCGATTCGATAGGCGACTTGTCGATAAGGTCGGCGGCTGCATCGTTGATTTCTTCGCCGGCAGCGACGATTACTTCGCCGGTGCGCGGGTCGATGATGTCGTGAACCGATACGCGGCCGAGGATGCGTTCGCCCAGTGAGGCTACGACCTCGTCGTTGTTCTTAATTTCGCGACATACGAGGCCACGGAGTGTGCCGCAGTCAGTTTCGTTGATGATTACGTCGTGAGCTACGTCGACCAGACGGCGGGTAAGGTAACCGGCGTCGGCGGTCTTCAGAGCGGTATCGGCAAGACCCTTACGGGCACCGTGAGTCGAGATAAAGTATTCGAGCACCGAGAGGCCTTCCTTGAAGTTGGCAAGAATCGGGTTTTCGATAATCTGGCCGCCTTCGGCACCGGCTTTCTGGGGCTTGGCCATAAGACCACGCATACCGGCGAGCTGGCGAATCTGGTCTTTCGAACCACGAGCACCTGAGTCGAGCATCATGTAGACGGCGTTGAAGCCCTGGTTGGCTTCGGCCATTTGCTTCATGAGGATTTCGGTCAAGCGGCTGTTGACGTGTGTCCAGATATCGATAGTCTGATTGTAGCGTTCGGTGTTGGTAATCAGACCCATTGCGTAGTTGTCAGCAACTTCCTGTACTTGTTCGTAACCCTTGGCCACGAGTTCTTCCTTCTCGGCGGGGATAATAACGTCGCCGAGGTTGAACGACAGACCACCTTCGAATGCCATACGATAGCCGAGGTTCTTGATGTCGTCCAGGAACTGAGCCGAGCGAGGAATACCGCAACGCTTAATTACACGCGAGATGATGTCGCGGAGCGATTTCTTCGACAGGATGGTGTTGACGTAGCCAATTTCTTTGGGTACGAATTGGTTGACGAGTACGCGGCCTACTGAGGTGTTTTCCACCAGATGACGGATGGGGTTGCCATCGGCATCTACGTCGTCGACCATGACGGTGACGGGTGCGTGGAGGGTGATTTTACCTTCGTTGTAAGCGATTTGGGCTTCTTCGGGGCCATAGAATATGGTGCCTTCGCCCTTGTCGCCCTTACGGAGCTTGGTGATGTAGTACAGACCGAGTACCATATCCTGCGAAGGCACGGTGATAGGTGCGCCGTTGGCAGGGTTGAGGATGTTGTGCGAGCCGAGCATCAGCATCTGTGCTTCGAGGATAGCCTCGTTGCCCAGAGGAAGGTGCACAGCCATCTGGTCACCGTCGAAGTCGGCGTTGAATGCCGTACATGCGAGGGGGTGGAGCTGGATAGCCTTGCCTTCGATCATCTTGGGCTGGAAGGCCTGGATGCCGAGGCGGTGCAGGGTAGGTGCACGGTTGAGCAGCACGGGGTGGCCCTTCATGACGTTTTCGAGGATGTCCCATACGACGGGTTCCTTGCGGTCGACAATCTTTTTAGCGCTCTTGACGGTCTTTACGATGCCGCGTTCGATGAGCTTGCGGATTACGAAGGGTTTATAGAGTTCGGCTGCCATGTATTTGGGCAGACCGCATTCGTGCATTTTGAGTTCGGGACCAACGACGATTACCGAACGTGCCGAGTAGTCGACGCGCTTACCGAGAAGGTTCTGGCGGAAGCGGCCCTGCTTACCCTTGAGCGAGTCAGAGAGTGACTTCAAGGGGCGGTTAGCATCGCTCTTGACAGCCGACGACTTGCGCGAGTTGTCGAGCAGTGAGTCAACAGCTTCTTGGAGCATACGCTTTTCGTTGCGCAGGATGACGTCGGGAGCCTTGATTTCGATGAGGCGCTTCAGACGGTTGTTGCGGATGATTACGCGACGGTAGAGGTCGTTGAGGTCAGAGGTGGCAAAGCGACCACCATCCAGGGGCACCAGGGGACGAAGTTCGGGGGGAGTCACGGGGACAGCCTCGAGAATCATCCATTCGGGCTTGTTGCGGTGACGCGAAGCGCGGAATGATTCCACTACCTGTAGACGCTTCAGAGCCTCGGTCTTGCGCTGCTGCGAGCCGTCGGTGTGAGCCTGGTCGCGGAGCTGGTACGAGAGCGAGTCGAGGTCGATACCCTTGAGGAGGTCGTAGATGGCCTCGGCGCCCATCTTTGCGATGAACTTGTCGGGGTTGTCGTTCTCGAGCATCTGATTGTCCTTGGGCAGCTTTTCGAGAATGTCGAAGTATTCTTCTTCGGTGAGAAGGTCGAGCTTCTGATAGCCGTTGGGAGCTTTCTCGTTTTCTTTAGCGTTCGAACGGTCGATTTCGGCTGCAGCACCGGGGTTGATGATGATGTAGCGTTCGTAGTAGATGACCGAGTCGAGCTTCTTCGAGGGCAGGCCGAGCAGGTAACCAATCTTATTGGGCAGCGAGCGGAAGTACCAGATGTGTGCTACCGGCACCACGAGCTTGATGTGGCCCATGCGTTCGCGACGCACTTTCTTTTCGGTGACTTCGACGCCGCAACGGTCGCAGACGATACCTTTGTAGCGAATGCGCTTGTACTTGCCGCAGTGGCACTCAAAGTCTTTTACCGGACCGAAGATGCGTTCGCAGAAGAGGCCGTCGCGCTCGGGCTTGTAAGTGCGGTAGTTGATGGTCTCCGGTTTGAGGACCTCGCCGCTCGACTTTTCGAGAATCTCTTCGGGCGATGCGAGACCGATAGAGATTTTCGAGAAGACGTTCTTTTGTTTATTATCTTTTCTGAAAGCCATATATTATGCTGTCGGAGATTGTTGCTTTGTAGTAGTGGAATTAGTTCTCGAGGTTGATGCTCAGACCGAGGCCGCGGAGCTCGTGCAGAAGCACGTTGAGCGATTCGGGGATACCGGGTACGGGCATGTTGTCGCCCTTGACGATAGCCTCGTATGCTTTCGAGCGGCCGTTGACATCGTCACTCTTGATGGTCAGGATCTCCTGCAGGATGTGAGATGCGCCGAATGCTTCGAGCGCCCAAACTTCCATTTCACCGAAACGCTGGCCACCGAACTGAGCTTTACCGCCCAGAGGCTGCTGGGTGATGAGTGAGTACGGACCAATCGAGCGAGCGTGCATCTTGTCCTCAACCATGTGGCCGAGTTTGAGCATGTAGATGACACCTACGGTAGCGGGCTGGTCGAAACGGTTGCCGGTGCCGCCGTCGTAGAGGTAGGTCTTGCCGTAGCGGGGCACGCCTGCCTTGTCGGTCCATTCGTTCAGGTCGTCGAGCGTTGCACCGTCGAAAATCGGGGTGGCGAATTTCTCGCCCAGCTCGCGGCCGGCCCAACCGAGGACGGTCTCGAAAATCTGACCAAGGTTCATACGCGAAGGCACACCCAGCGGGTTCAGACAGATGTCGACCGGAGTACCATCGGCCAAGAAGGGCATGTCTTCTTGACGTACGATACGCGATACGATACCCTTGTTACCGTGGCGACCTGCCATCTTATCACCTACACCAATCTTACGCTTCTTGGCGATGTATACCTTGGCAATCTGCATGATGCCTGAGGGCAGTTCGTCGCCAATCGAGAGGTCGAATTTCTTGCGACGCAGTTCGGCGTCGATTTCCTTCGACTTGCGCAGGTAGTTGACGATAGTCTGGCGGATGAGGTCGTTCTTATGGGCGTCGGCAGTCCACTTGCTCAGGTTGATAGTATCGTAGTTGATGTCGCGGAGTACCTCAGCAGTGAATTTGGTTCCCTTGGGGATAATTTCGCTACCTAAGAAGTCTTTGACACCCTGCGAGGTCTTGCCTGCAGTGAGGGTCATGAGCTTGCCGATAAGCACTTCGAGCAGAGCCTTCTGCTTGTTTTCATATTCTTCGTCGAGCTGAGGCAGGATAGCATTCGAGCTCTTAGATTTCTTCTTCTTAGCGGCGCGGCTGAAGAGGTTGGTGCCGATTACCACACCCTTAAGCGAAGGCGAAGCCTTCAGCGAAGCGTCCTTCACATCGCCTGCTTTGTCGCCGAAGATGGCGCGCAGCAGTTTTTCTTCAGGAGTGGGGTCGCTCTCGCCCTTCGGGGTAATCTTACCAATCATGATGTCGCCGGGCACTACGTGTGCACCGATGCGGATGATGCCGCGTTCGTCGAGGTCCTTGGTAGCGTCTTCGCTCACGTTAGGAATGTCGCTGGTGAGCTCTTCGAGGCCGCGCTTGGTTTCGCGTACTTCGAGCGAATACTCGTCGACATGTACAGAAGTGAGGATATCGTCGCGAACGAGGCGTTCGTTGAGCACGATAGCATCTTCATAGTTGTAACCCTTCCAAGGCATGAATGCAACTTTGAGGTTGCGACCCAGAGCGAGCTCGCCGTTTTCGGTAGCATAGCCTTCGGTGAGGATATCGCCCTTTTCGACGCGCTGTCCGGCGTTGCAAATCGGACGCAAGTCGATGGTCATGCTTTGGTTGGTTTTGCGCCACTTCGGAATCTTGTATTCTTTGACAGCGTCTTCGAAAGCCACGAATTCGTCTTCTTCGGTGCGGTCGTAGCGGATGCGGATGACAGTAGCGTCGACGTATTCAATCACGCCGGGGCCTTCAGCCATGATCTGAGTGCGCGAGTCGCTGGCAAGCTGGGCTTCGATGCCGGTGCCGACGATGGGCGCTTCGTTGTGGATCAGAGGTACTGCCTGGCGCATCATGTTCGAGCCCATCAGCGCACGGTTAGCGTCATCGTGTTCCAAGAAGGGAATCAGCGATGCAGCAATCGATGCAATCTGCTGGGGAGCCACGTCCATGAGCTCAACTTCGTTGGGAGCTACAACGGGGAAGTCGGCATCTTCACGAGCCTTGACACGGTCGCGAACGAATGAGCCGTCGTCGTTCAGCGGCGCGTTGCCCTGAGCGATGATTTTGCCTTCTTCGTTTTCAGCGGTCATGTAGACAACTTCGTCGTTGTTGAGGTTTACACGAGCATTTTCAACCTTGCGGTAGGGAGTCTCGATGAAGCCCAGATCGTTGATCTTGGCATACACACACAGCGACGAGATAAGACCGATGTTCGGGCCTTCAGGAGTTTCAATCGGGCACAGACGGCCGTAGTGAGTATAGTGTACGTCTCGAACTTCGAAGCCGGCACGTTCGCGCGACAGACCGCCGGGGCCGAGGGCCGACATACGGCGTTTGTGTGTGATTTCGGCCAGCGGGTTGGTCTGGTCCATGAACTGCGACAGTGCGCTGGTGCCGAAGAACGTGTTGATGACGCTCGAGATAGTCTTAGCGTTGATAAGGTCAATCGGGGTGAAGACTTCGCTATCGCGCACGTTCATGCGTTCGCGAATTGTACGCGACATACGTGCCAGACCCACGTTGAACTGGTTGTAGAGCTGCTCGCCTACGGTGCGTACGCGGCGGTTGCTCAAGTGGTCGATATCGTCGACATCAGTCTTCGAGTTGATGAGCTCAATCAGATACTTGATAATGTTGATGATATCTTCGCGAGTGAGCACCTTGACGTCCATCGAGGTGTCGAGGTTCAGCTTCTTATTGATACGATAACGGCCAACTTCGCCCAGGTCGTAGCGCTTGTCGCTGAAGAAGAGGTTGGTAATAACCTCGCGAGCGCTCGCATCATCGGGAGCCTCGGCGTTGCGCAGCTGGCGGTAGATATATTGTACAGCTTCTTGCTCCGAGTTGGTGGGGTCTTTGCGCAGAGTTTCGAAGATAATCGAGTAGTCGCTGCTGTTGACCTCTTCGTTGTGGAGCAGAATGTTCGAAACACCGCTTTCGAGAATCAGATCGATGTGTTCTTCCTCGAGTACGGTCTCGCGGTCGACAACTACGTCGTTGCGCTCGATTGATACCACTTCACCGGTATCGGCGTCGCCGAAGTCCTCAAACCACGTTTTAACGACACGGGCAGCCAGCTTCTGACCCAGGGCCTTCTTGAGGTTGGTCTTATTGACCTTCACTTCCTTGGCCAGGCCGAAGATTTCGAGGATGTCCTTGTCGGTTTCAAGTCCGATGGCACGCAGCAGCGTGGTCACCGGTAATTTCTTCTTACGATCAATGTAAGCATACATCACATTGTTGATGTCCGTGGCAAATTCAATCCATGAGCCGCGGAACGGAATGATGCGTGCTGAATACAGTTTTGTGCCGTTGGCATGTGTGCTCTGTCCGAAGAACACGCCCGGCGAGCGGTGGAGCTGCGATACGACTACGCGCTCTGCACCATTGATTACAAAAGTTCCCTTCTCGGTCATGTAGGGGATAGGACCGAGGTAAACATCCTGAATTTCAGTGGCGAAGTCTTCGTGATCCGGGTCGGTACAGTAGAGCTTCAGCTTCGCTTTCAGCGGCACTGAGTATGTCAGACCGCGCTCGAGGCATTCCTCGATGGTGTAGCGGGGCGGATCAATGTAATAGTCGAGGAATTCCAGCACAAAGTTGTTGCGGGTATCGGCTATCGGGAAATTTTCGGCAAAGACCTTGAACAGACCTTCGTTTTTGCGTTTCTCCGGTGGAGTGTCAAGCTGCAGAAAGTCGCGGAACGATTTGAGCTGCACTTCCAGGAAATCAGGGTAAGGAAGCGGGTTCTTTACCGTTGCAAAATTAATGCGTTTGTTATCTGAGGAAACTGACATCTATGAAATTGAGGTTAATGTGGGTGAGGTGTTTAGGGAACCTAAATCAGGCCTCTCGCATGAGGCTTTCTTGCCATTCAGAGCGCCATGGGGCTCTGCCGTGGCGCGAGTCGCAGCTGTCGGCCGGCATTTGAGTGTCCGGCGTACGCGCTTACATCTCTGATTTTCGATGCGAAAAGCGGGCAGTGGCTCGCTATGTTTTCTGACGTCTTTAAGGCCGCCGAAATTGCTTTCGACTGCCTACTGCTGTTTTACAACACAAAGGGGCTAAGAATACTCCCGTAGGAGTTTTCTTAACCCATTTGCCTGTAAATCAGGTGATTTATTTAAGTTCGACTTCGGCGCCGGCTTCTTCGAGCTCTTTCTTCAGAGCTTCAGCCTCGTCCTTAGCTACGCCTTCCTTTACAACAGAGGGAGCGTTGTCTACCATTTCCTTAGCTTCCTTCAGGCCAAGACCAGCTACGTCCTTAACCTTCTTTACTACCTGGAGCTTGTTGGCACCGGCGTTCTTGAGGACTACGTCGAATGCAGTCTTCTCTTCAGCGGCGGCAGCTGCAACGGGGCCGGCAGCTACAGCAACAGCGGCTGCGGCGGGTTCGATGCCGTACTCGTCCTTAAGGATCTGAGCGAGTTCGTTTACTTCCTTTACGGTAAGATTAACAAGTTGTTCAGCAAAAGCTTTTAAATCTGCCATTTTAGTATGTGTTTATTTGTTATTATTCTGTGTTGGTGGATGCTTTTATTCTTTGTTTGAGAGCGTCTCAAGGATGCCGTGGAGCTTCGTGCTGCCCGACTGAAGAGCAGATACGACGTTCTTGGCAGGCGACTGCAGCAGGGCGATAACGTCGGCGATAAGTTCGTTCTTGCTCTTGATAGATGCAAGTGCGTCGAGCTGATCAGCACCCATGTATACAGTTTCTTCTACATATGCGGCCTTGAGAGCGGGAAGGGTGTCACCTTTCTTGACAAAGTCTTTCAGAAGCTTTGCAGGCGCGTTGCCTACGTTGGTGCACATCAGCGAGGTCGAACCTGCCAGTGCGGGGTAGAGCTCTGAAAAGTCTGCGTCTAAAGTTTCGAGGGCCTTGTGGAGAAGGGTGTTCTTTACGACCACCAGCTTGATGTCAGCGTTGAAGCATGCGCGACGAAGTTCGCTTGTCTTCTCTGCGTCGAGTCCGGCTGTCTCTACAAGGTAGAAGCCATTGTAGGCCTTCAGGGTTTCAGCAATTTTCTCAATTACTAAAGCTTTATCTTCCTTTTTCATTGTCTTCGTGGATTAATGTGGGTTAACCTTCGACTGACTTTGAGTCGACTTTTACGCCGGGGCTCATGGTGCTCGAAAGATAAATGCTCTTGATATATGTACCCTTGGCGGTAGCAGGCTTGAGTTTGATCAGTGTGTTGATAAACTCGCGTGCGTTGTCGCGCATCTGCTCGGGAGTGAACGAAACCTTACCGATTGAAGTGTGAACGATACCGTTCTTGTCAACCTTAAAGTCGATCTTACCCTTCTTGACTTCCTCGACGGCCTTCGCTACGTCCATCGTTACAGTGCCGCTCTTGGGGTTAGGCATCAGGCCACGGGGACCGAGGATACGGCCCAGGGCACCAATCTTACCCATGATAGCAGGCTGAGTGATGATAACGTCAACGTCGGTCCATCCGCCTTTGATTTTCTCGATATATTCGTCCAGGCCGACATAGTCAGCGCCGGCTGCTTTAGCAGCTGCTTCAGCGTCCGGGTTACACAGGACGAGCACACGGATAGTCTTGCCAGTGCCGTGGGGCAGAGTTACTACGCCACGTACCATTTGGTTAGCCTTACGGGGATCAACACCAAGACGCACGTCGATGTCGAGCGAAGCGTCAAACTTGGTGTAGGTGATTTCCTTAACCTTTTCGCAGGCTTCTGCGAGGGTATAAGTCTTCCCGGCTTCAATCTTCGCAAGGGCTAACTTTTGATTTTTAGTCAGTTTACTCATTTCAATTGAAGTTTATAAGTTATTTACCGGGGAAATCGCCTTTTACGGAGATACCCATACTTCTGGCCGTACCGGCTACCATACGCATGGCAGATTCTACGGTGAAGCAGTTCAGGTCAGGCATTTTGTCATTTGCAATCGCCTGCACTTGGTCCCATGTGATTTCAGCCACCTTGGTGCGGTTAGGTTCTTTCGAACCGGTCTTAACCTTTGCAGCTTCTTTGAGCTGAATTGCAACAGGGGGAGTCTTCACGATAAAGTCGAAAGACTTGTCGGTGTAGTAAGTGATTACTACAGGCAGAATCTTACCGGCTTTGTCCTGAGTGCGGGCATTGAATTGCTTGCAAAATTCCATGATGTTGATACCCTTCGAACCCAGGGCAGGACCTACTGGGGGCGACGGGTTGGCTGCTCCGCCTTTAATCTGCAATTTGATTTGTCCAGCAATTTCTTTAGCCATTGTAAAAACTAATTAAAAAGATAATTAATCTTGCGCTTGTGTTTCAGTGAGCGTAACCTTCACATCATCATTCGCGCTCTACTTGCGAATTATCCAATTCCAAGGGATTTGGACGACCAAAAATCTTGACCATTACAGTCAGCTTTTTCTTCTCACGGTCAACCTTTTCAATGGTGCCGGTGAATCCGTTGAACGGACCATCGTTCACCTTGACAGTCTCTCCGACGATGTAGTCGTTGACTTCGTTGCTCGAAAGATCACTCAACTCGTCAGCCGCGCCCAGCATGCGCATCACTTCGGCTTGGCGAAGACGTTCGGGCTGTGAGCCCTTTTCGCGTCCGCGCAGGAAGTCGATGACGTTGGTCGTGTTGACAAGCTGATGAATCACTTCGCCGCTGAGGTCAGCTTCGATGAATACGTAGCCGCTGTAGAGATTGCGTTCTTTCACAATCTTTTTGCCGTTACGTACTGCCATCACCTTCTCGGTCGGAATCAAAACTTGAAACAGGTAATTGCCAAGGTCAGTATTCTTGATTTGTGCGTCAAGAACTTCTTTTACCTTGGCTTCTTTGCCCGAGATGGCACGCAGAACGTACCAACCGCGCTTGTTGTCAGGAGTCGATGTTTCCATTTCCGAGCTGGGTCAAATTTAAAAGCTGTAAATGAAGTGCATCAAGTTGTCTACCACCTTATCCATGATGAAAATTATCAGAGCGATAATAACGGAAGCAATCATCACGAGTATAGCAGATTTTACAACCTGCTTTTTAGTGGGCCAAGAAGTCTTATAACGTAATTCGTCATAAGACTCCTCGATATTCGTAAGTAGATTAAGTTTCTTCATTTTCAAAAATTTAGCACGGGAAGAGAGGCTCGAACTCCCGACACCTGGTTTTGGAGACCAGTGCTCTACCGACTGAGCTATTCCCGTGTATTGTCAGCCGCCGCGTGGGCGGCTGACATGGTGTTTTTATATCAACAGATTACTCGATGATATCGGTGATCTGACCCGAACCTACGGTGCGGCCACCTTCGCGGATTGCGAAGCGCAGACCCTTGTCGCATGCAACGGGGTTGATGAGCTTAACGATGATTTCTACGTGGTCACCAGGCATTACCATTTCAACGCCTTCGGGAAGGGTGATTTCACCGGTTACGTCGAGGGTACGGATGTAGAACTGGGGACGGTAGTGGTTGTGGAACGGAGTGTGACGGCCGCCTTCTTCTTTCTTCAGGATGTAGACAGAAGCCTTGAATTCGTCGTGGGGCTTAACAACACCGGGGTGGCAGATTACCATACCGCGACGGATGTCCTTCTTGTCGATACCACGGAGGAGCAGACCTACGTTGTCACCAGCTTCGCCCTGATCGAGGAGCTTGCGGAACATTTCCACACCGGTTACAACCGACTTCATGTCAGCGCCGAGACCCATGATTTGTACTTCGTCACCTACCTTAACGATACCGGTTTCGATACGGCCAGTTGCTACAGTACCACGACCAGTGATCGAGAATACGTCTTCAACAGGCATCAGGAAGGGCTTGTCAACTGCACGGGGAGGCAGGGGAATCCAGTTATCAACGGCTTCCATGAGATCCATAACCTTAGCTTCCCATTCGGGTTCGCCGTTGAGGGCGCCGAGAGCAGAGCCGCGGATGATGGGGGTGTTGTCGCCGTCATATTCGTAGGCGTCGAGAAGTTCGCGCATTTCCATTTCAACGAGTTCGAGCATTTCTTCGTCGTCTACCATGTCGCACTTGTTCAGGAACACAACGATACGGGGAACGTTCACCTGGCGAGCCAGAAGGATGTGTTCGCGAGTCTGGGGCATGGGACCGTCAGTTGCAGCAACTACGATGATAGCGCCGTCCATCTGAGCAGCACCGGTAACCATGTTCTTAACGTAGTCAGCGTGACCCGGGCAGTCAACGTGAGCGTAGTGGCGGTTAGCGGTTTCGTATTCAACGTGCGAGGTGTTGATAGTAATACCACGTTCCTTTTCTTCGGGAGCGTTGTCGATCTGATCGAACGACTTGAGCTCAGAAAGACCTGCCTTAGCAAGAACGGTGGTGATAGCCGCGGTCAGGGTAGTTTTACCGTGGTCAACGTGGCCGATAGTACCGATGTTAACATGCGGTTTGGTTCTTTCGAATTTCTCTTTAGCCATAGCTGTATTTTTAATTTTTAGATGATTGATTTCTCAACAATGAGCCACGGTAGCGAAAAGACGCTATCGGGGCTACCTTCTTTCGTTTTCTTTTGAGCCGATGGCGGGATTTGAACCCGCGACCTCTTCCTTACCAAGGAAGTGCTC
>CAYWAM010000012.1:0-45904 GCA_964456545.1 uncultured Bacteroides sp.
TATCATCCGATTTAACTACATGATACAAGCCTTCGTCAGTGCCGGCATAGTAGCCGCCACAGCCATCAGGCACAGCCGCGCGCACCAACTTATCGGCAAGGGCTATAGGTTCTATACCCTGTCCTTCGACGCAGCGATAGATGCCATGATCGGTGCACACGACCAAGCTATCTCGTGCCTCGATTGCAAAATTATAAAGCTGAACCGATGTATCGGCAAACTTAAATACACATTCAAAGCTATCAAGCAAGCGATTGTAGCGATAGATTGAGCCCGACTTTAATGCCATCCAGACCGTGCCATCGGGTGATGTTTCCATTGTCGTGGCTTGCTGTATGTGATCGCTCTGCACGTCCTGCGTATCTACATGATAATGCTTCATCGAGTAGCCATCATAGCGGTCGAGACCCGAATTGGTGCAAACCCACATAAAGCCATCGAGGTCCTCTGCAATTTCGTAGACCTGACGACTCGAAAGCCCATCGCGCACGTTAATCTGGCGTACAGCAGCCGGCGACGACAGTGCCACGACTAGTATCAGAAATATAAGGATTTTATTTTTATTCATAGTATCTTTTTTGCAATCACATCATCACTGAAACGTGGTGGTCTATAGTTTTCTAATTTTAATCGCAGCCAGCGAGGCTATGCCTCCGCCTGCCGGGGCAAACTGCACCACAATACCGGAATCGGCCGTTGCCGTGACTGAATAGCGACGGCGCACCATGGCCTTGACACCTGACGACCGAGCCGGCGCAAAGTCGGTCTCGACGCACCGGCCATTGATAGCTATATCCATCACAGACAGGCGCCTATCGGTTTCTACGGCATCGCGACCTAGCATATAGGCCGACAAGGCCGAGGGCGTAGCAAGGTCGGCAAATGTCAATTCAACTTCGTAGCGACCGGGAAGCACGTCGACACGGTATTCGCTCAATTCACCTCGGCTGCGCTGCAGCAAGGGATGGTCGTCGGTGAGGCTGATTTCATCGGTTGTACTTACATCACGACCACCGACATAGCCATAGATACCTCCGACGGTATATTCTTTGTCAGGCAGCCATGTAAGGCCACTCGACGCAGAGATGTAATAGCAGTTTGAGCCTACATTAACAGCAAACTCGGCAGTGCCGAGGTCGAGGCAACCGTCAGCGCTACTGATAGCCGAGAGGTCGATTGTAGCCACATCGAGCACCTTTGCACAGTCATCGGCGCTGAGCAATCGCAGTATGTTCACGCCCCGAGCCAATCGGACATCGAAGATAGCAGTATGATTGTGCACGTCGGCTATGACGGCAGAGCCTCCATTTACTTCCAAAACCACAGCAGGCAAGTTTGTATAGACCTTTATAGGCCGAGCGACGAAGCCGCGCTCGTCGACAATCTCGGTGCGGGCACTCCAATCGCGCGTAGCGATATAAGCCACGGTGTCAACCGCAAGCTCGTGCCAAGCGGCTTTGTAGAAGTAATATACGTCTTTCTTTTGGCGCGAGTTTGTCACCAAGCCTTTATTGTTGATATGTGGCATCGACTCAGCGCGATTGGCCGATGAGAAGTCTATAAAATTCCAGTGCGAAGCGCCGGCGACGAAGGTTGAATCCTCAATTAAGGGCAGATAGTGTTCCAGATAGAGCTGCTGATACTCCATGCTGAAATCAAACGCCTGCGGCTTGAGCGAATGTATGCGCAAGTCCGACCCCGCACCGTACTCGCTCACGATAATAGCACGCGAGGGATGGTCGCGATGCTGTCGCGAAAGGAAGGCCTCGAAATCAGTGAAACGGCCGCCATACCAACCTTGATACAAATTCCAACCCTTCAGTTGGGACACTTCGGCAAGGCCACACTCGTTGTAAGCATCACTACCATGAAAAGCCATAGCGCTATGCCGCGTTGCATCCTCTTCGTGCAATACGCTCTCAAGTCTACGAGCCAAGTCGAGGGTGCGTACGATTGTAGAATCGCGAAGCTCTGCCGGGACTCGCAGCAAGATTTCGTTCATATAGCCCCAGAAAGCCACTGACGGATGATTGTAGTGGCTGCGAATCATATCGCGAAGCATTGTCTCGCAGTTGGCTGCAAAAGCATCGCCTTCGGGCACGAAGTCGATGACCGGAATTTCCTCCCAAACGATAAGTCCGAGGCGGTCGCACATCTCGAGGATAGCATCGTCCTGTGGATAGTGGCTTATGCGGATAAAGTTTGCACCCAATTCTTTGATGAGCTGAATATCGCGACGATGCTGCTCATCGGTGAGGGCTATACCCATGGGCCACTGGTCCTGGTGGCGACACATACCGCGCAACTTACATGGCTGGCCGTTGAGCACGAATCGGCCTTTGTCGTCGAAACCAAAGGTGCGAAAAGCGGTATGGCACCACGCCTCGTCGAGAGTAGCATCTCCATCGACTATACGGCCTACAACATGGTAGAGCGACGGCGACTCGGGGCTCCAGAGGTCGACACCGGCCAAGTCTCTGAATTCGATTTCCACGGGCACCGCTCCTTCAGCAGGAATGGCCTCGCGCACAGATTTCTCTGCCACAAGGTCGCCCGACGAATTATAGATTTTGAATTCAACTCGAGGCTTAGCCTTCCGCGCCGAATGATTGACCACCCGAGTCGCTACACTGACGCGCCCCGTGGTGCCATCAAGCCGAGGCGTCACCTTAAACCCCTCGGCCGGACCTCCAACAATATCGAAATGCAAATCCGACATGGCTATGAGCCACGCGTCGCGATACAAACCGCCCATGAAGGTGTAGTCGGCCGAATATGGAGGTACGTCTTTGTCGGAATTATCAACCGCCACACGGAGCTGAACGACCGAATCGACACCTACGTGCGAAGTGATATCTACCAAGTGCGGTGAATAGGCACCAACGTGGTTGCCTACGAGCGCCCCGTTGACCGACACTTGCGACTTCGAAGCTGCTCCGTCAAACTTCAAGTAAAAGCGACTACCTCTGAGCGAATCAGGGATGGCCAGCTCGCGCTCATATATACCCTCGCCGCGAAAGTAATCGCGCACAGAATACGCATCGACACTCCACGAGTGAGGCAAGTGCACAGCCTCGCTTACACCGCGCGACGTAAACGTCCACCCATCGTTGAGCGAATGCACACTGCGACGTGCTGAGCCATCGACGAACGGCAGCACGATAAGCAAATATATGAAACAAAGGCGTATTAGTCGCTTCATGGTAATTTAGATCAAACAAATGTAACGCAAAGTTAACAAAAAATCGGAATTCGCTCGTCTCCGCGCACATGAGTAGTAACCAACCACCAAGCCTAAAACACCTTACTATAAGTGTTTATATTTCAAAAAAACACCGCAATCGGTAAAGAAAGTTGAATTCTAATTGACGATTTCCACACCCGTCGGCGGGTTGATTGGCGAGTGGTAATCGCCTTTAGGAAGCTTGGCTTCTGTCGATAGTGAAGCCGAGGTCGTCGATGACTTCGCGAACGGCAGCCATGTCGGGGGTGCCGTCGATTGTGGTGCGGCCCGTAGCGAGGTCAGCCTCGACGGCGGTCACGCCCGGGAGCTTCGAGAGATTTTTCTCCACCATAGCCTTGCAGTGGCCGCAGGTCATACCTTTGACTAGAATTGTAGTAGTTTGTGCGTTTTCCATTTTATTTGTCTTATTTGGTAAATATCGTTGAATAAAAGCATTAATCAGTAGCACGACGAGCACCGCCGAACAAATGCCCGAGAAGAGGCCTACATGCAGATGGCAATGGGCCTCGGCGGCTGTCAGCGGGGCGGCAAACCAATCGGCTGGCATCAAGTAATCAATCGACATACCGATGACGATAGAGCCAACAACGATGACACTCAGATAAATAGCCGCGGCACACCGTCCAAGCGACTTTCCGACAATAATGATTGAAGCCAGATTAGCAGCCGGGCCGGCCATCAGCAGCACAAATGCTGCGCCCGGGCTGAGTCCTTTGAGCATAAGCGACAAGGCTATTGGTATCGAGCCGGTCGAACATACATACATCGGCACAGCCACCACTACCACCGCTAGCATCGACAGCAGTGGATATTCGGCGAAGAATGTAAAAAAGTCGTCAGGGACAAACACTGTAATAGCTGCAGCAATGACCAGCCCGATAATCAGCCACTTGCCTATATTCTGCACCATTTCGACAAAGCCATAATGCAGCGCCGACATGATACGCGCAAAGAAGCCCCCCGGAGCCGGAGCATCGAGCGTATCGACTTCATCGCAACAGCTGCCGGCGCTTGAGCGGTCGAATCGGTTGACCAGTGCGCCGCCAGCTACGGCCGTCGCCAGCGCTGCCACCGGGCGGATGACGGCAAATGCCGGCCCCAGCAGCGAATATGTAGCCGCGATAGAATCGATACCGGTCTGCGGCGTAGCTATCAAAAACGATGCGGCCGCTCCTCGCGATGCGCCATTGCGCCGCAGCGACACCGCCGTAGGCAGCACGCCGCACGAACACAGCGGCAGCGGCACGCCCACCAACGCCGCCTTAACTACAGAGCCGAGGCCCGGACGCGAAAGGTGGCGACGATAGAACGAACCGGGCACAAAAGCATATAGCACACCGGCGATGGCAAAGCCCAAGAGCAAATAAGGCGCCATCTCGGCAAGCATATTTATTAATGAATATAAAAATTGCATCTCACGGTGATTTACTAATTATCCCATCAACAGGTTTTAAAAACATTTGTTCATTACAATATAGACAAATTTACGATTTTTCTGAGAAAAAATCCAGCCACCGAGCCCCAAAAGACAAAAAATCAGCAAAAAAGTTTTGTAATTCAGAAAATAGCCGTAACTTTGCAGTCGCTAACGCAGCCTCGGGGTGTAGCACAGTTGGTTAGCGCGCCACGTTCGGGACGTGGAGGTCGGAAGTTCGAGTCTTCTCACCCCGACTGAAAAATGAGAATCAGCATCAAAGCCGATTCTCATTTTTCTTTTTATCAACTACTTACATCTATTTAACCACCAATATCTCTCGCCATCCTTACGCGGCTTTGTAGTCTATACGGCCTTTCGGACTCGATTTTTTGTATCCTTGACAGCCAAAAGCATCTCGGATTAAGCGCTACTTCGACCTGAATTCGGATTATTTCATTTAAGCCAGCCCCTCATAAGCAACGCGCCCCGCTCGCTGTGTGGCGGGCGGGGTGCGTCGATGCGGTGCTATGTGTGCTTATTCTTTGTCTTTTGGAAGGATAAGATTGAGAATGATAGCAAGCAGGAATACTACGGCTACGCAGTTGTCGCCGAAGACGGTCTGTACCATCTGCGGGAACACTGAGAACATACCCGTGGCTTGGGTGAAGCCGAGGCCTACACTGAGCGACATGCTCACCAGAATCATGTTGCGGTTGGAGAAGCCGCATTTGGCAATCATGCCGAAGCCGGCGAAGAGTATCGAGCCAAACATCATGATGGTGCAACCGCCGAGCACAGCTTGCGGAATCGACGTGAGAGCCACACCCACTGCGGGCACGAAGCCGCTCAGAAGCATCAGCACGGCACCCATGCCGATGGCGAAGCGGTTGATGACCTTAGATATGCTAATCAGGCCTACGTTCTGCGAGAACGAAGTAATAGGCGTACAACCGAATGCACCGGCGAGCGAGCTGACAAAGCCGTCGCAAGCTACGGCACGGCCGAGTTCCTCCTTCTTGGCGCTGCGCCCCAGAGCGCTGGAGCAGAGCACCGAGGTGTCGCCAATAGTCTCTGTGGCCGACACCATGTAGATGCAGACTACAGCCAGGATGGCATCGAGGCGGAATTCGGGAGTGAACGGCAACAGCTTCGGCAGAGCCACTACGCCGACTTCATTCATAGCCGAAAAGTCGACCATGCCCAGGCAAAGCGACAGAATGTAGCCCACAATCAGACCTACGAGCACCGACAGGGCGCGTAGCAGTCCCTTGCCAAAAATCATCACCAGCAGGCAGGTGAAGAGCGTCACTGAGCCTACAATCCAGTTTTGAAGGCTACCAAAGTCGGCAGCACCCTGGCCACCGGCGAAGCTATTGGCGCCAATGGGCAGCAGCGAGAAGCCAATGGCGGTAACCACCGTAGCGGCTACTTCGGGCGATATCAGGCGTGTCCAGTATTTAGGGAAGAGGCCGAGCAGACCTTCGACAATACCGCCAATGATGACGGCACCCATGAGCACACCCATGCCCTGCGCTGTGGCAATGGCAATAGCAAGCGACAGGAATGTGAAGCTGATACCCATGACGATGGGCAGACGCGAACCGACGCGCCACACGGGATAGAGCTGCACCAGCGTGCCGATGCCGGCGATAATCATACAGTTCTGCACCAGAGCCGAGCTAAGCTCGCGAGGCAGTCCGACGACATTGGCCAAGATGATGATTGGAGTAATGTTGGCAACAAACATTGCCAAGATATGCTGAAGACCAAAGGGAAGTGCTTTCAGCACCGGCATGCGGCCGTCGAGTTGGTAGATATTGTCGGTAGTTGCGCTCTTGCTCATTGTCGGAAGATTATTTCTTGTTTTTCGTAATCCATTGATTCGATGATAGCGATTGACTCCAGGTGGTAGCCTTCTTCGCGCAGCATGCGGCCGCCTTGTTGCTGGCCCTTTTCGATGGCTATGCCAAGGCCAACGACTTGACCTCCGGCTTGGTGTACGATATCGATAAGTGCCTTCGATGCTTGGCCGTCGGCCAGGAAGTCATCGACAATGAGCACCTTATCGTCGGCCGACAGGTAGGGGCGCGACACGAATACATTGTTCGAACGCTTGTGAGTGAACGAGTAGGCCTGCGACACATACTTATCGTCGGTGCAATTGGCCGTCTCGCCCTTCTTAGCGAATACCACAGGCACATCGTAGAGGTCGCCCAGCAGGGTGGCGATAGCGATGCCGCTGGCTTCGATGGTCAGAATCTTGTTGACCTCTTCGCCGCGGAATCGGCGCTTGATTTCGTAAGCAATCTGGCGGATGATGTCGACGTCGATCTGGTGATTAAGGAAGTTGTCGACTTTCAGAATGTTGCCTTCCTTGATGATACCATCTTCAAGGATTTTTTCTTCTAAGAAATTCATGGCTTAGTAGTATGTTAGATATTAAATTTCACAGCCAGGGTGGGATTTACGAAGAAGCGAGTGTCAGTCGCTCCGGTGGGGTAGATAAAGTTGGTCGACAGCTCCCACTCGGTGCCCACCGAAAAGCACTTGCTGAAGTTGTACCACAGCTGGGGTTCGGTGAGGAATATTACGCCCTTCTTTTGCGAGCCATCGGCTTTCCATTCGGGGATATAACCGGTCCAGAGGTCGGCGAATCCCGAGAAAGTCCACTTACCGCCGTCGAAAGTCACACCCCACACGCCGGTGAGCTGCACGCCGGCCAGTGCTTTCTTGCCACCGCTTTTGAGGAATTGTTTGTACATGAGCTGCAGGCTCCAAGTCTTCGAGAAATCGGCCGAGTGTCCGTTGTAGGCCGGACCTACGAGGATTGCATTCTGAAATGCTCCATAGAGATTCAGACCACCGTCGAATTCGATGTGTGCCGAAAAGGGTGAGTTCTTACCCAAACGAAATTCACGGCTGATTTCGGTGTAGGCGCTGCTTGAGCCTTCGCTGCGAAGGTCGAAGTCGGCAAAGAGATACCACGAGCCAAGCTTATCGGCCTTGAACATATCGTAAGTTAACGTGACTTTTTGGCGGTTGGCCTCCTCCGATGAATAGAGGTCGCGTCCGAAATCATAGTGTAGCTGCACGTTTTGAGCCATAGCTCGCGTAGGTAACAACGCCACTGCCAGCAAGATGCATACTTGCAGACAGCGATAGAATCTCGATTTTTTCGACATATTAAAAATTGATGTTAAAATATTTTACAAATATAAGAATAACTCACCGATTACCGGCTATTTTATTCCAATCTTTTTTAACAAACTTTTTGACTATAGCTCCGATGTCCAGTCGGGCTGAGCTAAGCTACAAAAACAGTCAGCCCGCTCCTCCGTGAGGGGGAAGCGGGCTGCAGGATTATATCGAAGGAATTCCCTATTAGAGAACTACTTTAGCGACGTTGCTACCCTGGCGACGGATGAAGATACCGTTTTCGGGGTTAGCTACGCGGATACCCTGGAGGTTGAAGTATTCAACAGGTGCGTTTTCGTCGAGCTCGATGTCGGCAACGCCGTCAGCTTCGTTGTTGCTCAAGAGGTAGCCAACGAGAGTTTCGCTGTTGTGTGCCAGTGCATAAGCATAGAGGCGGTTGTTGGCTTCATCAGGATAGAGCACCACGTTGCCCCAAGGTGTTGATGTACTTGCGTCTTGGAACCAATCTTCTAAGGGATCAGAATAAACGAGGCAAGCAAGATCATTTACAGCTGCACCGGTAAAGTTGGCCATATCGGTAACATCATAGATATAGAGTTCCGGGCCCATACCCCAATGCGGGAAGTGGCTTTCTACGAAGAGGGCAAGATACTTGTGGTCTTTGAAGATTTTCGAGTCCATGAAGTTGGGATTCAGGCCCCAACCCGTAGTATCGTTTGAAAAGTTACCGGAAATTTCACCTGCAGCGCTGACATAGCGGAAATCTGCTTGATATGCCGAAGTGAAGAAGCCGTCTGCGATGTCGTTTGAGCGTGTTGCAAAACCGGCCATATTTGCACCGTCTGACCAGCCGGCAACTGCGCCTTCCAGGTCTTGAACGGCTGCGGTTGCTGTACCGCCATTGATGGTCACAACCTGTACGCGAGTCGATGTTGTTACACTTGGTACGCCTTCCAGGGGAAGAGCGATTACAGCCTGGCCGTCGATATCGCCATTGGCGGTCATCTTGATGCCGCAAGACAGGTCAGTGTCGTTCTTGAACGAAATCAAGAGCTCGGGCATCGTATTGATTGAGCTTGTGCGATAGATATTAACATCTTCGCCGGCAGCAGCTTTGTTGACGATAAGCAGGTTGCCTGCAGCGTCATTGGTAATTGAGCCGCAAGAGATGCCTTCGAGTGTCAGTGAGCCGATAAGGGCACCGGTAGTACCATTAAAAGCGGTAAGCTTATTGCTACCATCGCCTTCGCATACGATGAGGTTGCCTTCGAGCACGGCAAGAGTGGGAAGGTTTGCGCTATCGTAGGCCGAGATGCCAAGTTCGGTAGTGTGAAGTTGGAAGAGTTTGCTTGCGGCGTTGAACGAGTCAACAGCTGCAAAAGCAGAACTTGCAAGCATAGCGCCTGCTGCTAAAAGGTAAAGTTTTCTCATGCTATAAGAATTTTAGTTAAAATTTTGTTTTTTCGTTACGGAGTGTAAATATTCCGTTGATTTGATGCGGCAAAGTTAATAAATCTTTTTATAATCCGAACAACTTATTCCCAGTAATTTATTTTTTTCGACAATAAAATACCCAATTCTTTGCGAATTTCCGGAGAAAAAGCAAAGAATTGGGTATTAAATATCAAACGAATCACCTTACGACCACCTCGTCGACAGCTACTGCATAGCCGTCGTAGAGCAAGGTGAGCTTTACCTTCTCGGCCGACGGCACGGTCAGCAGACAGGGCTCCACCCATGCATCGTGGCGGTTGTTGGGGAAGGGGGTGATGTCCATGACCGAAGCAAGGCGGTAGTTGCCGGCTTCGTCGGGCACCGAAATACCTATCTTATATGGTACGACAAAGCCGTCCTTCTGGCAGTCAAGGAATCGCACGAACAGCTGTGTAGCACCGGCAGTGGGCACTTCAATTTCGACCTGAGGGTCTTTGAAGATTTTCCACGCAAGGTCGTCGGGAGTCTCCTGGCCATACTTGCCGTCGAACAGCGGATTGCCGGCAACGGCAACTTTGTTGGTCAGAGTACCGCGAAGCGACTGCTCCAAGAGGCAATACTTCTCGTCGCCGGCACGCCACTTGGCATATTCGTCGGCCACAAACTTGGTCACACCGGGTTGGCCGAGGCGATAGGCATCGGAATAGTCGTCGATAATGCCGGTAGTCATAAACGAGATGATGCGGCTCACGCCTCCGTCAGTAGCAGCTTGCAGCTGACCGATGATGCGACCGGGAGCGGCAGGAATCAGAGCCGACTCGCGGCTATTGGTATCCTTCTCCCAGGCAAAAAGCTCGCAGTTGGCCCACAGTTCTATGCCGCAAGCATCGTGAATCTGCTTCACCTTGTGCCACTTCTTGCGAAGCTCGGGCAGCGGATAGTCCTCGCGCACGCAACCGACTTCGTCCTGATATGCGATGATGTCGACCTTGAGGCGTTGAATCTGACGGGCGAATTCGGGGTTGTCGAATTCAGAGCAGAAGAAGCCGTAGGGCGAAATCATGGTCTTCATGCCGGGTGTTATCTCGTGAGCCTTAGCCACAAGTTTGTTCACCGCTACGACCGACGTTTCGGGCAGCACGGGACCGAGGCAATCCTCCACGGGCAGATACCAGCCGAAGGCGGCGGGGCTATTGCCGTAGAGCGAGGCCAACTCGTCCATAATCTGGAGCTGGCGGTTTAGAATCTCGGGGCGCTTGAGGTTGTCGTCCTGATTTTCGGCCCAGCCGATGCTGAGAAACACCTTCTGGCCATTCTTCTCGGCTTGGCGGATAACAGCCTCGACGGGGCTCACGCGGCCATCGGGATACGTGTGAGGCATGATTTCCGAGGGATATGCAGCCAAGCCTTCGTTGGCCACGGCCATGAATACGATGTATTCGATGCCCATGCGGTGCATTTGGTCAACTTTGGCACGCCACAGGTTGGCGTCGCTATTGTCGAGATACTGCGGATTGGTGTATTTGTTGCGCACATCCTGGTAGAAGAGGTTGAGCCAGCTACCGCTGACGGGCAGCGACGTCTGAGCCGCTGCGCCAAGAGCCATAGCCACGAGGAGTGCTAATGAAAAGATGCGTTTCATAATATACAAAGTCAGTTACAGACTCTTATTTGACTGAGATTTCATCAACAAAGACGAAGGCCGGCGAGCCGGGATAGTACTGGTGCCAGTCGGGCATAGCGTCGACGGGGGTGATGACTACGTTGATGTAGCGATACTTCTTGCCGTCGAGAGCGATTTCATGGGTGATAGTGCCGAATTCCTTGTCCTTCTCGATTTCGCCATACGATTCTTCGGCGATGGTCTTGAACTTCTTGCCATCCTTCGAAGCCTTCACTACGACCTTCGATGCATCGACAACGCCGTCGCACTGGAATACGCACGTATTGAAGCTGAGCGAATTGACTTCGGTAGCCTTGCCGAGGTCGATGGTCACGTCGCAGTCGTCGCCATAGAAGCCGAGCCAGCGACCGGTGCGGTAATTGCCATTACCGACGATACCGTCGACCAGTGTCGGAGCGCCCGCAAAGGTGTAGTTGGGAGCCGGCTTGGTATTGAGTGTCACGGCCGCAAACGTAGCTTTGTTGACCGAGATAGTATCGCACAAGGTGCGGCTCTTGACGCCATTGGCATTGAAAGCGGCAGCCTTGACGATGACATCGCTATTGATGCTAAACTTACCGGTGTAGGGAGTCGACTCCATGGTAGGCTCTGACTCGTCGAAGGTATAGTAAATCTTGCTACCCTTCAGAGTCGAGAAGTCCACGTCGAGCGACTTGGTGGCAGTGTTGGGGGTGTAGGTGGCGTTGATGTCGAACAGGTGCTTGGCATAGTTGTAGCCAAGATTGTCGTAGATTGCGAACATCGCGGGCATGCGGTTCTTGAACGAAGCGTAGTCCTTATTCTCCGGAGCAGTCCACTGCACTTCGCACAGAGCGGCCATGCGAGGCAGCTCCATGTATTGCACTTGAGCAAAGTTGAGGATATACTCGGTCCAGAGGTTGGCCTGGCAGCCGATAACCAGCTGCTTCTCGGTGTCGTTGAGTTCGGCCGGAACGGGCTCGAACGAGTAGACGGTCTCAACAGGGAGATAACCACCGATAGCAAACGGTTCGAACTGTGTATCTTTCGACTGATAGAAGTCGAAATACATATGCGACATGGGAGTAAGAACTACCTTATTGCCTCGACGAGCGCCTTCGATAGCGCCATCGTTGCCACGCCACGACATCACGATAGCATCGCCGGGGATATCACTTTCGAGGATTTCGTCCCAACCCAGCATCTGACGGCCGCGAGCCGACACCACGTCATAAGCATACTTGGTGATGAAGCCCTGCAGACGCTGCTCGGCGGTGAAGCCGTTCTTGGCAGTGATACCTTCGGCCTTGATGCGAGCCTGGCACTTCGGACATTCTTCCCAACGGTCTTTCGGACATTCGTCGCCACCGATGTTGATATAGTTTGAGGGGAAGATATCCATGATTTCGTTGAGCACGTCCTTAATGAAGGTGAGGGTGGCGTCGTTGCCGGCGCAGAGCACTTCGGGAGTCACACCCCATTCGGTCCACACGTCGTACGGGCCACCGGTGCAGCCCAGTTCGGGATAAGCGTGCAGAGCGGCGCGCATGTGGCCGGGCATATCGATTTCGGGGATAACGTTGATGTAGCGTTCGGCTGCGTAAGCCACGATTTCCTTAGCTTCTTCCTGAGTGTAGAAGCCGCCGTGAGGCACACCGTCCCACTTGCCGGGCAGGCGACCGATGACGGTCTCCTTGCGCATGGAGGCGCGCTCGGTGAGCAGAGGATATTGCTTGATTTCGATGCGCCAGCCCTGGTCGTCGCTCAAGTGCCAGTGAAACTGGTTGAGGTTGTGCAGAGCCATCATATCGATGAAGGTTTTCACCTCCTCGATATTGTAGAAGTGGCGGCTTACGTCGAAGTGAGCGCCGCGATAGTCGAAGCGCGGATAGTCGTAGACCTTGGCAGCGGGGAACTCTACTTGCGATTCGCCCACGGGGATGGCCTTGCGGATAGTCTGCATGCCGTGGAATGTGCCGGCAGCCGATGCGCCGTTGATGACCATGCTGTCGGCCGACACGCTGATGGTGTAGGCTTCGGCATTCTTGTCGCTGAGGTTGGCGACGAGGCGGATGTAGCGAGCGGCAGCAGCGTCGTTGACCGACACGGTCACGCCGGTAGCTTCCTTGATGTATCCGGCCAGCACGCCGGCATTGCGCTGCATCTCGGCACCGTCGGCCAAGATGGTGACGTCGCTTCCGAGCACGAAAGCCGCACCTTGCTGCGCCTCGATGGTGTTGGGCTGCGGTATCACGTTATAGTCGGCTGTAGCTGCTCCGGCAGCCAGTGGCACGAGGGCCAATAAAGTCGATAAGAATTTCATTTGCATTGTATTAGGTTAAAGAGCGACACACATCAAGTGCGCCATACGCATTTTAGTTTCGTAAATACGACGGTGACAAGCACAGCCAGCGAGGTGAGGATGACGCCGTGGACGAAGCCCAAGAAAGGCGACGACCAGAACACGCCGAAGCACTCCAGCAGCCCCGTCATCTGCAGCAGTGGATAGATGAGCAAGTCGACTGCCACATAGGCCACCATCGGGTTGCGGCCCGACAGCACCAGGAACGCAGTGCTGCGGCTGCAGCGATAGTAGTCGCAGACGATGCTGAAGAAAATCAGCGTCATAAACGACAGGCCACCGGTGGTGAAGAGGTATGTGAAGTTCACGGGGTCCTTCTTGATGCCGCCTTCGTAGGCTTCCCAGCACAGGCCGAGCAGCAGCATGAAGCTGCCGAAGGTGAATAGCTTGCGCCACAGGGCCACGTAGCCGTCGCCCTTGCGAAGCAGAAACGCACCGGCAGCGATGCAAGCCACGCTGCAAGCCAAGTTGGCCAGTAGCATGCGCGTATAGAGGAAGTAGAGGTTCGACACCACGATGCCCAGGGTGAGCACAATCATGGCCGGAGCAATATACTTCACGCACGAGCACTCGGGCGCAGGCTCAGCAGCCGTGCGCTCGTCGGTCCAGCGGCTGAGCACCTCGCCGGCATAGCAACCACCCATGACGAGGAAGAGATACTTCAGATACAGCGGATTGTAGAGCCACGGCAGCGGTGTGTAGGTCATCACAGCGTGCTGCCACGAGTGGGGTGCGGCATCCGATGCGATAAACAGACCGGCGAGCATGGCCAGAACGCCGATGCGCCAGTAGGGCTTATCCATCGTGAAGATATAGAGCAGAGTGGCAAAGACAGCCACCTCGGCCAGAATCAGGATGATGATATTGCTGGTATAGAGGCTGAAAGTGTAGCCACGAGCATAGTCGATATTGAGCATCACCGCCACCCCGACAGCTGCCGCACCGAGCTGGATGGCCGCGCGAGCCCACGAGGGCATCTGCCACGGCAGTCGCATATAGATGGGGAAAAGTAGCGCGAAGCAGAAGATGGCCAGCAGCCAAGCTCGCATATCCTGCGGAGCAGATATCATGTAGGGGTAGAAGTGCTGAATCAGTATGGCAAAGAAAGCCAACTTCACGCCGCGCAGCAGAGCGTTGCCGGCAAGTTGCAGTTTCGACGCGCCCTTGCGAAATTTACGACCCACCGAGAAGGGCAGAGCCGCACCCAGGGCGAAGAGGAAGCTCGGAAACACCATATCGACCCAGGTGATGCCGGGCAGATTGGGGTTGAACGCATGTGTGGGAGGAGGTGTCTGCGCGTGCGACATCCATCCGGGCAGTATCGACGTCAGAATCGTGGCGCTGAGCACCATCGTGATGATGGCATAGCCACGCAGGGCGTCAATCGAAAGGGCACGATTATTCATAGTAGTTCTTAAAGCCGTTTTCAACTTCTTTCCAAAGATTGCGAGCGATGATATGCACGATGTCGAACACCATCAGGCCGTCGCTATCCTTGAGGTTCTCAGTGATGGTACGGCTCAGGTCGGCCGGATTCGTGAAGAATTGGTCGACGAGAATACCACCCAGGAATTCGTTGCCGCCCATGATGTGGCGCAGGTTGTGGCACGAACCTTCAACACAGTACCAAATGCCCGACTGAGCCTTCGAGTCGGTTTCATTCCAGATTTCGCTACCGCCCTTGGCCACGTATTCTTCGATGGTGATATCGGTGTAGTAGTTGCCGGTGGCGTAGATGTCGATGAGTTCGGCATAGCCGGTTTCCTTATAGGCCGGAGTAGCCCATTCATAGTCTTCCGAGGGGTCGTAGTTGCGGCTGGCGAAGTTCACGCCAACTTCGTAGTACGACGGATACCAAGCGCCGGTGTAGGTGCAGAAGGGGATGTCGGCACGCACACTCTTGACGGCTTCACGAGCACGAGCGATGAAGTTAGTGATTACGCGCGCACGCCATTCAATCCACTGGTTGAACAGCTTGCCCTCGACAGGCATGGGGCGGCGACGCGAAGTGTCCCACGACAGGATATCCTCGGGGAAGTTCTTCACCTTCTTGCCGATAAACTGCTCGAAGCCTTTGCGGCTCAAGTCGGAGAAGTCGGCCTGGATGCCGTCGTAGCGCACGCGGTCGGTCATCAGACCGTCGAGTTCGGGATACTTAGCCACGATTTCCTTCATCACATTGATGATATATTCCTGATACTCGGCATTGAGCGGGTTGACCATGCCGCCGTATTTGTGTTTCTGTTCTGTGATGGGGATGAGGCCGTGACGAGGATCGTAGACCACCGATGCCCACTCGGGATGGTCCGTGTAGATGAGGCCGCGGTCGAAGTAGTTGTGACCGGCGCAGAACACGTTCATCGACGCGATGATTTTCACGCCGTGGCGCTTGCCGGCTTCGATAAATTTGCCCAGGTAGTCGTAGCCGATGCCTTCGATTTCGGGCATTTTGGGTGCGATTTCGCTATCGTAGAGCACCTCGCCGGTGATGGGGCGCACGCACACCACAGCGTGAGTGAAACCGATGTCGGCGATTTTCTTGATGTAGTAGTCGATGCTGTCGGCATTGCTGAAGCGACGATAGTTGGCTTCGGCGTCGACCCACATCAGCGACATTTTCTGCTTGCGGGGCACCTGGAGCTTGAAGGGCGCAGCCGGGATGCCAATATTGTTGAAGAGCGATGCCTCGTAGTAGTTGTGGTAGCCGTAGCGCACTTCGGCAGGATATTTCACGCCGGGATTGATGACTTTCACCTTGCGGTCGCCGTTGAGGATGAAAGCCTTGGCCGGATGAGCCACACCGCGGTCGTCGACGATTTCGAAGCCTTCGAGAGTGGCGTTTTCTGGAGTCAGACCATGCTGGCCGTGCTTGAACTGCACGATGTAGGCCGAGTCGCCATCTGCCCACACCTTTTCAGCGATAGGAGCACGGCTGTCGAGGCCTTTGTAGCCATAGTTATTCTCGAGCGCGAGGTAAGCGAAGCGCTTGCCCACAGCGATTTTCTTGGGGAAGTGGATGAAGGTGCTGTCGCCGCAGTCGCCGATGGTGACCATGCCGGTGCCGGGCACCTTGTCGAGCATCTGAGTCTGCACGTGGCGGAAGTCGGCCCAGAGAGTCTTTTCGCAGCCCATGTCGCGCCAGGGAGCGAGCTGGCAGTAGTAGAAGGGCAGCGAATCATTCTTGAAGAGCGCGCGCCAGTCTTCGACCATGGCCGGGAAGAGGCGTCCGTAGCGCTCGGCGTTGGGGGTATTGGCCTCGCCCTGGAACCACAGTACGCCGGCGATGGGGAAGCCCTGCCAGGGCTTGAGCATAGCGTTCCAAAGAAGGGTCGGAGTGCCCTGAGTCCAGCCGAATTCGGTCTGAGCCACGTCGGGCAGATGTATTTCGGGGAAAGATTTTTCGAAAGTGGTGCGGGGCATCCATGCCTCGATGGTCGACATGCTCCATGCACACTGTATCAAGCCTACAGGAATGTCGAGAGTCGACTCAAGATGGTCGGCAAATACGTAGCCAACGGCGCTGAAGCCGGCCACGTTCTGAGCGTCGGCCTTGGTCCACTCGGCGTCTTTGATTTCGTCAACGACGGTGGTCGACCAAGCATTGGGCTGGCGATAGAGGCGAATCTTGCGAGCCGGGCTGGCAGCCGCGATTACGTCGGCCGAGCCTTCGACGGGCTGTCCGCGGAAGCCGCGCATAGGCATTTCCATGTTCGACTGGCCCGAGCAGAGCCATACTTCGCCAATTAGTACGTCGGAGAGGGTTTTGGTATCTTTTTCTTTGTAGCCATCACCTTTGACAGTGATTTCATACGGGCCACCATACGAGGGTGTCGACAAGTCGCAGGTCCAGTGGCCGTCGGCTCCGACGGCGACAGTAGCGGCACGGCCGCCCCATGTGGGTTTTACGGTCAGACGCGACGATGGTGTGGCTTCGCCTCGCAGCGTGACCACGCTATTCTGCTGCAGCACCATTCCCGAACCGAAGATGCTCGAAATGCTGATTTCGGCAAAGGCAGGCACGGCTGCGCAAAGTGCAATAATGTATAAGACAAGTTTATTCAACATAAGGACAATATATTAAACAGAAGGTGATAGCTAATTGAAGAGGGAGAGAGACGTCGGCAGCGGGCAAAGGATGGGGATGCCCCACCCTTGCCTCAGCCGTCGGAGATTATTTTACATCGCTGATATATACGTTGCCAAAGCGGTCGGTGACACGCACCTGGCGCTTCGAGCCCTCGATAGTCGGGGTGGCGCGGAACATGTGGTCGTTCGGAATAGCCGAAATCCACTCGTAGAGCACTACTTCGCGGTCGCTGCAGTGAGCCTTCGAGATGGGGTCGTAGCCGGTGAACTGCACCATGTCGGCCGTCTTCTTGCCGTTTTCGAGCAGCTCTACTTTCCAGGCAGTATCGTAGTTCCATACGTTGGCAACCACGTCGGCGGGGCATTCTTCGCACGAGCCGGGAGCGTAGGTGCGCATCTGGTAGTCGCAGTCGTAGCCGGCCGACTTGTAGTACCACTTCAGGTCGGTGCCATTGACTTCAAACACGGCATAGCCGTGAGGAGTGCCGTCCTGGCATTCCTCGGTACGCCACCAGGTGCCGCAGGCAGCAGCCACGTTGTGTTCGTAGAGGTTGTCGCGATACTCCATGTTCATGTTCAGGTGAGTATGGCCGGTGATGAAGTGCGTGTTGTAGTCCTTGAAAGTCTCGTGGAACTGACGCACGTTCGACATCACGTCCATGTGGAAGGGGCTCTTGGTGATATCCGATACCATAGCCGAGGGGATATGGAAGAGCACGACGACGAGCTTGTCCTTCGACACGCCTGCCAGGTCTTGCTCAATCCAGCGGAAGGTGCGTTCGGGCACGTAGCCGATGTAGTTGATGCCGTGGCCGGTGTAGAAGTTATCGTTCAGCAAGATGTAGTGCACCTGGCCGCAGTCGTACGAGAAGTGTTCGGGGCCGAAGAAGGTCTCGAACGTCGAGTACGACGTCTCGTAGGTACGGCCGCCGTAGGTCTGGTCGTGGTTGCCGATAGTGCGGTAAACGGGCAAGTTGAGCGGTGCTACGGTCTCCACATATCCGGGGAAGAGCCAGGGCGAGTCGCCCACGATGTCGCCGCAGTCGAAAGCAAACTGCTTCATGCCGGCATATTTCTTAGCCAGCTCGATATTGTCGGCCACTACGTGCGAGTACAGCTCGAGGTCTTCGTTTGAAGTAACCTGTGCGTCGGTGTGCACGAAAAATACATGGCGGGTGGGGTCAACCGTCGACTTGGTCAGATGGAAATCGAAGTCGCTCGTCTCGGCGATTTCTTTATAGAATTGAGGGATAGTAGAGTCCTTCACCTCCACTTCGTAGCCCGAGGGGGTGGTGATGTACACGAAGCGAGTATCGGTCAGTGTCAGTATCGAATAGCTGCCATCCTTGGCCGTGCGCACGATGTTCATACCGTCGGTGACGGCTACGTTTTCGATGCCTTTGCCATCGGCGAGGACACGGCCTTCAATCAGGCGTGTCTGCAAGCCCTGGGCCGACATTGTGAATGTCGAGGCAGCAGCTACGATAGCCACACCGGCTACCTTTGCAAAAGAGATGTTCATTTTCATAGTTACTCCTTTATTTTCTTAAGAGCAGGGGCTAGGCCCTACCCTATGTTTTAATATTTATATTGGTTAGGTATTACGTCGTTGATATATACGCGGCCGAAGCGGTCGGTGACGCGCACCTGGCGCTTTGAACCTTCGATGGTAGGCGTAGCGTGGAACATGTGGATGTTGGGGTGCGGCGAAATCCAGTCGTAGAGCACCACTTCGCGGTCGCTGCAGTGAGCTTTCGAGATGGGGTCGAAGCCGGTGTACTGCACCATGTCGGCAGTCTTAGTGCCGTTTTCGAGCAGCTCTACCTTCCAGGCGCTGTCGTAGTTCCACACGTTGGCTACCACGTCGGCGGGGTGTTCTTCGGTCTCGCCCGGAGCGTAGACGCGCATCTGATAGTCGCGGTCGTAGCCGGCCGACTTGTAGTACCACTTCACGTCGGTGCCGTTGACTTCAAACACGGCATAGCCGTGAGGTGCGCCGTCCATGCACTCCTCGGTGCGCCACCAAGTGCCGCAAGCCGCTGCCACGTTGTGTTCGTAGAGGCTATCGGTGTACTCCATGTTGCGGTTGCTGTGGATGTGGCCCGAAATCAGATGGGTGTTGTAGCCCTCGAACAGTTCGTGGAACTGACGCACGTTCGACACCGGATTGCGGCGCGAGGGATTCTCGACGTAGTCCGACCGCATGGCCGACGGAATGTGGAAGAATACGAAGACGAGCTTGTCCTTCGACACACCGGCTAGGTCTTGTTCCAGCCAGCGGAAAGTCTGCTCGGGCACGTAGCCTATGTAGTTGATGCCGTAGCCGGCATAGAAATTGTTGTCGATGACTATATAATGGGCTTGGCCGCAATCGTACGAATAATGATTCGGGCCAAAGAATGTTTCGAAAGTTGAGTACGACGTCTCGTAGGTGCGGCCGCCGTAGGTCATGTCGTGGTTACCGACCGAGCGGTATACCGGCAGGTTCAGAGGTTTGATGGTCTCGACATAGCCGGGGAAGAGCCATGGCGAGTCGCCCACCATGTCGCCGCAGTCGAAGGCAAATTGCTTCAGACCGGCGTAGCTTTGGGCTAGTTCGATATTATCGGCAACGATGCCGGAGTACTGTCGGAGGTCGTCCTCGGAAGTGACTTGCGCATCGGCATGCACGAAGAATACGTGGTGATTAGGGTCGAGAGCCGAGCGAGTCAGATGAAAATCGTAGTTGTCGGTCTCGGCGATTTCTTTGTAGAATTGAGGGATGGTAGAGTCCTTCACCTCCACTTCATAGCCCGAGGGGGTGG
Source organism: uncultured Bacteroides sp. (assembly GCA_964456545.1). Taxonomy (GTDB): domain Bacteria; phylum Bacteroidota; class Bacteroidia; order Bacteroidales; family Muribaculaceae; genus CAG-873. The sequence continues at coordinate 20,146 of CAYWAM010000012.1, forward strand.
TGATGTACACGAAGCGGGTGTCGGCGAAAGTGAGGATAGAGTAACTGCCGTCGGCGGCCGTGCGCACGATGTTCAGGCCATCGGTGACGGCTACGTTTTCTACGCCCTTGCCATCAGCGAGGACACGGCCTTCGATGAGGCGAGTCTGCAGGCCTTGGGCCGATATTGTGAAATTGGCAGCGAGAGCCGCGAAGGCCACGCCTGCGATTTTTACGAGAGAGTTTTTCATTGTCGTTACTCTAAGTTATAAAAAACAGGGACGCCGACTCGGTCAGCGCCTTGCGGCGCCCCTACTCTATGGTGATTGATTGATTGATTATTTGATGATGAATTCGTCTACACCTTTTTTGAGATAGTCCCAATAGTCGTATTGGCGCACATGGCACATATCGAAGAGGAAGTAGCCGTCGGCGTGGCGCATGCAGGCATCGATTGAGTTCTTCAGAGCCTCGCCTTGGCCGCCGCTAGTCCAGCCGGTAGAGTTGCCTACGTCAGGACCGGCAGCAAAGGGCACGTCGCCGCAGAACTTATCCTTGCCGATAGCGGCAAAGCCTTCGCAGGTGTATTCGCCCGAGCCATAGATATTGTCGGTGCCGGCATAGGCGCCGATAATCATGAAGTCGGTGTGGTCGGCGTAGCCGTACTTATCCCAGTCGGCCGACACCCAATTGGCCCACGAGTAGTCGCTCGAAGCGCTGTAGCGGGGGCTAGCCCAGTTCACACCCGAGAGGTAATACGAGCTATACCAAGCACCCACGTAAGCGCCGAAGCGGATGTCGGGGTTGACCGATGCGATGCGCTGCTGCGCAGCTTCCATGAAGTCATGGATAATCTTGGCGCGGAAAGCGACCCACTTCTTGAACCACTTGGTCGGATTATTTACACGGCTGGTGGTGCCGGGAGCCATGACGTCGGAAGGCCAGTTTTCGATTTTCTCACCGATGAACTCTTCGAATTTCTCGCGGCTGTAGTCCGAGAAGTCGGCCTGCAGGTTCCAGTCGCCGTAGCGGCAGCGGTCGAGCACGATGCCATCAACATCGTAAGCAGCGAGGTCGGCCAGCAGCTGGAGCAGGTATTCCACCACTTCGTCGTTGGCGGGGTTGAGGAACTTAGCGCCCCACTCGCCCAAGTCGTACGAGCCGTCGGTGATGTCCATAGTGTTGATTAGGCCCTCGGCGCGGTTGAGCACTTCGCCCCAGTCTTTCTTCGAGGGGTCGCGGAAGAGCATACCGCCGGGTTCGAGGCCGTAGGGGCAAAGGTAGCCGCCGGTGAAGGTATCAATCGAGGCATTGATGCGCAGACCGATTTCGTGGCCGGCATCGATGAATGCTTGCAGATAGTCGAAGGTGCCTTCGCGCTTTACCCACTTATAGCCACCGCGGGTCCAAGCGTCGATTTCGGTCAGCGGGTCGCCGACAGTTGTATTGAAGAGGCAGTCGCCGGTCGAGGGGCGCACTTGCACCACGATGTCGGTCACGCCGGCATCGAAGGCCTTCTGGAGGTCTTCCTTGATGTTAGCTTCAGAGTTGGCGAAGCGTTCGAAGTTGCCCGAGAAGTCGACCCACATGAACACGGGCTTGCGGGTAGTGCCGTCGGCATTGGTGTAGTTGAAGGCGGGCTTGCCCTGAGGTTCGGGTTCGGGCTCCGGTTCGGGTTCGGGTTCAGGCTCGGGCTCGGGTTCGGGCTCTTCGGTTGCGCCTCCGCCCCAGTTCCACACCAGGGGATCATCGTCGGAGCACGATGTGGCCATAGCGATGAGGCCCAACGAGAGCGCTGAAATCTTAAGGAATGATGAAATTTTCATTTATTATCGTATTATCTAATTTAGATGAAATTTATATATAATAGTTTAGTTCAAAGCTACGCAATTGATCACGGTGCGCTGCTTACCATCCGACGGCTTGATGGTTTCCAGGCCGTTGATGAGCATGCACGACGAACCGCCGCCATCGAGGTTGAGAGCTTCGTTACAGCCAAGGTCGAGCAGCAACTCGGCAACGTCTTGCAGAGTCATACCAGCGATGCCGGCTGTCTTACCGTCGCCTTCGCAAACGAAGAAAATGAGTTTATTGTGGTCCGAGTCGAGGCCGATAGCCGTGCGCGGACGATTTGATGTGGGGTTGATGAGGAGGTATTCGTCCTCGTGGCTGTTGATAATTTGGTCATTGAGCACCAGCACCGGGCCACCGCCAATAGCAGTTTCAGCTTCAAACATGCATCCACCTTCGGGATATGTCAGGCTGGGGATGCGGTTGTTTTCGAGCGGCATTGAAGTGGGATACCAGTATGTCTGATTCGAAAGGGTGGTATAGGTCCAGCCGGTGAAGTAAGAGCCGTCGGCACGCTGTGCGAAAGTGCCACGCGGCATATAGTACCAAGTGTCAGTCCAGTCGGGGCTGTCGACCTGTACGTTGGGGCAAACCAACTTGCCATCACGCCATACGAGGCTCAGCGAGCTACCAGAATAGAAGAAGCCGCCGTTGATGAGGATGGTTTGAGCTTGTTCGTCATAGAAATTTGAAGGAGTCTTATAACCTGACTCTTCACCAAGAACATCGAACTTGGCAGTCGAAGCATCGGCCACAGCAATGTAAGCCTTGATTTTCTTCTCGCCGAAAGTTTCGGGCGATGCATACACCTTGATATGTTCGGGTAGTTCGCCGAATTCAGCGCCGACGTTGGTCCAACCCTTAGGTTCATAGAGGTCCTCTTCGGGTTCTGGAGTAGGTTCGGGCTCCGGTTCCGGTTCGGGTTCGGGAGTAGGTTCGGGTTCGGGAGTGACGTTTTCGTCATTATTTCCCCAAATCCATTCGATATCGTGATCTTCATCACACGCCATCATGCCACCGGCCAGCGATACGCATAATGCCGAGATTGCGAGATACTTTACAAATTTCATAACGAGTTTAAGGTAATATAAATTATAAGAAGCAATCCCGTCCTCACTATCGAGGACGAGATTGTTTCTTGAGTATGATTCAGTTTTTAACGCTTGATGCAGTCAACACGGTAACCAGCAAGCAACTGAGAGTTGTGATCTACGAAGTACATGAACATGTAGTAGCCATCAGCCGAAGGAGCCAGAACTACGTCGCCCGAAGCAATCGAGTACGAAGAATCCTGATACCAAGTGGCGTAAGTTTCAGAGTACAGCAGACAAGGAACGTCGGCGAGTGAGCCACCGGTCAGCTGACCGGGATCGGTGATGTTGTACAGGTAGAATTCAGGACCCATACCCCAAGCCGGGAAGTGCGATACGACACCCAGAGCGGCATAGCGCTGGTTGTTGAAGCCCTTCGAGTCGAGGCAGTTGGCGTTCAGACCCCAACCGGTGGTGTCATTGCTGATGTCGCCAAGGAAGCCGGCAGCAGTAACGTGACCGAATGAGCCACCGTACTTAGTCCACAGCAGACCGTCGGCCGGGTTGGTCGATACGGCGCAGATACCTGCGGTGTTGACAGGAGCCGAATCCCAGTTCAGGCCAAGAGCCGAAAGATCCTGCTGCTGAACGTCGCCAATAACGCCATCGGTGATGGTGATGTAGAGAACGGTGCTTGCAGTAGTCACGCTCGGAACGCCTTCGGTAGGCATCACAATCAGAGCAGTACCGGTAACGTCACCGATAACCTTGAACTTCGAGCCAACGGGCAGAGTAGTCGGGTTGGTGAACGATACGAGCAGCTCGGGAGCTACAGTATAGTCGGTGGTTGAGTAGATGTTGATCTGTTCGCCGCCGAGGGCCTTGTTCATGATGAGCAGGTGACCGCCTTCGTCGTTAGTTACAGAACCTGCAACAGCAGCGCCGAGGTTGATTTCACCTTCCTTAGCACCATTCAGGCCGTTGACATAGATAGGTGTGGTGCCATCGCCTTCGCAGTAGATGAGCTTAGTCTTGATAGCAGCCAGTGTCGGGCCGGTAGCAGCTTCGAAGTCGCCTACGCCGAGCATCGATACGGGGTCAATGGTGAACAGAGTTTCAAACGAGTTGGGATCGTAGCCCTGAGGAATCTTGGGCAGCTCAGCCTTCACTACGGTGTATTCCTTGTAGGTAACGCCATCGTGAGCCACAACTTTGATGATAGTGCCTTCATCGTAGTCGCGAGCATTGGTCTGAGGATCGGGTTCGATTGTAGCGTGGGGCGAAACTTGATAAGTAGCGGTGCAATTCAGCAGTTCTTCAGCAGTGTTGAAGGTTACGGTCATTGCATTCTTATCAACAACACCGGTGAGCTCGGGTTCTACGAGCGAGAAAGCGAGCAGATCGCAAGCCGACGACTTCACGCGCTGACCAGTGATGACAATGTTTTTGCTATTGCCCTGGGCATCGGTGAATACGAAGTGATTTTCCTTGGTGAGGTCCATGTAAGTCATACCCGGAGTGAGCGAGCAGTTGGGAGCGAGCTCAGCCTGGATACGAACATTGTTCATGTACTGAGTCGATTCGTCGTCAGAGGTTTCGGGAAAGAAATAGGGAACGGGGAGCACGATGACATCGGGCACTTCTTCGAGGTCACCGATGTCGAAACGAGCCAGCTGTTTGCCGTCTTGTTCGCCACCTTGAATGATGGCCGAGATGCTGGTGAGGCCCTTGCGATTGACAGTAGCAGCTACATGTTCGGGGTCTTCACACGAAGATGTGAACACCAACATCACGAGAGCCAGAAGATATAATAATTTCTGTTTCATAATTGTTCGGATTGAGATTATTGCCAAACGCTAATTTGGTTGATGTTCTTATTGTTTTCCAGTTCCGACTGAGGAATCGGGCAATAGTACATCTTTTCGGGGAAGTTGCGAAGCTGGTCGTCGACGCTTACATACTGATAGAGCAGGCCGTCGTCGGTGCTAGAAATCTTCAGACCATGAGCTTGAACGCCGGTAAATTCGGTATGAGCGAGCTTCCAACGACGCATATCCCAGTAGTAGTGACCTTCGTAAGCGAGTTCCACCTTACGTTCCTGGCGGATAGCGTTCATGATTTTGTCGCCGCTAAGACCCGAAGCTGCGGGCAGGCCTACAGCCGGACGAGTGCGAACAGCGTTGAGAGCTACGACAGCGTCGGTCGAACGGCCGGCACGGAACAGAGCTTCAGCGTAGTTGAGGTAAACTTCGGCAAGGCGGATGAAGGTGTAGGGCTTGGTGCTCTTACCGTTGTTTTCATACATAAAGTCGTTGTCGAGGACCTTGCGCAGGTAATAGCCGGTAGTGGTACGACCGTTGCAAAGAGTTTCGATACCCCAGTCCATGAAACCTTCAGCGCGGTCTTCACCCTTGGCGATAACAGTGCTGTTGATAGTACGGTTCTTCCAAGGAGCGCCGTTGTAGAGAACGGTGTTGGCAAAGCGGGGTTCGAGGTCGGCGTAGGGAGGTGTTTCGAGCGTACCGTCTTCGGTGTGCCATGCACTCCAGTCGGGGAAGCCACCATTAGCGTATTCAAACGACTCAACCATTTCCTGGGTGGGGCAGCCATAGCCACCGCTGAGGGGGTTGCTGTAAGCAGCCTTGTCGCCACCGGGAGCGTAGTAGCAATCCATGCTGTGTGTCTTTTCAGACTCGATGCTGAAGCAGATCTGGAAGATAGCGCCCTGACCGCCTTCGGTGAAGGGAGTCTGCAGGTCGGTATAATCCATTGAGTAGCCCATACCCAGTACCTTTTCGGCACCTTCGATGGCCTTGTCCCAACGTTCGGCATAGAGCATCACACGCGACATCACGGCATAAGCGACACCCGAGGTGAGGCGGCCGTTAGGAGTAGTGCTCACGGGCAGATTTTCGCCGGCAAACTTCAGGTCTTCGTAGATGAAGTCGTAGATTTCTTCAAGGCCTACGGGAGCTTTGTCCTTCTGATACTCGTCGAGGTTCTCGGTGTAGAGAATCAGAGTAGGATAGCGCTTGGCCAGAGTTGCATAGTAGTATGCACGGAAGAAGCGGAATTCGGCTTCAACTTCAGCCTTCTGCGCTTCGTCGAACGAGCCGAACTGACGGAGGTTCGAGATAGCCTGGTTGGCAGTAGCGATGTAGCCGTAGAGAGTGCCCCAGTTGCCCAGGTAGCTATCTACGTAGCTATTCGACAGAGTGATGGCGCTACCGTACGACATTTCCGACGGCAGACGGTTGAGCGACGAATAGTTGTAGCCGCCGTATTTGAACAGCGGAGTCAGAGCTTCGGTCATACCGATCCAGCAGTCGCGTGTACAGCCGGAGCCGTCGCCGTAACCGCTGATGAGGTTCAAATCCTCATACATGTAGTTGGCGTGAAGCTGAGCATACTCATACTTACCCCATACGGTAAGGTCAGAAACCTTATCGGTAGGTGTAGTGTCAAGGAAGTCACTACATGAAGCCAACGACATTGCTGCAGCCGAAATAACGAGGCTGCTTAATATAGTCTTATTCATTGGTTGTCGAGAATTAGAAAGTTAGAGTTAAGCCGCCCATGAATGTGCGCTGCTGGGGATAATAACCATTGTTAACCTCAGGCGATTCGGGGTCGAAGCCGGTGGGGAGGCTGTCGATGGTGAAGAGGTTTGAACCCTGAACGTAGATGCGCAGGCGTTCGATACCGGCCTTCGACATCCACTTAGCGGGGAAGGTGTAGCCGATCTGAGCTGATTTCAGACGGATGTAGTCGCCCTTGCGGAACCAGAAGGTCGAAGCGAGGCCGTTGTTGCCACCAGTAGTAAGGTTACCGGTGGTCAGACGAGGCATTGTGCCGCCGGGGTTGTCGAGCGACCATGCGTTTTCAACCAGGTACAGAGGTGAGTTCTGACCTTCCTTGAATGTCTGTGTCCATACGGTGTTGTCGTCGTAGCCGTTGTAGTAGGTACCGGTCATCGATACGTCGAACTTAGCACCGCCGGTGAACTGAGCATTGATGTCGAAGCCGTTCCAGTCAGCAGCCAGGTTCAAGCCGAAGGTGATTTCGGGGCGCAGACCACGGGCAAAACGACCACGGTCCTGGCTGTCGATCTTACCGTCGCCATTGAGGTCGACATACTTGATGTCGCCCAGCTGAGGACGTGAGCCGTACCATGCCGAGTTGTCGATTTCTTCTTCCGAAGTGTAGAGGCCGTCGGCAATCCAACCAGAGGCAGCCCAGAGGCTGGTACCGGTCACCTTCTGCCATTCAGGAACGTTGGCAGCGTCGGGATATTTGAGCCAGCGGTTCTTTGCCCACGATACGTTACCCGAAATCGAGTAGTGGAAGGGCTTGCCGGCTACCATGAAGCGATTGTGGTGTGTTACGAGCACGTCGATACCCTTGGCATCGGTAGCACCGATGTTGGCATACGAAGGATAGTAACCGCCCATCGATGGAGGATAGTCCGAACCGATTGACTGAAGCAGGTCGTAGTTGTAGTTGTAGAATGCGTCGAATTCAACGCCGAGCAGGCCGCCCCACATAGTAGCGTCGAAACCTACGTTCCACGAACGAGTCTTGCTCCAAGTCAGGTTGGGGTTAGCCATCACGCTCTGATATATAGAGTTAGCTACAGAGCCGTTGAGAGGCAGCTGATTGGCAAATGCATAGGTGTTGAGGAATGCGTAGGCCGACGAGCCCGAGTCATCACCGATTACACCGATAGAAGCACGTACCTTCAGGTCATCGAGCCAGCTCTTGGTGCCTTCCATCCAGCTTTCAGAGCTCATGCGCCATGCGAGTGAGCCCGAGGGGAAGAAGCCCCAGCGCTTGCCAGAAACGTTACCCGAGAATTTGTACGAACCGTCGTAGCGGCCGCTGAATTCTGCGAAGTACTTGTTGTCGTAGTTATAGCTTGCGCGGAATACGTAGCCGAGCACGCGAGACTTGTCGCTCCAGCCGCCGATGGCGTCCATGGTGCCGAGGCCGAGTTCGGGAAGTTCAGCAAAGCTGAGGTCCTTAGCGTAAGCCGAGAGAGAGTTCGAGCGGTTTTCACGCATTTCGGCAAGTGCGAGTACCGATACGTTGTGAACGCCGTCGAAAGTATTGTCATAGTTCAACTGGAAGTTGCCCAGGAGCTGCTTGTAGTAAACGCTACCTTCACCAAGCTTGATAGAGGTACCCTTTTCAGACTCAACGAGGCTGAAGATGCCCGACGTCTTGTCGTACTGCATGATCTGATAAGGAGTATCGAGGTTCTTGTTGGTAGAGTTCGAGTAGTCATAAGCACCGCTCACGCGAGCCGACAGACCCTTAACCCAAGGAACATCGAACTGCAGTGCGATGTTCGAGCGGAGTTCGAGGCCGTTGGTCTTCTTGTAACCCGACTGGTAGATAGCTGCCAGAGGGCTGTAGGGCATCGACTTGTTGTTGGGCTGAACGCCGGTGTAGTAACCGTCGCGCATGGGCGACAGGTAGGGGTGCATACCGATGGTCTGAGCAGCGATAGAGAAGTAACCAACTTCAGAATAGCCGTTGTCGGCACCACCTGAGATGTAACCCGGGGTCTTGTTGTCGGTCACGAAGCCCGAAGCACCCATGGTCAGAGTCCAGTACTTAGCCAGCTGCGATTCGAGGTTGAAGCGCATCGAGTAGCGGTTGTACTTGAAGTTGTCGATGTTACCTTCCTGGCCGAGGTAGCCGATAGAAGCGTAGTAGGTGTGCTTGTCAGTACCACCCTGCATTGATACGGTGTGCTTGGTAGTGCTACCGGTGCCGAATACCTTGCCTACGTAGTCGTAGTTGTCATAGCCGTCGGTGGGGTCGCCGTTGGTCACGAGGTCGTACATCTCCTTAGTAAACTTGGGAGTGTAGTCTTCGCGCGAAGCGATGCGGCCGTTGGCCAGCTGGTCCATCATGTCGGCCATGTTGTAGTAGTGCATAAACTGCACGCCGTCCATGAATTCAGCAAAGTTAGCGTTCACCGAGATACCATACGAACCGTCGTAGGTCACCTTCGGAGCACCGCTCGAGCCCTTCTTGGTGGTAACGATGATGACACCACCCGATGCATTCAGACCGTAAACGGCAGTAGCAGCGGCGTCCTTCAGTACCGAAAGGCTTTCGATATCGTTGGGGTCGATTTCGTCAATCGAACGGGGTACACCGTCCACGATGTAGGTAACGGCATTGACCGAACCACGGATGCGGAGCGATGCCTGGTCGGCACCGGGTTCGCCCGAGGTCTGAATCGAAGAAATACCGGCTACCTTACCACCGAGCATCTGGGTCAGCTGAGTCGAGGGAGCTTCGAGGAGCTCATCGCCCTTGATAGCCGATACCGAACCGGTGATTGACGATTTCTTCTGCTTACCATAACCAACGACAACGACGTCGGTGAGGCTTTCAACTGAAGATTTCAGAACTACGTTGATAACCTTCGAGGCACCAACAGTTACGGTTTGCGGGTCCATACCCACATACGAGAACACGAGTTGTGCTCCCTGGGCAGCATTAATGGTGTAATTACCATCAATGTCGGTAGTGACGCCGGCACCGGCGCCTTTCACTACGACTGAAACACCGATCAGCGGTTCGTCCGCTTCATCGGTCACAGTGCCCGAAATCACATTCTGTGCAAAGCCATAGAATGGGAATGCAACAGTAAGCAGCAATGCAACTAACAGCTTGTGCATCGTGCTTGCGATTGTTGATTCTGACTTATTAGCCATAGAATTAATTGTTAATGATAAGAAAATTAAGGTTATTTTAAGGTTTCAAGTATTTGCCATACCTGGAAGAGGCCGCGCGGAACGTGGAAGCAGCCTTTCCACTTGCCACCCTTGAGCTCGAGCAGCACCTCGCCGCGACGGTTGAGGTAGCCGAACCATTCGGGGTTTTCAGGATCCTTGAAGTGGCTCCAAGTGTAGTCGTGTACACGCTTGAACCACTCGAGGCAACGTTCGTCGCCGGTGAGCTGGTAGCCCTTGATCATGGTGATGAGGGTCTCGATGTGTACCCACCAGAGCTTCTGGTCCCATTCGAGTTCCTGAGTGGGGTGGCCATGCAGGTCCATGAAGTAGAAGATGCCGCCGTACTCCTTATCCCAGCCGTATTCGGCCATCTTCAGAGCGGTTTCCTTAGCAGCTTCAATCAGCTCGGGACGGTTGAGGCGCTTGCCCAGGTCCATGATGAACCACATAGCCTCGATAGCGTGGCCGGGGTTCATGTGGCGACCATCCATGCAGTCGACGAGGCTGCCGTCTTCGGCTACGTTCTCAACGACGAGGCCGCCGAGCTCGGGACGACGGAACACGTCCATCACCTCGTGGATGCAAACGTCGATTGACTTCTGCATGAATTCGGGGTCGAGCAGCGGCTCGATTTCGAGCGCCAGGTTGCACAGAATCATCGGCAGAGCGAAGTTCTTGAGCGAACGAGTGCCGGCGTGAGCCTTGTTCCACTTGCCCTTGGGGTTGTCGACCTTCGAAAGGATGATGTCGAATGTCTTCTTTGCAATTTCAGCATACTCCTGATTGCCGGTGGCAATGCTGAGCTGGCCGAATGCCATCGTAGCAAAGGTGTAAGAGAAGATGTTGTAGGGCTCTACCAGTGGCTGACCTTCGCGTGTGAGCGAGAAGTACCAGTTGTAGTTGCCGTCGTGACCATACTTCTTGAGGAATTCGCCACCCTGGATGGCTGCGTCGAGCCATTCCTGACGCTTCTCTACCTTATTGTAAAGCATAGAGAACATCCACACCTCACGGCCCTGGAGCCAGATGAATTTGTCGGTGTCGAACACCTCGCCCTTGCGGTCGAGGCAGGTAAAGTAACCTCCGCATTCTTTATCTTGAGATTTCTCAAGCCAGAAAGGAAGTACGGAGTCCAGCAGCTCTGTTTTATAGAGTTCTGCTAATTTTTTAAAATCCTCCATAGTTTGATTTTATAGTAATTCAGATATGTATTATTTCTTAGACGAAGTCCAATATTGTTCGATTTCTTCGAGGGTCTTGCCGGTGGTCTCGGGCACGAGTTTCCACATAATCAGCATGTAGGGCACACACATAGCGGCGAAGATGAAGAAGGTGCCGGCCGGTGTAGCGGCTTCGAGCAGCCAGGGAGTCAGCTGGCCTACCAGGAATGTAGCCACCCACAGAGCCAGGCCTGCAACCGACATAGCCATGCCGCGAACTGCCAGCGGATACATTTCGCTCAAAATCACGAAGATGATAGCGCAAATCGAGCCGGCGCAGCATACGATGTAAGCGATGAAGAATATCAGCAACCAGATGCTCGAGATGCCCCACGCCTCGCTAAAGAGGAAGTAGCCGGCAATCAGCACGAGCGATACAATCATGCCCGACACGCCGTAGTAGACGAGTGCCTTGCGGCCTACGCGGTCGATGATGAACATAGCCAGCACGGTTGTGATCATGTTGGCAAGGCCTACGATTACCTGATAGAAGAAGGCATCGCCCTGGCCCAGACCGGCATTCTTAAAGATGTCGGGACCATAGTAGAGCACTGCATTCACACCCATGAACTGGCCCAGCATAGCGATGCACACACCCACAATGACGGCGGTGCGGATGCCGGGACGAAGCAGCGCCTTATAGCTTTGCTTTTCAGTACCTACGTTGCTGACAGCCTTAGCTTCGGTGAGTTGTTTCTTAACCTCGGCAGCTGTTGTGAATATCTTGGTGAAGATGCCTTCAGCCTTGGCATCGCGACCCTTAAGCACCAGCCAACGCGGGCTTTCGGGGATAGCGAGAACGGCAAAGAGGAAAATCAGCGACGGAACGACACCAACACCGAGCATACCACGCCACCATTCGTCGACGAAGATGTAGTGGCACCAGCCTTCGCCGGCCGGAGCGCTCTGAGCGTAGTGAAGCAGATAATAGTTCGAAATGTAAGCACCTACGACGCCGATAGTTACGGCGAGCTGATAGAGCGACACCATCATGCCGCGCGACTTGGCGACAGAGATTTCGCTGATGTACATCGGGCACACAATCGAGGCAACGCCGATACCCATACCACCAACGAGGCGGAAGAGTACGAGCGACACAAACGAAGGAGCTACAGCGCAGCCAATCATCGACAGTGCGAAAAGCACGGCTGCGGTAATCATAGTCTGTTTACGTCCGAGGTTGTCGCTAAGCTTGCCGCCAATGAGCACACCGAAGATGGCTCCAAGCAGCGCGCTGCTGACAAACCAACCTTTCATCAAGGCAGTGAGATTGAATTGCTTCGACACCTCGTCGACAGTGCCGGAAATCACGGCTTCATCGTAGCCGAAGAGGAAACCTCCCAGCGCAGCGATGATTGCTAGCGTCAGCAAATAGCCGAATCGATATTCTTTTTCCATTGTATTAGTTTAATTATTTGATTCCAAAGTATTCTTTGTAGCGATCGTAGAGATGGCCGGCCTGCAGATATGCCGACTGCGGGCTCATGAAGTGGCTGAATTCGAAGGTAATAGCCTTGTCGTAGCCGGCACGCTTGGCGGCTTCGAGTTTCAGGCGCAGCTTGTCGAACTTGATGGGGAAGAAGCGGATGGGCATGTCGCGGTCAAACGACTCGGCGTTGGTCCAGCACTGCATGCCGTACTTGTCGGCCAGGCGCTTGTTGACTTCGAAGAAAGCATCGAGCTCATCGTAGTCAATCTGACCGTCCTGGAAGGCGCAAGCGTCGACTACGTCGTGGATGCCGTCGAAGATTTCGTCCCATTCTTTCTCGTGCTGGCGCACCGACACGGCGTCGTCCTTGGTCAGAGCCGAGCCCGAAGCCATGACAGCCTTCTTGCCGTCGATCCAGGGCGAAATGAAGGTGGGCAGACCGCCCGATACGTCCTTACACTGCTTGCCCAGTGCGTGAAATGCACTGATAGCGCCCTTGGTGGCACGGCTGATTTCGCCGCTGATGTACCAGCCCTGGAAGCTCTTGTGGCGGCTGCCGTAGCGCTCCCACACTTCGTCGATGACGTGGCGGTTGTCCTCAACTTCCCAAGTCATGTCGCCGGTGTCCCAGTAGCGACCCGAGTCGTAGAGGCCGAAATAGAATTTCATATTATACTTGTCGGCCAGGGTCAAGAACATCTCCAGGAGGTCCTGCGACGGACGGTAGCAGCCCTTGCCAATCAGGTAGGGCGAATCGTAAGTGATAAACTTGCGATAGCCCGAGCGAATCATGATTACGGTATCGATGCCGATCGCTTTCATGTGCTGGAAATCCTGGTCCCACTCTTTCACGCCCCAGTTCTGGTGGGGGATATCGTGCGAAATCTCATCCAGGAAAGTACCGGTGATAGGGAGGGCATTGTTCTTCTCTACCATCCAGAAATCGCCCGGGTCGGTGGTGATATCTTTCGAGGGGGTAACTATCTTGTTGTCGCCGGCGCCAAACACATAGGGTGAAGCGAGCGATGCTGCGCCTAACGCTGCGAGTCCTTTAAGAAATTCTCTGCGATCTGACATAGTTTTAGTTATTTAGTTTTACTAGTTTTAGATTGATTTTTATATGCGCCTTCGATGGTCACCGAATGGGTGTCGAAAGGCTTAAAGAGCGAGTCGATGAACACGGCAAATTGGCCGCGGGTCAGCTCGCTTTCTCTTCGTTGTTCGATTTGGGCAGCGTCAAATGCCGCAGCCATGGCGAGCTCGAAATCGGCCACGCCTACATTATTATTAATCGCGCGCGCGAGGGTCACTAAGTCGGCTGCGGTGATGGCAGCGTGGTCGGCACGAAGCTCGGGCAGCGAGTAGAGCGCCTTGAGGCCTTGCACTTCGTCGAAGTATACAGGGTCGGCAACGCGCAGCCATGTCTGATTGGTCCAGCCTTCATTGCGGCCTTCGCCCTGCAAGATACCCGTAGCGCCGATGCGCTGGTAAGCTGCAAAATGTGCATCGTCCTGCGGCACATCGAGGTAAGGCAGCAGATAGCCACCGGCCGTGAGCACAGCTCGCTGCACGTCGCGCACCTCGACTTTGCTAACTTTCACGTCGTGCGTCGCAGCCAGGGCAGCCAGGGCTCCGGCAGCAGTGCCGATTTGCAGCACGACGGGCTGCAAGCGGGTCGCGCCGTTTACAATATTTGATACCGAGATAGATTTCTCGGCCACGATGAAGTTTTCGAGTTTATCGGGAATCAGCGCGCCAAGCGGCAAGCCAAACGAGGGCACCGGATGGAAATAGAGGCGCGGCAGCTCCTCAGCGCCCTGATAGCGAGCGTGGTGATGGTCTACCGGATAATCACCCACGGCAATAGTCGTGCGATAGAGCGGCTGCTCGCAGGCATAGGGGGTCGAAATGTGAGGCAGAGTGAAGCGCACCTTGCCATGAATGCGGCGACTCTCGCGATGGTAGGGTATGAACGGCAAGCGGTCGACGGTCGGAAATTCGTCGTCGGCCAAGCCCAGAGTATTCATACCCAATTCGGTCTGCATGAAATACAGAAAACCGAGTGTGAAGTTCTTCGCTTTCTGAAGAGCAGCTTCACGCTCGTCGGCTGTCATTTCAATTAAGTTCAGATAGAAGTCGTTGCCCTCAATCGGCCAGTTTATCATAAACTTGTCGCCGGGCAAGCGGCCATATCCAAGCATCATCTCGGGCGACCACATTCGGTCGGGTTCCGAGGGCGATTCACATCGCTCGTTGATGCAACAGCATAAATACGGCGTGGGGTCGTAGCCTTCGGGCCTTACAGCCTGCTGCGGCGTGCCGTAGTCTTTCAGCACCGCCACGTAGGTCAGGTCCTGGATGATGCCGTTGGCCTCGGCCGGCGCGATATCCTCGCCGGTGACGCTGCGCGACTCCATGCCTATATCGTAGGGAACCCCCAACAAAGCAGCCACGTCGCCCAGCTCGGTGGCATCGATAAGGACTTCGGCTGCGGCGGTAAATTCAGCGCCATCTTTGGCCAAAGTACAAACCCAGGCACCTCGCTTTTTCTTCACAGATACCAACGAGGTGCCAACAGTCAGTGTAACATTCTTTTCCCTATTAACGAAATTGTACATGAGTTCGTTACCAACATGAGGCTCGAAAAGCACATTGCTCACCCACCCTGTCTTCAGAGCCTGGGCCGAGCCATAGTATGCTTCCAGTGCGCGGTAGAATTCGCCCCAAAATCCGGCTTTCAGGTTGTAGTTGCCATCGATGGCACACACACCGGCCGATGTGAGCATTCCGCCGAGCCACTCGCCCGACTCGACAAGCAGCACCTTTGCGCCCAATCGCGAAGCCTCCACAGCCGCCGATACGCCCGACGCGCCGCCACCGATGATGGCTACGTCGTAGCGAGCGTCATCCTCACGCGCGCTCATCGGCATCGCCGACGACACGAGCATAAAGAACGCTATCACGAGGCTCAAAATGTACTGCTTAGACTTCATGGCTTGAAAGGTCTGATTCTGTCGTAATCTTTATTTTTTTCGCCAAACTTGCGTCTGGAGATTTGTGTTACACTTGTTTAGTAAGTAAAATTTGTTTTGGCTTATTATCTTTGTTTTGCCGATTCTCACATTTTTCCTTATCAGGGTCAAAATTAATGCTTTTTTTCTAAATCCACAAGTAATTAATAAAATATTTTATTAAACATTCATCATAACAACCAGAATATTTAATTAATAATCCTTTTGGCCCAAAAAAGAAGCAAAAACAACAAAGCCCCGAGATGTGCTCTCGAGACTTTGGATATGTCTTTAAAGAAAAGTTGATTAGTTGTTATCAAAGAGGATGCGATGGCGTGCATAAAGAGCTGCACCCAGCACACCGGCCTTCTCGGCCAACTTCGACATCACGATACGCGAGTCTTGACTCACCAGACGCAACGTGTACTTCTGGACCGACTGCTTGACAGGACGCAACATATAGTCGCCTAGCAGCGCCAGCGTACCGCCAACTATCACAAGCTCAGGATTGAATATATTGATAAGCCCGGCCAACCAACGGCCTAGCTCCGTAGCCATATTTTCTACGACTTCAATACAAAGGATGTCCTCATTGTCGACAGCGGCGATAATATCGGCAAGTGTCAGCGAATCAGGACCTTCGTTCTGCATTTTTTCGCACAGCAGCGACTGCTTGCCGGCCTTGATACTCGACACCACTTCGCGCATAAGCGCCATGCCGGAAACTTCAGTCTCAAGGCAACCTTTCTTGCCGCAGTGGCACATGATTTCGTTGTTGTACGCCGGGAAGTGGCCAAACTCGCCGGCATAGCCCGAACGGCCTTTGGTAATCTGACCATTGATGATTAAGCCCATACCTAAGCCCCAGCTCAGATTGACGAAAAGCAGCTCCTTCTCACTCTTAGCCAACTTGCCGCAGAGATACTCGCCGTAGGTCATCACACGCGAGTCGTTGTCAATACACATCGGTATGCCCAGGCGCTCCGAAAACACGTCGCTCAAAGCCTGCTCGGGCGATGACAATATACTGAAACTGAAACCCGTATTCGAATTAACTCGACCGGGAACAGCCACACAGCCCGCATAGATTTTATCACGCGAGATAGAGGCTTCATCTATAAATTCATTAACGAATTTGCAAATCTCTTCAATCGTAGCTTCCGACGAGACATTGGGCATAAGCGGATGATCCATCTCGATATCGACAATCTCGCCCATAAAGTCGACAATTGCCACATTGACATAGTCGCGCTTTACATCCAAACCTAAAAAATAGCCCGACTGGCGATTGAAACCGTAAAGTACCGGACGGCGGCCACTATGCCCCTCAACTTGCCCATACTCGGCTATCAGCCCGACTGCTGTAAGTTCATTTACGACCTTAGTCACCGTCGGCACACTAAACCCTAGCTCTTTTGCCATCTCGGGAATAGTTGATGCTGAGTTATTTACCAAAAACGAAATCAAACTCTTCATTATCGAAGAATATTTGTCGCCTTTTTCTATTTGAGCTAAAAACGAAGGGGCCATATCTGTGTTTTGGATTATTCAATGGCAAAGTTACTGAAATTTTGTAACAAAACTTTAATCGATTTGTTATTATCTCTTAATTTTAATAAATTTCGATACTCGATTTTTTTAGTTCGGTGCTTGCAAGTTTACAACTTTTTTGCGTAAATTTGTGATGTACAAAGTGTACAATGTTAGTTTAAACATTAGCCTTAAAATCAAGCACCTCACCAATAATGAAATTTACATCAGCGATATGCCTGTCAGCAGCCCTTGCTCTCGGCTCTTTACCTCTACAAGCAGCTGTCAATCAGAAACTCACCGGCTCCGTTTTAAGTTCGACCTTTTACGATGGTAAAAACCCAGACAACCTGTTCGACGGCGACCTCACGACATGCTTTCAAGGCGTCCGCGAGGGCAACTACTCACGCCCCTGGGCAGGGCTCGACCTCGGCCAAGCCTACGTCATAACAAAAATCGGCATCGCCCCATCGTCGGAGAGCAAAAGCTGCTCGCGCATGGCAATCTTCGAAGGTGCCAACTCGGCCGATTTCATCGACGCCATGCCTATAGCCATGGTGCCGACATCGGGCGTCACACCGGGCGAGATGTACTATCTGACAGTCAACGTGTCGCGCGGTTTTAGATACGTGCGCATGGTCGGCGCCGGCGGCGCACAGATGCACGTGGCCGAGCTCGAATTCTACGGCATACCGGGTGCAGGCGACGACTCGCAATTCTTCCAGATTTCGAACCTACCCACCATTGCCTTCAACACCCCCGGCATGGCCGAAATCAAAAGCAAAGACGACAAACACCCCGGCTCAACAGTCTACGTAATTTCCGATGGCGGCGCCACACTGCTCGCCGACTCACAAGCCCAGATGAAAGGCCGCGGCAACGCTTCGTGGGGATTCGACAAGAAGCCCTTCCAAATAAAATTCGATAAGAAGCAGCGCATCCTGGCCGACGCACCGGCCAAGGCCAAGAAGTGGACTCTAATCAACAACTACGGCGACAAGACTCTGATGCGCAACAAATTGGCCTTCGAAATGAGCCGCGCAGCCGGCATGGCCTACACACCCTACTGCACATTCGTCGACGTGGTCTACAACGGTGAATATCAGGGTTGCTACCAGCTCTGCGACCAAATCGAAATCAACCCCGACCGCGTCAACATCACCGAAATGAGCCCCAGCGACATCGACGAGCCGGCACTCACCGGCGGCTACTTCATCGAAATCGACGGCTATGCCTACCAAGAGAAATCGTGGTTCAACGCCGGCCGCGACATCCCCGTCACCATCAAATCGCCCGACGAGGACGAAATCGTCACCACACAAGCTAAATATATTGAAAACCACTTCAATAAAATGGCCAATGCGGTCTACGCCTACAACTCGGCCGACCCCGAAAACGGCTTCCGCAAGTACCTCGACCTCGAAAGCTTCCTGCGCTATCTGATTGTCGAAGAACTGGCCGGCAACCCCGACGCCTATTGGAGCACCTACATGACCAAGGAACGCGGCTCCGACCAATTCGTCACCGGACCGGTCTGGGACTTCGACCTCGGTTTCAACAACGACTACCGCGTCTACGACATCAACGCGAAGAGCGACTTCCTCTTCCGCTCCGGAGCCTCGTCGGCCGGCAACATGACCCAACTCGTAAGCCGAATTCTCAATCACGACCCCGAAGCGCGCAAACAGTTGAGCGTCATCTGGTCTAAGCTGCGCAAGACCGACACCTTCACCCCCGAATACTTCAACGGCCTGGCCGACACATACGCCGAGCAAATAGCCACCTCGCAAGCGCTCAACTTCACCCGCTGGCCCATCCTCAACACCACCGTGCACATGAATCCGCGCGCGCTCGGCTCATTTGAAGCCGAAGTCAACGCCGTCAAGGACTACATCACCAAGCGCTTCGCCAAGCTCGACCAACTAATCGGCATCGTCGACGTGCCCGACGCCGGCGTCGGCGACATCACCGACGACTCCGACGCTCCGGTCGAATACTACAATCTGCAAGGTATCCGCATCGAAGCGCCCGCCGGCGGCATCTACATACGCCGACAAGGCTCCACCGTCACAAAAGTCCGCATCCCCTAACCCACTGCGAAGCTGTGCCGACATCCGACACAGCTTCGCCGCTTAATATCGCTGCCTAATTCAAAAGAACGCAACGAAGCATTTGCCTTGTCAAATATTCTCGCTAATTTTGCACACACAAAACCAAATCGAATGAACACCTCTGAAGAACTCTCAGCCCTCGTACCCGACTGGGCACGCGAAGTGAATTGCGCCATAACAGTTGTCGACACCGACTGCAACATCATCTACATGAACGACAAAGCTCGCGCCACATTCGCCTCGCACGGCAACCTGATTGGCAAGAATATGCTCGACTGCCACAGCGACCGGTCGAAGGAGATCATCCGGCAGCTGCTGGCCACGGGCGGGGTCAATTGCTACACAATCGAGAAGCAAGGCGTGCGCAAAATGATTTACCAGACCGCGTGGAAGCGCGACGGCATCGTGGCCGGCCTGGTCGAAATCTCAATGGTAATCCCCACCGACCTGCCCCACTACATCCGCAAATAAGAATTGCGGGCCTTGCTGCAGGGATAAATAGAGTGATGCGGAGGGGTGTGTCAGTCGGTTGATTCGCGCAGGAGCATATCGCCGCGCAAGACTATTTGCTCGGGCGCGAGGTCGTGAGTCTCGATTTGGCGGCAAAGTATTCGACACACTTCCGACGCCATTTGCTTGACCGGTTGCTCTACGGCAGAAATCGTAGGGTAAACTAAGGTGCACAGCGTGGTGCCCGACATACAACAAAGCGCCACGTCCTCGGGAATTCTATAATGAAGCTTTTGCAGCACACTTTTAGCACCCAAAGCGGAAGTCTCGGTAAAGCCAAAAATTGCATCAAATTCAAGCCCGGCGGCCAGGAAGCGCTCCATGGCTTTCGCACCATCGTCATACGAAAGGCCGCCATCGACCACGTAACGACGGTCGTAGGCGATTTTGAATTTTTCCAAAGCCTCTCTGTAGCCGCGATGGCGGTCGGCGCTATTGCTGATATAGTCGGGGCCGGCAATATGGACAATGCGCTTGCGGCCGCGGCGGATCAGCGCCTCAACCATGAAATGCGACATGGTGTTATCGTCGATATTGACCTGCGACACCTCGAGCTCGTCGATTTTGCGGTCGAAGAACACCATCGGTATGCCGCTATCCATCAGCCGCTTGTATTCTCGAAGATTTTTTGATTTATGACACGGACAGATAATAATGCCATCGATACGGCAGCCTTCGAGCATGCTCAGGTTTTCAAGTTCCTGTTCATAATCTTCGTTTGAGACTGTGATAATCGTTCGGAAGCCCTTTTCCCTCATTTCCTTTTGCGCCTGCTGTATAAAGTTCATGAAAAAGGAGGTAACAATTTCGGGTATTACGATGCCAATATTCTTCGTGATACGTCGACGCAGATTTACAGCCAACTCATTGCGTTGATAGCCCATTCGCCGCGCCGTGTCGCGAATTTTTTGCATGGTATCAGGGCTGACGTTGTGGGCGTCGCCCGACAAAGCCCGCGAGACGGTCGATTTCGAAATACCAAGTTCTTTCGCTATATCGATTATAGTTACATATTTCATGGTTATAAGAAACTTAAGGTGCTGTCGGCATTGATTGCATTCGTTGACGCAAAGATAATGAAAATTTCCGGGGTTGATGCAAAAAATACCGGAAATCGTGGGAACGGTTGCGAAAAATCGAAACGGTTGCGGGAACGGTTGCGAAAAATAAATTGAAAAAAATACTTGCGCCACGCAAAATGCCGAGCTACTTTTGCAACACAAACCTAAACCAACACCATGAAAACAGAACAAACCAACACGACGCAGGGCAAAGTGCCCTTCATAAGCAAAGTAGCATACGGCTTTGGCGATGTAGGCTGTAATTTCAGCTGGTCGTTCGTCGTATCATTCCTTATGATTTTTTACACCGACGTCTTCGGCATCAGCATGGGCACAGTGGCCACGCTGCTACTCATCTCGCGAATATGGGATGCGGTAAACGACCCGATAATAGGCGCGCTGAGCGACCGCACACGTTCGAGATGGGGCCGCTACCGCCCATGGCTACTCTTCGGAGCACCGATTACAGCAGTGATACTTATTTTGTCATTCTGGGCACATCCGGAGATGGAATACCGCTGGAAAGTGCTTTACATGGGCCTGACATACGGGCTTCTCATCTTAGGCTACACCTGCGTAAACCTTCCGTACGGCACCCTATGCGGAGCTATGACCCAAAACATCGACGAACGAGCCAAGCTCAACACGAGCCGCTCCGTGGCAGCTATGATAGCGATAGGTGTCATCAACATCGTGACTGTGCCGCTCGTGAAATTCTGTGGCGACGGCACGCTCAGCAACGCCCGAGGCTTCCTGTGGGTCGCTATAATCTTCGGAGCCATATTCACGGCATGCCATTGGTTCTGCTTTGCCAAGACCAAAGAGACCGTGGCAGCACCGGCGCGAACAAGCTACCCGATAGGCCGCCAACTGCGAAGTGTCGTACGCAACAAGCCGTTTTTAATCGCCGTAATCGGACAATTCCTTTTCGGATTCATATTGTACGGACGCAACGCCGACCTCATCTACTATTTCAAATACGTCGAAGGCAATGAGAACCTGTTTTCGGTATTCTCGATGGTAATAATACTCCCCAGCATCGTCGGCGCGGCATTGTTCCCATACATATTCAAAATCACAGGCAATAAAGGCTGGGCAGCCGGCGTATTCAGCCTCTTTACCGGCATAAGCATGATTGTGCTCTACCTATTCTCACCGAGCACATCGCCGATACTGTTCTACACCTTCGCAGCGCTGTCGCAATTCTTCTTCTCGGGCTTCAACACAGCAATTTATGCAATCATCCCCGACTGTGTAGAATATGGCGAGTGGAAAACGGGCGTCCGCAACGATGGCTTTCAGTATGCGTTCATATCGCTGGCCAACAAAGTGGGTATGGCGCTGGGTACTGCGCTACTCGCGTTCGCTATCGGCAAAGCCGGATATGTGGCCAATGCAGTCCAATCGAAAGAAGTGCAAGACATATTCCACTTGTCATTCAGCATCATTCCCGGCATATTGTGGATTATAACAGCCGGCCTAATGATATTCTATCGACTTGACAAAAAATCTTATAGTAAAATAGTAACTGAATTGAGCAACCAACATTAATCTTAAGAATATGAGACAAGTAGTATTGACCGAACCCAAGCATATAGTGTTCAATAACGATATCGAGGCACCGCGAGCCGCCGACCTCAAAGCCAACGAGGTGCTCGTAAACGTGAAGCGCATAGGCATTTGCGGCAGCGAGATACACTCATACCACGGCCAGCATCCGGCCACTAAATATCCGGTGGTGCAGGGACACGAATACTCGGCAGTAGTGGTGGAAGTCGGCTCGGCCGTGACAAACTGCCGAAAAGGCGACCGCATCACAGCCCGCCCGCAACTGGTATGCGGCAAATGTGGCCCCTGCCGACGCGGCCAATATAATGTATGCGAAAATCTGAAAGTCGAAGCATTTCAAGCCGATGGCGTGGCTCAAGACTATTTCGTGACGACCGCCGACCGAGTCGTAGTGCTGCCCGAAGGCATGTCGCTCGACGAAGGCGCCATGATCGAGCCATGCGCCGTAGGCGTCCACGCATCGGGCCGAACTGACGTCGCCGGCAAAAATGTGGTGGTCAGCGGAGCCGGAACAATCGGCATACTCGTAGCACAATGCTGCAAAGCACGCGGCGCTGCACGAATTCTCATAACCGACATCAGCGATTACAGATTGGAGAAAGCTCGCGAGTGTGGCATCGAACATACAGCCAACGTGACTAAGACCAGCCTCAAAGACGCAGCCAAAGCGACATTCGGCGACGAAGGCTACCAAGTGGGCTTCGAAGTTGCAGGCGTAGAGTCGAGCATACGTTCGCTGATGGAAACTATCGAAAAAGGCAGCGACATAGTCGTAGTGGCTGTCTTTGCCAAAGACCCGGCTCTGAGCATGTTCCACCTTGGCGAACACGAACTTAAGCTCATCGGCTCGATGATGTATCGCCACGAGGACTACGAAGCTGCGGTTGAGTACGTCGGCCAAGGCAAGATAAACCTGAAACCACTGATCAGCAACCGCTTTCCGTTCGAACAGTACGACGACGCCTACCGATTTATCGACGAAAACCGCGCCACCGCCATGAAGGTCATCGTAGACCTCGATGCACCTGCGGCCGAAAGCGCACAATAATAGCACATAATGAACCGAGGACTTTTGAAATCCACTATAGCAATATTGATGATGTTAACGACAGTACTCATGGCGCAGGCCGGGGACAGCCCGACTGACTCAGTCGCCCGGCCTCACCATGGCGTACTTAGCTACCTCGACCTCGACATCAATATCGCCAACAACCACCTCTGGCGTGGAATTGAAGTGAGCGACGGCCTGGTTGTGACCTCCTCTTTGGCCGTGCACGACCCCAAGGAATACGTGAAAGCCGGCGTCTGGAGCGGCACGAACACATCCGGGGACTATAAAGAATTGAATTTCTTCGTTCAATTCGCAGTCCAAAGATTTCGGCTTGAGTTCTGGGACACATATAATTTCTCGCCCGGAGCCGACTACAACAACCACGAATTCTTCAACTACAACGCTCGCACGACAGGCCGATTTCTCGACTGCATCGCAAGCTACAAGGTCAGCGAGCGATTTCCGCTCACACTCACATGGTCGACAATCTTGTTCGGACGCGACCGCTATAATCTATATTCAGCCGACTCCAAACAACGCTACTCGACATACGTCGCAGCCGGATATAGATGCTTCGACCGACAGCAGTTGACAATCGACGCAGCCGCAGGCGGTACGTTCACCCTAAATAATTACAAAGGTGATAGAAGTACATTCTACTCCTCGCGACCGGGTGTGATTGACCTGCGCGTGACCGCGACCTACAACTTGAGGATAACCGACAGCTACTCGCTGCCTTTGTCGGCGACGGTGATGTGCAATCCTGTTGAGGACCGCGCCTACTTCCAATTAAGCGCAAAAGTTCTAAGTTTGTAATCTCATACCACTAAACATACATTACGACAATGAAAAATCTCGTAATCGGCATAGGCGAAGCACTTTGGGACATTCTGCCCGAAGGGAAAAAATTGGGTGGCGCACCGGCCAATTTCGCCTACCACGTGTCGCAATTCGGCCTTTCGAGCTGCATAGTCAGCGCCATCGGCGACGACAACCTCGGAGCAGAAATAACCGACACCCTAAAGTCAAAGAAAATACAGCACTGCATATCGATAGTGCCATACCCTACGGGCACGGTAGAAGTCGAAATTGACGCAGCCGGAATACCACAATATGATATAACGGAAAATGTAGCTTGGGACAATATACCGTTCACACCCGAGCTCGAGCGACTCGCACTTGACACGAAAGTATTCTGCTTCGGCTCACTGGCTCAGCGAAACACAACGAGCCGACAAACTATTCTACGTTTTCTCGATGCGATACCGGCCGCAAATGAGCCTTTCATAGTATTCGACATCAATCTTCGGCAAAACTTTTATAGCAAAGAGCTGCTCAACGAATCGATAAACCGATGCAACATCCTCAAAATCAACGACGAAGAGCTGGATATTGTATGCCGCTTATTCAGCATCGATGGAGTTGATATTCAAGATAAATGCCGAGTAATCATTGAGAAATACAACCTGAACATACTGATACTGACATGCGGAACAAATGGCAGCTACGTAGTCACGCCCGATGAAGTAAGTTATCAGCCGACGCCAAAGGTCGAGGTAGCTGACACCGTCGGGGCCGGTGACTCCTTCACGGCCGCCTTTGTCGCCGGCCTTCTCAAAGGGAAATCGGTAGTAGAATCGCACAAACAAGCCGTCGCGACCTCCGCCTTCGTCTGCACCTGCTCAGGCGCAATGCCCCCACTACCCACCTCAATCACCGAAGCGTAAGCTTGCCTATTTTAAAACTGACACCATTTATAGACGACTGGCAATGTACAAACTTTTGCGCAAACAAAATGAAACAAAGTGGAACGGAATGGCACGTTTTGAAACACTTTCGCGTCGTTTTTTTTGACAAGGAGCGGCAAAAGCACGGCCAAGGCCAAAAGAAAAGAGGCTGTGTCGTAATTAATGTTTACGGCGCAGCCTCTTATTTTTGAGCGTTGAGGTTCGGATATTTTTCAGGCAACCGATTTTTGAGGATTTTCGCCAAAAATTCGATTCTCAGACGGCCAAATTCGGGATTTAGGCGTAAATAGGTCAAAATTGGGCGTATTTTTCCCGTTTTTGGCCTGTTTTGCTATCTTTGAACACATTTTCTTGATGTTGAAGGCTATGGCTGTATAATTTAATCGAGAAGTGCGCCGGATTCTAATCGAGAAGTGCGCCAGTACATAGGGCTTGCAAATTTAAGGGTTTTGATAGTTATAGGAGTTATTTTTGGAGAAGTTTTTTAGTTTCTTTCATGCGGAACGACTCTCCGGTCATGTTTATAAGCATGGCTTTAATGGCGCACAGGTGTGTTGAACTTTGGCTCCGACCCTATCAGGGTCGCGAAAGCCTTCATGTCGCAGACTCCGTCAGCATCAAGACATACACGCTCATACTCCCACACGATTTTATCCACCGTGTGACGGCTGATGTGAAGCTCTTCTGCTATCTGGCGCTTCGACTGGCCCTTGATTCGGTAACGGTGCAGGACCTCATTTCTTTGTACCATAGTTTTCATTTTGTGGAATCGGGTTATTTTGCTGCAAAGATAACTCAGATTCCGGGGTTAAACTCCCCCTATGGTGGCGCACTTCTCGATTAATTTTTACATCTTTCGCCCTCTCCGCTAGTGGAATAGTCTAAAAATAAATGCTTTTCCGTCATT
>CAYWAM010000013.1:0-45243 GCA_964456545.1 uncultured Bacteroides sp.
TGGCGGTGATAATTACCAACGCCTACACAACCGTCGCAGGCGAGTCGCCTGCTATCCATGCTAACGCTGCGTTCACCCTTCCTCTAAAACGCCTGCTAGCCCTGCACCGCTGTAGGGACATGGCCGCCGATTTATCGAGCGAGGGAGATGTTGAAGGAGATGCCGTAGGAGGTGTTGGTGGTGGGATAGGATGAGGTGGTGACAATCGGCGAATTGACCTGGTGGTCGAAGTAGGCCGAAAGGGTGACAGCCTTCGAGAGAATGTAAGAAGCTGTAAAGTTGATGTTGAATGTGTTGGTACCCGATGTGGGCTGAGTGTAGTTGTTTTCGATACGGCGAATCAAGGCTTGGTTCTTCTGCACACCGACTTCGGCATTAAGCGTAAGGTCGTTGCTGATGCCGCGCTGCGAGCCCTTGATTTTGAGCACGGAGTTGAAGCCCACGATCTTGTATCCGGCACTAAATTTGAGGCCGCGCGTGGTAGATTCGACAACCTGGCCGGCCGACGAATTTAGCGTAAGCGTGCGTTGGTCGCGATACTCGGCACCAAGCTGAATATCGTTTTGCAGAGTGACGTTGACACCGATAAGCGGGGCGAAGCGCTCAGTGATAGCGACAGATGAGATATTGAACGGCGACGACGGCACAGGGTTGCCTGTAAGCTCGTCGAGGGTGAAGCCCAGATGGTCGCCGTCGACGCTCACCCAGTTGAGATACGACGAGTATGACCCGACTGAGTAAGTACACTGGTAGGCGTGGCTGAGGGTGAAAGTCTTAAAGATATTGCGCATATTGCCCATGTTGATGAGGCCATCGTAGGTAATGCGCCAGTTGGGCATCACAGCACCGAAATCAGGGAACGGCGAGAGCCACTGCTTGCTCGGATTGCGTCCGGTGTAGGCCGACACGAATGCCGGAATGAGCACGTCAGACGAAGTCTCGCTGACAGTGCCATTCTCTGTGCTAAATGGCTGACCGGCCATAGCCATGCCTTGAATGAATCCGGCGTCAGGATAAGACGTACCGGCATACTGACTTTCCACTCGATTGCGAATAATGTCGATATTCGACAAGAAATTGTTGAATGCCCCCGACTCGTAGCCATTGTCGGCGCTCGACGATTTCAGAGCCGTGGCTATTGCACAGCCTGTCATAGTGAACGAACCTGAATACGTAGTAGGCATATTGTCGTACATAAACTGCATCTGCGTATTTCGGCTATCTGTACGGTTGAAAGTCAGCTGCACTTTGAAGCCCTTGAAGAGTTCAAAATTAGCTTCGATATTAAGTTCCTTGCTTCGCGAGAAAATAGCAGGCGACGTCTGTCCGTCGTCGGTAATTAGCCACCCATTACGCAAAGCTTTATTGATGTATTCTTCACCACCTTCAAAGCCGAATGCAAAGCCTAGGCCCGGCGCCATGGGGCCATAAGAATTAGTCTGGCCGAAGACATTGCCAATTTCGGGATTAAAAAGCGGCAACGACAGCGAGCGTGTATTGCGATAGCGCACCGACACATTGCGCGGCGAGAGAGCCAGTCGCAAGGCATATTCACCAACATCCTTCCAGATGCTATGTTCATCCTTCTGAATTTCGGTAATAGTGAATTTTAGCAGTTTATCGCCATGAGTAAGCACTTCGACATTATTGCGGTCGACGATTCGCGTGCGCACCGCTACGGGCTTACCATCTTGCCCGGTAGCACGCACTCCGACTTTAGCAACGTTGAGATTGTGCTTAATGATAAGTGGCACCGTATCGGGAGTGAGTTTGAACGAGCGTTCGAACTTTTTAGGTTTCTTTTGCTGACGAGCAGGCGCCTTGCGAGTATTGGCAAAACGCTTGGTGACATTCTTCAGTAGCGGTATTTTGTTATAGAACGATTCGAAATTTATGCGACCGTCAGCATTCCACGAAGCTTGATTGGCTATAGAGTTGCCCAACTTTTGCCCATCGATAGTGGCTCCGCGATCCCAGCGATATGTAGCATTATAACTAACCGAACCGGTGAGGAAGTCGAGCACCGGAATACGTGAGAACGGAGCTTTATACTGAGCCGAGAAGGTTTGATTGTAGCTCCACGGCGTACCCATCGAGAGAATACTTTGCCACACGGTATCCTTCCATTCACGATATTTATCGGGGAAGAGTCGCTTGTTGACCGCACCGACAGGCTCTTCGATGCGAGCCGAAGTATTTGAATTGAAACTCAGCTGCAGGCTCTTGATGATATTCCAAGTCAGCGACAGCTGGCGGTCCCACAAGAAGTTTTTGCTAACCGACACAGGCAGCTGAAACATTTGATCGACTTCCGAACGCGTCTGTTGCTCGTAGTAGTAACGCGACATATTAGTCATGAACGAAATGTTGTTGGGCAGCCACTGAATTTCCCAGTCTTTAAAGAACTTGATATTTTTATTCTTCGACTTAATCCAGCTAAAAGGCTTCAAGCCGCGAATAAATGGCGAATACGAATAAAGGAACGAGCCACGATAGTCGTTAGTATTCTCGTACTCGGTAGTGGGATCGTGCTTCGAGCGCTTGCTGAACGAGAAATTAAGCGTAAAGTTGGCCGGGTCCCAAGGCATAGGATTCTTGCTCTGCACATCGAATTTAAGGCCCGAGATC
Source organism: uncultured Bacteroides sp. (assembly GCA_964456545.1). Taxonomy (GTDB): domain Bacteria; phylum Bacteroidota; class Bacteroidia; order Bacteroidales; family Muribaculaceae; genus CAG-873. The sequence goes on from CAYWAM010000013.1 coordinate 2,629, forward strand.
GAGAAATTTTGCACCGAAGTGTGCTCCACAGCGTAGTTGTTGATAGAGTCGCGCTCGTGCTTACTGCCGGCGTTGTCGAGTGCATCCTCAAGTAGCACATCCTGGTCAAGCGGATTGTAGCGCGGTGTAGTAGTCTCGGTCGAAACAGAGTAGTAGATAGGCGCATGGAGCTTAGCTCCGGCAGGGAGGAATCGGCCCAAATCGGTCTGCACTGCAAAATTATACTGGTGATAGTTGTCGATGCGGCGCTCGTTGAGGCTCTGATCCACTCCGCCGAAGCCGGCAGTCTCGATGTGAGCGCCAAAGTTGAGAGTGGCCACATCGGAGACGCTCAACGTAGCATTAGCCTTAGCAGCCCAGCCGCCATCTTCATTGAAGTCCGTCACCTTAAGTTCATTAACCCAGATGGTACCATCTTTGACGGTAGCAGAGTTATTGCGCACGCCAATCATCATCACACGAATATCACTCATCGACGGATTGCCCAGCACACTGATTGTATTGCGCTCGTTGTCGGGGTCGCGACCGGTGTATACGATGCCGTAGCCGACGCCCGACTGCTCGCTGCGCTTGGCGGCGTTGCGTTCGAGTTTCAGATTGATGAGCGACTGCAGGCTGAAGTCGAAGTAGTTCTCGACAGGCCACACCTTTTGGCGGTCGGAAGGCGCGTCGCTATAGTGGCCTTCGGGGGTCAGCACCAGAGGCACCGAATATTCGTAGTAGTTGTTCTTTACGTCGGAACCGAGGCGTATGAAAAGCGACAAGTCGCCCGAACGAAGGTTGGTGACGTCGTCGATGAGGCGCTCGGCGTGAACCCACATCTGCATACGCTTGTAGTTGCGAAGGTCGTGCTGCGTGTTGCGGTAAACGGCGCGAGCATCGCCGGCCTGCAGGCCCAGCACCTTGAGCGACATCGACTGCTCGTTGAGCTGCACAATCTGGCTCTGACCGGGGTCGGAAATACGAGTCACACCCGGAGGCAGCACGTAATTGACCGGAGTGCGGTCGGCATTCTCCTCGATATTGACCACTGAGATGTCGAGCTGACCTTCGGCCGGAGAGTCACCGCGAACGTTAAGGTTGAAGTCGTAGGGACGCCATTCGCCGCGCACCAATTCGAGGGTGGCAAAGCGGAGGTGGGTCACCTGCTTGAAGTCGGTCATGAACATACGCATGAAGCGCACGGTCGAGAGGTCCTTGATAGAGCCCACCACTTTCTCGTACTCGCTCAGAGGTATCTTAAACTGGTACCATTCGACAGTCTGATTCGAGTCGTTGCGAGTGCGAACGACCGACACTTGCTTGTCAGTAATGTAGTTCTTACCTACGACGAGGTCCTGCGGACGAATCGAGATACGATACTGGAAGTAGCGCTCATATTCGTTGAGAGTATTGTCTTGGTTGATATCTTCTACATCGGGCGTAGCACGCGAAGTCTGATACAGCGGGGGTGCATCTTCGGGCGATAGCGAGTTGCCTTCGAGACCATTGTAGCGTTTATAGCGTTCGAGCACACCCACGCGCTGCTCGTCATAGTCATAGCCGCGATAGAAGTGGTAGTTGTCGCCGGCGGGGTCGTTGAGAGGCGAGAAGGGGTCGTTCTGCATACGCTCGACAGCCGATGGCGATAGCTTCATGCGCAGCTGGTCGAGGAAGTCCTTGTACGACGAGAATTCGAATTCATCGTCGTTGGGCAGGCCGTCGAGGCCTACGTCCTGAGCCTGGCGGGCGCCGGAGGTGTTATCAAACGAGTAAGTAAGCGAATTCTGAGTCGAGACTCGTCCCCAGACAGTCTCGCGCATGTACTGATTATTGCCATCGACGGGGATACCATTTTCGTAACTCTTGAGACCGTCCTTGAGGATATCCTCCGCCACTTCACCGAAGTTGATGTAGAGGTCGCCGCCGTCGTAATTGGGGTTGTTGGGGTCGAGGAATGGGTTCATGAGCCAGAACTGCACATACTCAATGTTGCTCTGCTCGAAGTTGGTGTTGTCGAGTCGGCGCATGATGCCGCCCCAGCGCTTTTCGGGGAAGAGGAGGTTGCCTTCGTCGTCGATGTTCTGCGCATCGAGGTTATAGGGGCCACGCTCGGTCGGATAGTACGACAAGTTGAGGGTCTGAACGGTCGACGACTCGCCATAGGTAAGTTCGCGACCCGGGAAAATTTCGTAGGAAGTGACTTCGCGCACGTAGGGATTCGATAGCTGATTGAGGTCGCTCTTGATGTAGCCGGGAGCAAGCGACGAGTTGCGCGAGGTGAACATGCGGTCGATATAGTACCAATTGAGCAACGCACGGTTCTTGCCATAGTCGACATTATCGCTCAAAGCAGCCTCGGGGAAGAGGGCATCGGGCGATGGGTCGTAGGGCGTCGAAGCCAAGAACCACGAATAAGGCGAGCGCAGGTCGATGCCCGTCTGGGTTGATTCGAAGTCGTCGACATACGACGAGCCACGATTCGAGCCCGACTTCTGCGAGTGCGGCACGAGCTGGGCATACTCAGCCGTAAGGCTCAGACGTGAGGGCTGCGTGGCTGTCACTGTCGGTATCTTATTGAGCAGGTTGGTCAGCCACATGAACTGCGTATTGTAGCTCAGATTGAAGCCAAACATGGTGTTGTTGACGATTTCGTCGCCAATATTCACCTTCTCGGTGAGCGCCTTCTCGGAGAAGTGCATTAAGGTAGCCCCCAAGTTGAGTTCGGGCGTGAACTGATACTGCATATCGAGGCCTAGGAGCGTCTTTCGCTGCATCGAGAATAGCGACTGATTTTCGAGAGTAACGCTGATATTCTGGCCTGAATCTATAATCGACTGATTGGTAATGGTGACAATACCCATCGAATAATCGACGGTATAGTCAGAATTTTCGGTCAGCGTGACACCGCCGGCTGTGACTATTACCGAGCCGCGCGGCACATTCATGGCGTTGAGGCGAATCTGCGAGCCCGACGAGGCTTGATACTCGCCGGTAAGCACAAATTTGTTTTTATCGGCAAACTGGCGAGCGACGGTCAAGGTCGAGTCGTAAAGTTCTTCGTAGACGTATTGGTCTGCGATGGCGGGATTATTGATTTTACGGCGAAGATGGCCACCAAATGGTTCGACAACCGGAAAAATCACCTTGCCTTGCGCAGGGATAATCGTGTAGCCATCAATAAAATCAAAGAAGCCATCCGGATTAGATTCCTGATTGGAGTCGATGCGGTCGAGGTTCATCACCTGCAGCAGCGACTGTGTGTTAAGCCCGGGCACGGGAAGATAGTTGATTTCGGTGCCGGTGGTGTCGCTCAGATATTTGATATTGAGCTTGAAGTTGCTCTTCTGAATCTGATATCCGCCCAAGTTATAGACGTTCTTCATCATTAGGTTCCACATCGGCTCATCTGTCGACGAGGTAGTACTCTTAAGCATCTTCACATAGAGCGACTGATCTGTCGAAGTAACGTCAGATGAGAATTCACCGACCTGATAGACTTGACCGCGATAAGTGTATTCGAAAGCCACGGCTAGCACCTCGTCGGCGTTAAGCGCACTCTTAATCGAAATGTAGCCCAACGTAGAGTTGAGCGTATATTCATTGCTCGACAGCAGACGTGCACTCTCGACCTTCTCATAGTCGGTACCACCTATGATACCGTATTGCTGCAGCGGCTCGAGCGCCTGCGTGACGGTATTAATGTTGCGAGCACCGGGATACTGGTTCTTAATCACGCTAAGCAGATTGTTCGACGAGTTGCTCGGATTGGCCTGAGCCAAATCCGAACTCCAGTAGTTCGAACCTAGCGTGGTGTTTTCACCAAGGTCCTGGAAAGCTACAAGGTTGCGCGCCTGTTCATACTTGCCGCTCTTGTTGGTGATCCACACTTCGATGCGTGTAATATTAACACCCGACGACACATATGGCAACTTCGAAGCAAATTCATCGTAGTTATCATAAAAGAACTGCGACAGGAAGAAATGGCGATTCTGGTCGTACTGGTCAGCATTGATGGTGAACTTGGTTGTCTGCACACCACCCTTCGAACTGACGGTTTTCGATTCAGAATTTTGCTGCGACACCAAGCCGGTGACGGTGAGGCGTCCGAACTGCAACTTGGTCTTCAAGCCAAACAAAGCCGACGCACCGCGAATAAGCGACGAGCCGGTAGTCATCGACACGTTGCCGGCCTCGATGCTCTTGACGATGTCGTCTTCCTTGCCTTCGTAGTTGAGTCGAAGGTTTTTAGAGTCGAAGTCGAAGGTCGCATCCGTATTATAAGTCATGTTGAACTTCATGCGGTCGCCAACGCCGGCATTGATTGTGGCCTGAATGCGCTGATCGAAGTCGAAGTAGGTCTTACGGCGTGAATTAAGCGACAGCGATGGGTTGTCGGTAAAGTTGCTCTTCACCCCCATCGAAATCTGCACCGAGCCCTGCGTCTTGAGCTGTACGCCGCCCGGACCGAAAATCTTCTCCAACGGACCGAGCTCGAAGTTCATATCTAGTATATTGAAGGCCTTCTTATCCTCATCGGTAAGCAACTCCATATTGCGCTGCTTAAAGTAGTTCTGCATCGAACGACGCAGCTGCCAATCATTGTACTGCGAGGCCGTAAGCATAAAAGGCGTAGCGATGTCCATGTCGCCCACACGCGTATGCACTACATAGCACCCCGACGCCGGGTCATACTCGGCATGCGTAGTGATGTTCGATGGTGTCTTCAGATCGTAGCCAGGCTCGGCATCGAGCAGGTCGTCGTAGTCGCGAGGCACAGTTGGCGACACGGGCAGCGTAGGCAACATAGCCGAGTCGACCGACACGGACGATGGTCCGTAGACAGCCGGTGCCGGATGTTTAACGACCGGCGTATAGTACTGACCTGCGGCCGGAAAGAACACGACACTGAGGACCAAGGCCGCTAAGGCCCAAGCCGCTAAGTGCGCCGCACGGCGCATAGTATGTCGTTCGTTCTTACGCAACTTTCCCATTTACAAGTCTTTCGTCTTCGGCGTTTTTACCGAAAACGACGGCATCAGAGCATCGACATTGCCCGCTTCACAGCCTTCTCCACGGTCATACCCGGCTCGTCAGCAAACAACTTGGCGAGTGCCTTGTGACTTGCCTGACGCGCAAATCCGAGTATCACGAGTGCTTCGAGTGCTTCGTCGAAAGCCACGGATGTCGATTCTACCTGTTCTAATAACGTAGAAGCATCTACTTTTATTTTATCGCGCAGGTCAACAATTATTCTTTCAGCCGTTTTCGCACCGATTCCCTTTACACTTTTCAGGCGCTTGACGTCGCCTCCGCTGATTGCAGTGCGAAGCTCGGCCGGATTCAAAGCCGACAGTATCATGCGCGCCGATGCCGCACCGACACCAGACACACCCACTAAGGCACGAAAGAGCTCGCGCTCTTCTTCCTCCAGAAATCCATAAAGCACCCACGCATCGTCGCGGATTGATTCGTGAATCAGCATTCGCACTGATTCCATTTTTTCGAGTGCCGCAAAGGTCGGCAACGTGATATTCACCAGATACCCTACCCCGCCGGCTGTCTCAATGACCGCAGCCGCCGGATTGGCTGATACAACTTTACCAGTGATTGATTCTATCATTTTTTTACTTTTTTATGACGCACCACGCGCGGGAACATCTTACGAAGGCGCACGAGCACACCCGACAGCGAATCATTGGCCACCACAGCTGTCACTGCCGCCAGAATGAGCACGATGCCGATCAGGTCGCGTTCGGTGAGTACTTCATTGAAAACTATCACGCCTATCACCGCAGCAGTCAGCGGTTCTAGCGCACCCAGGATGGCCGTCGGCGTCGACCCGATGAGCTGAATAGCCCTCGTGGTGCATAAGAACGACACTGCCGTGGGAAATACAGCCAGTCCCAGCAAATTAAGCCATAGCGTAGCGTTGACAGGCATTGTCAGGGGCACTTGCATCGCAAAGCGACAACCAAAGACAAGCAGACCCGACGTCAGTGCCCAGAAAGTCAGCTTTAGCGAAGGCATAGTAGCTAGTGGTCGACGATTGACACACACTATGTAGATAGCATACGACAGCGACGAGAGCATCACAAGCGATGTGCCTACGAGGCTCAGCGTGGCATTGCCTTCTCCGCGGTAGAGCAATCCGATGCCGGCCAGCGACGCCACGATGCTTACTATCGTGACCCATGTCATGCGCTCGCGAAACACCACCGCCATAATCACCGCTACCATCACCGGATAAACGAATAGTAGGGTCGAGGCGATGCCCGAGCTCATATAATTATAGCTTTCGAACAGACTGAGCGACGACACCGCTAGCAGCACACCCATAGCCAACAGCGGCAGTATCTGGCGACGCTCCACATCGAAATTGTGACCGCGCAAACGCAGCATTGTGCCCACAATCACTATCGCAATCAAATATCTGAAAAATAGCACCGTATCGGCATTCATGCCGCCCGCATAGCACGGCAATGCAAATAGCGGATTGAGGCCATAAGTAGCTGCCGCTATAGCCGCTATGGCATAGCCAGTAGTTGTTTTTGACATATTAATGAACTAATTATGCGATCGACAACTTCAATCCTTAGCATGAAATTCGACCAATCCGGGCATTGAATAGCGAATTACCTTTTCGATTTTCACGCCGAAATCATCAGCAGCACGATGCAGCAAGTCGCTGAATTGCACAGCCGTGGAACCGACGATACTAACAGGATTGTTGCGATAATCGTACGCCACAAGGTTGCGCGTAAAAAAGCGCATAAAGCCCGAATATATCAGCTGATAAATGTAGGCATTGTCGAGATGCTCTGCCAGGAACGTAGCATACCGAGCCAGCGCGCGCGAGGGCAGCGGAGCTGAGTACACCTCATCCATGAGCATATTCGACGTAATCATAAATTTTTCATAAAACGCACGCGTGATGTCGGCCGGAGCAAATCCACGAAGTATATCGGCAATGAACGTCTTGCCGAAATAAGCACTTGAACCCTCATCGCCCAGTATATACCCCAGCGGAGGCACAGTCTTCACTATTTCATTGCCATCATAAAGGCATGAGTTTGAGCCTGTACCGATGATACAAGCCAAGCCGGGTTTACGCACCAACAGACCTCGGGCCGCACCCAGCAAGTCGCTCTGCACAGTCACCGGTGTGCGGAACTGAGCCACCAACGATGACTCCATTGTCTTAATCTTATCCTTATTAGCACAACCCGCGCCATAGAAATAGACGTGATCCCAACGACGGCGGAAAAAGGCTTCGGGCAATTCGAGACGGATACAATGCGACAACTCACGTCGCGACTGGAAGAAGGGGTTCATACCCGTGGTGAACGCATGCTCGACGATTTGCGTACCGTCGACAATGGCCCATTCGGTGCGTGTACTACTGCTTTCAGCTATGATTTTCATTACAAGTCTATTATTTTTCGCAAAGTTAAGCTAATTTTCGCGATTTGCCAAGCGCCTATGACCAATAAATCTCGACCAATCGGGCACCATAATAGCACTACTGTATATTTGAAAGCAATAGAAGCGCTCATGGCAAATCCGACACCGGCTTCGAACGCTACTGAATAGCCACCGAGTCGGCTTCTTGCTGCACCGTGATAGAATCTCCGACCGTCGAATCGACGGGAACGGTGGCAGCGCGCTTACCGCGGCCGAATAGCGAGTCGAAATCGCGACGGAACATAATGCCTACACCTTGAGTGGTTGCTGCTTGGCGCAGGTAGTAGTTCTGATCGTTATAGCGGTTGTAGGCTTTCAAGCGCCAAGTGCCGCGGGGGGTAAGAAGGTATTCGATATCAAAGTCACCAACAAACTGATTAGTATTAAGCGACTTATCGCGGTAGCCAAAGTTGCCGTTAAGCAGTAGACGATTATTGAGCAGTCGCGACGACAAAGCCACATCCACTTCCACATCGCTGAAGTCGCCACGATCGCTACGCAAATTAGGAGCGATGCTCCAGTTGTCGCTAAGCTTACCCAGCATATTCGAAATTTGGCTCGAAATCGTAGAAGCTGCCACAGAGAATATTTCGTTGCCTTTGGTAGTTTCACCCATATAGTCAGGCGTGTAGAATCGGTTGAGCGCCAGCAGATAAATAATCTGGCGACTCATCATATCCTCGGTCGAGATAATCGAACGCACCTTGCGATACGTATCGCTAGTGAGCGTCGGGAAGCGCAAGTCGAAATTGATATCGGGCTGACGCATATCACCGGTCACCTTAAGCAATGCATGCACCGGCACATTCGTGCGATTGAGTTCGCGGTCTTGGGAGAACGACTCATCGAGGTCGCTCAGGTTAGCATTCAGCGGATAGATTGCTTGCAGGTTGAGCTCTGCCGAATACGGGTCGCCGGTAAAGGTAATCGTGCTTTGGGGCTCAATTTTAAATTCCTTAATGATAATATCTTGAAGCGTAAAGTTGTAGCTACCACGCTCGAGCTCATATTTACCGCGCATCTCGAGCGAGTTGTCGCTAGAATCATACTTCATGGCCATGTCGCCGGCGCCGTAGGCTCTGATGCGGTCGCCGCCTACCGGGTCCATCACTATTATCAGCTCAGCATCGTTGTTGATATCGACTTTGATATCCATCAGATAGGCTGAAGGCGAGTCGGTAGTAACAGCCATCTGACGAGCTTGATATTCTTTGACAGCTACGGGTATATCGTCGACATTCAAAAAGTCATTTCCAACGCTATCTTTAGTGACGTCGTTGAAGGTGATGAAAGAATACTGCTGCGCATCCAGACGGTCGGTCAGCACGAACGTAAAGGTAGAGTTAGGCGCTGTGGCCATATCCACTCCAATTTCCACTACACCCGGGCGGCCTTTGACAGTGGCGCCTCCATTGCCATAGATTGTGCCATACCAGTCGGGATTAAGCTTACTAGTCACATTATAGCTCAAGAAATCCTTAGCCTCACTGACATTGAATTCAAACACAGGCTGATGGAAATAGTCGTGTCGTAGCCAGCCTTTGAGCTTAGCCGTATGGCCATTTATATCGCAGATGGTGATATCCTCGAGGTTAATCAAACCGGGCTTGATGTGGATAGAGTCGTTGGCTGTGTACCAAGTGTTTGTAAAGTCAATTTTAAGACGCAAATCCTCGGCAAGAACGTCGCCGGTGAGGTCGATATTCTTGAACGTACCATATAGGCGCGCCGTGCCCGAAACGTAGCCGGACACATCACTCGTGAAAGCCTCCATGAAAGGCTTCATAAAGCCTACCTTGATATGCGTAGCATCAAAATTCAGGTCGAGTGATTCGGTGAAGGCATATATATCGCCATCAATGCGCGAATGCTGTCCTTCGGGGTTGGTAATATCGGCATCAAGATAGAACGACTTGCGCTCGTTGTTCCACGAAGCTTTGATATCAGCCGTGCCGAGCGTACAGTAGTTGTAGCCAATACTGTCGACGTGCAGGTTATCGGTGGCCAGATACGGCTCGGCAGTGAAAGCATCGGTAGCTACAAATCGGCCACTGGCATAGCCACCAATCAGTGCTTTGTCGATTTCGAGAGTTTCGAATATCGATGCCAATTCTATATTGTTCAGGTCTATGAGCATAGTATCGCCGGGAGTAGCCGATGCTACACCGTCGATTCTTATTGACTGACTTCCGGAGGTGAGTGCAAACTTGTCGACAACGAGCTTACTATCGCACCAATCAATCGATGATTGGCCTATCTGCCACACATTGTCACCGAAGTTAATTTGTCCGGGATTGAAATGCGTATTCGCACACAAATTGCCTTGCTCGCCGCGCGAAAGCTCGGTCGAGAAGTTGATGACGCCATTAAGCGGTATTTTGCGGTCGAGGGTCCAGTCGACCTGCGTATCAAAGCGGTTGTTGCTGCCTGAAATACCCAGCACAGCCGTCATAGGGCCTTTTTTGGTAGGGATGTGCGACGTGGCATATACGAGCGAGCGATCATCGGTCATATCGATATATGCGCCCAGCACGGTCTGGTCTATAATCTTATCACCTTGCTGCAGATATGGTGCATCGAGGGTCACCGAAGCCGTACCCGACTTTACATCAACGCTACCGGCTAAGTCGACCGGGTAAATAATCTGCACCGGAAGTTTAAAGAACTCCGACACTGACTCAGCATTCGACAATGTCAGGTCAAATGTAAAATCATTGACCGGTGCATCCTCGGCCAACATTCCGGGCTCAATGACATCCGGCACTATGTCGGCCACCATCTCGCGCAGCGTAGCCACCAGCGACGACGGCTTGATTGCACCCTCGATTGAGCCATTCAGATAGTCGGATGCAATCGTGATGATATCTTTAGCCCCCGAACGGTCAACGTCTACTACAAACGACTCCGCGCGCAGTCCCGAGCCGGCAGCATCGGTATAAGCCACCGAAGTCAATTCGACCGAGCCCTCAAAGTCGTCGACGCTCGAGCCGCCCAAGTCGGCTGCCAGCGTTCCACTCAGCGAGTAGCCTTCGCGGCCTTTGCCAAACATCAAATCAGGACGTAGCCGTTTCAGCACCATGTCAGCTACCAGCGTTTTAAACTCACCTGTAGGCGTCACGGCCGCTGTCAATTCCAGACCCAAAGCAGGATCATCGGCCTTCAACGCGAGGTCTAATTCCGATTCAGTATTATCATATGAACCTTCAGCCGTAATGCCAGTGTATGTGTATCCCTTCCAGCCCAAGCGTGAGATTTCAAGTAAACCGGCAGCGCGAATGGTGCCTTTACCGACAAAGCCCTCGCCATCGAGCGTAGCTTCTAGCATTCCGGCATCAGCCACACCTGTCACTTCGGCCAGATTCAGCTCGCTAATACCGGCATGCCCATCGAAGCCCACCGACTTGTATCGGTCGGCAGTCGTGACCGAGCCCTTGAAATCCATCACAGCGTCGTGCGCACGAGCCGTAAAGTCGAGATGCGCGCCGTTCATATTGCCCACGCCTCTACCATGAAAACGCAAATTTCCGGCACGGCCAACCATCTGAGCCAGCTTAGGATTGAAAATTTCGAGCAACGAGGCCGTCTCCGCAGCCGGAGCAGAAATATCGAGACGTATCAAGTTGAATTCCAACGAATCCACATTACTCAGATTAGCCACCGAACCAGCCGTCTCCAACTTCAGCCCGCCATCATCGACAACACACAAGCGATTGACGTTCACGCGACTAAGCGATGCATTAACCGAGAAATCAAGTTCTACAACGCGGTCAATCGTGCCAAGCACGGGCACAAAATACCGCAAATCGGCAGTCGAGATATGCGCCGGAGCCACAGGCGAGATTTCCACCATGCGCGTCTTTATCACATTGGCAATGGATGCAAAACCATCAATCTTCAGCACCGTAGGTTTTAGCGAGAAGCTACTGCCCGGCATTTCTACCTTAAAAGTGCGCAGGCTCAGCTCTTCGGGCGACACCAACACATCGGCCACCAAGTCGGAAAGTTCAAAACCCGAACGCTCGCTCAGCGACAGAGATTCAAGGTTCACATCCCAACGCTGGCGGCTTCCCTGCCGCACGTAGGCATATAAATCGAGGTCGGTTATTTCTATATGCGACGGATTGAATCGGCCTTCGATGCTGTCGGGTTCCGACAGCACATCGTAGCATACGTGGCCATTGCGCACCACCACCGTGCCTATTTTCAGGTCAAACTCTGTCGGCGGCTTATTCTTATCGCGCGGCTGCAGACGGTCGATTATCGGCTGTATGTTCAGTGGTGAGCCTGCATCGCTGCGATACACGGTCAGACGCGGCACATCGACTACAGCATAGTCAAACTCCAGCCGACCACTCTTAAGGAAAGTCAGTAGCTCAAAACGCGCCGAGATGCGTGCCACCTCAAGAGCCGGACGGCCGGCATCATCGTTGATGCGCACACTGCTCACCGACATGGTATTGAACGGATGATAAGTCACGCGGCCTATATGCACTTCCGTACCTAGCAGCCCACTGAGCTGGTTGTTTGCCACCTTGCATAGCTGCTCCTGAGCCCACGGCGTCGAGACGACGACATAAACTCCGGCCGGCAAAACCACAAACAGCAACAGCAGCACAGCAGCCACTGCCTGGACTATTTTACGCAACTTTTTCATAATTCAGACAAAGTTACGCAATTTTCACCAATCCCCCACCCTCCAACCTCATATTTTAAAAATTAAAATCAAAAACAGCCATAAAACCCACTGAGCAATCAGAACACCCTATGCTCTACATCCCTATAAATGTAGTATATAAACGACGTGGACGCAGACTGTATTGGCCTGCGTCCACTATTTCTTAATCTGCGCTATATGCGCCGATTTACTTAGCGTAGAGACGTTCGCGAGCCTCGGCCACGCGTGCGTCGGTGATGTAGTCGTCGTAGTCCATCATCTTGTCGATGATGCCGTTGGGTGTCAGCTCGATGATGCGGTTGCAGACAGTCTGGATAAATTCGTGGTCGTGCGACGACATCAGGATGTTGCCCTTAAAGCCTTGCAGGGTGTTGTTGAAAGCCTGAATCGACTCCAAGTCGAGGTGATTGGTGGGTGAATCGAGCACCAACGTATTGGCGTTAGTCATCATCATACGCGCAATCATGCAACGCATCTTTTCACCACCCGACAGCACCGATGCCTTCTTGAGCACTTCTTCGCCCGAGAAAAGCATCTTACCCAGGAAGCCCTTCAGATAAATCTCGCTCGAATCGGAGCTAAACTGGCAAAGCCAATCGACAAGGTTAAGGTCAGTGTTGAAAAACGCCGAATTGTCGAGCGGCAAGTAAGCCGATGTGATGGTCTGGCCCCAGTCAAACGAACCTTCGTCGGCCTTGCGATTGCCGGTGATGATTTCGAATAGAGCCGTCATGGCGCGCGGGTCGTGGCTCAAGAATGCTATCTTATCGCCCTTTTCGACTTGGAAATTAACGTCCTTGAACAGCACTTCGCCGTCGACACTTGCCGTCAGCCCCTTGACTTCGAGAATTTTATTGCCGGGTTCGCGTTCGGGCGTAAAGATAATGCCCGGATAGCGGCGCGACGACGGCTGAATTTCCTCAATATTCAGTTTTTCGAGCATCTTCTTGCGGCTTGTTGTCTGCTTCGACTTAGCCACATTGGCGCTAAAGCGTTGGATGAACTCCATCAGTTCTTTGCGCTTATCTTCAGCCTTCTTGTTCTGCTGCTGTTGTTGACGCAGAGCCAGCTGGCTCGACTCATACCAGAAGCTATAGTTACCGGCAAAGAGCTGTACCTTATTATAGTCGATATCAAGCGTATGTGTACACACCGAGTCGAGGAAGTGACGGTCGTGCGACACCACCAACACCGTGTTTTCGAACTTCGACAGATAGTCTTCGAGCCAAGCCACTGTGTCGAGGTCGAGGTCGTTGGTCGGTTCGTCGAGCAGCAGGTTGTCGGGATTGCCAAACAGAGCCTTTGCAAGCAGCACACGCACCTTCTCGTTGCCACTCATATCCTTCATCAGCATGTAGTGCTTATCCTCCTTGATGCCCAAACCGCTGAGCAGCGCTGCCGCGTCGCTTTCGGCGTTCCAGCCCTCGAGCTCGGCAAATTTCTCCTCGAGCTCCGAGGCGCGAATACCGTCGGCGTCAGAGAAATCGGCCTTAGCGTAGAGCGCATCCTTCTCCTGCATGATATCCCACAGCACGGTGTGGCCACGCAGCACAGTGCTCATCACCGTACATTCATCGAATTCGAAGTGGTCCTGACTCAGAATGCTCATGCGCTCGCCTGGACCCTGAGTCACAGTGCCATGAGTAGCCGACAGCTGGCCGCTCAGAATACGCATCAGTGTTGACTTGCCGGCGCCGTTTGCACCGATGATACCGTAGCAGTTGCCCGGTGTAAACTTCAGATTTACGTCTTGAAATAAAACTCTTTTACCAAATTGAATACCTAAATTATTTACCGCTATCATACCTATTGTAAAAACGTTCTTAGCAATTTCGAACTGCAAAGTTACTCATAATTACCGACAAAACATAATTTCGCCACCTCCAACCATGCCCAAAATCAAAAAATTGAGTCAGTTGACGGTACGGCGATCGCCTTTTCCTAGCTGAGATTGTGGGGTTAGGATTTGGGGAGCCAGCGGCCGGAGAGCATGCGCCAGATGAAGATTAGGCCTCGGAAGCTAAGCTCGACGGCCATGGCTATCCAAACGCCACGCAGCCCCATCGAGGATGCCATCAGCGCTGCCAACGGAATACGCACGGCCCAGATGCTACCAAAGTTCATGACGGCAGGCAACATGGTGTCGCCTACCCCGACGAAAGCTCCGTAGGCCACAATCGAGGCTGCATATAGCGGCTCGGCCCAGGCTTCGATGCGCAGCACTTCGACACCGAGGTCGCGAATGGCATCGACAGTGGTCATCATATCCATCATGACAGGCGCACATAAATATAGCACCACACCCATCACCGACATTATGGCGACGCCCAGTCCGACTGCAATATAACAGAAACGCACCACAAGGTCACGACGACCGGCGCCGTAACTTTGACCGGCAAGTGTAGTAGCAGCTTCGCCTATACCAAAGCCGGGCATATAACAGAGACTTTCGGCCGTCACTGCAAAGGCATTGGCAGCAATAGCCACAGTACCTAGCGGAGCAACGATGATTGTAATCATAACCTGGGCGCTGCAGAATACGGCATGTTCGAGCGTCATTGGGGCAGCGATATTGAAGGCCTTGCGTAGCACTGGCCGGCGGATGCGGAAGCTGCCGCGCGGACGGCCATAAAGGCGCATATCTTCTTGTTTAACCACGAGATAGCCCATCATCAGGCAAGCCACGACGACTTCAGCCGCTACAGTACCCAGTGCGGCGCCAAAGACACCTAGTCCGGCGCCGGGCATCGTCAAGGCAACACCACAGAGGTCGATATCGCGAGTCGGAAATATCAAGAACCAGTTGAAGACCACATCGAGCACACACATGCCCACATTGAGCAGCGCAGGGATCTTCATGTTGCCGGCCGAGCGCAGCGTACCACCCGCCAGATAGTTCATCGTGAGCATAGGCAGGGCAGCGCAGAAGGTCATAAAATAGAGCGATGCATCAGCGCAGATAGCTTCGTCGCCACCAAGCCATGCAGGCAACACAGGGCTGACGGCAACGCCAACAGCAGCTATTACAACGCTAAAAATCAAGCAAGCCGTGATACCCTGGCGCAAGACGTCGCGTGCGCCAGCTTCGTCTGAAGCACCGAGGCGGTGGGCCACCTGCACGGAAAAGCCGGTGGTGACAGCCGAGCAAATGCCCCAAAATAGCCACAGCGAGCTACTCATCAGCCCCACCGATGCGGAGCCATTGAGACCTAGATGCCCCACCATCGAAGCATCGATATACTGCATGAGTATACTTGAAAGCTGACCCAAAATACCGGGCACAGCAAGCTTGGCAGTCAGCGCCGCTTGTTGAGCAAATGTCATTGGGCGCCCCTCGCGAATGACTGAGAGGTCGGCCATCGTCAGAGAGCTATGGGTGTGTCAAGTTGCCGAGACGTAGCCATCGACGCCTTATTCGGCGCCAGCGTTGATGTCGACGGGCGCCCGGCTTCCTGCATCATCGCATCCATAGCCGCCGGCACCGTCATCACATCGGCCGGCGATACGGGGCGCACGCCTTCGAACAGCTTGAATTTCGACAAATAAAGCATCGACCGACGCAGCAAGAACAGCGGCGTCACCTTGCCCGAAGTTTCAGGCCACATCTTCACATATTCGGTGGAGCGTCCCTGAAACTTAGCCGTCAGGAACGAACTAGTAGCCGTCACCATCTTATTAAACGTAGAGTCATTCTCCTCGGGGAAGAGGATGAATTCGACGTTGCCACTGATATCGAGTTGGCGCAACTCGCCGGCCTCGAATTTTGCCAGCATTTCTTTGCCGGATATTTGGCTATAGTAGTCGTCGACGATGCGCTGCGAGCAAAAGCCAAAATCAGGCAAGCGCGCCTCGTCGATAGTCGAATCATTCATGTGAATCTCAATGAGATTGCCGTAGATTTGGCGTTCCTCACTCCACACCACCGGTGCGATGTACATACGCATGGTGGTATCTGCGCTCGTGACGCGCATCGAGTCGCAAACGCCCTGCATGTCGGAGCGGTAGAAGCGCACACGCGGCCACACATCGGCCACATTGCTGGTATCGGTGAGGAAATAAGCCTCGCGAGCCGGCGTACCAAGCACGGTATCGGCCGGCACAGCAGCCACTTCTACCGAATCAATCACTCGATAGGCATTCAACTGCCCACCATGTAAATAGAGGGTATCGCCCTGGCTGTATTCTTTGATGAGCAAATTGCCGACGGCATAGGCCGAGTCGGTCGACTGGTTGAAGAATCCATAATCGGCCGTAAGAGATGCTTGGCGGGCAGAGTCGAGAAGGAACATCGTACCGAAGCATTCACTGATGCCTGTGCGGCGATCATAGTAAATAGAATCGGCAGTGACAGAGCGTCCCTCGGCCGTCTTCACAGTCGAGCGACGATATAGCACGGCGGTGTCCATATCCGTATCGTAGAGGCCGTCAGACGTATAAATATTGCCTCGACGGTTGACCACGACACTGGGCGAAGTCAACTCGGCTATATGCGTAGTAGTATTATAATAAAGTGTATCCGAATAGATATTCAGCGTGTCGGTGCGGCCATTGGAGGTTAGGTGCACATCGATGTAGAAGTTGGCCTCCTTGCGTGCCGGGTCATACTCGCCTTCGCGCGAAGCAAGTCGATTTTGCTGGTCGAAAAGCACGCCACCTACGGTATAGTAGCCCAGATTGATTGCCAAGTCGTAGACAAACTCATCGGTTTCGAGGGTTACATCGCGATTGATTAGCCGCACCTTCTTGCCCGGCGAAGCATATAAGTAGCACACTTGCTCAGGGCCGCGATAATTGAGCTCATCGGCATAAATGAACAGAGTATCGCCCTGCTCCATGACAATATTGCCGAATGCATCGAACGATTCGCTCTCAGCAAAATAGTGAGCCGAGTCGCATGTCATAATCATGGGGCCCTTGGTGAACTTGACGTTGCCGGCCACAATCATAAACGAATCACTCCGCTGCTTGTACAAAGCATCGGCACGGTCAAGGAACACGCGAGAATCATCGTCGCGCGATGCCGTAGGCACCTGCGGGGTAAACGTAGCACGCGGCGTTTCGATTTGTCGCGAACCATACGACAGCATCGCCATTGCCGCTACTAGGGCCATCAAAGCCGCAAAAAGTTTGCGCATAGAGTCTTAAGGTCGCCGACTATTTTACTTACTCTTAATCCAGCCGCTATATTGGAAATCGCAGCCGCGCCAGCCATCCTCGACACGCACATACGTATCGTTGATTTTCTTAATAAGCCAGTCGTTGACTATCTTTTCGCTAGCCGACTGCTCATACATTCCTTTGATTAGCTGGTAATCATCGCCAAGGTTGGCTTGATGGGCAGGGATGCGGGCGGTCAGCTTCACCATGGCCACAATTTCGCGGTCGCGTTTGGGGTCACGCATCACAAACGGCATCGATATATCGCCGGGCTGCATATCAGCCACGACGCGAGCCACTTCCTGAGGCAGATGCGACATTTCGAAGTTGGTAGTTCCGGTCTCTGAATTGACCATCACACCGCGCGAGTTGCGTGTATCTTTATCTTGCGAGATATAGCGAGTAGCTTCTTCGAATGTAAACTTCTTATTCTCGACAATGTCGGTACGCACCGAGTCGAGGCGATTGACCGCCAACGTGAGGTCCTTCTCAGCCACCTTCGGACGCAACAGAATATGACGAGTGTTGATACGGTCGCCTCGCTTTTCGATTAGCTGTATGATATGGAAACCATATTCGGTCTCAACTATTTTCGACACCTTCTTGGGGTCGTTAAGATTGAAAGCTACAGCTGCATACTCAGGCACGAGCTGGCCACGACCCATAAAACCAATCTCGCCACCACGAATACCCTCGGGTGCCTCGCTATATAAAATAGCCAGAGTAGAGAAATCAGCCTCACCGCGATTGACACGGTCGGCATAGTCGCGCAAGCGAGCCTTCACATCGTCAATTTCTTGACGCGGAATCACAGGATATAGGGTCAGTATCTGCACCTGTACCTGCAGAGGCACGTACGGGATAGAGTCGGCCGGCAGCTGCTCGAAATAGCGACGCACCGCAGCCGGAGTCACCTTCAGATCTTGCGTGAGCGTACGCTTCACTTGGTTGATGCGATAACGATTGCGCATCGAAGTGGCGTAGTAATCGCGTATCTCGTGGAAGGGTTTGCGGAAATATTGTTCTACCTTCTCGCGCGAACCTAGATTCGAAATCAAGAAATTCATCTGACCATCGACTTGCTGCATAATCATCGATTCGGGAGCTTCGACAGTGTCGAGGTCGGCCTGATGCAAGAAAAGGCGCTCGACAGCCATCTGCTCGGGAATAACGCAGTAGGGATCGCCCGTTATAGTTTGGCGATCGTTCTGCATATCTTGATAAGTCTGTTCGATTTCCGACTTATAGATAGGTTCGTCGCCAATAATCCAAGCGACTTCTTCAATTACATTATTCTGAGCCACTGCAATTGCGCCAGCCAAGCCAAACGTCAACAGCGATGCGATAGTCTTAATTTTCATATTATATGGTTATAATCGGCGACAAAGATACAAAAAAATGTTAGTACTAAAACAGAAGTCTATACTAAAAAAGATTAACACGCTCACCCACCGACATCTAAAGACTTATAGCTTCAGCAAAGCAAAGACTTTCTCGCACAACAATATGTTAATGTTTGTTAATACATTTGCACGGTTCAGAAAAAGTCTCTACCTTTGCAGCCGTAAACGAATTGCGGGGTGGAGCAGTGGTAGCTCATTGGGCTCATAACCCAAAGGTCGCAGGTTCGAGTCCTGCCCCCGCCACTAGATAGCGGATCCGGAAATCTCCGGGTCCGCTTTTTTTAGATTAGAATAAAAAAAGTCACATACAAAAAAATATCACAAAACACTTGCGTTGTCGACTTTAATTACTACCTTTGCAAGCACCAAACTACCGTCACAGACTCTTTAACCAAAAAACAAAATACTAACAAACATGAAACCTTATGTAATGGGCATTGACATAGGCGGCACCAACACCGTCTTTGGCATTGTCGACACACGTGGCATGGTGATTGCCAGCGGCTCTATCAAGACCGGCAAGCACAACAATATCGAAGATTACATCGACGAATTATACACCGAAGCATCGCGCCTTATCGAGGCCAACGACGCTGAAGGCAAAATTCACGGCATCGGCATCGGCGCCCCCAACGCCAACTACTTCACCGGCATGATCGACGACGGCGTGAACCTCCCCTGGCCCACTCCGCTGCCCTTGGCAAAACTCGTTGCCGACAAGTTTGGCATCCCCGTAGCCATCACCAACGACGCCAACGCTGCCGCAATCGGCGAAATGACCTATGGCGCTGCTCGGGGAATTAAAGATTTCATCATGATCACCCTTGGCACCGGCGTAGGCTCCGGCATCGTAATCAACGGCCAGGTTGTCTATGGCCACGACGGATTCGCCGGCGAACTCGGCCACATGATTGTGAAGCGCACCAACGGTCGCTTATGCGGCTGCGGACGCACCGGCTGCCTTGAAGCATACTGCTCCGCCACCGGCGTTGCTCGCACAGCTCGCGAATTCCTCGAAATCCGCACAGAGCCCTCACTGCTCCGCAACCTCGATATCGACCAAATCACTTCGAAGGACGTTTACGACGCAGCTATCAACGGCGATAAGTTGGCAAAAGACATCTTCGAATACACCGGCACAATCCTCGGCGAAGCTATGTGCGACATGATGGTATTCTCATCGCCCTCTGCATTCATCCTCTTCGGCGGCCTCTCGAAATCGGGCGACCTGCTCCTCAAGCCGCTGCGTGCAGCTATGGATCGCAACATGCTCTCTTGCTTCAAAGGCAAAGCTAAGGTCATGCTCAGCGAACTCAAAGAAGCCGACGCTGCAGTACTCGGCGCCAGCGCACTGGGTTGGGAAGCTAAGCCCAGGTAATCAGCCTCGACAAATCTTACAACGACACATATTGCAGCCGCTTGCACATCAACCGCAAGCGGCTGCTTTTTTACTATAAAACTAATATTCAGAACGCTAGCACAGCCGCATTCTCTTCAGACTACACAATTTTATGTAGCCACACACCCCTAGAGCCATTCAAAAATACCTAAATTAGAGTATTGTGGCGCCAGAAATTCAGTCGTAACTTTGCATCGGTAAAAATGAGTTTTATTTACCAAACTGTTTTGGTTGGCGCAGAGAAAGCCACTCTGCGAAAGAAGACAACACTTCTCATAAAATAGGTAATTAACTGTATAAATACCCCGCACGAGGTAGCCGAGAGGCCGCACCGGAGCGGGGTTAGTTATTTTTTTGAATTTCTTTTACTTTTTATTTGTATTTTTCATTTTACTTTTGTTATTTCGCAGAGTGAAATGACTCCCGTTACAAATAATAGAAAAAACAATCCAAAATAATACATTAAAAGATGATATTTAAATTTAGAATAGTATCGGACGGTGCCGAAAACTTCAAGCGCGAAATCCAAATTGATGCACAGGCTACTTTCCTCGACCTTAAAAACGCCATCTGCGATGCTGTCGGCTACGACAAAACTCAGATGGACTCTTTCTTCATTTGCGACGACAACTGGGAGAAAGAAAAGGAAATCTGCTACGAAGATATGGGCTTCGACAGCGACCAAGACGTATGGCTCATGGACGACGCCGTGCTCGAAGACTTCATTGACGACGAAGGTCAGCGACTCCTCTTCGTATTCGACTACATGACCGACCGCGCTATGTTCATGGAAATGACCGAGCTCATCGCCGGCCGCTCACTCAAAGACCCCTTCTGCTCGCTCTCGCTGGGCCAAGCCCCCTCGCAGCACATCGACATCGACGAATACGACAAGCAGCTCGAAGCCAAGGCTGCCAAAGCTACTATCCCCGAAGACTTCGATGAAGACTTCCTCGGCTCAGACCAGTACTCGCCCGACGAGTTTGAAGCTGGTGGCTTCAATGAAATGGAAGACTTCTAATTCCTCATTAAATCACTCTTCATCACCGACTTCGTTCACGGCGGCGATTCAATCGCCATCGTCGGAGTCGGCTATTTAATAGAGCATGCCTGAATTGAACTTACAATCCGGACATGCTCCACTAATAAAACACCGACAATGACCGACAAGCCAACATCAGCCCCAACCAACGCCCTGCGCAAACTCACCGCCTCGCTAGCCACCGCCAAAGGACGCCGCCGAGCCGGACTTTTCGCTGCCGAAGGCACCAAATGCGTGCTCGACACGCTCGGAGCCTACCGATTGCGCTACGTAGCCGCTACAGCCGAGTGGCTTGCCGACCATCCATTAGGGCAAGTAGCCGACGGCGCCGACATCTACGAATGTCGCCGCTCCGACCTCGTAGCCATGACATCGCTGACACTTGCCCCAGACGTCATCGCCGCCTTCGAAATTCCTGCTGACGAAGCTTTCGACCCCGCCGCGCTCGATGGCCACCTCACACTGGCACTCGACCGCGTTCAAGACCCCGGCAACCTAGGCACTATAATCCGCACCGCCGACTGGATGGGCATCAGTCTCATCTTAGCCTCGTCCGACACAGTCGACTGCTTCAACCCCAAAACCGTACAGGCCACAATGGGCGCACTTGCTCGAGTCAAAGTCATCTACGGCGACCTCGCCAACATGCTACGCCAAGCCCGCAACCGCGGCATCGACGTAGCCGGTACATTTCTCGATGGCGACAACATCTACACCGCTCAGCTACCTCAACAAGCCGTCATTGTCATGGGCAACGAAGGCAGCGGCATCAGCGACGAAGTTGCCTCAACAGTCTCCAGCCGCCTACTTATCCCCTCCTATCCGCCCGAGCGACCTACGTCAGAATCGCTCAACGTAGCCACCGCCACCGCCATCGTAGTGTCACAATTCATCTCGCGCTATTATGGCAAAGGTTAAGTACAAATCAGCCTGGTTTTGCAATGAATGTGGCGCAGAATCTACACGCTGGAGCGGTCGCTGTCCGGCGTGCGGTGCATGGAACACACTAGTCGAAGAGCGCGTAGCCACCGGCTCTACGTCGCGCTCGCCGTCGCCCGTCAGCCGCGGACGCTCCGAGCTTAAAGCGCTCAACGACATATCGGCCACTGAAATGCCGCGCATCAAACTACCGTCGGCCGAGCTCAACCGCGTACTCGGCGGCGGACTCGTGCCGGGCGAGATGGTTCTCATCGGTGGCGAGCCGGGCGTCGGCAAGTCGACGCTCGTACTTCAGAACCTACTGTCGATTCGCTCCAAAAACATACTCTACGCCTCTGGCGAAGAAAGCGCCACACAGCTCAAAATGCGCGCCGACCGCCTCGGCCGTGGCAGCGACAACCTATTCATCGTCTGCGAGACTTCGCTCGAAAACATCATGAGCCACATCGAGCAGCTACAGCCCGGCATAGTCGTCATCGACTCAATCCAGACCATCGCATCCGACGACCTCGAAGCCTCGGCCGGCTCAGTCAGCCAAGTGCGTGAATGCGCTGCAAGGCTACTAAAATACGCCAAAGAGACCAACGTCCCCGTGCTGCTCATCGGCCACATCACCAAGGAAGGCTCACTCGCCGGCCCGAAAGTACTCGAGCACATCGTCGACGCCGTGCTTCAATTCGAAGGCGACCGCCAGTACATGTTCCGTATCCTTCGCGCCATCAAAAACCGCTTCGGCAACACCGCCGAACTCGGCATCTACGAGATGGGGCAAAAAGGCTTGCGCGAAGTGACCAACCCATCAGAGTTGCTACTCTCGGCCGGCGACACCGACCTCTCGGGCGTAGCCGTGGGCGTGACAGTCGACGGTGCTCGCCCCTTCCTCATCGAAGTGCAAGCCCTAGTCAGCACAGCCGCATACGGTACACCACAGCGCAGTGTCAACGGATTCGACTCCAAGCGCACCAACATGCTGCTAGCCGTGCTCGAAAAGCGCGTCGGCTTCAAGCTCGCCGCCAAGGACGTATTCCTCAACATTGCCGGCGGTATCAAAGTCAACGACCCCGCCCTCGACTTGCCTGTCATATGCTCTATTCTTTCGAGCAACTTCGACATAGCCCTCGGCCACGACGTGTGCATGACCGGCGAAGTTGGCCTCTCGGGCGAAATCCGCCCAGTAGCACGCATCGAGCAGCGCATCGCCGAAGCCGAAAAACTAGGCATGAGTCGCATCATCGTCCCCGCCGGCAACCTCAAGGGCATCGACCGCAGTCGATTCACCATCGACATCTTCGAGGCGGCTCGCGTCACCGACGCCGTCAAGGAACTTTTCTCATAACAGACCTCTCGTTAGGACATCCGGTTACCGTCGCTCAGCAATTGCACATTGCAGTTTAACTCAGCTATTGCCCGACTCGCAGAAATTTCGTATTTTTGCAGTTCAAAACCACGACAATGAAGTTCACTCTCGAAAATACACTGACCGATAGCGGCGCTCGCGCCGGCACGATATACACCGACCATGGTGAGATTCCTACGCCGATATTCATGCCAGTAGGCACCCTCGGCGCCATCAAAGCCGTGCACATGCACGAAATGCGCAACGAGGTCGACGCCCGCATCATTCTAGGCAACACCTACCACCTCTACCTGCGCCCAGGCACCGATGTGCTGCGCGCAGCCGGTGGCCTCCACCGCTTCAACGGCTGGGATCGCCCCATTCTGACCGATAGCGGCGGCTTCCAAGTATTCTCGCTGAGCGACAATCGCAAACTCACCGAAGAAGGCGCACACTTCCGCAGCCACATCGACGGCTCGAAGCACCTGTTTACACCTGAAAAGGTCGTAGATATACAACGTATAATCGGTTCGGACATCATGATGGCGCTCGACGAATGCCCGCCCGGCATGGCCGACTACGAATACGCTCGCAAGTCGCTCGGCCTCACTCAGCGCTGGCTACGCCGTGGCTGGAACCACTTCCACGCCACCGAGCCGCTCTACGGCCATTCGCAAGCCTTCTTCCCAATCGTGCAAGGTTGCCGATTCAAGGACCTGCGCCGCGACTCGGCCCGCTTCGTAGCCGACCTCGGTGCTGAAGGCAACGCCATCGGCGGCCTGGCCGTCGGCGAACCCACCGAAATCATGTACGAAATGATTGAAGTAGTCAACGAAGAGCTTCCCACCGACCGCCCCCGCTACTTGATGGGCGTCGGCACACCCATCAACATACTCGAAGCCATCGACCGAGGCGTCGACATGATGGACTGCGTGATGCCCACCCGCAATGGCCGCAACGGCATGCTCTTCACACCCGAAGGCACCATGAATATGCGCAACGCCAAGTGGGCCACCGACTTCTCGCCCATCTGGGCCGACAGCCCCGCCTTGGTCGACCGCGTCTATAGCCGTGCCTACCTGCGCCACCTCTTCATCTCGCAGGAAATCCTCGCCATGCAGATTGCTTCGATTCACAACCTCACATTCTACCTGTGGCTCGTACGCGAAGCTCGCAAGCACATACAAGCCGGCGACTTCGCCTCTTGGAAAGCCGACATGGTCGAACGCCTCAGCCGCCGCCTCTAACTCCAACTCCTCTCATTTTAGCTACGACACCGTGTTCAAAATCATCGACCGCTACATAATTCGCAAGTTCCTCGGAACATACATCTTCGCTATCGCACTACTACTGGCGATTGTCATCATGTTCGACGTGAACGAAAAGTTTGATTCGTTTCTCAAAGCGCCGCTGAAAGCCACGATTGTCGACTATTTCATCAACTTCCTGCCCTACTTTGCCAACCAATTCTCGCCTCTATTCACCTTTATCGCCGTAATTTTCTTCACGTCGAAACTAGCCGGCAACAACGAGATTGTGGCAATGCTATCAAATGGCATGAGCTTCCGACGCCTGCTGCGCCCCTACCTATTTTCAGCATTCGTCATCGCCGCCGCCACATGGCTCCTGGGTGCATACATCATACCGCCGGCCAACGTCAAGCGCATCGACTACACCAACACATATGTTAAAAACAAACGAGTCGACTACGGTGCAAACATCATGCTGATGGTAGCACCGGGCGAAATCGCCTACATCAGCCGCTACGACAACATCACCAAAAACGGCAGCCGATTCACTCTCGAAAAATTCGACGGCAAGCAGATTGTGTCGCGCCTCACAGCTCGCAACATCGGATGGGACACTCTATACAGCTGGAAAGTCTACGACTACACTATACGCGATTTTAAGGACAACCGCGAAATCATTCGCCGCGGCGCCGCGCTCGACACCACAATTCCCTTCGAGCCGCGCGACTTCCTCATCGCCAAAAACGACCACGAAAAGATGACAACTCCGGCTCTCGACGAGTACATCACACGTCAGCGCAGCCGCGGCGTTGGCAACATCAAGAGCTTCGAAGTCGAATACCACCGACGCTACGCCATGTGCGCCGCCGCCTTCATCCTCACAGTCATAGGCATGGCTCTCTCATCGCGCAAAGTCAAAGGCGGCATGGGCCTAAACATTGGCATCGGACTCGTGCTCAGCTTCAGCTACATCATGTTTATGGCTATCACCCAGAGCTTTGCTTACTCCGGCTTGACATCGCCATTCATCGCCATGTGGATTCCTAACGTTATCTACACAATCATTGCCATCGTAATCTACAAGCGAGCCAAAATGTAATCAATAGCGCGGAACAAAAGGCTCCGACGCTTTCAATCGGTCATTGACGCAGCCATAAAAGCCACGATGATTCGTCGTGTCGAGTTTGAGTACCGACGAACCCGGAGCCAATTCCAACCGCATCATATCGATATAAAACAAAGCCTCCGAATCGGCAAACTTAAAATAATAGCGCAAACGATTCAAATCGCTGATACTACGCCACTGCGTTGACGACAAGAATGGTTGGCCCGGTATCTCATACCCCATCGGTACAGCCACGTTGTCAATGACCGTCGACAACTCGGCAAGCGCTCGCTCGGGCCCGACTCCGGCCGTCGGAATGTGGTGTATGAAGTAGTCAGCTCGCACGAAGCGGTCGGCACTATGCACCGTGCCGGGCAACATGTTCACACCCCCTACACCTTGCCAATACTTATTGATAGCCAACATATCAGGGAAGGCCGGGTCGTTGGTCAGTACCTGATAGTCCTTCGACATATAAGTCTGAAGTTCTCCATTCTGAAACTCAATAACCAACGTAGTGCCCGACAAGTCGGTCACGGCCCAGTGGAGCAACGAAACCGTGCCAGCGTCGAACGTAGCTCCCGCTATACCAAAATTCGAGTTGCGCAAGAAAGCATCAACCTCGTCGACCGTCGCAAAGTTATCCAAAAAATAGCTCACAATCACCGCTAGCGACATCACCGGCTCGCCCGAGCCCGCAGCGGCTGCCCTATACTCCGAACCTTTGCAGAACAAGCCGTTGCACACCAGCCCCCGATTGTTCATTCCCTCTGTAACGCCGGCATCATAACTCACAGCCAACACCGAAGCATACTTCGACCTCCACTGCAACCGCGCCCCGGAGTTCATCGACTCCTTAGCCATGCCCGAAGGATACACATAAATATTCGTCGGTATCGGAGTGCGCCAATCAAGCGTGCGCCCCACCATCACCACATCTGTGCTATCGCCACGAAACACTATTCGCGAACAAGGCAAAGCCTCTTGAACACAAACGGCAACAGCCATCACCATCAACGCTAATACTTTAAGTTTCATACGAATGAGAAATTATTGATTCACAACTGTTAACATCAGCCTGCAAGGCTTCACAATAATAATAACCACCGGCACGACCAAAAGTTTGCCGGCCGGCTTGCATACCAAACAAAAAAGTGGTAACTTTGCCATGCAAGCACCTAAGCTAACTACCATGCTATACGTAAGCACAAACGGAAATAAGACAGTCAGCCTACGACAGGCGGTGGAGCAATGCTATGCCGGCGACGGCCATCTATACCTGCCACAGCAGCTACCACAGCTGCCTAAGGCATACTTCAACAATATCGAGCAAATGTCGCTCCGCGAAATTGCATTCGTCGTGATGCGCACACTGCTTGACAACGAAATCGAAGCCTCGATGCTTAAGGATATCATTGACCACAGCTTCGACATCCCTATGCCCCTCTGCGAGCTGAAGCCCGAACACTTCGTGATGGAAATGTTCCATGGCCCGACTATGGCATTCAAAGATTTCGGTGCTCGATTTCTAAGCGAAGTCATCAAGCACTACCATCGTCCCGAGCAACACCGCGTGCGCATCTACGTCGCTACCACCGGCAACACCGGCGGAGCCGTAGCCAATGCCATCGGTGCTGTCGACGGCATCGACGTCTTCATTCTCTTCCCCCGCGAAGCCCTAACTCGCTCACAGCGGGCCCAATTCTCCAACATAGCTCCAAACATCCACCCTATAGAAGTAGCCGGCAACATCAGTCACTGCAAAGCCATGGTGCGCCAGGCCATCGAAGACCACGAACTCAACGAAAACACTCGGCAAGTATGCGCCAATACGCAAAACGTCATGCGCATATTGCCCCAAGTCGTTTTCTTCTTCCACGCCTATGCGCGCCTACGCGAAAAACTAGGTACGAAAGCCGACGGTTTCACCGTATCGATTCCCTGCGGCAATCTTAGCAACCTCACTGCTGCCGTTATCGCTCGAAAAATGGGCCTACCTCTGGGGCAAATCATAGCCGGCTGCAATGCCAACGACGACTTCAAGCGCGTGCTCGACGGCTCGCTAAGCCTCGATGCAGTCAACCGCACCGCTCGCCCCACCCTTGCGCCGGCCATGGATTCGGGATATCCCGTCAACCTTCCGCGCTTGCTCAGCCTTTACCATAGCGACATCAACGCTATGCGCGCCGACATCGTAGCCGTAGCTGCCACCGACGACAACATCGCCGACACCATCAACAACACAATTTTCGACAACCACTACGCGGCCGACCCTCACACTGCAGTAGCCCTTTACGCTGCCAAAAAGGCTGCTCCCGATGGTAAACCTGTCGTAGCTCTCGCCACTGCACACCCGGCTAAATCGCTCGACACGATGACTTCTATCACCGGTCGCACCGTCGAACTACCTCTGCAATACACGCGTTTTATGGCCAAGCCTGCCACTGCCGACAAGCTTGCACCATCATTTCACGCCCTCAAACGATACATAACGACTCACTAAAAACAAACCCCATAAATACCTTATCATTATGGCATCAAGACGACAACTTAAGAAAAAAATCTCGTACGTATGCGGCGAACTGGCTGCCGAAATACTTCTGGCCTCGCACATGCTTGAAAATGTAGACCGCGCTACTGTCAACAAAATCGTAAGCGAGATTGCCGCGCTTCAAGTAAACTCGCGCGCACTCGTCACCGTAGCCTTCGACAAAGTACCCCGCGACTTCGATGACCGCCAAGCCTATAACAAAGCTCGCTACACTTACTACAAACAAGCCTTCGCAAGCCTCCACAAGGAATTTAGCGAAAAGGTACTCGTATTGGTAAAAGATATGAACGCCGCAGTTCCCGCTGAAGAGCGCAAAAAGCTTCTCAGCTTCTGATGAACCTCGCCCAACTAGTATTAAGACTATGCGGCTGGAAAGTCAGCGTCAGCGTTCCCGACTTTCCTAAGTGCATCATCTGCGTGGCACCGCACACCAGCAACTGGGACTTTGTTCTCGGCAAGTTGGCCTATGCGGCTATTGGGCGCCATGCCGGTTTTCTGATGAAGGAGCAGTGGTTCTTTTGGCCCATGGGATGCTTCTTTCGCGCTATCGGCGGCGTACCCGTACAGCGTGGCAAAAAACATGGTTCTCTCACGACCACGATTTGCGAAATGTTTCGCTCGCGCGAACGACTCCAAATAGCCATCACTCCCGAAGGCACTCGCAGCCGCAATAGCCAATGGCGCACCGGATTTCTTCACATAGCTTACGAAACCGGTGTTCCTATCGTACTCGGCGTACTCGATTTCGGCAACCGTCGCATCCTGCTCGACAACGTGTTCCGGCCTACGGGCGACATTGATGCAGATATGCGCGCCGTCAAGGAGTTCTATCGCCCATTCAAGGGTAAATACCCCGAAAAATTCTCTACCGATGAGCAATAACCTCAAAGTAGCGACTATCGCCATCAACACTACCAGCTGCGACCCCGATGCCAATCTTGCGGCATTGGGGCGCTCGCTGCAGTTGCTCGAGGCTGACACCGACCTCGTCGTGCTGCCCGAACTATTCTCCACCGGTTTCGTCAGCGATGCTGACGAGCTCAGCAACGTAGCACAATCCAATGGCGGCTCCACTATAAAAACTATTGCCGAACTGGCTCGGCGCTACAACCTCGCCATAGCCGGCTCATTCGCAGCTCGCACCGGCAATCACATCTACAATCGTGGCTTCTTCATCGAACCTTCCGGCGACGAGACTTTCTACGACAAGCATCACCTATTCTCGCTCGGCGATGAAGCTCGCTTGTTCACTGCCGGCGACCATCCGATGCCTCTTATTCGCTATCGCGGCTGGACAATCGCTATGATCATCTGCTACGACCTGCGATTCCCCGTATGGTCGCGCAACCGCAATTCGGCCTACGATATGCTCATCGTACCGGCTTGCTGGCCCAACGCTCGCGCATACGCTTGGGAGCACCTGCTCATCGCACGCGCCATCGAAAACCAATGCTGCGTCGTCGGCGCCAACCGCTCGGGCTCAGATGACTATGGCAAGTACGACGACTCATCGTACATCTTTGATGCTCTTGGCAAAAGCGTAGGCACGCGCATCAGTCGCCGCAGCGCTCCGGCCCCAATCATAAGCGCCACCCTAGCGCTCAACGACGTAGCCGAAATCCGCCGACGACTCCCCGCTGCCGCCGACGCCGACCCATTCCAGCTCCTATAATCAGTTCGGATATTAAAATTGAGATTTGCCAACGTGCGGAATACACCCGAACGTTGCCACTTATTTACGCGCAAAATCACAGGCCAGCCACAGGCCGCGCAGAAGGAGGTAGGCGTCGAACGCCAGCCACAGGCCGTGATTGGCCATAAACGGGAATGCCAGCGCGTAGACTCCAAAGAAAACGCCGGCCGACACGGCTATCGAAGCCAGCATACGGCGCGTAGCCGTCAGGCCGATGAAGATGCCGTCGTAGATAAAAGCAAGGATGCCGCAAGCAGGCACCGCTACAGCCCACGGCAAATATTCGAGTGCCGTAGCCACCACACCGGGCTCATCGGTCAGCAACCGCAAGATGACGCCACCACCTAGATAGTAAATTATAGTAAAGACCACAGCGATACCGATGCCCCACTGCAGCAAAGCCTTTACAATCTGTCGCAGACCGTCGCTGTCGGCTGCGCCATGTGCCTTGCCGGCGAGCGCCTCGCCGGCATAAGCAAAGCCATCAGAAAAATACGAAAAGAACATAAATAGCTGCATCAACAGCGCGTTTGCAGCCAAAATCGCCACGCTCTGTCCGGCTCCGGCGCGTGTAAACCACACCGTGACAGCCACCAAACAAAGCGTACGCAAAAAAATATCAGTATTGATTGAAAACAATCGTCGCAAGGCCGCCACGTCAAGCAACATAGCTCGCGACACCGGTCGCGGATTGTAGTGACTGATGATACAAGTTGCAAAAATAGCAACACCAACCCACTGCGACAGCATCGTGCCAAGCGCCACACCTTCGAGGCGCATATCGGCACAATAGACAAAAACAAGCGACAATACGATATTAACCACATTGGTCGTGATGGCCACCACCATGGGTAGGCGTGTGTTCTGCATACCGAGCGACCAGCCGTTGAGCACATAGGTGGCAAGCACCGCCGGAGCGCCCCAGATACAAATCGAAAAGTAGCGTTCGGCTAGCGGACGCACAGCTTCGTCGGCATCTAAGAAATCGAGTATCGCACGGCCCAGCGCTGAACTCAACGCTATCAGCAACAAAGCTGCCACAATGGCTATAATCAGCGAACGCCACAACGTAGCATCCGCCGCACGGCGGTCGGCCGCACCGAAGGCTTGGGCCGTCAAACCGGCCGTGGCCATGCGAAGAAAGCCCAGCAGCCAGTAGAGCATATTGAACAATGTAGCTCCAACAGCAATCGCCCCGATGAAGGCGGCTGCTCCGAAATGGCCGACAATGGCCACATCGACCAGCCCCAACACCGGGACGGTTATATTGGATACTATTGCCGGGATGGCAATAGCTAAGATTTTACTATCAACAGGCCTCACTTAGCAGCTTTACGCGATGCGAAGTAAAGGTAGCCGATGAGAAGGGCGTAAGCCACCAGGCCGAGCACTTGCGGAGTGAACTCCATGCCATTATCGGGCACTTCGTGGCCACACATGATGGTGATAGCAGCAAAGACACCGAAAAGTGCACCACCGGCAATCATGCCGGAAGCAATGAGTGTGCCACGTT
This sequence comes from uncultured Bacteroides sp., assembly GCA_964456545.1. Classification (GTDB taxonomy): domain Bacteria; phylum Bacteroidota; class Bacteroidia; order Bacteroidales; family Muribaculaceae; genus CAG-873. The sequence continues at coordinate 34,135 of CAYWAM010000013.1, forward strand.
CGCTACGAGCCTTGACAACTTCGGGCTTCTTCGAGCTACGCGATACAAACCACGATACAAGGCCACCAACAAGCATCGGCGTATTGAGCGACAGGGGCAGGAACATACCGAGGCAGAAAGCCAAAGCAGGCACACCCAGCCAGTTGAGAATCAGAGCCAGGATAGCACCGATAATATAAAGCATCCAAGGAGTTTCGCCACCCATCATCATGGGTTCGAGCACCTTGGCCATAGCATTAGCTTGAGGGGCAGCAAGGGCGTTGTCGCCGGTGAAGCCGTAAACATTGTTGAGCATCAGAATGACGCCACCAACAGTAGCCGCCGACACCAGAGTGCCGAGGAATTTCCACGTCTCCTGCTTGCGAGGAGTCGAGCCCAGCCAGTAGCCGATCTTGAGGTCGGTAACGAAACCACCGGCCATCGACAGTGCGGTGCAGACTACGCCGCCCACAATCATCGAAGCTACGATGCCGCGTGTACCGTCAAGGCCGATTGCTACGAAGATGCCCGACGAGATGATAAGCGTCATCAGTGTCATACCGCTTACAGGGTTTGAACCAACGATAGCGATAGCATTAGCAGCAACAGTGGTGAACAGGAACGCTATGATAGTCACTACGACCCATGCTACGAAAGCCTGCCAGAAAGTGTCGATAACACCTACCCAGAAGAATAGCAGCACAGCAATCAGTGCAATGAATACGAAGTAAGCGATGTGCTTCATCGAGATGTCGCTCTGCCAGCGCACCGTGGCTTCCTGCGACTGTGCGCCACGAAGTTCACGCGAAGCCAGACCTACTGCCTGAGCGATAATTTTCCACGACTTCACGATACCAATGATACCGGCCATGGCGATACCACCGATACCAATCAGGCGAGCGTAATCTCTAAAGATAGCATCAGGCGACATAGCCATCAGCTCAGCACTGCCATAGCTACCCATCAGCGGGATGATAAACCACCACACAAAGATAGAGCCGGCAAAAATCACAAACGCATACTTCAAGCCTACGATGTAGCCAAGACCGAGAACGGCTGCACCGGTATTGCATGAAAATACGAATTTAAACTTATCGGCCATCGTCTGTCCCCACGTATAGGCAGTAGTGGTGATAGTCTCCGTCCACACGCCGAAGGTAGCCACGATATAGTCGTACAGACCACCGATAAGCGATGCCAGTGCCAGCACCATTGCCTGGCCTTTCGAGCCTTTTGCGCTGTCATCAGCTTTGCCTGCTGAGGCTTGAGCCGAAATCAGCACCTGAGTAGTAGCAGTAGCTTCAGGGAAGGGATACTTGCCGTGCATATCCTTTACGAAATACTTGCGGAAAGGAATGAAGAATAGAATACCAAGCACACCACCGAGCAGCGACGATAGGAAGATCTTGAAGAAGTCGACTGAAATCTCGGGGTGAGTAGCTTGCAGGATATAAAGCGCCGGAAGGGTAAAAATAGCACCGGCTACAATCACGCCAGAGCAAGCACCGATTGACTGGATAATGATATTCTGACCCAGCGGATTAGTAGGTTTCACTCGCGACGATAAGCCTACGGCAATAATAGCGATTGGAATTGCAGCTTCAAACACTTGTCCGACTTTTAGGCCTAGATAAGCAGCAGCTGCACTAAAGATTACAGCAAGGAGCAAGCCCACACCAACAGAATACGGTGTCACTTCCACCTGATCCTTCGCAGGATGCATCACCGGGCGGTATTCTTCGCCGGGTCCGAGCTCGCGAAATGCGTTTTCGGGCAATTCGGTCGGGTCGACATCGGCCGGCATATCCGGACCGTTGTTGATCTTCTCTTGTTTCATTGTTGAATAGATTATGATTGGTAATTATTAATTGCAATGTATTATCTGCGACGGCGCGACGACTTAGCAGGAATCTTAAGTTTCTGACCTGCTTGTATTTTATCGTTCTTGAGGCCATTTGCATCCTTGAGTGCTTTGACTGTAACACCGTAATTCGCTGCAATTTTGCCCAAGCTCTCGCCGCGCTTCACCTTATGCGTACGCGGTGCAGCTTCTTGCTGCTGATTCGATTTCTTAGGCTTCTGCTGCTCTTGCTTAACACTTTGAGCTTGCTGAGTCGACGAATTGATAGCCGACGACACACGGCTCGATGCGGCAACCGAAGCAGCGGCAGCCGAATCTACAACTTCCGGCGCTGCGACCAAGGTCGAATCGACCACCGCACCTAAGGCAGTCGTATCAGCAATCACGACCGTCGAATCCGGCACAACCGGCGCTGCAGCGACATAACGACGCTTCACAGTGTTTATCTTAAGGCGCTGTCCGCGACGCACCTTATTGCCAATCTTATTGGCCGAACGTATCGATGCATTGGTGACACCATACTTTTTCGAGATTGACGATAGGGTCTCGCCTCGCTTCACAGTATGATACTTCACCACCACTTCTTCGACATATTCGCCGCCTTCATCGACACCCTGACGAGTGCCCGGCTCCACAACGTCGCGACGCGCATAAAGCGCCGCATTATGGTTCACAATCGAATCTTCATTGCTCAGATACGCATACGTCTGCAGCGACGGCAACACCAGCGAATACGGCTTTATATCGCCCGGTATGAGGTCGGTGCGATACTGCGGATTGAGGATACGCAGCTCATCCATCGGGATACCCATCACATCGCTAATCTGCTGAAAATGCACACGCTTGGTGACGTGGACCGTATCAGTCACAATCGGTTTACGAGCCAGTGCCGGTGATATATTGTGCTTGTCGTAATAGGTCATAATATAATTGGCGGCAATGAAAGCCGGCACATAGCCACGAGTCTCTGAAGGCAAGAAAGGATAGATGGCCCAAAAGTCCTTAGCATTGAAGCCTGCGCGGCGCATAGCCTTAGTGACATTGCCCGGGCCACAATTGTAGGCAGCGATAGCCAGCGACCAATCGCCAAAAATATCGTAGAGCTTCTTCAGATAGCGTGCTGCGGCATCCGACGAGCGGTAAGGGTCACGACGTTCGTCGACTACAGAGTTCACTTCAAGACCTTCGCCTTGCGCCGTAGCAAGCATAAACTGCCACAAACCCGTAGCGCCGACACGCGACACAGCCATCGGATTTAGAGCCGATTCAATCACCGGCAAATACTTCAGCTCAAGCGGCATATTATAGCGATCGAGAGCCGACTCGAAAATCGGCATATAGTAGAGACTCATGCCAAGCATATTTTCCACGAGCTGACGACGACGATTGGCATACATGTCGATGTAAGAACGCACCACCGAGTTGAAGGGCATTTCAATCACCGTAGGCAGCTGAGTGAGGCGCTCGATGATTTCTGCATCGGTAGCCGTGACACTCTGGCGCGAGTCGGCCAAGCTGTCGATGTCGGCATAATTGCGCAGATACCAGTTTTCCTGCATCTTTTTCACGTCGGTTTCGAAACTTTCGGGATACACAATAGGTATCTCATGGAGGTTATCGCCAAGTGAAAGTATCGAGCCCGGAGGCGCAGCATGCCCCATCAGCGAGGCTGCAGAAAGTAGCAGTAGTGTCAGTATCTTGTTAGTTTTCATCAGTACGGAGAAATTTTATATCTTATCGGAGAGAATATTAGGTAATTATCAGAAGTTTAGCGTCCAGGCCAAGCCTAGCGACGGCGAAGCTCGCCGGCCATCGATAAACACGGCCGGAGCCACATCCATCGACAAATCAGGCGTAATATCGAAGTGACTCAGCGAAGCATCGACATACGCATCTAACATAGCCACGAGATACACACCGACCATGCAAATGATGCACAAGTCGCGGTTGCGACGATAAAAATTTTTGCGCGATTGCAGCAGCTTTGTTAGCCACGTCTTGTCGAGCGAACTTTCCGACGTTGTCGACGGGAAGAAGTTCATATACGAATTGGTCGATGGGTCGCTATCCATGATGTCGCGATAAGCCTTGGTGTAATCGGAGAGCATACCATTGTTCCACGACGTGGCATAGCCCAAACCCAAATAAGCGCCAATGATAATCGGCAGCTTCCAATAGCGGCGGTTGTAGACTTGACCCAAGCCCGGAAAAAGCGCCGACATCCATACGGCGCGAGTCGGGTCGGGATTAAATGCAATCTCGGTCTCTTCCCAAAAGTCGTAGGGCGACGGGGCGGCATACGAAGCGGCCACCGAGTCGACCTGCATCTGGAATATAGAGTCGGTCGTAGCTACACCTACGGTATCGACTGCGATGCTCGGAGCAGTGTGCGTGCGACGCACCGGCCGACGCTCCTGCGCATCAGCGTTGACTCCGGCAGCGAGAGCCACGACAGCCACAATAGCCATGGCTACGGTTCGTATGTATGATGCAAACGACGTCACTGGCGCGGCTTGAGGGTATCAAAGAGAGAAATCAGACGTTCGAGCTCATCATCATTCGCGAACGAGAAGGTAATCTTACCCTTGCCCGAATTGTCGTACTTAAAGCCTACCGATGTCGAGAACGTAGTCGATAGATGTTTCTTGAGCAAGTCGAAGTCGCCCGACGAGAATCGCGAAGTAGCGGCATCGGCTGCTTTTGCCGGTTTACTGCTCTGTGTGTCGCCTTGGCTGTAAGCCTTGGCCAACTCTTCGACACGGCGCACCGACAAGCCCTGACGAATAATCTCATTGTAGAGCTTAAGTTGCAGAGCCGGGTCTGCAATAGTGAGCAGAGCACGAGCATGGCCCATATCGAGACGCTTATCGCGCAAGCCTAGCTGTACTTCGGCCGGCAGACGCAGCAGGCGCAGAAAGTTGGCCACCGTGGCGCGTTTCTTGCCGATGCGTTCGCTCAGGCGCTCCTGTGTGAGGTTATATTGATCAATGAGTTTGCGAAATGTAAGCGCAATTTCTATGGCATTGAGGTCTTCGCGTTGGATATTCTCAATCAGAGCCATCTCGGTGAGCTCGGCATCGTTGGCGGTGCGAATATATGCGGGCACCGATTCGAGGCCGGCCAGCTGAGCCGCGCGGTAACGGCGCTCGCCGGCGATGATTTGATAAGTATCGGGGCCTGTTTTGCGTAGCGACAGCGGCTGTATGATGCCTAGTTCGCGAATCGAAGCGGCCAACTCGGCCAGGGCTTCGTCGTCGAAGGTGCGACGCGGCTGGTCAGGATTAGCCGAAATGCGGTTGAGAGGTATGTCGTTGATAGCCGACGAGCCGCGGGCGGGCACATCGTCCATTGAAATCAGCGAGTCGAGGCCGCGGCCCAGAGCGCTTCGCTTTACGTGAGGTGATGCCATAGTAATCAGTGTTTTTTGGCTTTATGCTTGGCGAGAATCTCGCGAGCGAGCAGATTATGTGATGTAGCACCGCGCGAATCCGGGTCGTAGAGGATTACGGGCAGGCCGTGACTAGGCGCTTCGCTGAGGCGAATATTGCGCGGGATGACCGTGTCGAACACCATGTCGGCAAAGTGTCCCTTTAGTTCCTCATAGATTTGATTGGCGAGGCGCAGACGAGCGTCATACATAGTCAGCAAGAAGCCTTCGATTTCCAACGAAGGGTTGAGGCGAGATTTGATGATGCGAATCGTATTGAGCAGCTTGCTGATACCCTCAAGAGCGAAATACTCGGCCTGCACAGGGATAATCACCGAGTCGGCCGCCGTCAGTGCATTGACTGTAATAAGGCCCAGCGACGGCGAGCAGTCGATTAATATATAATCATACTTCGTCTTTACAGGAGCGAGCAAATCGGCCAGCACGCGTTCGCGATGTTCGCGATTTATCAGCTCCAACTCAGCGCCCGCCAAGTCGATGCGCGAGCCCAGCAAGTCGAGACCATCGATACAGGTAGGCACCTGCGAGCCATCGACCGGATAGCCGTCGACTAGACATTCGTAAATCGACGAGGTCATGTTGCGCGGATCGATGCCGTAGCCCGACGTGGCATTGGCCTGCGGATCTGCGTCCACAATCAGAATCTTTTTCCCTTGCTTAGCTAGTGAAGCAGCGAGGTTAATGGTCGTGGTCGTCTTACCGACGCCGCCCTTTTGATTGGCAATTGCGATTATTTTACCCATTAGGATATTTCTTGTATATTCTAAGCGCAAAGTAACAAATTTTTGACGAAATACAGCAACATTTGTTCCACGAAAAAGACTCAAATGTTAATAACTTGATAAAATTTAACTGAATCGTGCTGATTATAAGCCTAATTAAAGCTCTTTAACATTCCGTGAAACGTTTATATCTATAGCCACACAAACGGCGCGCCATATTGGCCGCATACAGAAATTTTACTAACTTTGTAGCAGAAATAAAGTACAACCCGATAACTCCGGAACAACACAATGACCGAAGCACGCCCTCTGATACTAATTACCAACGACGACAGCATAGCCGCCCCCGGCCTACTGCGCCTCGTCGACTGCATGCCGGCCGAAGCCGACATTATAGTTGTAGCCCCGGCCGAGCCCCATTCGGGCCAATCATCTGCCCTAAGCGTTGGCACACCGCTACGAATACGCCAAGTTGCCGACTACCGCTCGGCTCGCATGTTTACCGTCACCGGCACTCCGGTCGACTGCGTCAAGCTGGCCATGAGCGCCATAGTGCCGCGCCGGCCGTCGCTTGTACTGGCAGGCATCAACCACGGCTCTAACTCGGGCTGCAACGTCATCTACTCCGGCACCATGGGGGCCGTGCTCGAAGGCTGCACACTCGGCATCACTTCGGCCGGATTCTCACTGCTCCAGCACTCAATGGCCGCAGACTTCTCGATGGCGATGCCATTCATTACCAAAATAGTAGCCGAGCTGCTTGAGCATCCGCTTCCGGCCGGCATCTGCCTGAATGTCAACATCCCGGCACGTGTCACACCGGTCGGCGTCAAAGTATGCCGCGCCGCTCGCGGACACTGGACCGACGAGTATGCTCGCTACACCGACCCCTCGGGCAATCCGTTCTATTGGCTTACCGGCTACTTCGTCAACGAAGAACCCGACGCAGCCGACACCGACGAATACTGGCTCGGCAAAAAATATATTTCAGTAGTGCCTGTCAAGGGCGACATGACTGCCATCGGCTACCTGCCCGCAGCATCTAAAATCTTCGACCGATGAGCGACACAGCTACCGACCTGCGCACCCTGCGCCAGAACATCTACGTGATGCGCAATGGCATCCTTGCCGACAGCCTACGCCAAAACGGCTGCCCCTACCGACTGATTTTCGGCCTTAACCTGCCGCAACTCACTGAGATTGCCACGCAGACCGGCCGTAGAGCAGACCTAGCCCTGGAATTATGGCGCGACACATCGCTACGCGAAGCCACACTGATGGCCGCCATGCTCTTTCCGCCCGAGCAACTCACCCTCGACTTCGCACGCGAACGAGCCGCCGCCGTGCGCTGGACCGAGGACGCCGACATCCTCTGCTTCAAGCTCCTGCGCTACGCTCCATTTGCCTCTCAGCTGGCCGAAGAGCTGTGCACCGCCGAAGCTCCGCTAAGCCGCTACACCGGCTTGCGACTCTACTTCTGCATCGTCGCTCAGCACCCGACCGAAGCTCTGACGGCCGCCGAGCGCGAGCTTGCTCGCCCCGAGCCACTATCAACACTGGCTGCCATGCTCCGCCAAGAAGCCGAATTTCTCCTCGAGTCCCCCACTCTGTAACTCCGACTCTTTCAGACAATAAAAAAAATCCCGCCGCGGCGGGATTTTTTCGTTATCGGGTGGTTTGTGTTATTTCTTTTCATCGAGCTTGCGAAGCAGATGCTCGACCGACTTCACAATCTGATTATCGACACCGGCAGCGACTTCGGCCGGCGAGTTATATACAACCACGTCGGGGGTCAGCTGATGGTTCTCGAGTACATTGCCCTGCATATCCATTGACGTCACTTGCGGAATGCCGAAAACAATCGACGGGTCTATTTGATTTTCCCACCAAACGGCCGTCATAGTGCCAGGCACGGGAGCGCCTACGACGTCGCCAATGCCGAGCGTCTGATATACGAACGGCGAACCATGAGCGTCGCTATAATTCGACTCGTTGACCAGCATCACCGAAGGCTTGGTCCACTGCGAGAATGGCTCCGAGCCTACATACTGACCACGCGGCACAAAGCGCACATATTCACGGCCACTCAGCAGCTGAGCCAAGTCGTTGTGCAGCCATCCGCCGCCATTCCAGCGAGTGTCGACGATGACTGCCTCGCAGTTGCGATACTTGCCGAGCAATTCGGAGTAGACGGTGCGGAAACTGGGCGAATCCATACCCTGAACGTGAACATAGCCGATACGGCCATTCGAAAGCGAGTCAACCAGCGTCTGGTTGCGGCGCACCCAGCGGCGATAGAGCAGATTGCTCTCGTCGCCGGTAGAGATTGCACGAATCTCGACATTGCGTTCCGCGCCGTCGGCAGCCGAGCGCACAGTCAGACGCACGCGCTTGCCGTCCTTATCGGTCAGCAGCGGGAAGTAGTCGGCTCCGGCTTCGATAACTTTGCCATCAATAGCGAGGATCACGTCGCCGGCCTTGACTCCGGCCTTAGCCGTAGCAAGCGGGCCGCCAACGATAGCCTCGGTCACTTTCAAGCCTTCGCCGGCGTAGGCCGAGTCATAGAATGCACCGAGCGAAGCCGTGCTATGAGCGGTAGAGGCATAGTAGCTACCGCCGGTGTGCGAAGCGTTGAGCTCGCCCAGGATTTCACTCAGCAGGATTGCAAAGTCATAGTTATTATTGATATATGGCAAGAATCGACGATAAGCTTCGCCATAGCCTTCCCAGTCGACTCCGTGCAGGTCTTTGTCGTAGAACTTATCGCGCACCTGCGAGAGCATATGCTCAAAAATGTATTCACGCTCAAGCGAGGGGCGACGATCGTACTCAGCTTCGAAAGCGATAGCCTTCGTCGAGCCGCCTTCGAGGGTGATTTTAGTCATGCCTCGGCCTGAAATTACAAATATGTTTTCACCCTTGCGGTCGGGCACTATGCCACCGCTTACACCGGCAGCCAACACCTTCGTTTCGCGCTCGCGCAAGTCGTAGACCATCAGATTGGCATCACCGGCAGGGTCCATAGCCACATAGTAGAGCTTCGAACCATCAGGAGCCAAGAAGTAATCGCCCATTGCAGCCGACACAGGCGTAAGGCGCTTGGTACGCATGTCGCGGCCATCGAGGTCAAATGGTGGCATCGGCTTTTCGTCCTTCTCTTCGTCAGCAGCCTTATTCTTTTTCTTACCCTTCTTCTTATCTTTGCCTTTCTTATCCTTGTCTTTATCCGTGGCATTATCATCGTCAGTTTCTGTTTCCTTTGCCTTAGCCAGCTCGGCTTCTTCCTTAGTCATATGCAGGCGATCATAGGCCTCAGGAGTAAGAGCCATGAACATGATGTCTGACTGGTTGCCCCACGAGCCGTGCGACTTCATACCATAGCGGCCGCTTTCCCAGGTGATAGCCTGGCCGTCGAGCGCCCAGCGAGGATTACCGTCGGAGTAGCCACTCTCGGTGAGGTCGACCAGCTCCGTACCGTCGGCATTAAACATGGCAATGTCGACATTATTCCAACCACCGATGCCGATATAGGTAGCCAACAAGCGCTTCGAGTCGGGACTCCATTCGAAGCTGACATCGCCGTCGCTGTACGAATAATTATATTTACCGTCGAGAGCAGTGTTTATAGTCTTGGTCTTGGGATCAATAACGCGGATGATGGTGCGATTTTCCAAGAAGGCCACCTTCTTGCCGTCAGGGCTGAAAGCGGGTTGCTGAGCAGCCGTTTCGCAGCTATAAAGCAATTCTTCAACCAAGTCAGTAGCATAGGTAAACGATTTCTCGTCTTTATTCTTAATGGTGCAGGTGAACAGCTGCCACTTGCCATCGCGCTCGCTATCATACACGAGGGTGCGGCCGTCGGCACTGAAGCTGACATTGCGCTCCTGTCCGGGCGTGTTGGTGATGCGTTTGGTTGTGGTGTATTCCACCGAGGTGACATAAACATCACCGCGGATTACAAAAGCCACTTCCTTACCGTCGGGGCTCACAGCCATGGTCGTAGCGCCCGACGTGCGGGTCTGCTGCACATGGTCGAGGTCGTAGTCGTCGGCTACGATGTTCACAGTCACCTTCGATGGTTCGGCTCCCGGACGCACGGTATAGATTTCGCCATTCCAGCTGAAAGCCATCAGCTTACCGTCGGGCGTGGCCGACAACGAGCGCACCGGATGCTTTGCGAAGTGAGTCAGCTGACGCTTGGCCGAGTTGCCCAATGTGCGGGCATAGACGTTGAGCGTACCATCCTCCTCACTCAGATACACAAACGAGTCAGCTCCGGTCCATACGGGGCACTGGTCGTTGCCGCCGAACGTAGTCAGCTGAGTATATTTATCGCCATCGCGCAGCCAGATATCACCTGTGCTCGACGACATCTCGTGCTTGCGCCATTCGTTTTCGTAGCCTTTCCTATCTTGATAGAGGATACGGCCATCGGCAGCTACACTCATTGCCTGCATCGGAATGGTCGAAATCATAGCGGGGCGACCTCCTTCGGCACTGACAGCATAGACCTGAGCAGCAAACGGACCCTGAGCAGCCTCGCGAGCGGCAGCCAAGCGCGACGAATATGCCACGGTCGAATCGTTGAGCCAGCCGAGCACAGTCTCCTTACCATTATGCGTAGTGATGCGACAAGGACGGCCACCGGCGGCCGACACCACGAACACGTCGGTAGAGCCGGCGCGGTCGCTCGAGAAGGCGATGCGAGTGCCGTCGGGGCTCCACGCCGGAGCCGTGTCGTAGCCATTATCAGTAGTCAATTGACGAGCGGCACCGCCAACCGAAGGCACGGTATATATATCGCCCTTATACGTAAAGGCGATAGTCGCCCCATCAGGCGACAGCGCTACGTTGCGCAGCCACAGCGGAGCCTCCGAGGCGGCAGCAGTAGCCGTCGTGGCAGCCAGCGCGGCCGCCACTAGTGAAATAAGTGGATGCTTCATATTAATGTGATGAATATATTTTTCATTTATAGCTACAAAGATAAGACGAAAAAAACTAACAACAATCACAACCATCTTCAAAAAAACACAAAAAGAATCAGACCACATATCGTGTGCAGAGTCCAAGGGCAAATGCAATATTAGTAAAACTTATCA
>CAYWAM010000014.1:0-41953 GCA_964456545.1 uncultured Bacteroides sp.
AATTATTCGAATATGAGAATTGTAATACAGCGAGTGAGAGAGGCATCGGTGACTATCGACGGTCAGATGGTTTCGTCGATAGGTCAGGGACTTATGATACTAGTTGGTGTCGAACAAGACGATACGGAAGCCGAATGCTTGCATCTGGCCGCGAAGGCTGTGGCGATGCGCATTTTCGACGATGAAAACGGCGTGATGAATCGTTCGGTGGCTGACATCAATGGCGAGATTCTCGCTGTAAGCCAGTTTACGCTGCTTGCATCGACTCGCAAGGGTAATCGCCCAAGCTACATTCGTGCGGCCGGTCACGAGCTTGCTACGCGCCTTTATCAGCTATTTCTCGATGAGACATCGCGCTTGCTTGGCAAGCAGACGCTTGCCGGTGTCTTTGGCGCAGACATGAAGGTGGCTCTTGTCAACGACGGGCCGGTCACCATCTTGATGGATACACGTCAACCATAATCGGCCCTACCGAGTCGATATTATATGGTCGTTGAGGCAGATTTACGGAGGGTTCGCTATCTAGCGAGCCCTCTTTTGCTTACTTATTGGATGCGGAGTGCTTGGGTGGTGTGGATGCCGGTTTGAGTGGCTCTAATTTGAATATGGCACGGATGGCATCGCGGATTGTGCGGCTTTCGGGTGTTTCGCCTTGGCGAAGGATTTCGAGCACCATCTCGATGTAGTGGCGCTTGTCGTTCTCGCCGAAGCCGGTGATTTCGGCAACGTGCGTTTCGGCCAGCATAGACTTGTGATTGAAAACCTTCAGCACCGATGCATAGTCGCCGCCGTTGACAAATCCTCGAAATTGCCTCAGAATTGCGTCGTAGACACCGCGCGGGTTGACGTCAAGGGTTAGCTCGCTCAGGTGCTGTTCGAGGGCGTCAACGCCGTCAAAACGGCCATCTACGCGACGTGTGACTTCGTGCTTGATTCGGTGTCGAGTGTGTTCGAGTGCTTGGCGCTCTACATTACTGCGGAAAAGTTTCATCAAATTCTTACGCACGCGGCAGAATGCAGCTTGTGGGTCTAGGCCGTTGACCGATGCTACGGTGCGCACCACGGCTTCCAGCATAAACATATTTTCGATTTCGGCTACTTCCGGCACGAGTATGCGTCGGCCGCGTAGATATTCCACTTCGTTGTCGGCGCGACGGTCGCGGTCCACGATGCCGCAGGCGTCGAGGGCGTGGAAGTCGCGTAGGGCGTTGAACGAGCGGGTCGCTTCGATGACACGGTCGCAGCTACCCAGTGGCTTGACGGTGTATTCTGGAAAAACTAGAGGATAGAGCCGAGCATCGTAGCTGTGGCGTGCGTCGCCTTCGATGAACAGGACGGGCTTGCGGTCGCCCAAAATGGCCATGTATACGTCTTCGGGAATGCCGGCAGCATCGGGGAGCATTTCGTAGTCCCAGGTACCAGCTGCGGGGTCGCAACTTTTCACCCACAGGATATCGCCTGAGGCTCGCGAAGCCGCAAAGCCTAGGTCGTGGGTTGTGTAGACGAATGTGCAGTCGGGGCGTAGGCGCTCTACGCGGTTCCACAGTGGCCCGACGATTGATTGGTGTAGGAAAATCTCAGGAGCGTCGACAAAGAGCACTGCGCCTTGCGGGGCGACCAGCGCAGCTCCGAGGCTGTAAAGCACGGCTTTTTCGCCGGCCGACAGCCGCGTGGCCGGGTAGGCTCCTTCAGCGCCTTCAATCAGCAGACGTCCGCAAGCTAGCAACATGGTGTTGCCCGGAAATATCGCATTCCAATTTTCAAAAAGCGTTTGTAGGCGAGTCGGACGATTGTCGGTGTCGGTGCCGGCGAGTCGTTCGGCCAGGAGTTCGAGAGCCGTTTCGTTGACTAGTAGAGCGGTGAGGCGTTCAAATCCACCGCGCACATCTTCGCGAATCAGAGGCGAGCGAGCCACTGCTTCGTGATATAGGGAGTCGACTGAGCCGGGCGACGGGTCCTCGCGGTCGCTATATATAGCAGTTAAGGCCGACATGCAGAAAGCGCGGTTGCCGGCCAAGGCAGCCATCGAAGTGGCAAAACGCGACTTGCCGGAGCCGTTAGCACCGATTATTGTGAGCCGACGGGTTGATATGCACGAGGGGCGTTTGTCGCCGCGAGGAGGAAGCTGCAGTTTCATGGCTTTCGGATTTGTTGTGTCTGCAAATGTAACAAAATTCTGCATAACTATGCAATCAATTCTGAAAACAGCGACACTTTCCGTCAAAAAAACTAATTGGCGGAGATGTAGAGGCGACTTCGGATGACTTGGTGTTGGCCGCTAGGCGGGGTCGGAGTCGGCTACCGGGGTGAGGATTGGTCGGCGGCGCTTGACGACGATGGAGATGGCTAAGGCTACTATCATAGCCCATGGATAGTAGAGATAGGGCCAAGGAGCAGCCGGCGAAATGCCTGCCAGTGACGTAGCCAGCAGAGTCTGAGCTCCGTAGGGAATCAAGCACTGAACGACGCACGACGCCGAGTCGAGTAGCGAAGCGCTCTTGCGTCGGTCGACGCCGTAGCGGTCGGCGATATCTCGTGCGATCGGTCCGGCTGTAATGATGGCCACGGTGTTGTTTGCCGTGCAGAGGTTGACCAGGCCTACGAGCAGAACGATGATGGCTTGCGCGCCTCGGCTGCCCGTGATATGGCGTGTCATCACTTGCAGCAGGTAGCGTATGCCACCGCAGGCTTTAATCAAACCTAGCATGCCGGCAGCAAGCAGGGTGATTATAATCAGGTTGCCCATTGAGTCGATGCCGGCGCCGGCAAATTGAGCGAGGTCGAGGATGGCGAATCCTCGAATCAGCCCCATTGTGGTGGCTGCGATGATGCCGAGTGTCAGCACTACGGTCACGTTTATGCCTGCTATAGCCGTCGCGAGCACCACAAGGTAGGGAATGATCAGCCAGCCGTCCGTAGCGCTTTTTACGGCAATTTCTGAGGTGTTTAAGCCCATTGCTACGTAGGCGGCCATGGTGACTATAGCCGCAGGCAGTGCAATCCAAAGGTTTGCTCGGAATTTATCGCGCATTGATACGTTCTGCGAGCGCGTGGCGGCAATGGTGGTGTCGGAGATGAACGAAAGGTTGTCGCCGAAGAAGGCGCCACCCAGCACCACGGCTACGTAGAAGGCCGTAGAGGCTCCGGTGGTGTTGGCGATTTCGACAGCGAGCGGAGTCAGGGCTACCACGGTGCCCACTGATGTGCCAATCGACAGCGATATAAAGCAGGCGGCAAAGAAAAGCACCGGCACGATGTATTCGCCGGGAAAGATGCTCAACGTGAGGTTTACAGTCGCTTCGACGGCTCCGATTTTCTGGGCCAATGACGCAAATGCGCCGGCGAGGACAAAGACCCATATCATGTACAGAATGTTGCTGTGGCCGGCGGCTCGCGAAAACATCTCGATGCGTTCGTGTAGGTTATGTCCGCGGCAGATTATTAGTCCCCAGGCTGAAGCCAGCACGAGCGACACGGCGATGGGCATCTTGTAGAAGTCGCCGATGGCCAGCGACACGGCAACGTAGCTGAGCAAAAAAACAATCACCGGCGTCAGGGCTAGCAGGCCGGCGCGATGCCCGATTATCTCCTTTTCTGTATTTAGTTTCAAAATCTTTGTTTTAAGTCGTAATGGTCACAATGGTGTGTAGGCAAGCGATGCGGAGAGATGTCTGTGCGGTCACAGAGTCGAAGTTTTGGAGCCCCAAGAGCTGCGGTCGAGGTTGCGGTAGGATATCGCCTCGCCGATGTGGTTAACACCGATGTTGGCCGAGCCGTCGAGGTCGGCGATGGTGCGGGCCACCTTGAGGATGCGGTCGTAGGCGCGTGCGCTCATGTCGTACTTCGTCATGGCGTGGCGCAGCATGTCCATTGAGGCTTTGTCGAGTTGGCACCAGCGGTTGATGAGTCGGGTGTTCATCTGGGCGTTGGTGTGGATTTCGCGTTCGTCGGCAAATCGGGCCGATTGTATATTTCGCGCTCGCACTACGCGTTCGCGTATAGTTGTGCTGCTTTCGCCGACGCTTTGCTCCGACAATTTCTCAAACGGCACGGGCTGTATTTCAATCTGTATGTCGATGCGGTCGAGCAGCGGCCCGGATATGCGTCCGAGGTATTTTGACACAGCGCCTGGCGGGCAGGTGCACTCCTTGTTGGGATGGTTGTAGTAGCCACAAGGGCAGGGGTTCATCGACGCTACGAGCATGAATCCAGCCGGGTACTCGACTGAGTATCTGGCGCGTGATATGGTGATGTGGCGGTCTTCAAGTGGCTGACGCAGCACTTCGAGCACGGTTCGTGGAAACTCTGGAAATTCGTCCATGAACAGGATGCCATTGTGTGCAAGCGAGATTTCGCCGGGCATTGGGTTGGTGCCGCCGCCTACGATTGCGACCGGCGATATGGTGTGATGTGGCGAGCGGAAGGGGCGGCGAGTCATTAGCTTCGAGCCGCTCTTGAGCTTGCCGGCCACGGAGTGAATTTTGGTGGTCTCGAGGGCTTCGGCGAGGGTCAGCGGAGGCATAATCGATGGTAGCCGCTTCGAAAGCATCGATTTGCCGGATCCGGGAGGGCCGACAAGCAGGATGTTGTGGCCACCGGCGCAGGCTACTTCGAATGCTCGCTTTACGCCTTCTTGTCCCTTGACTTCGCTGAAGTCAAAGTCGAAAAGTTCCTGCGAGCGGGCAAATTCGGCGCGGGTATCGAACTGAGTGGGCTCGGGTGCAGTGGCGCCGGTGAGGAAGTCGACAACCTCGCGCAGCGAGTGCATGCCATAGACGTCGAGATTGTTTACGACGGCGGCTTCGGTGGCGTTTTCGGCCGGTACGATGATGCCTCGGAAGCCCTGTCGGCGAGCTTCGATAGCCATTGGCAGCACGCCATTGACGGGCCGCAGAGTGCCGTCGAGCGAGAGTTCGCCCAGCAGTAGGTATTTATCGAGGTCGGGTGTCTGTATGAGCTGTGTACCGGTCATCAAGGCGATGGCTATGGGGAGGTCGTAGGCGGCGCCTTCCTTTTTGACATCGGCCGGGGCCATATTCACGACAACGCCCGAGCGCGGTAAGGTGAAGCCCGTCTGCTGTATGGCCGAGATTACGCGTTGGTGACTTTCTTTGACGGCAGTGTCGGGTAGGCCGACGATGCAGAATTGTACGCCTCGGCTGACTGAGACCTCGATGGTCACTGTCAGTGCGTCAATGCCAATCACGGCTCCGCTGTAGGTCTTTACGAGCATATCAGTCGTTGAGGTCTGTTACAAATTGGGCGGCTTTGCTTACTGAGCGGCCACGCCAGAGCTGTGTGCCGGCCGAGTCGGTGACGATGAAGTAGGGTATGGTGGGGATGCCAAGGCGCTTTAGTGCCATTCCGGATATGGAGCCGGCCGCCCAGCCGTGTTCCCACCAAGTGGAGTCGAGTCGAGCGTCGCGACTCCATACCATGGTGTCTTGATCGGTCGAGAGTTCGATGAGTTTTAAGTCTTTATGGCGAGGTATTTCGCGCAGAGTCTTGATGACGCTGTCGCGGCCTTTGTAGTGGCTGACGATGGCTATGAGGTTGCGATTGGCTTTGCGGGGGGTAAACACACGTAGGCGGCCGCCCAGAGCCATGTAGTTGATGGCAGTGACAGGTGCGGCTGAGGTAGCAGAGCTGACGCGGTCGATGAGTGCGCTATATCCGGTGGTGATGCCTGTGGCGCGTGCTTCGGTGTCGATGAGCGACATCAGGGAGTCGGCCAGCGTGACGGCCGGGCCTGAAGCGTCGATTTCGCTCATGACCAGCAAAGCCGACAATGGGTCGCTGGGATGTGTGCTTACGTAGGCCTTGACGGCTTCATGACGGTCGGCCGCGTCGGCGTTTTCTTTCAGGAATGTGGCCCAGCGCTCGGCCATGTCGTTGCCTTTAGCTGTAATGGCTGTTGGATCGGATGGCTTTAATTGAAGCTCTACGTCATCGCCGTTGTGGGCTACTGTGCGCCCCAGCAGGCGGTATTCGTTGTCGTATATTTCGATTAGTGCATCGTCTTTAGAGACACCTTCGAATGCAAAGCTACCTTCTTTAGCCACGGTAATCCCCGTGATAATATTTCCACCGGTGAAGTAGATGACGCGGATGTTGGTCGAGGGCTTACCCTCGATAGAGCCTTTTATGACGAATTTGTCGCTGTGGCTACCGCAGCTCACAGCAATAGCTGCCAGTGCTACCATCAGTGCGTACAGGAGTCTTTTCATACCAAAAAAGCAGCTTGTTAGCGCTGCGCCACAAAGTTAATAAAATTCCCTTGAAAAAGCGCCGTTTATGGCCGAAAAACCACGGAAAAGTAGGCGCTTGGCAGCGCGGCTGATTATTCCTTATCGGAGAAAATCGCGGGTTGCAGCTGGCGGCAATTGTAGTGCGAAGCCATCACTTCGCCGTAAGCGCCGGCCGAGCGTATGGCGATGATGTCGCCGCGTCGAGCTTGTGCAATCTTTACATTTTTGCCGAAGTAGTCGCTCGATTCGCATACCGGGCCCACTACGTCGTAGAGTTCGCGAGGACCGCGATTTGTGAGGTTCTGAATCAGATGATATGCGCCGTAAAGAGCGGGGCGAATGAGTTCGGTCATGCCTGCATCGACTATGGCAAATCGCTTGGCTGTGCCGTGCTTCACATACAGGACGCGAGTGATGAGAGAGCCGCACTGAGCCACGAGCGAGCGTCCCAATTCGAAATGAAGCGTCTGCCACGGTTTCAGCTTTAGGTTCTTGCGGAAGGTGTCGAAATATGCACGGAAATCGGGCGCCGGGTGTCGGTCGGGCTCGTCGTAGTCGATGCCGAGGCCACCGCCTACGTTGATGCTGCGTATGCGTATGCCTTGGTTTTCGAGGTCGTCTTGAATTTGTGCGATGCGCTGGCAGAGTACTTCGTAGGGCTCCATGCTCAGAATCTGGCTGCCTATGTGGAAATGTAGTCCGTCGAATTTCACGGCCTTCAGCTCATCAAATAGTGCGACTATGGTCGGCAGCTGCTCGAGGTTGATGCCGAATTTGTTTTCTGCCAGGCCGGTGGTGATGTAGTGGTGTGTGTGGGCGTCAATGTTGGGGTTCACGCGTAGCGCTACGTGGGCCACAGTGCCCATTCGTTCAGCTATTTCGTTGATGATGCGCAGCTCGGGCTCTGATTCCACGTTGAAGCAGCCGATGCCTAGTTGCAGCGCATACTCAATCTCCGCGTCGGTCTTGCCTACGCCGGCATATACTACTTTCTTGGCCGGTATGCCGGCTTCGACAGCGAGCTTGATTTCGCCACCGCTAACGCAGTCGGCGCCGAATCCTTGGCGTGCCATACGGGCTAGAATGACGGGATTGGCGTTGGCTTTTACGGCGTAGTGTACGCAGTAGGCCGGGTCGGAGGCCGGGACTTCGGCTCGCACGGCGGCCAGAGTGTCGTCGAGCAAGCGCATATCATAGTAGTAGCATGGTGTTTTTGCTGCTTGGAGGCGTTCTATCGGGAATTCAGTAGTGTTTGCCATTGTCGTGGAGAATAAAGATTGGACGCAAATTTACAACAAAATAGATAAAGTAACAACCGCGATGGCGCGAATCCGCGAGTAAAAATTGCGCAAAGAGGCGTTTTTGTTCTAATTGAGGATGAGCAAAATAAAAGCCCGCCAAATTTGGCGGGCTTTTATATGTTGAACGGTTTTATGATTAGCCGTTAACTTTCTTCATGTGAGCGATGAGATCGAGCACCTTGTTAGAGTAGCCGATTTCGTTGTCGTACCACGAAACAACCTTAACGAAGGTCGGAGTCAGCTGGATACCGGCCTTAGCGTCGAAGATAGAGGTGCGGGTGTCGCCGAGGAAGTCAGCCGAAACAACTGCGTCTTCGGTGTAGCCGAGGATACCCTTGAGTTCGCCTTCAGAAGCTTCCTTCATAGCAGCGCAGATTTCTTCGTAGGTAGCGGGCTTAGCGAGGTTTACAGTCAGGTCAACTACAGATACGTCGAGGGTGGGAACGCGCATCGACATACCGGTGAGCTTACCGTTGAGTTCGGGGATTACTTTGCCTACAGCCTTAGCAGCACCGGTCGAAGAGGGGATGATGTTGCCAGCAGCAGCGCGGCCACCACGCCAGTCCTTCATCGAGGGACCGTCAACAGTCTTCTGAGTAGCGGTGGTCGAGTGAACGGTAGTCATAAGACCTTCTACAACGCCGAACTTGTCGTTGAGCACCTTGGTGATAGGAGCCAAGCAGTTGGTGGTGCAAGAAGCGTTAGATACGAACTGAGTGCCCTTAACGTAGGTGTTGTGGTTTACACCGCAAACGAACATGGGGGTGTCGTCCTTCGAGGGAGCCGACATTACAACATACTTGGCACCAGCTTCGATGTGAGCCTGAGCCTTTTCCTTGGTGAGGAACAGACCGGTCGATTCAACTACGTATTCAGCCTCAACAGCGCCCCAGTTGATTTCTTTCGGGTCGCGGCATGCGGTAACGCGGATTTCCTTGCCGTTTACGATCAGGAGGCTTTTCTCCAGGTCGAAGTCTACAGTACCGTCGAACTGGCCGTGCATTGTGTCATACTTGAGCATGTAGGCCATGTAATCAACGGGGAGAAGGTCGTTGATAGCAACGACTTCGATGTCAGAACGCTTGGTGGAAGCACGGAAGACGAAGCGACCGATGCGACCAAAGCCATTAATACCAATTTTTGTCATAATGATTAAAATATTTTATGTTGGTTGAATTTCAATCGGTTGAATAGCTCAAGGCGAACCCTTAGCTTTTCGGCCGCAAATTTACGAAATTTTTCCGTAATTAAACGTGTTCGCCTAGCAGATAGTTAATATTTTTTTGTTAAAAAATACAATGCTGGGCGATTTGCGGCTTATTTGTAGGGTCTGAACGAGCGGAAGAAGCAAATAATGCGAATAGTGGCGCCGGCGAGTGTGAAGGCGAGCCAGTCGCGATGCGTAGTGGTGGGGAGGTAGAGCATGGCAGCTGCGGCGCAGAAGAGAATAGCACTCCAGCCTTCGATGCGCTGCCAGCGGCGGCGGCTCAGCGGCATGCTTTTGGGTAGCTGGGGTGTGAAGAGCGCAGCGACGAGGCAGACGATAGCGCCGGCGGTGAATGTCCACTTGGCGGCGGCGAAGTCGTCGAAGCCACCTTTGATGATGGGCAGCATCACGCCGATGGCGATCAGTAGCAGGCCCAGCGAGGCACCTAATGCGCAGAGGCCGGCGCGGCGGGTGTTTGGTGTGGTTGATTCTGTCATTTTTTCTTTTCTTGGCGTTCGACCACGAAGACGTCTTCGTTGGGTCGTTTCATGTTGTATTGCTCACGGACGACTTGCTCCATCAGTGCGGGGTCGGTGCTGAGTCGTCGGTTCATATCTTTGTAGTAGTGCAGCGAGTCTTCGAGCTGATTGACGCACAGCTGCAGACTATCGATTTGCTGCTCGTAGATGAAGCGGTTCGGAACGGAGTTTTCACCGAAGACAAGCAGATAAATAATCACACTCAGGCACAGCAAAGTGGGCCAGGCCATGTAGCGCGCGAGCCACGAGCGGCGAGGTGTGCGTCGCGGCGTGACGGGCTCGGCATGGGTGTTCTCTGTTGCTGAGCTATTGTCGTTTGCGTCGATGTTGGTTGGTTGTTCGGTTTCGCTCATTGCAGGAGTTGACGATTGTTTTGAGGGGTGAGGAGTAGTGTTGAGGGTCGCAGAGCGTTGGCGGCAAAAGCGTTTGCCTTAATGTTTTTGCAAAGATAAGTAAAACTGCCGTATTTTCACACAGTCGGTGGCGATAATTCTACTTTTTTAGCTATTCCGGCCATTTATCGCCACGCCGAGGTAGATGCGTACTATGGGCGTTCGAGGAGGTTTAGAAGCTCGGCCGGGTCCGAGATAATGTGGTCGGCGAAAGCGGCTGTGAGTTCACGCACCGGGCGGAAACCCCAAGTGACGCCAACAGATTCGACGCCGGCTCGGCGAGCGGTCTCCATGTCGACGGCCGAGTCGCCTACGTAGATTACGTCGTCTTTCGGTGTGGGGCGCTCGGTGAGGATGCGGAACACGATAGAAGGGTCGGGTTTGGCAGGTATGCCATCGATATTGCCGCACACGGCTGCAAAAGGCATGTCGGGGAAGAAGTGGCTGATGAGCCGGCCGACGGCGCTCTCGTATTTGTTGGAGGCCACGGCAAGCTCAACGCCGCGTTCGTGTAGCTGACGCAGTAGGCTCTCGATGCCGTGGTAGGGGCGAGTGAAGTCGCAGAGATGTTCGTCGTAGTATGAGCGGAAATCCGACAGGATGCTGTCGACGGTGGTGTCGGTGCGGTGTTCGGCGGGCAGAGCTCGCTCGATGAGTCGGCGCACACCGTTGCCCACCATGGTGGGATATGACTCGATGGGATGAGTGGGATATCCGCCTGCCGCAAGAGCGTGATTGCAGGCGTGGCCGAGGTCGTCGATGGTGTTGAGCAGTGTGCCGTCGAGGTCGAATATGGCTAGTTGTTTCATCTCAGAATATAGGAGGGAGAGTGTTAGAATGGGTATCCGACGGAGAAGTGGAAGTTAGCGTCGCGGCTCCATTTGGGGTGGAGTAGCGGCCATGGTTCCTGGTTGGTGGCGGGGTTGTGGGCTTTGATGCCAAGGTCGAGACGCAGCAGGAAGTAGGTGAAGTCCATGCGCAAGCCGATGCCGTAGGATGCCGCCAGTTGTTTGTAGAATTTATTGAATTTGAACATACCACCCGGCTGGTTGGGGTAGTTGTGTATGGTCCAGATGTTGCCCGCGTCGACAAAAAGAGCGCCTTCGAAAACCCAGAAAAGCTTGGCTCGGTATTCCATTGATAGGATGAGGTTGATGTCGCCCGACTGGTTGATGAAGTCGGTTACGGAGTTGTGAGCATCGAAACAGCCCGGTCCGAGTGTGCGGACGCCCCATCCGCGCACGCCGTTGGCGCCGCCGGCGTAGAAGCGTTTTTCGAAGGGCACCATCGACGAGTTGCCGTAGGGGTAGGCGACGCCTAAGCCTACGTGGAAGGCTAGGGCATTGCGTGAATTGAAATTGCGAGTGAGTGTATAGTCGAACTCGCCCTTGACGTACTGCGAGTACTGTATGCCGAAAATTTTGTGGACTTCGCTACCGCTGTTGCGCGAGAAGAGGTTCGAAAGGCCGTATAGGAGGTTGCCGGCGGTTTCGACGCTGACGCGCAGCGTGTTGACTTGAGGCTGCATAGCGAAGGCATTGACCTCGGCAGTCGGTATTCGTCGGTTGGTGTGGTAGTATGTGTAGCCCATGCGCATGATGAAGTGGTCTTCGTAGGAGTAGCGCAGCAGAGGGTTGGAAGGTGCGATTTCGTCGATGAAGTTGATGGTGGAGTGGGGTAGGCGCACAAGGTTTACGTCGATGAGGTCGAACGTGTGGCGGCGCATATAGTCCTGCCAGCGGTTGTTCCACTTCCATCGCCACACAGCGCCGCCGATGACGCGTGTGTATTCGGGTCGCTCTTGGTAGTTGAAAGATAGAGCGAACTCGGTGGTGGCTTGCATACGCTTTTTGAAAGCACGCGAGGCGAATGGCAGCACGAATTTGGGGTATGTGATGCCTACTTCGCCGGCGTATTCGGTGAAGCGGTTGTTGATTAGCCCGTCGAAGTTGCCCGAAATGCTTTCGTAGCTGGTGCGTAGCTTGACGGTGAGCATGTCGGAGCGGTGTGTGAGGTTGCGGTTTTGGTATGTGGCGCCGACACCGAAGCCGAGGTCGCCTTCGGAATTAGTGCCTTCGAGTTCGAGTGTGACGCTCTGCTTGCGATTGCGCGACACGTTGATGACTGCGTCGAGAAGCTCGGTGTCGGGCCCGAGCTGTCCGGCATCTTCCATCTCGATGCTGACGAATTTCAGGATGCTTAGTCGCGACAACGCCGCGTATGTGCGGTCTACGTTGTTGGCGCTGTAGTATCGGCCGGGTTCGAGGAAGCATACATCGTAGAAGGCTGATGGGCGGATGTAGTGGTCGGGGCCGTATATGATGTCGATGCCGCGGTAGTGTACGGTGTCGCGGTCTTCGGCGCGAGCCGTCAGGGCTTCGTCGGTGATGAATGTCACTGAGCGTACGATG
The DNA here is from genome assembly GCA_964456545.1 of uncultured Bacteroides sp. Taxonomy (GTDB): domain Bacteria; phylum Bacteroidota; class Bacteroidia; order Bacteroidales; family Muribaculaceae; genus CAG-873. The sequence continues at coordinate 12,099 of CAYWAM010000014.1, forward strand.
TAGAGGCGGTGGCGCTGGTCGGTGGCCGAGTCGACGTCAGCGGCTACGTCGGAGCGCTTGCCGGGGTCGCGTAGGTTGAGTGTCAGGGCTATGTCTTTGCATCCGCGAGCAGTGTCGGCCGTGAAGGTGATGTATTCGCGGTTGAATCCGTAGTAGCCTTTGTCGCGTAGGCGGCGTGTGATAGTGCCGCGCACTTCGTCGAGGTGGGCGCGGTCGAAGAGCATGCCGGGAGCTATGTCGACTAGTGATGAGTCAGACATGATGATTTGGCGCACGGTGGAGTCTTCGATGTTGTAGTCGAGCGAGCCGACGACGTGAGGCTCGCCTGTGCGGATGCGATAGGTGATTTGTGCGCGCTTATTTTTGTGGTTGAGCGCGGTGTCGACTTCAATTGTGGAGCCCATGTAGCCGCGGTTGATCAGCGCTTGTTGCAGTTGACGTCGCGAGGCGTCGGTGAGGTCGGCATCGAAGATGACGGGGGCTTGGCCCAGGCGTCGCAGCCAGCGGTTGTACCACTTGGTGGTATCGGCGCCCGATAGAGAGTATGTGCCAAGCTGTAGCTTGGCGAAGCCCAGCACTTTGTGGTTGGGCTGCTGGCGCAGGAAGTTGATTAGCTCTTCAGAGGTGACTTTCGAATCGCCTTCGATTTCGATGGCGACGTTGTCGAGAAGCATCTGGCCTTCGGGTACGTGCTTGGTTGAGCTGCAGCACACCATCACGGTGGCTACGGCTCCTAGCAAAATACTTCTCACGAGGCTTGTCAACTTCACGACGCAAAGTTACAAATTTTCCTCGGTTTAGATGCGTTTCCCATAAAATATCGCGCGGTTGCGCGAGCGAGTTGACGTTCAATTGCAGATTTTGTGCTAATTTTGCACGTCTGCTTAGAATTTTAGATGAAACGTACTGTCGATATATCCTTAAGTCGTGAGTGCTGCGCAGCAATGCGAGGCTTAGCTATAGTGTTTATCGTGCTTCATAATTTTGTGCATCTGCTGCGCGGCACGGTTCAAGAAAACGAGTATTGCTACGACCAGGGTAATGCCGATAGGTTGGTGCGGGCGCTTGAGCATTCATCGCAGCTGGGCTACGACCTGCTGTCGTATCTTGGATGGTACGGTGTGTCTGTATTTATCTTTCTGACAGGCTACGGCTTGGTGCGCAAGTATGAGTTGGGTGGCGCTCCATTGAGTCGAGGACGTTTCTTGTGGGATAGCTACAGCAAGCTGTTGTGTCTGATACTGCCCGGAATGGTGCTGATGGTAGCGACATTGACGTGTAAGATTCTCTATGATGGCAATCCGCCATCGTTGTTCCTGTTTGCCGATGGGTTGTTTCAGCTGACGTTGCTGCCTGATGTTATAGTGCCGCTTTTGCCGCCGTTGCCCGGAGTTTATTGGTATTTCGGTCTTGCGATGCAGCTTTACGTGCTTTATGCGTTGCTGATTTATCGCCGGCCGGCATGGTGGATGATAGTGGCGTTGGCGGTGTCGCTGACGTGGCAGATGCTGCTTGTCGATAGCAAGGACACGCTATTTTGGCTTCGCCATAATTCCACAGGCTGGGTGCTGCCGCTGGTGCTGGGTGTCGTCTATGGACGCCGCGTGGCGCCGGTGTCGCGGTTGCTTGTCGCGATTGTCGTGGCAGTGTCGGCGTTTGTGTTTTTGCCGAGTACACTTGATTTTTATGCTTGGCAGTTGTCGCTTGTGGCGGCGGTGGTCATCGTGATAGCCTTCGGTAGGCTGACGATGCGTATTCCCGTGTGGCGCGATTTGTGGATATGGATGGGCGGATTGAGTCCGTATTTGTTTGCGGCTCATCCGGTGGTGCGTCAGTGGTTCTTCTTTGGTATTCCCGACCATAAGGCATCCGTGGCCTTGGTGGCTTGCTATTTTGTGGCTAGCATCGCAATGGCGCTTGTCTATAAGCAGCTATGGCGGCTTGTGTGCGCCGGGCTGCATCGCCTTGCTCCGAAGTATTTCGGCTAGCATCGCGCCTTTGTTGCTGATATTTTACGGGTAGTGTAAAAGAAATGCCGCCGGCTTCGAGATTCGAAACCGACGGCTATTTGCTAGAGTCAGTATGTTTCGCTTATCAGTCTTTTAGAATGAGTAGCTGAGGCCAAACGAAGGCATGTAAGCGCGCACTTTGTAGTCGGCTGTGAATGTGCCTTGAGGTTTGAGGCCTAATGCGCCGGGCATGTCGGGCGAAATTTGGGCTGCTACTTTGTAGACGAGGTTGTCGTAGACGCCGGTGGCATTGTCAGTGCCGCAGCCGTGAACGTACATGAATGCCAGGTCAATCGACAGATTCTTCATCGGGCGGAACGAGAAGCCAACCGAGGGTTCGATACGCAGCTGGCCGGGAGTTTCGGGATTGTAGAAATTTTTGTCGCAGGGGCTGGTGTCAACCATGAGGCCGCAACGCAGGTCGCAACGCTGGGTTACACCCCACTGAGCACCTACGTGGTAGGTGAGGCAGTTCTTGTAATTTTTTGTGAGAGACTGGTTGAATGCTTCGAGGTCGTCGAATTCGATATTGAGCGACTTGTAGGTCTTCCAGCCGTTGAGCTGCACGTCGAGAGCGATAGTCACGTTGTCGATGGGCTTGAAAGCTGTACCGAGTGTGAGTACGTAGGGAGCGGGCAGCGAAGCGCGGAAGTTGGTGTTGTTCAGATTGTCGAGGATGGGGGTGAGCATGTTTTCGGCAGCGCCGCTGTAGCTTACGCGTGCGTCACCTTTTTCTACGGTCAGGAGCGAGCGCGAGCGGAACGACAAGCCGAGGCTCCACTGCTTGTTGATGTCCCACAGAGCGCCTACGCTGAAGCCGAGGGCCAGGTTCGAAGAGCCTTTGAGGTTTACCGATGCGGGTGAAGCTTCGGGCGAGTACAGAGCTTCGTCGGGCATGCCCATAGCCTTCAGCAGCGGGTTGAGCGATGAGCCGGTGAGCAGGGCCTTGCTGAGGTCGACTGAACCCCAGTTGATCATCAGGCCTGCGCCGACCGAGAGGTTCTTGAGCGGACGCCACGATACGGTGGGCTGCACGGTGAATACCTTAATCTTTACGTCTTGGTTGAGCACAGCGCCGGGCCAGTGTTCGCCCCAGTTGATACCTGAACCGTAGGGGGTGAACAGGGCGATACCGCCGTAGAAGTTGTCGTAGATTTTGAAGGCCGACGAGATGTTCATCGGGGTCGAGATGTCGTTGTCAGTTTCGTATTTTACACCATTGCTTGTAGCCCATGCGTCGGCCGAGATAGCGGTGATCGAGCCCGACAGTTCGAATGTCTTGTCGCTCATGGCCAGTGCGCCGGGGTTGAAGAGGATGCTTTCAGCGCCGAGTTTCATTGCTACGCCGGCATGACCCATGCCGAGCTGCTTCGAGCTGAATGTGTTTACTTGGTAGCCTTCGGCCGATGCGCTAAGCGCAAGTGTGGCCATCGCGGCCAGAATGGTAGTTCTTTTCATTTGTCTTTCTTACCTTTTCTTCTAAATTTTCGACAAAATTACAAACTTTTTTTGACATAGCCACTATAAATGCAAAAGAATATTAATTTTCAGCCAGCATCGTTTGCAATCTTTAACAAATGAGCGGGCGCGAAAAAATAGGATTCACCGGTGCTGAAATAAAGCATCAAGCCCCGACATCGCATTGCGAAGTCGGGGCTTGACTATAGTTAGGTAGGTGTTACTTACTTAGAGAACTCCTTGACAATGATTGTGGCGTTGTGGCCGCCGAAGCCGAATGAGTTCGACAGAGCAGCACGCACGGGGCGTTCTTGAGCCTTATTGAATGTGAAGTTCAGTGTGTAGTCGATGTTTTCGTCTTCGTCGCCTTCTTCGTGGTTGATTGTGGGCGGGATGATGTTGTTCTGAACAGCGAGCACGCTGAACATAGCTTCGAGAGCACCGGTGGCACCGAGCAGGTGGCCGGTCATCGACTTGGTTGAAGAGATATTGAGTTTCTTGGCGTGGTCACCGAATACGTCGACGATAGCCTTGATTTCCGAGATGTCGCCTACGGGAGTCGATGTGCCGTGCACGTTGATGTAGTCGATGTCTTCGGGCTGCATTTCGGCATCTTCCAGAGCGTTCTTCATAGCGAGGATAGCGCCGAGGCCTTCGGGGTGAGTAGCGGTGAGGTGGTAAGCGTCGGCCGACAGACCGCCGCCGGCAACTTCGGCGTAGATTTTAGCGCCGCGAGCCAGTGCGTGTTCGAGTTCTTCGAGAACGAGAACTACGCTGCCTTCGCCCATTACGAAGCCGTCGCGCGACTTGCTGAAGGGGCGCGAAGCGGTTTCGGGGCTATCGTTGCGAGTCGACAGAGCGTGCATCGAGTTGAAGCCGCCTACGCCAGCAGGGTAGATAGCAGCTTCGGCACCACCGGTAATCATTGCTTCGGCTTTGCCAAGGCGAATGAGGTTGAATGCGTCGACGATAGCGTTGTTCGACGAAGCACATGCTGATACAACGCCGTAGTTGGGGCCGTGATAGCCGTATTCCATAGAGATGTGGCCTGATGCAATGTCGGCAATCATCTTGGGGATGAAGAATGGGTTGTATTTGGGGCCTTTTTCTTCGTTGAGGGCATAGTATCCGGCTTCTTCTTCGAAGGTGTGGAGGCCACCGATGCCGGCAGCGACGATTACACCAACGCGGTCCTTGTTGAATGCACCTTCGTCCTCGAGACCTGCGTCAGCTACAGCTTGGCGAGCAGCCACCAAAGCATATTGAGCATAGAGGTCGAGCTGGCGGAGTTTACGGCGGTCGAAGTGTTCTTCACCATTGAAGTTTTTTACTTCGCAGGCAAATTTGGTTTTAAACTTCGAGGCGTCAAAGTGGGTGATCGGGGCGGCACCGCTGACGCCATTAAGGGCGGCGTTCCAGGTCGAAGCCACGTCGTTGCCGATCGGGGTGATGGCGCCCATGCCGGTTACAACAACACGTTTTAATTCCATGTGCTAATATCGAAATTGGTTATATATTTGGAGCGGAGGAGTGTAATTTTGGGAGGGAGGATGATTAATTAATCGAGCGCGGCTCGAGTAGGGGCCGCGCATCGATTGTAAGTCATACGAGAGTACTTGAATTACTTCTGGTGCTCTTCGATATAGGCGATAGCGTCACCTACAGTCTTGATGTTCTGAGCATCTTCGTCGGGAATTTCGAGGTCGAATTCCTTTTCGAAGTCCATGATCAGTTCGACGGTGTCGAGTGAATCAGCGCCGAGGTCGGCGGTGAACGATGCTTCGGGGGTAACCTGCTCAGCAGATACACCGAGCTTGTCGGTGATGATAGCCTGTACGCGATTTGCGGTTTCTGACATGATAATAAGTTTTTATTAATTATTGATTCATTTTTCGCGCTGCAAAGTTAGCAATCATTTTGTAAATAAGGAAATTTTTTCGGCCTTTTTTGCACCTTAAGCTTGATTATCACATCATTAACATATATTAACAAGTGGCAAAATGCTACCAAAAAGGGCATTTTAGACTATTAGAATGCCTAAAGTCGGCGTTGCAGCGGATTTTAATTTGAAAATCAAATCCGGTGGTCGATTGAGTGTTTTTTGAACGTGTAAGGGAGCTTGGCCGAGGGTCGGGGCATTAACTTCACGTTATTTTGCTGCGGACGGTGCGCGATATTGGTGGCCGGGTGCCTAATTCTATTAGGCAGGTGTAGAATCGACATTTTTAAGCTATTCTTGTTTCAAAGAAAAATTGGTAGTTTTGTCGCTAACTTATGCAAAATGAAAAAAAATTACTAATTTTGCCGCTCGAATTGTATAATTAATGTGATGAAGAACCTTGTAATAGTAGAGTCTCCGGCAAAAGCGAAGACGATCGAGAAGTTTTTAGGATCCGACTACAAAGTGATGTCGAGCTACGGCCACATCCGCGATTTGAAGTCGAAAACATTCAGTATCGACGTTGATAAAGGCTTTGAGCCGATTTATGAGATACCCGACGACAAGAAAACTGTAGTGGACGAATTGCGTCGTGCTGCTTCGGAGGCCGATACCGTGTGGCTGGCTTCCGATGAGGACCGCGAGGGAGAAGCTATCGCATGGCACTTGGCCGAAGTGCTAGGTCTCGACCCGGCTACGACCAAGCGTATTGTATTTCATGAGATTACGAAAAAAGCTATACTTAATGCTCTGAACAATCCGCGCACGATTGACCTTGCTCGAGTAGATGCTCAGCAGGCTCGTCGCGTGCTCGACCGCATCGTCGGATTTGAGCTCTCGCCGGTGCTGTGGCGCAAGATTAAGCCGGCGCTTTCGGCCGGTCGCGTGCAGTCGGTGGCTGTACGTCTAATCGTAGAGCGTGAGCAAGAAATCAAGGACTTTGTGGCCGAGCCTTATTTCCGTGTTGTAGGCCAGTTCCGCACGGCTCAGGGCGACGAACTGCGTGCCGACCTTTCGCGCCGCCTTGGCTCGGCCGATGAGTCGCGTCGCTTGCTTGAGAAGTGTGCCGGTGCTGATTTTAAGATTGGCGAGATTGCCACACGTCCGCTATCCAAGAGCCCTGCAGCGCCCTTCACTACTTCGACACTGCAGCAAGAAGCGGCTCGCAAGCTCGGCTTCACTGTGGCGCAGACCATGATGGTGGCTCAGCGCCTGTACGAAGGTGGTCACATCACATACATGCGTACCGACTCGCTCAACCTTTCGGACGACGCTGTCAGCGCCATCGCTGCTGAAATTAAGAGCACGATGGGCGACCGCTACCTGCAGGTGCGCCAATATCATACTCAGTCGAAGGGTGCTCAGGAGGCTCACGAAGCTATTCGCCCGACCGATATCACTATTGAGATTCCGGCCGACGCCAGCGACCGCGAGCGCAAGCTCTATCAGCTGATACGTCGTCGCACTATCGCCTCGCAGATGGCTGATGCCGTTATGGAAAAAACTACGGCAGAAATTACTTCGCCAGCTCTGTCAGAGCACTTTACTGCTACAGGCGAAGTCATCACCTTCGACGGCTTCCTTCACGTCTATACCGAAAGTACCGACAACGAAAACGATGGCCGCGACAGCGGTTCGGGCCTGCTACCGCGACTTACGGCAGGCCAGCAGCTCAGTGTTGAAGGTATCACTGCTACCGAGCGCTTCACTCAGCAGCCGCCGCGCTACACTGAAGCGTCGCTCGTCAAGAAGATGGAAGAACTCGGCATCGGTCGCCCTTCGACCTACGCTCCGACTATCTCGACTATTCAAAACCGCGAATATATCGAAAAGGGCGAGCGCGAAGGTGTGCGCCGCGACTATACTGTGCTTCACTCTGATGCAGCCGGCCTGATAACGGCCGATACACACAGCGAACTCACAGGCGCCGAAAAGGGCAAACTTATTCCTACTGATATAGGCGTGGTGGTCAATGAATTCCTCACGAAGTATTTCCCTGAAATCCTTGATTATAACTTTACGGCAAAGGTCGAAGAACAATTCGACGAAATCGCCGAGGGCAAGTTGCCTTGGAGCGGCGAGATGCGAGCCTTCTATGACCGCTTCCATCCCTGTGTCGATGAGGCTATGAATATGCGTTTGGAACACAAGGTGGGCGAGCGTTGCCTTGGTACCGACCCGCAGGGACGCCCGGTGTCGGTGAAGATTGGCCGATTTGGCCCGCTAGTGCAGATTGGCGATGCCGATAGCGACGAAAAGCCGCAATTCGCTTCGCTGCTCAAGGGGCAATCGATGTCAACTATCACTCTTGATGAAGCTCTGAAACTCTTCGAATTTCCTCGTTCGCTAGGCGAGTATGAAGGCAAGGACGTGACGGTGGCAATCGGCCGTTTTGGCCCCTATGTGCGTCACGATGGTAAGTTCGTGTCAATTCCCAAGGAGATGGCACCGGCAGCCGTGACTCTCGACGAAGCTATCTCGCTTATCAACGAGAAGCGTAGCCGCGAAGCTCAGCGCCTGGTGAAGGCCTTCGATGCCGAGCCCGGTCTGCAAATCCTCAACGGTCGCTACGGCATCTATATAGCCTACAACGACAAGAACTACAAAATACCTAAGACAGTCGAAGACCCTGCAGCGCTCTCGCTTGAAGAGGCTATGGAAATCGTCAAGGCTCAGGACGAAAAGCCTGCTAAAGCTCGCACTACACGTCGTACTACCACCCGTAAGAAATAATTTATCGCTATGGCCATTAAGCACCTGACTACAAAACCCGGCGCTGAGCGCTCGCGCTTTCGCCCCGACTATATTCTGACATTTACCGTCGAGGCCGACCAGGAGCGGCTGCTCGACTATCTGCTCGCTGCGATGAGCGACCGCAAGCGCACCACCGTCAAGGATTATCTGAAGCATAATCAGGTGATGGTCAATGGCGGCGTGACGCGCCAGTGGGACCAGCCCCTGCGCGCAGGCGACACCGTCAAAGTGAATACTTCGCGCGAATTTCAGCTCTTCCGTCACTCGCGCCTGCATATCCTTTACGAAGACGATGATATCATCGTCGTAAATAAGGGCTACGGACTGCTCTCGATGGGTACAGACACCAAGCGCGAGGGTACCGCCTACAATCTGCTGCGCGACTATGTCAAGCGTGTTGACCCGCGCCAAAAGCTCTTTATCGTTCACCGACTCGACCAGCAGACTTCGGGCGTGATGCTGTTTGCAAAGACTGTCGAAGCAAAGGAAGCCATGCAGCACAACTGGAACAACATGGTGCTCGAACGCAAATACGCAGCGATTGTCAAGGGTCGCCCCGACCCTGAAAGCGGTACCATTACCAGCTATTTGGCTGAAAATGCCGCACACGAAGTTTATTCAACGGATAAGCCCTCTGAAGGCAAGCTGGCTGTGACTCGCTATCGCACCGTCCGCACTCGTGGCGGCTATTCGCTGCTCGAAGTGCAGCTCGAGACGGGCCGTAAGAACCAGATTCGTGTGCATCTGGCTGATAAGGGCATGCCCATCGTCGGCGACCGCCGCTATGGCTCCGATATATCGCCTATTCATCGCCTCGCGCTCCATGCCGAGACGTTGCGATTTATCCATCCTATCACCAGGCGCGACATGTATTTCACCTGTCCGCTACCTCCCGGATTCAATCGCCTAGTTTAAGTCTTATTTAGTTCTCTACGCCCGTCAATCATGCCTGCCGAACGTCTCTTACAATACCTATGGCAACATCGCCTGTGTGAGCCGTGCGACATGTTTACGACCGACGGGCGGCGACTTCACGTCATCGACCCCGGTCGGCTCAATACCGATGCGGGGCCCGACTTTTTTAACGCTAAAATAGAGATTGATGGTCGCGTGTGGGCCGGAAATGTCGAGATTCACGTCCGTGCCAGCGATTGGCGTCGCCATCGCCACCATCTGGATGCGAGCTACGATTCGGTGATTCTGCATGTCGTAGGCGAAAATGACCTGCAAGTATGCCGTGCCGATGGCCGACCAATCCCCACCTTCATACTTCCTTATACAACAGATTATCGTGCACGCTACGACGCCCTTGTGGCTGATCCGTCGCGTCTGCCGTGTATGTCGGAGCTTGCGAATATCGATACGATATATGTGACTGATTGGGTCACAGCCTTAGGTTATGAGCGTCTCTATGCTAAGAGCGACCGTGTGGGGCGCTATCTCGAGCGTTTGGGGGGCGATTGGCTGGCCACAGCCTACGTCGCGCTGGCTCGAGCTTTGGGTTTCAGCACTAATAGTGATGCTTTCGAACGTTTGGCATTTGCTACACCTCTGAGAGCTATGCTCAAACATCGTGGCGATATGACTTCGGTGGAGGGCTTGCTATTCGGGCAGGCCGGATTTCTCGATGTCGAAGTCGCTGATGATGCTGATAGAGCCTATATTGAGGATTTGCGTCGCGAGTATGAATTTATGTGTCGCAAGTACGATATTTCGGCCCCGGGTGCGCTCGGGTGGCGTATGGCGCGTATGCGTCCGCCTAACTTTCCACACCGTCGCATAGCCTTGTTAGCCTCTCTGATAGGCAATAGTTTTGAATTTGGACGCCAATTTCACCATATTCGCACCGAGGACGATGCGCGTCGTCTGTTGCAAAGCGACCTTCATGGCTATTGGGTGAATCACTATACGTTCGGAGGGGCTTCGGCTTGTGCTCCTCGGGCATTGAGCGCTGATTCGCTGCGGAGCTTGATGATTAATGCTGTGGTGCCGTTGCTCTACGCTTATGGCCTGCAATGTGGCTCTGATAGCCACTGCGCTGCGGCGGTAGAGTTGCTCGAAAGTTTAGCGCCAGAGCACAACTCGGTGGTGTCGATATTCACAGATGCCGGTATCGCGTGCGACAACGCTTTCTCGTCGCAAGCATTGATACAGCTACGCCGCGAGTACTGCGAGCCTCGCAAATGCCTCTATTGTCGCCTTGGACATCGCATCTTGGCCTCCAAAGCCCGACCTTGACGCGATGGCTTAGAAGCCTCTGTATTTGCTAAAACGGAGTGTTTACCATTCGTAGGCAATGGCGAGGCCGAAGCCGTTGAGCGATGTTGTGTTGCCGTCCCAGCCGTAATTGTAGTTTGAAGTAATCAGTCGATATGTCAAGCCGATGTTTATGGCGCGGTTGCTTTTCCCGTCGGCGGGTATGCGAACGCCCATGCTGGGTTGCAACATGAACTGTGCGCTGTGGCTCATATAGCTATCATACAGTCCGAGGTATTTGCTGCCCAAAAACCAGGCTGCGCCAAGCTTGGCATCGATGAAGAGCGATGCGCCGGCTATAGAGCCGAAGTTGAAGCGAAAGTCGGTAAACAGTGGCAGCATAGCCATGTTTTTGCTAATATTTACGCCATAGAAGTTGCCTTCCGGACGATTATCGACGTTGCGCGCCATGGCTACGTCGATGCCCATGCCGACACCCATATAGAACCACGACGAGTACTGAAAACCTTGCGAGGTGCTGATGCCGATGAAGTTGGCGCGGTTGGTGCCGATGCCGGCGATGCCATTGACTTCGACGAAGCCTTTGTACGACAGTGAGCCCGACAGGGCCGGGCGGAGTACGTTTGTCAGCTGGTTGGCAATCTGATAGTACTGTGCGCTAGCCGAGGTGGACGAAAGAGCCACGGCTAAACCGATGAGTATCGATTTAAGAAGTTTCATGGCAATGGATTGAAAGTTAGTTATCTAAGTGGGTTGTTAACGTTATGCTTGTGTTTTGCCCGCAAGTTGTGGGCCCTTTGGGCTGACGTCGGCTGCCGGCGGAGCGCTTGTCGCTCGCAGGAAGAAAATCAAGAACAGGGCGGCGGCCAAGAACAGGCTGGCCGAGAAGCTCAGGATGATGCCGTAGACACCCATGCCGGCTGTGATTCCGAGCAGATATGTGGCCGGGATGCCGATGACCATGTAGCTAATGAAGGCAATCCAGAGCATTGGCATCACGTGCGAGGTGCCGCGCAGAGCGTTGGCGAAGGCAATCTGGGTGGCGTCGCCGAGTTGGTAGAGTACCAGCGGGAAAATTAGGGTTGAAGCCAAGGCTAGCACGGCTGTGTCGGTGGTGAAGGCCTTCATCAGTGTGGTGCCTCCGAAGACAAAAATAGCCGATGAGAACATCATGACAGTCAGCATGATGTGGTATCCGGCCCACGCCATGTGGCGCATACCGGCGTTATCGCCGGTGCCGGCAGCGTTGGCTACTTTGATGGTGATGGCCGAGCCAATGCTGTAGTAGATGCAGAAGCCGAGTGTGCCGATGATGACGATAATCTGGAACGCGGCTAGTGGGATGGCGCCGAGCCAGCCTGTCATGACGGCGGCGGCAGTGAATGAGCCACTCTCGAAGGTCATTTGTAGCGCCACGGGGATGCTGGTGCGCCAGAGCAAGGCGTTGTCGCCTCGGCGCGAGCGTTGGTGCATGAAGCCCTCGCGGTAGGGGGCGTAGCGGCGGGCGCGTAGCATCACGGCCACAAGCACGAGCATACAGCCGATGCGGGCGGTCAGTGTGGCGCATCCTGCGCCGAAGAGGCCTAGCTCGGGCGCGCCGAAGTTGCCGTAAATCAGCACATAGTTGCCGCAGATATTGAAGATGTTGGCACCGAGGATGAGCCACATCGGCAGGCGTGTGTTGTTGATAGCATAGCTCCACTGCGACAGCACGTTGAACACAGCGATGGGAATCAAGCTGGTCAGGTAGAGTAGGTAGTAAGGCTTGATGATTGGCATCAATTCGGCGGGCTGGCCCATGTGGTCGAGGTTGAAGTAGACCAGAGTCATTATGCCGGTCACGAGTGCTGCAAACACTATGTTGATTTTCACTGCTTGGCGGGTGAGCGCGCCGGTTTCGGCCAGTTGGCCATTGCCGAAGAGAGCACCGGCCAGTGGTGTCAAGCCGTAGGCGAAACCCATCAGGCAGAAGATAGCCACGTTGAACATATTGTTCACAAACGAGGCCGAGGCCAGCGCTTCGGTGGAGTAGCGGCCGACCATGATGTTATCGGCAAACCCGACAACGATGTTGCCAAGTTGGCCTATCAATATAGGCAGCCCGAGAGTGACGAGCTGCCTATAGGCTAATGTGTATTTACTCAAACCTTTCAATCGCGCGAGCTACCGAAGAAGCGGAGCAGATAGAGGAATAGGTTGATGAAATCGAGGTACAGTGACAAGGCACCCAGAGTGGCCAAGCGTCCAACTTGCGATGTGGGCATCACGGTGGCCATTTCTTTGATTTTCTGGGTGTCCCAGGCCGTCAGACCGGTGAAGATAACTACGCCGGCGATGCTGATAATCCACTCCAGAGTGCTGCTGTGAGCAAAGATGTTGACCAGCGAGGCGATAATCACACCAATCAAGGCCATAAACAGGATGTTGCCAATCTTGCTGAGGTCCTGGCCGGTGGTGTAGCCGAAGACGCTCATTGCGCCGAATGTGCCGGCAGTGATGAAGAATGTCTTGGCGATCGAGGCGTGGGTGTAGACAGCGAAAATCGGAGCCAGCCACAGCGCGTTAATTACGGCGTAGAGATAGAACAGAGCGGTGGCAGTCGACGACGACAGTTTGTTGATGCCGGCCGACACGCCGAAGACGATGCCAATCGAGCCCAGGGCCAGAATCCACATGAAGGCACGGTGCTGAGCCAGGAACGTCAGGTACTCCATCGATGTGCCGCAGAAGTAGGATACGACGGCGGTGACGATCAGGGCGAGCGTCATCTTCGTGTACACTTTTTTCATTGCCGACGATACCATGCTTTGCACGGTAGTGGCAGGGTTTTGGTAGGGATAGTTAGAATACTGATCCATAATTGTTTTCGTTTTTAGTTGAGAGAGATATTTAGAGTGAAAGAGGATGCGAGTCGATTACATGCGCTCGGGGACGCGGATGCCAAGCAGCGACATGGCGGCGGCCACGGTGCGAGCGGTCACGGCGGTCAGCTGCAGACGCAGCGACAGCAGCGCGGCGTCGGTCTCGCGCAGAATCGGGCAGTCGTGATAGAACTGGTTGTATTCCTTCACCAGGTCGTAGGCGTAGTTGGCAATCAGCGCGGGCGAGTAGCTGCGACCGGCTTCGGCCACGGTCGAGGGGAAGTCGGCCAGGCGCTGAATCAGGGTGATTTCGCGTTCGCAGGGAGTAGCCGAGGCAAAGTCGCCAATGGTGTGGCCGGCGTCGGCAGCCTTGCGGAGAACCGACTTCATGCGAGCATATGCATATTGGATGAAGGGGCCTGTGTTGCCGTTGAAGTCGATTGAGTCGGCGGGGTTGAACATCATGTTCTTGCGCGGGTCGACCTTGAGCAGGAAGTATTTCAGAGCGCCGAGGCCAACGATTTCGGCCACGTCGGCCTTTTCGTCGTCGTTGAGGCCCTGGATTTTGCCCATTTCGTCGCTGACGCGGCGAGCTTCGGCTACCATGTCGGCCATCAGGTCGTCGGCGTCGACTACGGTGCCTTCGCGGCTCTTCATCTTGCCCGAGGGGAGCTCAACCATGCCGTAGCTGAAGTGTACGAGGTCTTTGCCCCACTTGAAGCCGAGGCGGTCGAGCAGCAGCGACAGCACCTGGAAGTGGTAGTTCTGTTCGTTGCCAACGACGTAAATCATCTTGTCGATGGGGTAGTCGATGAAGCGCATCTTGGCAGTGCCGATGTCCTGAGTCATGTACACCGATGTGCCGTCGGCACGCAGCAGCAGCTTGTGGTCGAGGCCTTCGGCGGTGAGGTCGGCCCACACAGAGCCATCCTCCTTGCGGTACATTTTGCCTTCTTCGAGGCCTTTGAGCACCAGGTCTTTACCTTCGAGGTAGGTCTGCGATTCGTAGTATATCTTGTCGAAGTCGACGCCCATTCGGCGATAAGTCTCGTCGAAGCCGGCGTAAACCCACGAGTTCATCTTTTCCCAGAGGGCGCGCACTTCGGGGTCGTTAGCTTCCCAGCGGCGCAGCATTTCGCGAGCTTCGGCCATCAGAGGCGATTGAGCTTCAGCATCTTCCTTGCTAAGGCCTTTTTCCTCCATCAGGGCTGCAACTTCAGCGCGGAAGTGCTTGTCGAAAGCTACATAGAAGTCGCCGATGAGGTGGTCGCCCTTGACACCGCGGCTTTCGGGAGTGGCACCTTCGCCCCACTTTTGCCAAGCGAGCATCGATTTGCAGATGTGGATGCCGCGGTCGTTGACGATGTTGGTCTTTACGACGCGGTTGCCACAAGCTTTCAGAATTTCCGAGAGGCTGAAGCCGAGCAGGTTGTTGCGCACGTGGCCTAGGTGGAGAGGCTTGTTGGTGTTGGGCGATGAGTATTCGACCATCACCAGCGGGCTGTCGGCGGTAGCTTCGGTGAAGCCGTGACGCTCGTCGGCTGCGATGGCGCTCAGCACGCCGTTCCAGAACGAAGGCTCGATAACAAGGTTCAGGAAGCCTTTTACAACGTTGAAACGAGCCACTGCGGGTTCGTTGTCGACCAGCCATTGGCCGATTTCTGCACCGACGGCTTCGGGCGCCTTGCGAGCGGCTTTAACCCAGGGGAATACCACGATGGTCATGTTACCTTCGAATTCCTTGCGCGTGGCCTGAGGCACGATCGACGCAGCCTCTGTCGGAACGCCGTAGAGGCTTTCAACTGCTTTAGCTACAGCAGATTGTATAATTTTCTCGATTGACATATTCTATTACAAAGCTTTGAAAATGCAAATTTACGAAAAATCTGGCGAAAACGCAACCCCACCACCCCCACCTAGTTAAATCAAAAAATCTTAAAATCAAGCGATTTCGGAGCCAATATAAATAATTTGAAGAAGGCGATGACTGCCTTTTCAAAAGGTTTGCTTAAATTTACGGCAGATTTGAGAGTGTAGCTTTACAATTGCTGTAGCATTGGATATGAAAAAAGACGTAGTAGACATACCGTTTCATCGGCTGCAAGAGGCGCTTCCGGCTATAGATAACTTCTATCTATCGGCCGATCATTTTGTGTCGCTTGATATATCACCGCTGAATCTGAGACATTTGTTGCAACCTGATGAGCCTTATTATCTGCATGACGGAAATGTGGCGATTGCTACAAGCGGCGAAGCTTGTGCAAAAATCAACATGGTGGACGTGAGCGTCAAGCGCAATGATTTGCTGTATATTCCTGCCAAAAGTACGATTGAGATACATTCGCGCACTGAGGACGTGAATTTTATGGCATTTTCTTTCCGCAATATTCAACTTTCGCGTCAAGCAAATAATTTCATACAGCTACATCTTTCGCCCGATGAGCAAACGCTGTTCTCGACGTACATTCGGTTGCTGTGTCATAGTATTGCTACAGAAGATGGTGTCCATGTCTATGATCGCCTGGCTGAGGCAATCATTGAGAATGTGTTCATGCTTCACGACCGCTTCACGACTTCGTCGACGAAGAAAAATACGCGCAATCAGGAATTACTGCACCAATTTTTCGATTTGCTCAATCAGCAGCACGGCCGGCAGCGTAATCCGGCATTCTTTGCCGATAAACTCAGTGTCACGGCAAATTACTTGGGAAAGGTAATCAAGCAGGAAAGTGGCGAGCCAATGATGAAATGGGTAAATCGCTCTGTGATACAGCAGGCAAAAATCGATTTAAAGCATACGTCGCTGCCAATCTATGCTATAGCTGATAAGCTTTTGTTTTCGAATCCGTCGTTTTTCAACAAATTTTTCAAGCGCGAAACCGGAATGACACCCAAGCAATATCGCGAGTTATAGCCTCTCCACCCAATAAAAGACGATAGGCAGCCAGTGAGCATTGGCGGCCTATCGTATCTAGTATATGAAGAAGTGATTTGTGAGGTCTTTAAATCTTCTTTAGTGGCAATTGAAGGTAGCTTGCATACTTGCCGCCGGTGTAGATGATGTGCGAGCCTTTGTTGTCGGCGATTGCACCGGCAGTGCCGGGCATCTTGCCGTTGCCCACTTCTTGGTCAGACGAGATTACGACGCGCAGAGTTTCGCCTTTTTCGAAGATGAGTCCGGTGGGGCTGAGGGCTATTTCTGCCTCGTAAACTTTGCCTTCTTCGAGTTTTTCAACTTTGTCGAAAGCATATTCGGGTACTTCGTCGGTCGAATCGTCGGCGAGGGCACGCATCGAGATGCGTAGTTGTCCCCATGGGCCTTTGTAGCGCAGGATTGAGGCGCCATCTTGGGTGAAGTCTTGCATTAGAGCGCTCTGCGTGGGTACGGTCATTTGCGAGAGGATATTGCCCAATTTGTCGATTTTCTGTACCCATACGAATAGGTCCATGTTGTCGTGGCCTTTGACGCCACAGAAAACTTTCAGCTTCGGATAGCCTTCGAAGACTGTTTCTTTGTCGAAAGTTTTTATGAAACTTACGCGAGTCGGAACAGCCGTCACGCTGTATTCGGCATGGCTTTCGTTTTCGGGTATTATATTAGCTTCCAGTGTGCGAGAGTCCGCGTCGAGGTAATACTTTGTGTATTCAATATCCTTGCCGTAGCCGAATTCTTCCTCCGGAATATTCAGTTTGTTGCTACCTTTGAAGTCATAGAGAGCCGAGCGTACGCGAGGGGTCTTTTCCCATCCGTTGTCGATACCCTTCATGAAGTGGTCGAAGAACTTGCGACGGTCTTCAGTAGCTTCTTCGCTGTAGTAGTCGGGCCATTCTTGGGTATCGTGAATGCGGAGCCATTTCTGATTAGAGCCGATTCTGCGCCAGCTGCGGAATGTGCCCATGGTGTGGAGTGTGTTGCTGTAGCTTGCAATAAAGTATGCCGGAACATTTATCTTGCCGAGGTCGGCTTTTTTGTCGAGCCACAGTTTAGCTGATGCGAGCGGGTATTTTTTCATTTCGGCACACATGTCTTCGCGCATGGTGCCTTCGTTGGCGCTGCAGTGGTTGACCTGTAGGAGTTCGATGAAGTAGGGGTCGGGGATGCCGCCCGGGAAGCACATGTCGCGATAGGTATCTGATAGGCCTTCGTGAGGATTCAAGCAAGTGAGGTGTGGGGGCTGCAATGCGGCGACAAACCATTGCGAGAATGTGAGGTAGCTTGTGCCAGTGAGGGCTGTCTTGCCGTCGCTCCATTTCTGCTGAGCAACCCACTCGATGACATCGTAGCAGTCTTCTGCTTCTTGAGAGCCAATCATCGTGATGTCGCCTTCGCTGTGAGCGATGCCGCGTGGGTCGGGATGGCAGACGGCGTATCCATGTTCGCACCAGTAGTCGGGGTCGGGACCCTCAACCTTTGTGAGGCCGGAGTTCCATTCATTGCCCATGCCAAGCATGTTGTAGAGGCTGAAGTAGCGTTCGCACGAGCTGCCGTCGCTTTTTCCATAGGGGCTCCATACCACAAGCGTGGGATATGTCTTGCCTTCGCAGTAGTCGCCGGGTAGGAATATATCGGTGTAAATGGTCACGCCATCGCGAAGTTTTACAGGAACGTCGCGCATAAATGTTATGTCGTTTTTCAGTTTGTGGAAGCCTTCTTTCAGTAATGTGCCTTTTTTCAGTACTGTAGTGCTGGGGTTGAAGTCATGGAATAATCCATGTTCTTCGACGGTGTTGATGTATCCGTGAGCCGGAACCATCACCATTTCCTTGTTAATTTCATGTGCCATAGATTATGTATTTGAAGGTTAATTTGTTTATAGCATTTTTGACAACCGCAAAGATAAAGAGCATTCAATATAAAATCGTTTCCTGTCAAAAGGCAAAAATGTTCCGACAAAGGTATTTTGTCGTGATTTACTAGTTTTAATTAAGTGCTAGTATGCATGAAATGGTCGTGTATAAGCATTGGTTTTGTATGGGCCCAAAAGTAAAACGCCCCCACGAGTGCGTAATCGTAGGGGCGTGCGAGGTCGGCTTGTGGCCGGATTATTCTTTTGATTTGTCGCGGAAGTAGAGGGCGACAGGTGAGCCGCAGAATTGCCAGTGCTCGCGGATTTTGTTCTCGAGGTAGCGGCGATAGGGCTCTTTCACCCACTGGGGCAGGTTGCAGAAGAAGATGAATGTCGGAATCTGCGCGCCCTTGAGCATGGTGATGTATTTGATTTTGATGAATTTGCCTTTGTTGCTTGGCGGCGGGAATGCGGCGATGTCTTCCTGCAGGGTCTTGTTGAGGGTCGAGGTCGAAATGGCGCGGCGGCGGTTTTCGTAGACTTCGACAGCCGTTTCAATCACCTTGTAGATACGCTGCTTGGTGACGGCCGACGCAAAGATGATGGGGAAGTCGGTGAAGGGGGCAAAGCGCTCGCGGATGGTGGCTTCGAAGTGCTTGATTGACTGCTGCGACTTATCGGTAGCGATATCCCATTTATTGACTACTACGACGAGGCCTTTGTGGTTCTTCTGAATGAGTGAGAAGATGTTGACGTCCTGAGCTTCGATGCCGCGTGTAGCGTCGATGACGAGGATGCAGACGTCGGAGGCTTCGATGGCTCGGATTGAGCGAATCACGGAGTAGTATTCGATGTCTTCGTTGACTTTGGTCTTCTTGCGGATGCCGGCGGTGTCGACGAGGTAGAAGTCAAAGCCGAATTTGTCGTAGCGAGTGTAGATAGAGTCGCGGGTGGTGCCGGCGATGTCGGTGACGATGTGTCGGTCTTCGCCCATGAACGAGTTGAGCAGCGATGATTTTCCGGCGTTGGGGCGGCCTACGATTGTGAATTTGGGTATGTCGGCAAGTTCCTCTTCGTTGTTGGGGTCGTCCTGAGGCAGGTCTTTGACCACGAGGTCGAGGAGGTCGCCGGTGCCGTAGCCGTTGATTGCAGACACGGGCATAGGGTCGCCGAGGCCGAGCGAGTAGAATTCGGGCACGTTGTAGAGCCATTCGTTAGAGTCAACTTTGTTGGCTACCAGGATGACGGGCTTGCGGCTCTTGCGCAGGATTTCGGCCACGTGGTCGTCGAGGTCGGTGGTGCCGTTCATGGCGTCGACGCAGAAGATGATGACGTCGGCCTGCTCGATAGCCAGGTTGACTTGACGGTTGATTTCGGCTTCGAATATGTCGTCGGAGTTGACCACCCAGCCGCCGGTGTCGACGATTGAGAATTCGGTGCCGCACCAGTCGACTTTGCCGTATTGGCGGTCGCGTGTGGTACCGGCAGTCGGGTCAACGATGGCGGTACGAGTCTGTGTGAGGCGATTGAAGAGGGTTGATTTGCCGACGTTGGGCCGGCCGACTATAGCTACGAGCATATTGTGATGTTGTATTTAGTTCTAGGATGCAAAGTTACGAATTTTTATTCAATGTAGCCAAAGGCGCGGAGTTTGTTTTCGCGATTGCGCCAGTTGGGCTCGACTTTGACGAACAATTCGAGGAATACGCGCTTGCCGAAGAAGGTGTCGATATCCTTGCGCGCTTCGGTGCCGACGCGCTTGAGCATAGTGCCTCCACGGCCTATAAGGATGCCCTTCTGTGAGTCGCGTTCGACGTATATTACGGCCATGATGTGGATTGAAGTGTCGGTCTCGTCGAATTTCTCGACGATTACCTCAGCCGAGTAGGGCACTTCTTTGTCGTAGTTGAGCAGGATTTTTTCGCGTATAATTTCGGTGACGAAGAATCGTGCGGGCTTGTCGGTGAGGGCGTCTTTGCCGAAGTAGGGCTCGCCTTCGGGCAGGAGTTCGATGATGCGTTTCATCAGGGCCTGCACGTTGAAGCCTTCTTTGGCCGAAGCGGGGATGATTTCGGCGTGGGGTAGTAGGGCATGCCAGCGGTCGACGATTTCTTCGAGCTGCTTTTGGCCTTTGAGTAGGTCAATCTTGTTGATTACCAGCAGTACGGGGATTTTCTCAGCGGCCACGCGGCGCAGGAAGTCGGCGTTTTTAGTCGGGTCTTCGACTACGTCGGTGACATAGAGCAGAATGTCGGCATCGGTGAGTGCGCCTTCGCTGAACTGGAGCATGCTCTCTTGCAGCTTATACTTGGGTTGGAGCACGCCGGGGGTGTCGGAGAATACAATCTGATACTCAGGCGCGTTGACGATGCCCATGATGCGGTGGCGGGTGGTCTGCGCCTTGGATGTGATGATTGACATGCGTTCGCCCACGAGGTCGTTCATGAGCGTCGACTTGCCCACGTTGGGGTTGCCTACTATATTTACAAATCCCGATTTATGTTTTTGTTCCATAACAAGTTGAAATTGAGGGCACGTCGGTGGCCCGGTAGCAGAGTTGTATGTTCGTTGTATATAACAAGCCGCAGGGGTCAGAAGTTGGCTTCGGCCAGTCGGCGGAGGTAAATCGGCGCTTCGGGGCCGAGGTTGAATATTAGGTCGAGGATGCTGAGCGAGGGTATGAAGCCGAGGTCGGCGGCACGCACCTGAAAGTAGGGCGGCATCGAGGGTGAGTCGAATGTAGCTGTGCGCAGGTCAATGATGGTGCTTTCGGCGGAGGAGAGTTCTTTGCCGATAGGGCGCCACTCTACGTGGCTATCGATGCCCAGGAAGTCGCGCACGGCTTCGTCGGCGCGGCGAGCAAGTTCAAGAATTGTCGGTGGGCAGTCGCCGGGTGGGGCAATGATGTCGGCGAAGCGGTCGACAACGAATTCGAAGTAGGGAGTACGACCGTAGGCGCTTTCGAGCGTGACGCGGTGTACGTGCCACCACTGACCGTGGTCCGAAACGGTAGCGTCGGCCCATGTGGCGCCTCCTTCACCTTCGGCTGAATGTGGGCGTTGCACCGGTACGGTCAGCGCCAAGTGGCCGCGCACGTCGGCTATGTCATAGCGGTGCGTCTCTTTTCGTCGCTTGTCGTAGCGCGTGGCGGTGTCGATGATGGCGTTGCCATGGCAGGCTATGGCTGCATAGTAGAGTGCAGGGGCAAACAGGCGAGGTGCAAGCACTACTGTCGACTCCGGATATAGAATCAGAGGCGAGTGCTGCGTGGCTGATGTCGGCGCGCTCGAGGTCATTTATCGGGGTTGGCGTCGCGGAAAATGCGGTTCCAGCGGAAGCCGCCGTTGAATAGAGAGCGTTCGCGGTCGAATGATACTAATACTACGATAGGAGAGCCTACGATGTGGTCTTCGGGTACGAATCCCCAGAAGCGCGAGTCTTGCGAGGCGTCGCGGTTGTCGCCCATCATGAAGTAGTAGTCCATGGCGAATGTGTATGTGGCCTGCGGCTGTCCGTCGATGTATACGCGGCCGTCGTCGGCTAGATATGCGTCGGTGTGGCCTTCGTAGTTGCGGATGCAGCGGTTGTATATAGCCCAAGTGTCGGCGTTGAGCTCAATTGACTCGCCTTTTTTGGGAATCCAAAGGCCTTCGTTGCCACCGTAGTCGCTTAGTGTCCAATCGTCGCATGCGCCCCACGGGAAGAGGAAATTCTCGCTACCCGTAGCCGGGAATAGGGTGTTGAACTTTATAGCGTCGTTGATGTAGCCGCGCTGGCGCAGTTCGTGAAGGCTTTTGCGTGTCAGCGGCACGGCGTAGGCATACTGCGATGCTCGAGCCGATGGCAGCGAAGAGGCCAGTATTTCGCGCTCAAGGTCGCTAAAATTCAGCCTAATCAGGTCGCTCGGTGTGATGTCGAGTTCGCGCATGATTTCGTCGTCGACGATGCGATTCGATGTGAATAGGTAGGTGAACTGTACGTTTTCGGGAAACTGCTGCGCTTTACCATCGATGTAGATAGTGTCGCCTGAGATGCGGAGAGTCTCGCCCGGCAGGCCTACGGCGCGCTTGACGAAGTTCTGTCGGCGGTCGACGGGGCGATATTTTAGGTTGCCAAAGATTTCGGGGTGCGACAGCACGTAGTCGCGACCATGCTTATCGATGAGGTAGTAGTAGTACTCGGCCGACTCTTCGTATTTAGACATGACTGAGTCGCCGGCGGGGAAGTTGAATACGACGATGTCGCCCGACTCAATCGAGCGCAGGCCTTTCAAGCGGTGGTATTTGTTTGATGGCGAGTCGAGGTAGCTGTCGCAGCCCACGAAGGGAAGGGTGTTGTGCACGAGCGGGAAGTTGACCGGAGTCATCGGCACGCGCGGGCCGTAGAGCATCTTATTGACCCACAGGTAGTCGCCCGTGAGCAGCGTCTTTTCAAGCGACGACGACGGTATCTGGTAGTTTTGGCCTACGAAGGCAAAGATGAAGTATACCAAAATCAGCGCATAGACGATGGCGTCGACCCATCCCATAACGGTGCGCACAGCCTTGTTCAGGCTCTTTTTCCACCAGGTGAAGGGGATGTAGCCGGTGATGTAGATGTCGAAGAGCAGGAGCCATCCGAGCAAGAACCACCAGTTGCCGAGCCAAGCCATCCACAGCAGGTAGATGAGCGACACTGAGCCGAAGCGAATCCAGCGGCTGGTTTTGTTATTTTTGATGCGACGAATGAGGTCGGCTTTGAAGTCGTAGTTTTTTGACATTGTCGTGAATGAGTGTTTGTGATGGCCGCTAAGGCCAATCAGAGGAGAGGTGTGTTAGAGCGGGCGGCGCCAAGCGCGGCGGCGGCGGTGCAAGCGGCGTTCGAAGTACTCCCATTGGCGCTGTACGTTTTCGTTGCCTTCCAGCTCGAGGTTTGACTCGGCAAACTTGTAGCCGTTGGCGTTGTAGGCCGGGATGAGGTCGGCGAAGAGCAGAGCGTTGACGCCTTTGCTTTGATATTCGGGCTTTACGGCTACCAGCAGCAGGTCTACAACGTCGACATTGCCGCGGATTGCTCGCAGCAAGTGGTACCAACCGAAGGGGAACAAGCGGCCTCCCGAGCGGCGCAGCGCTTGCGATAGCGAGGGCATCGAGATGCCCACAGCTACGAGCTCGTCGTTTTTGTCGACGATGATGCTGATGTCTTCCAAGCGCAGGATGCCGAGGTACTCTTTGATGTAGTGGTCAATTTGCTTCTGAGTCAGCGGCGAGTAGCCATAGAGGTCGTCGTAGGCCTCGTTGATGAGTTCGAACAGGGCTTTGCCATAGTCGTCGCGCAGCTTGTTGCGGTCGGTGTATTTGACCGAGCGCAGCTCATACTTGCGAGCTACGATGTCGGCGATGCGTTTGTGCTTTTCGGGGATTGCTTCGGGGATTTTGATGCGATATTCCACCCAGTCGGCGTCTTTGACGTAGCCCATGCGTTCCATGTGGTCTTTGTAGTAGGGGTGGTTGTAGATGGTGGCCATGGTACCCATTTCGTCGAAGCCGTCGATGAGCATGCCTTCATGGTCGAGGTCGGAGAATCCCATAGGGCCTACGATCGAGTCGCAGCCTTGTTGGCGACCCCATTTGTAGGCAGCCTCGAAGAGGGCATCTACTACTTCGGCGTCGTCGATAAAGTCGACCCAGCCGAATCGCAAATCGTGTGTGCCGTTTTTTTCGTTGACTAAGTCGTTGATTAGAGCGGCGATGCGCCCCACGGGCTTGCCGTCGCGATAGGCCATGAAGAACTGCGAGCGGCAGTGTTCGTAGGCCGGATTCTTGCCGGGCATCAGTGTGGCAATCTCGTCCATAATCAGCGGCGGAACGTAGCACGAATTTCCCTTGTAAAGGTCGTTGCCGAAGCGTATATATTCTTTGATTTCTCTGCGTGTGGGTTGCAGAGCTTTTATAGTGACAGACATTATGTTAGCGTTTTTGTTATTGTCGGTTTAGTGGAGGGTAGCCTTCTTAAGCGGTGGCCTGTGGGCCCCACGGCGAGGCGAGCCACAGCAGTAGCACTACCATGGCGGCCAAGAAGGCGATTATGGCCATGTAGAGGCGGTTTGACTGGCGTCCGACCAGCGCAAGGCGCAGCTGCTGTGTGTCGCTATAGCGGCGCGAGCGGTCGGGGTCGAGGCATCGTTCGGCCACTTTGCGCAGTGTGGGGTCTTCGAGCTCGGATGCGTCGAGTACTTCTTTAAGCACCAGGCCGTAGTTGTATATATCGTCGGAGGTGTCGGCGGGTGTGAGGGCTTTGCGCTGCTCGAAGCCTACGTCGATGAGCTTCAGATTGCCAACGTTCTCGGTGAAGATGATGTTTTCGGGTGTCAGCGGATGATGCGCCAGGTGGTTGGTCTGGATGTATTCCAATGCGTCGACAAGTTGGTGGCGCAGCTTCTGCACGTGCTCGGCGGTGACTTTGCGCTCGCGGATAAGTTTGCGCAGCGAGTCGCCGTAGACATCGTCAGTGATGATGCACAGGCCCAGCCCCGGCACCTCCTCGATGTCGTTGATCATGATGATGTTGGGGTGTGCCAGATTGTAGCGCACGTCGAATTCGCGCTCCAGCATTTCCTGCATCTCAGCGTTGTCTTTGTATTGCGGTTTTAGGGTTTTGAGCATCACCCATTTGCCGAATTTTTTCGCTGTGTACACGTCGTAGAACTCCTCATCCCATTCCGGGAGGTGCTCAATTTCGGTCCATCTTTGTCGCTCTGTCATCTCGATGTCAGTTGCATAAGTTCAAATCAGCTACAAAGTTATTAAAAAACTCCAATATACTAAAATCTTTTTGCGCGCATCGCCCGCGTAGGTACTCCTAATTAGTGAAAAGTGCGAAAAACAGGGTCTAAAGGCACATTTTTAAAGGATTTTTCGTAACTTTGCGCGCGAAATAGCCGCAGACGATGAATAGACGTCGGGCTGAACGACAGAAAAAAATGACTGACGCACGTATACAGAGGCCTATAGATCTGCTGCCCGAGCCTACGCTCAGGCGGTTGCCTTGGTATTTGGCCTATGTCACCACCCTCATCAGCGAGGGGGTTGAGTATGTGTCGTCGACTCGCATCTCGGGCGACCTCCATGTTGATGCCTCACAGATAGCGAAGGATTTGTCGTTTCTTAATATTAAAGGCAAAACTCGTATTGGCTACGAAGTAGCATCGCTCGAGGCAACTCTGCGCTCGTTTCTCGGTTTTGATACTCGACATTCGGCTGTGATGGTCGGCGTCGGTTCGCTGGGTGCCGCTCTGATGCAAGATAGCGGCTTGGGGCGCTACGGCCTCAACATCGTGGCCGGCATCGATGTAAATCCCGCCATCATCGACACGCGCATCGCCGGAATTCCGGTCTATAGTGCATCGCGCCTTTCCGGGTTGGTGCGCGAATTGGGCATCACCATCGGCGTCCTTGCGGTGCCTGTCGAGAGTGCTCAGTCGATGGCCGACGAACTGGTGGCTGCCGGGGTGCGTGCATTGTGGAACTTCACCCCCACCCGCATTCGTGTGGCTGACGGCATCGTTGTTACTAACACATCCATATATTCTCATCTGGCCGTGATGTACAACCGCTTGGCCATGGTGGCCGACTCTCAGCATCACCGCGAGCAATGAAAATCTTCCGTCTCGACTCCGACAATCTTACTTGCCGTCCGGCTTTGATGGCCGATTCGGCTTGGCGCCCCGACCGCCGTCCGCTATTCGTACCCGAAACCGGTCCGCTCACATGTAGCATACGTCCGGCTGTTCGCATCGACCGCCTTGGCAAGTGCATCGACCGCCGTTTTGCCGAGCGCTATATCGGTGCGGCTACTTTGGTGTCGTATCTCAGCGGTGGCGAGCTCACTGACTATAGCGATGATGTGCTCGTGCATGGCCGCTGGATTGATGTGGACGACCTTCATGGTGTGGCTTCAACATTCGCCCCCGACCTCGACTTCGCCGCTGATGCTCTTGTGCGCATATCGGCAATCGCCACGTTCAAGACCGGCGATGTCATCATTCTCCCCACCGAGCTCGAGTCGTTCGTGCCTGAAATCGGGGGGCGCGTGAGCTATGCGGCCGACCCGGCCGACCCGATTCTGGAGTTCAATATCAAGTAATCGTCTTTGGCGGCTGCGTTGTCGCCTCAATCTGCGTATTATGAAAAGCCGTCTGTTCTCATTATTGTTGCTTATTGCGGCAGTCGGAGCGCAGTTGCTCCATGCCTATCCTGTGTCGTTCTATGCTGCCAATTCGCGTCTCAGCAGCGGCCACTGGGTCAAGATTGCGACCGATGTCGAGGGCATCTATCAGCTTACATACGACGAACTGCGCAGCTTGGGCTTCGACGACCCCGCTCGTGTGCAGGTCTACGGCTACGGCTCCACGGTGCTGGCCGATAATCTATTCACAGCCGGCGCGCCCGACGATCTCAGCCCCACAGCTACCCTCCACACTCCCGATGGGCGCATTCTCTTTTTCGGCCAGGGCGACGTATCTGCGTCGTCGAATTCGGTCACGGGTGTCGAGCTCTCTCGTTTTACCGTCCGCCGCAACTACTACGACACACGGTCGTACTACTTCTTGAGCGACGCCGAGGGTGTAGCCGATATCCCGGTCAAGGCCGCCAAGGAGGCTTCGGATTCGTATGGGCCTGTCGACTTTCATATACATCTCGACTATTTTGACCACGAGGAGCAAAATCCTATCGATGGCGGCATTGGCTATCACGGCGCCGAGGTGCACCCCGGCGATTGCATCCCCTACGCAGTGCGGATACGCAATTTTCGGGCTTCCGATGTTTGTTCGAATGGCATATTCAACTATTTTGTACCCGTGTCGTCGTCGCAAACCACTCGCCTCTCCACTCGCCTTGATGGCGAGATTGACTCAATCGGCGGAGGCTCCACCATGGCTTGGGCCATTTCTGATGGCGAATATACGGCATACAACGATGCTTGTGGCTATGTGTCGTTTGCCGCGTCAGCCGAGCATCCTCTTGCCGATACTTATGTCACCTTCAATGTGCAGATTCCGGCGGCGCTCACTCCTCGCTACATAGCCCCCGACCGCGCAGCCGTGCGCTATCCTCGCGCCAATGTGCTCGACGACACCGACCCGATGCTGATTCTCAACTATAGCCGCGGCGAGTCGATGGCCGGCCGGCAAATGGTCTTCTCCGACGTCGATTCGGCCGACGATATGATGGTCTGGAACATCGACAATCTAACCAAAATCGCTGCGTACCCCACCACCTACGATGCCGCGCAGCGCACGCTTTCCTATGTGCTCACCGAGAACTATACGCAGCGCAGCGTAGCGTTTCGCACGTCGGTGCACTATCCGTCGCCGGCTGTGCTTGGCTCGGTGCCGGCACAGAACCTCCATGGCTCTGCGACGCCTAATATGCTTATAATCACTACCGCCGAATACTATGAGCAGGCAGTCCGCCTGGCCGCTGCCCACGAGCAGTATCAGGGGCTGAAGGTCAACGTCGTGCTGCAAGATGCCGTTTTCAACGAATTCTCGTCGGGTGCTCGCGATGCCATGGCATATCGTCGCCTGGCCAAGATGTATTTCGACCGCGACCCGGCCAAGTTTAAGTATATGCTGCTTTTCGGCTCTTGCAACTACGATAATCGCTCTCTCGAAGTAGCTCCGGCCGATCGCTTGCTCACTTACCAAAACACTATTACGTCGCAGACCTCAAATATGATTACTAACTATGCGTCAGACAACTATTTTGGTATTCTTGCCGACAACTACAACCACAATAATATCCACTATAGAACCTACGATATAGCCGTAGGGCGAGTTCCGGCACTTACGTCGGCGCAGGCCGCCGACTATGTCGACAAGGCTATTCGTCACCTAAGCGGCGTTGATGCCGATTATCGTGCATATAGTAGAGCTCTACTTTGTGCCGGTGAGGGCAACCTCAACACCCACATCGGACACTCGCGCGAGGTGGCCGATACCATCCTCTCTTATCGTCCCGAATTCACCATCATCAACGTGCCCACTCAGCTCTATCGCAAGGACCGCAACGACACTAACACCGCCTTCCGCGACATCGTGCGGCAGGAGCTGCAACGCGGCGTCGGTTACTTCACCTACAGCGGACACGGCGACCCCAACTTCATCGGCGATGCCGCGCAGTGGAATCGCTCGTATGCAGCAGCTACCGAATACCCCACCATGCCGTTGGTCATGTTCTCGAGCTGCGATCAATATAGCTTCGACCGCAATATCAACTGCTTGGTCGAGGCGATGCTATTTGTGCCCCGAGGTGGCTGTCTCGCGGCCGTCGGTGCCTCGCGTAGCGTTTACATTTCATACAACCAGCTGTCGACCCTCTCCATGGCTCGCGCATATGCCGAAGCCGCCCCGACCGACACCTATGGCGATGTCTACGTTCGCGCTCGTCGACACGTCATTACTCAGTATATCGATGGCAGAATCATGAATATCGATAATGCCCTCATCAACACATTGATTTACAATCTGGCCGGCGATCCGGCATTACCTGTCTATGCTCCGGCCTGCACAGCCGTAGTCGCCGAAATCGATGGGCACGAAGCCACTTCGGATATCGAAGTGCTGCCGCTGAAGCCATTCCACGTCAAGGGCGCCATTGCCGATGCGCAAGGCAACGTCGATGCCGACTTCAACGGCTCCGTCACCGTGCGCATCATCGCCGCCGCGGTCTCGAACAACACATATAACTCGCGCGACGAGGGCGATTACGAGTCAGTAGCTGTCAGCCAGCAGTTTACGCCACTCGTCGACGTTGAGGCCAACGTCTGCGACGGCTTATTCGACGTCGTCGTTACCGCTCCGGTGCCTTCGCCCGTGGGCCACAACCGACTGATTGTCTACGCCGCCGACAAGGCAACCGGCCGCACGGCCCTCGGCTCGTTCGAGCACCTCACCGTCGGCGACTACAGCCCTGAAAACTACGTAGATGCCGTGTTCGAAGCACCCGCCATCCTCGACTTCCGCGCCGGCGACGCCGATTTCGTCAGCGGCTCGGAGACGGCGGCCGACGTGCAGCTCACAGCCATCATCGACCCCTCGGACTGCGGCCTCGATTTCAGTGAATTCGGCATCGCCACTCACACCTCGCTCACTATCGACCGAGTGCGCTCAGTCGACCGCCTCGACCGCTTCGTCAGCCGCCGCGACGACGGCACTATGGCGCTCTGCACCACCCTCGACGGCCTCGCCGAAGGCGTTCACACCGTCACGCTCACCGTGACCAACAATGCCGGACTGGTCGACCGCGCCACCATCGACTTCGTAGTCGTCAGCCGCCTCGAGCGCCCGGCCCTCACGGCCGACTGCGACATCGCCCGCCAAAGCGTCGAACTCGACCTTGCCGGCTCGGCGGGCTCCGAATCGGTGTTGCTGATTGCCGATAGCCACGGCCGCACTGTCAGCCGCGTCGACCACGCCACATTCCCCTACACCTGGGACCTCTGCGACAGCGACGGCACCCCCGTGCCCGACGGCCGCTACACCGCCACCGTCCTCATCCGCTCCGCCCAGGACTACACCCACTCCCACCCCGCCACCTTCACCATCCTCCGCTAACCCCCCCCGGATAGCAGGCGAGTCGCCTGCGTCTCGGAGGACGGGTAACGCAGCGCTAGCATGGGTCTCGGAGGACGGGTAACGCGGCGCTAGCCTGGCCATCGCCGCAGGCGCTCTGCAAAGCAGAGACCGCAGGCGTCTCGCCTGCGTCGGTTGTGCAGGCGTTGGTAATTTCGTGAGCCCACAAAAAGTTACCGTCGACTGGCGTTTCGCAGGCGAGACGCCTGCTCTCCC
>CAYWAM010000015.1:0-41895 GCA_964456545.1 uncultured Bacteroides sp.
TGTAACCTTCTGATCCGTAGTCAGATGCTCTATTCAGTTGAGCTAGCGAGCCGTTGTTCTTTCGGTTTTGCGGTTGCAAAGTTACGACCTTTTTTCAAATCTACCAAATTTTTAGATGATTATTTTTTATTTTTTGTCATAATTAGGCAAAAAAGGTGTGTCTGAAAGCAGATAATGAAAAAATATTCGTATCTTCGCACATTATATATAATGTAAAAAGGACGGTCGGGCCAGTGTTCTTGGCTGTCATTTAACCATCAGATTTGAACTAAATGGCTTCAACGATAATTAAGGCAGTCATGGCTGCTGCACTTCTTGCTTTGCCTAGCGTTGGCGGTGCGAAGAATCTAGTGATTTTGCATACCAACGACACTCACTCGCAGGTAGATCCTGTGGAAAGTGATGGATTGGGCGGAGCCGGTCGCCGTATGGTGGTTGTGGATAGTGTGCGGTGTGCTAATGAGAATGTGCTACTGATTGATGCCGGCGACGCAGTGCAAGGCACGCTGTATTTTAATCTATATGGCGGCGAGGTTGAGCAGAAGCTCATGAATGCGATGGGCTATGATGTACGTATCTTGGGCAATCATGATTTTGACAATGGCGTTGATTCTCTTGCAGCTGTGCTTGCTAAGGCAGATGCCGAATTTTTGGCCACTAACTACGACTTGTCGAATTCGGCGCTGGCCGGGAAGTTCAAGAAGTATGCTATCAAGGAGTTCGACGGTCGTCGGATTGGTTTCATTGCCATTAATTTGCGGCCCGAGGGTATGATTGCCGAAGGCAACTACGACGGCGTAGAGTATCTTGATGCAGTCGAAGCGGCTAATGCGTCGGCGTGGTGGCTGCGTCACGTCGGTGGCTGCGACCTGGTGGTAGCTATTTCTCACATTGGTTATAATCCGTCGACCCCTCCGGGCGATTTGCTTTTAGCTCGTGCTTCGAAGGATATAGATATCATCATCGGCGGTCATTCGCACGATTTGATTACTCCGACGTCGAAGAAGTATCAGTGCTTAGTGGCGAACGCTGATGGCCGCGATGTGCTGGTGGCTCAAGTAGGCAAGGCGGGCAAGAACGTTGGAGAAATTACCATCGATTTGGAGTCGCTTAGGTCGACATATCGAGTAATCCCTGTCAATAGCCGTCTTGATGCGCGCGTGCCCCAAGAGTTTGCAGCCTTGGTGGCGCCTTATCGGGCCGGAGTCGATTCGTTGATGACAAATGCGCCGGTGGGCAAGACTCGCATTGAGTTGCCACAGGAGTCTGCTGCTTTGCTTAACTGGGCTACGGACGTAATACTCGATCGCGGCCGTCAGCTGGCCGACAGTGTCGACTTCGCAATTCTCAACAAGGGCGGTCTGCGTCGTGGTCTGCCGAAGGGCACTATCCACGAAGGGCAGATTATCACGATGATGCCGTTCAACAATCGTGTACAGGTTATCGATATTAAGGGCAGTGAATTGCTTGCGGCCTTCAATGTGATGGCTACGGTCGATGGCAACGGCGTGAGCGAAGGCGTGGAGATTGTCTATGTGCCGGGCACGGAGGCAGCTTCGCGCAAAGATGCTTATGTGACTTCCGCTAAGCTGAATGGCCGGCCGATAGAGGCAGAACGCATTTATCGTGTGGCTACGATTGACTATATAGCCAATGGTGGCGACTATATGTCGTCGATGCGCAATCACAAGCTGGTGGCTCAGAGCAATACAGTAGTCTTTGATGACGTACTCGAGTATTTGCGTCATGGCAACGGGCGCAAGCGTAAGATAAACCCATCGACGGCTGCTCGTATGCACAACTAAAACCGAATTTTAAATCAAATACCTTGAATAAAAATATATTACACAATGCTTAAACGACTGTTTACCATGCTGCTTGCAGGCGGAATTGCCTGTGGAGCATCGGCCGTGACACCTAATCTGATTAAGGATGCTGATCGAGTGGCATGCGACCGCTGGGTCGACTCGGTCTACAATGTGCTGACTCCGCGCGAACGTGTGGCGCAGTTGATTTTTCCGAAAACGATGCCCGCCCAGGGCGATAATTCGAAGGCGGCTATCAAGCGCTATGCTCGCAACGGTGTGGGCGGTCTGCTCTTCACCGCCGGCACGCTCGAGCAGTATGTAGAGATGACTAATTATGTGCAGAGCGTGTCGAAGGTACCCGTGCTGATGACGTTCGACGGCGAGTGGGGCCTGGCAATGCGCATCAACGGAGCTCCTAAGTTCCCGTGCAACATGGCGCTCGGCGCTATGTCCGACGTCGACCTGATGTATCGATATGGCCGCGAGATGGGCCGCCAGAGCCGTCTTGTTGGCCAGCACGTAGACTTTGCACCTGTGCTTGATGTGAATTCTAATCCGCACAATCCGGTCATCGGCTATCGTTCGTTTGGCGAAGACCCTCACCGCGTAGCCCTGCTCGGCACGGCTTTCTCGCGTGGACTTGAGGATGCCGGCGTGCAGGCTGTGGGCAAGCATTTCCCCGGCCACGGTGACACGTCGACCGACTCGCACCGCGAAATCACTCGGGTAGATCATTCGGCCGAGACGTTCAACTCCGTAGATATTGTACCTTTCAAGGATTTCATAGATAATGGCCTCTCGGGTATCATGGTGGGGCATATTGTAGCTCCGGCACTTGACCCCAGCGGCCGTCCGGCCACGTTGTCGCGCCCGATGACCACCGGTTTGCTGCGCGAGAGCCTTGGTTTCGAGGGCTTGATTTACACGGATGCTTTGGGCATGAAGGGTGCGCGTATCGAGGGCCTTAATGGTGCAGTCGAAGCGCTCAAAGCCGGTGCCGACGTGCTGCTGTCGTCGCTCGACCCGGTAGCCGATATCGACATTATTTACAATATGGTGAAGAGTGGCAAGATTAGCGAAGCAGTCATCGCAGACCACTGCAAGCGCATCTTAGCTTACAAATATGTGCTGCAACTTCACGAGGAGCAGCCTATCGAAATCGAAGGCCTCATGGACCGCATCAACACCGCCGAGTGCCGTGCGCTCATCGATGACCTTTGTCGCAGTGCCATCACAGTGTTGTGGAATCGCAATAATATGCTGCCCGTTGGCGACTTGGCACACAGAAAGATAGCTGTCGTGAGCATCGGTAGCAACGGCGACACTCGCTTTGCCGACATGTGTCGCAAATATGCCGATGTCGACGTCTACATGGCCGACCAAGTGCTGAGCCGCGCACAGCTGGCTGAAATCAAGGCTCATGATGTGGTGGTAGCCGGTGTGCATATCGACAATGCAGTAGCTCGACGCGTGTATGCTCAACTCACCGAGGTGCCTCACTTGATTGGCGCGTTCATGATGAATGCTTACAAGATGAGTAAATTCCGCGGTGCACTCGAGAAGAGTGATGCCGTAGTGCTTGCCTATGACAATATCCCCGAGATGCGCACAGCGGCTGCTATGGCTGTCTTTGGTGGTATCGAAGTGAACGGAACGCTACCGGTCAACCTCCCCGGCGTGGCCGAAATGGGCACCGGTGTGAAGATTGCCAAGAGCCGTCTGGGCTACTCGTCGCCCGCTGCTGAAGGTATGCGTCCGAGCCTCACCGACTCGATTGATTCGATTGTAGGCGCCGCACTTGCCGATGGTGCTTTCCCCGGCTGCCAAGTGCTGATAGCGCATAATGGCAACGTGGTGCTCGACCGCAACTATGGTAATCTGACTATCGGAGGCTCGCCCGTCGGTCCGAACACGGTCTACGACCTTGCGTCGGTGTCGAAGGCCACCGGCACGCTACCCGGTGTGATGAAGGCCTATGACCTGGGTTTGTTCCGCCTCGATGATGCCGTTTCGACCTATATTCCCGGTTTGCGCGGTACGGGTAAAGATTCAATTCGTGTCAGCCAGTTGCTGTATCATGAATCGGCAATCCCGCCATCGCTGAATATGTACAACACTATGTTTGACACGACTACCTATACTGGCAAGCTCATAGAGCCGCGTCGCGACGCTCGCCATACCATCAAGATTCAAGAAGGAGCTTGGGGCTATACCGGTGCGCGTGTCCGCACTGACATAGTGTCGGCTGACAGCACAGCTGCTACGCCTGTGCAGGCCGCCCGCGGCATGTGGGTAGGTCGCGCCGCCGTAGATACGATTATGAATC
Organism: uncultured Bacteroides sp.; assembly: GCA_964456545.1. Taxonomy (GTDB): domain Bacteria; phylum Bacteroidota; class Bacteroidia; order Bacteroidales; family Muribaculaceae; genus CAG-873. The sequence continues at coordinate 4,135 of CAYWAM010000015.1, forward strand.
GCATCTACAATATACCGCTGCGCAAGACCAACCGCTACGCTTATTCGTGTCTTAACTTCTGCCTGCTGCTCGATATGGAGCAGCGTCTCACCGGTCAGCCTCACGACCGCTTTATGACCGATAGCATCTGGGGTCCCATCGGTGCTTATGGCGCTTGCTATCGCCCCACGTTGCATCACAACCTAGCCGACATTGCACCCACTGAGAAGGATACATATCTGCGTCGACAGCATGTGCGCGGCTTCGTGCACGACGAGACGGCAGCTATGCTTGGCGGTGTGTCGGGCAATGCAGGTGTGTTTGCTTCAGCTACCGATTTGGCCAAGCTCTGCCAGATGTGGCTCAATGGTGGCGTCTATGGCGATGCACGCGTTCTGTCGGAGTCGACAGTTGAGCTATTTACTACCTCGAAGAGCCCGACGTGTCGTCGCGGTCTCGGCTTTGACAAACCCGATCCCGAAAATGTCAAAAATTCACCGACTTGCGAGGAGGCTGATCCGTCGGTCTATGGACACCTCGGATTCACCGGCACGGTCTTCTGGGTTGACCCTGCCAATGATTTGATATTTATATTCCTGTGCAATCGTGTCGACCCGACTCGCGACAACGATGCATTCGACCGTTCGTCGATTCGTCCCGAACTATTCCGCCAGGTGTATAAGTCGCTCGAAAAATAACGACTAAAACAATAGATGAATTCTAAGGTAAAAAAGATTTTTGCAATAGCGCTGGTGGCCGTCGTTGCCGTGCCGTCGGTTGTAAAAGCCCAGCAAGTGCAAGGCAGCGACTCGGTCGGCTTTGCCGAACGTGTCGCACCGCCGGCGGTGCGTATTGGCGCTTCGCTGGTGATAAATGCGGGGCTCACCGAGGCGCTCAAATCGTCGATCCACGAGATGCGCCCCGAACGCGATGGCAACGATTCGTGGCCTTCGCGCCACATGTCGTGGACCACGACTGCGGCATCGATTGTCAGTCACGAACTCTACGACAAATCGCCCTGGTGGGTGCTCGGCTCGCACTTTGTTGTTGATGCTATGGCCATGCAGCGAATGCTGAGCAATTCGCATTTCCCAAAGGATGTGCTTGGCGGTATGCTCACCGGACTTGTGTCGACCGAGATAGGCTACTTGGTAGGCGATTTGATATTTCCTACGTCGCGTCGTCCGTTGCCCGCGGCGACTAACGATTTTCTGCCGTCGGTCGATGTCGTGACGCGAGCCGACTTTTCGCTTTGTGGTGGTGCGCCCGGTGGCAGTAGTCGTACGGGTGTCAGCACCGGCGTGCGAGCCACCTTACCGCTGGCCGAGCGTTTCGGCGTCAGTGCCTCGGCCGGTATGCGTTCGCTGCCGATATATGTAGCTGACCGATATGTGTCGATGATTGATGGATTTGGCCTCTCGGCCGGCGTGGTTTATTACCAGCCGCTGCCGTGGCGTCGTTGGGCCGGTGAGGCGCGCTTGATGCCGGGATTTCTGAAAAATCTTCATGGCGAAGGTCTCAGTCGTCCCAATCTTTCGTTTACCCTTGATGCGTCGGTAGGCGCCAGTTGCATGCTGACCCCTAAACTAGCTTTGGGCGCCGAAGCCGGCTATTCGCTATGGGCGCTGCGCAGTTCGGTGTCGTCGTTGTCGTTTGGAGTATTTACGCGAGCTTTGTTTTGATAGTCTCAGCTGTGTTGTAAATTTTGTAACCGGTCGTGACGATAATCATCGACATCACCGGCGTCAGATAGTTGAACAGGCAGTAAGGCAGATATTCGAGAGTAGGGACTCCGAGCACCGTAGCCTGGGTGACGCCGCACGAGCTCCACGGAATCAGTGGCGATGTCACCGTGACGCCGTCTTCTATTGTGCGGCTGAGCATGCGGTCTTCCATGCGAGCGCGTCGGAACGCGTGGCGAAACATATTACCGGCGATAATCAGCGATAGGTACTGGTCGGCCGTGCAGGCGTTGAGCACTATGCCGGTGCCTAGCGTAGAGGCCACAATCGACGGTCGGCGATTCAAACTGCCCGTGAAGGCCATCGATATGCGGCGCAGCATGCCTGTCGAGATGAGCATCCATCCGAAGCACAGGGCACTAAGCACCAGAAATACGACCGGCATCATACCCAAGATACCACTGGTGGCGGTGAGTTCGTCGATAGCAGCGTTGCCTGTAGTGGCTGAGAACCCGCACCAGGTCGAGATGGCCACGTCGACAAAATCGGCACCCATTTGCGGTTGGAACACGAAGATTCCCACGGCGCCAAGTATCGCGCTGATTGCGAGCACTACTATGGTATTGATGCGCATGGCAATCAGAGAGAGCGTGATGACGGGTATGACGAGTGTCCACGGTGTGATGTTGAAAGTCGTCGTGAGGCCTTCAATCATTTCGGCAGCGGAGCCACCATCTACCGCGTCGCTCAATAATCCTTTTAGGGCGAATACCAGCAGCGCTACGGTCATGGCCGGCATTGTGGTAATCATTAAGTAGCGAATATGCTCGAAGAGGTCGACGCCGCAAGTCGACGCCGCTACGACGGTAGTGTCGCTCAGCGGCGAGATTTTGTCGCCGAAGTACGCCCCGGAGATTACAGCTCCGGCTATCCACCCTTCGCTGTAGCCCATGAACGAGCCGATGCCGATGAAAGCTACGCCGATAGTGGCAATTGTCGACCACGAGCTACCCGTGATTACCGATACCATGGCGCACACGACGCACGTGGTGACCAAGAACCAGCGTGGGTTCAGAATCTCAAGACCATACTCAATCAGCGTCGGTACTACGCCCGACATCATCCATGTAGTGGCAAGAGCTGCGATGCAAATCAGCATCGGCACGGCCGGCAATATCTGAGTGGCACTGCGGCGAAGACCCACTGCGAGCGAGCGCCGAGTCAGTGAGCCGCAGCATAAGGCCAACGCAGCCGCTAAGGCAGCCGAGCCAAGGAGTGTCACTTGCGAATAGTCGCTGATGGCCGCCGGGCCAAGAAATACGATGATGAGAATGAAGGCTGTAAGCAGTACAGCAATCGGCAGAGTCGATATCCACAGCGGAGGCTGAGCCTGGCGCGCCGGGAGTTTGGAAAGTAGCTTAGTCAACTATTGGAAACTGAAATAAATATGTAATTGCGAATTCGACTGCAAAGTTACCCAATAATCGCGATACTTGCAAGAAAACCGCCACCAACTCAGCGCTATCGGCCGCAGTGCCGAACTCTGTAGAGCCCAAGGGCAAATGCAATATTAAGAAAAATGTTTGAAAAATTCGATAGTAGGCGTAGGAAAGTTAAGTTTCTCACGCGTTTTTTTTCTGCGTACAGAGTGTCGGTTCCGACGTCCGAGAATACATATATAAACTGAACGCCCCCGGGCAGCGAGCTCGGGGGCGTTCAGTTAGTCGTGCTTGGCTATTAGTTTTCCTTAGCTGCCAGCGGAGCGGGTACGTTGTAGACGCGCGTGGCTAGCTCCTGGTCAAATTGGAAGACAGCCATCGGGGTGTCGCCGGCCAGCTTGATGCGGTCGATCAGCGTGTGGCAGTTTTCTTCCTCTTCAACTTGCTCGGAAACGAACCAGTCGAGCTTGCCGCGAGTGGCGTAGTCGTGTTCGGCTTCGGCAAGGGCGTAGAGATTGTTAATCAGCGAGGTCACTTTTTCTTCATGAGCCAGGGTGGCTTCGAAAGCAGCCAGCGGTGATGCCCATTCGGTGGGTACTTCGGCAATCGGAGCCAACACTACGCGTCCGCCGCGCGAGTTTACGTAGTTGATGAATATTTCGGCGTGTGCTTGTTCTTCTTTGAACTGCACGCGGTACCAGTTGGCGATGCCGTGGTAGCCTGCGCTTTCGAAGTGCATTGCCATCGACAGGTATAAGTATGCCGACCAGAATTCGGCGTTGATTTGGGCGTTAAGAGCGTCTTGAAGTTTGGGGCTTAACATAGTAGTTAGAATTAGTTGTAGTTTAGAATAACGCAAATTTACAATAAAGAGTTGACTGCCGCAAATATTTTTTTGAGGCCATCGCCGGTTGCTTAGACGAAAAAATGTAGAGCAATTTTTTGGCCGTAGATATAAAAATGGATATTTCATTTGAGGGTTTGTGAAATTATTGCTAATTTTGCTCATTGTCAGGAGGTAATGTGAAAGCAATCTTTGAGACAATGCAATATGCATATAAAATTTTTTGACATGAAAACAAAGGCGACTGCCATAATTCTATTTTTGCTTATATCTCTATGTGCTTCGGCGCAGACACAATACGGGGTCGTAAAGACCAAGGGCCGTTTGGGCGTTAATGGCAGTGTTATTCCTGGAAAAAACTTGTCTGGAGCAAAAATTGTTGTGAAGGGTCGTAATGCGGTACTCAGTGGCGCTAGCGGCTCTTTCTCATTTCCTATACCTGGCCAGAAGTATTATTTGCAGAGCGCAACTAAGCAGGGATATGTCTTGGTGGACATGGATGTCCTTTCCAAACAATATGCCTATTCAAAGGACAATCCTTTGTGTATTGTCATGGAAACGCCTGACGTGCAAGAGGCCGATAGACGAGCCGCCGAAAGCAAAATAATGCGAAGTTTGCGTAAAACGTTGCGGCAACGCGAGGATGAAATCGAGGAATTAAGAGAACAAAATAAAATTACAGCTGAGGAGTATCAAAAGAGGCTGCAAGAGCTGTATTCTGCCCAAGAGAATAGCGTGAGACTTGTCAGTGAGATGGCCGAACGCTATTCCAAAACTGATTATGACCAACTTGACGAATTTAATCGCCGTGTCGGTGAGCTTATCCTCAATGGTGAGCTGGTCAAAGCCGATTCGTTGATACGGTCAAAAGGCGACTTTAATACGCGTCTTGCCGAGTTAAAGCTGCACCAAGAGGCCAATGATAAAGAGCGGAAAGTGCTGGCGCAGCGACAGGAAAATCTTTCGAAAAGCGAGGCTTATGCTCAAAAGCAACTTGAAGATTTGGCACAAGATAGCTATCACAGGTATGAAATTTTCAGTTTGAACTTCCAAAATGATTCTGCAGCCTACTATTTGAAATTTCGCGCAGAACTAGACACGACAAACGTAGCTTGGCAACTGCATGCTGGATGTTTTATTGGTGACTATTTGGCTGATTACGACCTTGCAATGCAATATTGCCAAAGAGCGCTACGCTGTGCAGTACAGCAACATGGCGATACACATCCGGATGTTGCTACGAGTCATAATAATATTGGCATTGTTTACGCCTTACAAGGCGCATACTTACAAGCGTTGGAGTATTATAATAAGGCGTTAGATATTCAGTTAAAAACGCTAGGCGATACACATCCGGATGTTGCTACGAGTTATAACAATATTGGCTCTGTTTACGACTCACAAGGTTCCTATTCAGAAGCGTTGGAGTATTATAATAAGTCGTTAGAGATTAGTTTAAAAACGCTCGGCGACACACATCCTAATGTTGCTACATGTTATAATAATATTGGCTATGTTTACAACTCACAAGGTGCATACTCCCAAGCGTTGGAGTATTATAATAAGTCGTTAGAGATTTGGCTAAACACATTTGGCGACACACATCCGGATGTCGCTGCGAGTTATAATAATATCGGACAAGTTTACACTTCACAAGGCACCTATTCACAAGCGTTGGAGTATTACAATAAGTCGTTAGAGATTTGGCTAAACACATTTGGCGACACACATCCGAATGTCGCTGCGAGTTATAACAACATCGGCTATGTATACTTTTTACAAGGCTCATATCCCCAAGCACTTGAGAATTACATCAAGTCATTAGAAATCCTATTAAGCGTGTATGGCGACACACATCCGAATGTCGCTGCGAGTTATAATAATATCGGACAAGTTTACTCCTCACAAGGCTTCTACTCGCAAGCGTTGGAGTATTTAAAGAAGGCGTTAGATATTATATTAAACACATTTGGCGACACACATCCGAATGTCGCTGCGAGTTATAACAATATTGGCTCAGTTTACGACACACAAGGCGCATACTCACAAGCGTTGGAGTATTATAATAAGGCGTTAGAGATTTTGCTAAACACATTTGGCGACACACATCCGAATGTCGCTACATGTTATAATAACATCGGAGGTGTATACTATAACCAAGGTGCATATCCACAAGCGTTGATGAATTTCACCAAGGATTTAGAGATTAACTTAAAAGTACTGGGCGACACACATCCTGATGTCGCTGATAGTTATGATAACATCGGATATATTTACTACTTACAAGGCTCCTATTCACAAGCGTTTGTAAATTACAATAAGGCGTTAGAGATTTATAGAAAATTATATGGCGATACAAACGCTGAAACGGTACAATCGTTATTGGAAGTTTATCAAATATGCATGCAGTGCGTTGCTAAGGATAAAAGTTTTGATGTGAAGCAATATCAGTCGTTTATGTCTGAAGTCGCTTTTACGGCGACTCCGGTTGAGGAAGATTCTGCCGCTTCGCGCCAGGGTATGAGTGGCGAATATTATCTGATTGAATTCGAAGATTGGAACCAAGATGCCATTAGCTCGTTGTTTGCTAAAGATAAAGAATTTAAAGGTAAGCCCAAAACGATAGTCGTGATGAAGGATGGTGTGATTTCAAAACATTATTTCGAGAACACTATGGGCATTCAGCTGAGTCTTAAGTTTGTAAGCAAAGACGAGAAGGCTCGAATAGCTGCAGCGTACAAAAAGTGGAAACAGAAGAATAAGTAATCCGACCACGAAGTAAAACACGGCATAAAATGAAGCAGCAAGAACAGCAGCAAGGACAGCAGCAAGAACAATACAAATACTTTGCGTTTATTTCCTACAATCATAAAGATGTTAAGTGGGGGAAGCGTTTGCAGCACAAGCTGGAAAACTACCGAATGTCGGCTGTATTATGCCGAGAACGCGGCTGGGAGCGCAAGCCTATTAATCCCGTTTGGTTTGCCCCTACCGATATTCAGCCCGGCGTTTTGCCGGAAGAGCTTAAAAAAGAGTTAAATGCTTCAAAGAATTTGATTGTAATTTGCTCGCCAAATTCTGCAAAATCTAGTTGGGTGGGTGAGGAAATAGAACATTTCCATAGTTTGGGGCGTGTCAAAAACATCTATTTTTTTATAGTTGATGGTGTGCCTCATAGCAAAGATTCCAAGCTGGAATGTTTTAACCCGATAGTTGACAAGCTCGGGATGCCGGAGATATTGGGTGCAAATATCCATGAAAAGATATATCGTTGGCCGTGGCTTAATAAGGAACGTGCATATGTTCAGCTGATTACAAAACTGCTCGGTGTGGAGTTTGATAGCATCTGGCGGCGGCACCGAAGGTTGCTTATACGGAATATGTTGCTATGGCTTTTGGGCGCTATAGCAGTGCTAATGTCGTTGTTCTATGTGTGGCGTACGAATCAACCGGTAGATGTAGCCGTGCAGCTGCATGAAACAACCGAGCATAACGCGGAATTGCCACGAATGGAGAATGCAGTAGTCACGATGTCTATTGGCAACGAGACAAAACTGGATACAATAAAAACAACAGACGACAGCGGATTATTCAGGCATGTGCCTCAACGTTTTATCGGTAAAGAGGTGCGAATGACTGTCGATTGTAAGAATTTTATAAAAGTGGATACCTCGGTCGTTCTGAGCAAGAATGTTACACTCGATATTCGGCGCGACGCCTCGGTGTTTGGCGATGTTTGTTTTACGCTTTGGGATGAAGACACCCAAGCAACTGTGTCAAAGAAAACGGTTTATATAGATGGAATCGAAACCAAATCTGATTCACGAGGAGTGGTGAGCTTGAAAATCCCTCTATCGCAACAAAAGCCGAAATACCATATTAGCGCAGAGATACCATTGGAGGTTGATACCATTTATGTGCCGTGCGGCGCGGCTGACATTATCTGTGTAAAATAGTAGCACCCCTCCGCTGATTCGGCTATAGTTGACAAGTTCCAATATAGATGAATCATGCGTGGCCCCATCTTGTGCTAAGCGAATAATTAGAGTTGCCCTGTCGGATTGTTCCGTACTAATCCCAGTTAAAATCAAAAATCGCTCGTAAGTTTCTTTGACTTACAAGCGATTTTTGAGATTTCCGTCGGGGTGACAGGATTCGAACCTGCGACCACCTGGTCCCAAACCAGGTGCGCTACCGGACTGCGCTACGCCCCGATGCGAGTGCAAAGTTACTACATTTCTTGTGAATAAAAAAGTGTCGGCTACTTTTTTTGCTTTATTTTGTGTTGAAATAGTGCCGAAATGAGCCTGGCACGGTGCTTGGTGGGCTTATTGCTCTATGTCGGCTAGGCAGGTTCGGAAGTATTGACGCTCGTAGTCAGAGGGGCTGATGACGGAGCCGCCGTAGCATATGAGGTCGATGTCGATGGGCATGATGCCTGATTCTTTGGAGTCGGTTTTGCGGCCGAGCTCAGTCTCTATGGCTCGTAGGTGGTCAGTGAGTTCTTTGGCTGTGAGGTCGGTGACGGCGCGCACGGCCACGTTGATGTAGCGCGGGCCGCGGCCGCTGTGGTCGTTGCTTTCGTGGCTATCGGATGTAGCTATAATGTCGGCAACGCCCTGTAGCGACTCTAAGGCGCGGGCGATGCGTTGATGTCGTGGCGGCTGATTGCTGCCGATGCAGATGATGCAGTCGGTCATGATAGGTCTTTGAGCGTGAGGCTGATGCGATGACGGTCGAGGTCTACATCGAGCACTTTTACGCGGATTATCTGGTTGATTTTGACTACCTTCGAGGGGTCGCTGACGCGTTTCTGTCCCATTTGCGACACGTGCAGCAGTCCGTTCTCTTTGATGCCTAGGTCGACGAATGCTCCGAAGGCTGTGATATTGTTAACTTTGCCGTTTAGAATCATGCCGGCTTGTAGGTCTTCGATGGAGTTGATATCGGCATCGAATTCTACGTTTTCGGCATCGAGGCGTGGGTCGCGCCCCGGCTTGCGTAGCTCGGCGATGATGTCGGCTACGGTCTCGCGTCCGGCATCGGCATATCGTTCGGGGTCGATGCGGTCGATGAGCGTGGCGTTGGCTATGAGGTCGCTGACTGCGACACCAAGGTCGGTGGCCATGCGTCGGACTAGCTGGTATGATTCGGGATGTATGCCGGTGTTGTCGAGCGGATTGTCGGAGGTCGGTACACGCAGGAAGCCCGCTGCTTGTTCGAAGGTCTTTTGGCCCAGGCGAGGCACGCTGAGTAGGTCGCGGCGCGAGCGGAATGGACCTTTTTGGCTGCGGAAGTCGACGATTTTGGTGGCCATGGCTTGGCCGATGCCCGAGATGTAGCCCAGCAGGCGAGCCGAGGCGGTGTTGAGGTCGACGCCAACGGCGTTGACGCAGCTCAGCACGGTGAAGTCGAGTGCGTCGCGCAGCGCTGTTTGGTCTACGTCGTGCTGATACTGTCCGACGCCTATTGATTTCGGGTCGATTTTGACGAGCTCGGCTAGCGGGTCAATCAGTCGTCGGCCGATGGAGACGGCACCGCGCACGGTGACGTCCTTGTCGGGAAGCTCTTCGCGTGCTATTTCCGATGCTGAATACACGGATGCACCGTTTTCGCTGACTATGAATAGCTCGGCGAAGTCGGTGATGCCCGATGAGCGCAGGAAGCGCTCGGTCTCGCGCGATGCTGTGCGGTCGCCTAGAGCGATGGCTTGGATATCGTGGCGGTCGATTAGGTCCATGAGTATGTGCATGGCCTCGACGGTGTCGCGGCGCGGCTCGGTGGGGTAGATGACGGCGTCGTCGAGCAGGTCGCCGCTCTCGTTGAGTGCAACGACTTTGCAGCCGGTGCGGAAGCCGGGGTCGATGGCGATGACGCGGCGGCCGCGCAGCGGAGCGGCCATGAGCAGCTGGCGCAGGTTGCCCGAGAAGAGGGCTATGGCGGCTGTGTCGGCCTTTGCTTTGGCTTCGGCAGCCATTTCGTTGTCGATTGACGGGCGCAGCAGTCGCTTGTATGAGTCGGCTATGGCATCGGCGATGAGGCGTCGGCCGCCGGCCGCCGGCGCTTTGGGCATGAAGCGAGCGGTGATGTCGTCGATGGCGTGGGCGTCGTCGAGCGTGATGCCTACGCGGAGCACGCCCTCGGCTTCGCCACGGCGCAGAGCTAGGTACTGGTGCGATGCGATGGAGCGATAGGGCGCCTTGAAGTTGCTGTAGTTGCGGTATTTGTCGGCTTCGGCTTCTTTGCCGGCCACGATTGAAGCCGTGATGGTAGCTTCGCGGCGATAGCGCGAGCGCAGAGCCGAACGCACGCGGAGCGACTCGGAGGCCCATTCGGCGATGATGTCGGCCGCACCGCTTAGCGCAGCATCGGCTGATTCGACTTCGCCGCGAACAAATCGATGTGCTACGTCGGCGGGCTCGGCTCCGCCCATGATCATCTTGGCCAGCGGTTCGAGGCCGCGTTCGTGGGCTATGGTGGCTCGGGTGCGTCGTTTGGGGCGGAAGGGGAGGTAGAGGTCTTCGAGCGCTGTCGACGTAGTAGCTTCTTCAAGCGCGTGGCGCAGGTCGTCGGTCATCTTGCCTTGTTGTTCGATTGACTCGATGATGGCGTCGCGGCGTTGGTCCAGTGCAGCTAGGCGTTGCATCTCGACTTCAATGTCGCGTATGGCCACCTCATCGAGGCCGCCGGTGACTTCCTTGCGGTAGCGGCTGATGAATGGTACGGTGGCACCTGTGGTCAGCAGTGCCACTGTTGCGCGGACCTTGTTGGCCGGAAGGTTGAGGTTGGTCGCTACTCGGGCGAAGATGTCAGACATTTATTTAGAGTGAAGAGTGAGTACGGTGATTTCGGGCGTGGCACCGATGCGAGCCGGCAAGCCTACGACGCCCAGGCCGATGTTGACGTACAGATGACGCCCGAGTGAGTCGGTGTAGAGGCCTCCCCAGCGGTCGTAGCGCATTGTTGCCAGTGAGATGCCAAGCAGCTCTACTTGCATGGCGTGGGTGTGTCCGGAGAGGGTCAAGGCTATATTCGCATCTGCGCGGCCGGCTATCGAGTCGCTCCAGTGAATCGGGTTGTGCGACAATAGTATCTTGGTGTTGCCGTCGGCGATGTTGGGGTAGGCGTGTCGGAGCGAGCCGTAGATGTGAAATGGCGGGTCGCCGATGTTTTCGACGCCAATCAGAGCCAGCGAGTCGGAGCCGCGGCGCAGCCAAGTGTGGTCGTTGTTGAGCATAAGCCAGCCCATGCTCGCTTGCATGGCTTGCAGCGAGTCGATGTCGGCTTGTTTCGAGTCGGGCGAGTGCCAGCGGTGGTAGTCGCCATAGTCGTGGTTGCCCATGATGGAGAATACGCCGTCGGCGGCGTGCAGGCGGCTCAGTATGTCGGTGTATGGCTTTAGCTCTGGGCTGTGGCGGTTGACGATGTCGCCTGTGAAGACTATTGCATCGGGACGCTGGGCATTGACGCATTCGACGATGTCGGTCAAAAATGCCGGATTTTCGCCGGCGAGTGAGCCGACGTGCAAGTCGGATATCTGCGCTATGCGGTAGCCGTCGAACGCCGTCGGCAGGCCTTCGATGTCGACTGTGACTTCGCGCACGTCGAGATTATATCTGTTGAATAGGGCGCCCCACCACATTAGGGCAAATGTGCCGAGGCCGATGGCTACTCCGCCATAGCTGATACCGCGCAGTGGGCGGTGTAGTAGCTTAGCGAGGGCCATTCGTAAGAGCATTAGTGCGGATGCGATTATCTTGGGCATGTAGATGCTGAGGTAACCGAAAATAATCCACATCAATGTGCGCAACTGGGCGTCGTCGCCGGTCTTTTTCGGCGCGATTACCGTAGCAATCAGTGTGAGAAGACACACCGATGAAAATGCGGCATAGCCTATGCGCCATTTGCGGCTTATGCCGCTATGGCGCATACGTCGATAGGTAAATATATCGATTAGAACGCTGATAATGAAGATTATCAGAACCGGTATCAGAGGCAGTCGCATCTGCTGGGTGTGTCAGAGAGGTGAGTGTGGTCTGTTCAGTCAGCGTTCGCAGCCAGTTGGTTGCGCAGAGGGTTGGCGTACATGTTCAGCATCATGCCGCGCATGAATTCGCGCTCCTCGGCGGTCACGTCGGCTACATCGACTTTGTCGAGCTGGCCGTTGATGTATGCGTCGAATGAGGCAACATCCTCAGCGTTGTAGCTACCGGCAAAGCGGTCTGTGCCTTCGAGTTTGTCGTAGGCGATGTAGTTGCACGGGAATATTTTGTAGCCGCGGTGTATGGAGTTGTCAATCAGACGGCATGCCTCGCGGATAACTTCTAGGCGCGAAGTCGCTTCTGAGCGCTCGAGCTCGGCATTGATGCATTTGCCAATGTGCATATGAACGCGGCCTTTGAATTTCATCAGGCCGGTCTCCATGCTAAGCAGGTCGTCGCGCTGCGACTTTTTGAAGTCGGGGTCGCGGCGGCGCAGCAGGAATTCGCGAGCTTTCAGGAAGTCGTTCGGGTCGTATTCGTAGGTGATCGACACGGGGTTGAGTCGTGCGCTCAGGATGTTTGCTTTGACGTCAGCGCTCGGAGCGAGGCCAATCATCTTGATGAGGCTCTCCTGCGTCAGGTCGTTGCTGTCCTTGGCACGGCCCTCGCGCTGCGCAATCCACACGGGCTCGTGGCGCTCGTTGATTACGTAGTGTATGTAGCCCGACAGCTGGCGAGCGTTATCTAAAGCGGTGCGAATTTCGCCGTCGCGCTTTACGATAAAGCTACGGTTGAGCTTCACCAAGTCGGTAATCCACTCGTAAATCAGTAGATTGTTGCCGATGGCTACTTGCGTTATCGGGTGGCCGTTGCGAATGAAGCACAGATTGAGAAACGATGCATCGAGCACGATGTCGCGGTGGTTGGTGATGAACGTGTAGGCTCCGCGGTCGGCAACGTTCTCCAAGCCGTCGCACGTGAGGCCCGAAGTGGTTTTTGCTGCCAAGGTCTCCAAGAATGGGCCCATCACGTCGTGTTGGAATTCGTTGCGTGTGCTTACTTGAAGCAGCTTTTGGCAGAATGCTTCGTAGTCAATATTGGGAAATATGTATTTAACCGCATGTTCGAAGCCTGGCTCCTTGACCAGCGCACCGAGCTTTTCGTGGTACTGCCAATCGTCGTAAGGGGCTATGTCTTGAAATTCAGCGGGTATGGTAGTTGCAGTTTGTTCTGTCATATCATTTTTGCATAATATCACGCTTCAAAGTTACAATAAAATATCTAACCAGCCAAATTTTTAGGCCATTGCCTGCCGTAAACGCACCTCAAACGGTCAAACTCTCGGACAACTTGCTTGAATATCGCACAGGAGCTTTTTCTCCAATTCGGTCAAAGCTACTTCGCGGTCTGTCCCCTCGATATCGGTAGCGAACAAACCTCCTAAAACCAGTAAAACTTGCCGATATTTTGAATTTTCATGTGCAGTTTGAACGCATCCATCCATTCCAAGACGGTAATGGAAGAGTGAGGCGTTTGGTTATGTTTTGGCAATGCTTACAAGCACATATAGTGCCTGCTCACGCAAGCGATTTTTTATTGGTGGAGCGGATAGGCCGCTCGTTACATCATCGACAAGGCACTGACCGAGACACAGTTTGTGATAGATAATCGCCCCGGCGCTTTGCCTCGGCAAATAAATCACGAACTTGCGTCAAAGACAGCTTACAATATCTCGCTCAAAGGGTGCGTCGGGTTGGGGCGACTTTGTGTTGCTTGCTCGCGTTATGTAGAGAAGGCTAAGCCGACGGAGAATATTTCTCCACGGGCTTAGCCTTTTGATATACAATTGCGAGATGGCCTAAGGCCTTCGCTATGGGTGCGGAATGCTACGTTTTAGGCTTGGTGAGCCGGGCGCAGCAAGTCGTTGACGGTCTTGACGGGGTTGAAGGTGGCCGAGGGCACTTCGACAAAGATGGTCGACCAGTCGCTCATGGCGCCATTCCACAAGCCCGGGAGTTCGAGGGCCTTGAGGTCGCGTCCATTCTGTGATTTCGACGAGATGAAGCCTGTCTGCGGGTCAACGTACTTAGGCAGGTCGAACTTGTTGCCGTCGATGTCTTTGATGTAGCAGACGAGGTCGACGGGGTTGAAGTGTGTTGCGTGGTTCATCATGTCGACGTATTCCTGATTGGCGGTGTCGATTTGAGTCGATTCGAGAATCTGGGGCGATACGGAGCCGTCGGCATTGGTGGCCAGGAACGGGCCGCCGCCGGGTTCGCCATCGTTGCGTACCATGCCGCAGACGCGCACGGGGCGGTTGAGCTTTGCGGCCAGATAGTCGGCAAGTTCGGCAGCGGGCAGTGTGTCGAATTCGGGTGCGTCGGTCGAGAGTGTCGTGCGCATGAAGTCGACGATTTCCTTGAGTGTGTCGGCTGTGGCAGTGCCTTGGCGCAGCGCGGTGAGGTACTGCTCAATCTTGTCGTGGGCGAGGATGAGCGTTCCGGCGATTACTTGCTTGTAGCGAATGGTGGCTTCGCGGAGCGATTCGGGCACTACGTTGTCGATATTTTTGATGAATACCACGGCCGAGTCCATGTCTGAGAGGTTTTCAATCAGAGCGCCGTGACCGCCGGGGCGGAATACGAGGTGGCCGTTGGCGTCGCGGAACGGCGAGTTGTCGAGTGCGGCGGCGATGGTGTCGGTCGAGGGTTTCTGCTCGGACACGGAGATGTTGTATTCTACGCCGTAGCGGCTTTGCATCTGGGGCAGCACTGCTGCTATTTTCTGTTCGAACAGCTTGTGATGGTCGGCCGAGACGGTGAAGTGGAGGTTCACTTTGCCGTCGGTGAGTGCGGTCTGAGCGCCTTCGGCCATCTGCTCTTCAAGCGGAGTGCGAGTCGAGTTGTCGGCATAGCGGTGGAAGGTGAGCAGCGCTTTGGGAAGGCCGCCGTAGTTCATGCCTTCGGGGGCGATGATTGCAGCGATGATGTCCTTTTGGCGGCCTTGAGCGAGAAGAGTGGGAGCATCGGCGCCATGTAGGCGAGTGGTGGTGGCGTTGAGCTCGGCCAAGAACGGCAGGCGGTCGAGGCTGTCGAGAAGTTGAGCCACCGGCGAACCGGCAGCGGCCTGCTCTTCGTCGCCGTTGACGAAGGCAAAGAGGGCCTTGAACATACGCGATGCAGCACCCGATGCGGGTACGAATTTGGCTACTTCGCCGCCATCGGCCAGGTATTTCTGCCAGCGTTCTATGGCAGCGGTTTCTTCAGCTTCGGCGAGTTTGGTGATGCCGTGGCCTACGGTGGCCGAGCCGGCTAGTTTCAGATATGGGAATCCGGTTTGGAATCGTTTGAGTTGAGCTTCGGCAGTCGCTGTGGTGATGCCGTGGGCTTGTAGTTGGTTTAGGTCTTCAGAGGTAAACATGGATTTATGGTTAGTTGGTTATGCGTTTTATAAGGTTATAGGCAGGGACTATGCCGAGTTGTCCGGCACGCGATAGGTCTTCGACGCCGAGGCGTTCGTTGCCGAGTTTCAGATATATGAAGCCGCGGTTGTACCAAGCTTCGCCCATTTCGGGCTTGAGCTCGATGGCCTTGTTGAGGGCGGCCAGGGCCGATGTGTAGTCTTCGGCTTCGATGTGAATTATGGCTTTGTTGTACCAGGCTTCGGCCATGCGTGGCGATAGGTCAATCAGATGTGTGAGATCGGCCAGGATGTCGTCGAGTGTCTTGCGCGAGAGCGTTTGGCGCGTGGCAGCGTCGAGGCCTGCGGCGGCGGAGGAGGACTCGCTATCGACTTGCCAGCGGTGGTAGGTGGCCTGCGCGCGCAGGTAGTAGGCCAGAGCGGCGTTTGGCGTTAGTGCTAGTGCGCGGTCGATGTCGCGGATGGCCGATGAGTAGTCGCGCAGGGTCATGAAGTCGAGTGCGCGGCCTAGGTAGTCGATGGCGCGCGGGGTGTGGCCGGCCAGGTATGAGTTGTAGTAGTCGATTGAGCGGAAGTGTGTTGCCGATGTTTCGTCGTCGAGCACGGGTACGCCTGTGGTGACGCGTAGCGTCTGGCGCAGCGAGCGAGTGGCGTTGATGTCGTCGACTTCTTTTATATAATATGTGCTTGTGCGCAGTTCGGTCGGAGTGTAATAGTATGCCAACTCAAGCCAAGGCTCGGGCTCGATGCGCAGATTGCGGTTTTGCACGTGTCCGCGGATAGCTGAGTTGTTGTATTCTTCTTGGATTTCGACGTTGTCGTCGACGGTGACCAGTGTGGCAAATCGGCGAGCGATTTCGGTTTCGGAGCGTTCGGCCGGTGCACTTGTGTCGTCGGCAGCGTAGCCGGTGACGGTGCGAGCTAGGCGGCGGGCATAGTCATAGTCGGCTCGCGACTTGGCGGCTCGGCCCAGTTTGTCGTAGATTTCGGCTCGGATGAAGTAGGGCTCGGGCAGGCCCGGGTCGTCGGCAATGACGAGCTCAACGTCGGCCAGGGCTTCATTCCACATGCCTTTTTTCATGTAGATGAGCGTGCGGTTGTAGTGAGCCGAGATATTGTCGGATTTGAGAGCGATGACCCGATTGAGGTCGTCGAGGGCGCGGTCGTTGGCTTGGGCTTCCATGTTGAGCAGGGCGCGGTTGTAGAGCGCGTGGTCATTGAGCGGGTCGAGTTCGATAGCGTAGTCGAAGTCGGCCATTGCTCCGAAGAAGTCTTGTAGGCGATAGCGTACGTATGCGCGATTGACGTACAAGCCGGCCAGGCGAGGTTGCAGTTTGATGGCTTGGTCGAGGTCTGTGCGAGCGGCATCGAAGTCGCTATCGCGGTTGATGGCAATGTCGGCACGCATGATGTAGGCATTGACTGCATTTGGGTTGATGCCAATAGCGCGGTCGATATCGGTGACGGCCGCTGTGGTATCCTTGCGATTGAGGTTTAGGCGGGCGCGACCCAATAGGGCAGAGTCGAAATTGGGGTAATAGCGGAGTAGGGCGCTAAAGGTTGAGTCGGCGCCTTCGAAGTCGTCGACGTCGCTTAGTGCTAGAGCTTTATTGAATAGCAGTTGGCGGTTGCGCGGGATTAGCTGCAGAGCATGGTCGTAGTCGGCGATGGCTTCGGCATTCTTGCCAAGGTTCTGACGGGCTACGCCGCGCACTTCCCATGCGTCTGTTAGGAATGGGTTGAGCTCGAGGGCTTTGGATGCGTCGGCTTCAGCGCCGTTGTAGTCGTCGAGGTTGAGTTTGGCGATAGCGCGATAGAAGTAGGGCTGAGCCAAGTAAGGTTTGGCTTGAATTACGCGGTTGAAGTACTGTATCGAGAGCATGTAGTCCTCGAAGTAGAGGGCATTCTGGCCTACGCGCAGCACTTGGTCGGTGTTAATTTGCGCGTAAGCAGTGGACGTGCAGAGGCAAATCAGCACGGCCATCAGCAAGCTCTTGATAAGATTGATACATTTCTTCACAGGGACAAAGGTAATAAAAAAACGGTCGACGGACGTGTAATCTTTGTTAAATTTCATGTTGTGCTTACTCAGCATCGGGGGCGCCGGTGCCGCCTTCGGTCTGTGCAAGGTATTCGCGAGCAGTCATCTCAAGTTCGTGATACCACTCTTCACCGAATCGGCGTGTGAGCGGACCTTTCAAAAACTCGTAGGCGCGTAGGCCTTTGGCGCGGCCGAGAACTTCGGCACATTTGCATATCTTCCAGCGGTGGTAGTTGACGGCAGTGAATGTGGGGTATTCCTTGACGCGCACCGGGTAGAGGTGGCACGATACGGGCTTCATGAATGGTACGCGGCCCTCGCGCCATGCGCGTTCGATGGCGCAGAGACACTTGCCGTCGGCATCGTAGCAGCTGAAGACGCAGTTGCGACCGTCGACGATTGATGTCACTAAGTCGCCTTCTTCGTCGACATAGGCTACGCCGTTGGCTTCGATTTCGCGGCGGGCAGCCGGTAATAGGTCATCAATGATTTCAGGCAGTATTTGTTCGATGGCGCGGCGTTCGTCTTCGGTGATTGGAGCTCCGGCATCGCCTTCGATGCAGCATTCGCCTAGGCATTTGTCGAGGTCGCAGCAGAAGTAGCGTTCGAGCAGGTCGAGGCTCACCAATGTGTCTTGTATCTGTAGCATATATTCTTCGGTTTCGGTAGTCATCAGGGTTGAGAAGTAATCTGAGTCACACCTATGAGCCGGTCGGTGCGGTCGAGCGGGCTGCGAGTGTAGACTTTGATTAAGTATTCGTTGATAGTTTGATATTTATTGCCTTCGATTGTGGCAGCAGTGCCCGAGCGGGCGCCTGCCGCGACGGTCAGGTACTGATAGTTGTAATGTCCTTGTTTGAGTAGTAACACCTTCTCGTAGCGTCCGGTAGCGTGGTTGAAGGTCATCAGCGACGACTGGTCGAAGCGGCGCGAGGTGAAGTCGCCGTCGAGGAAAATCATCGTGCCCGGCATCTCGGGAATGGCGAGAGCAAAGTGCACTACTACGTAGTCGGCTTCCGTGGCTGATTCGTCTGAGTTGTATTGTCGCACGAAGAAGCGTCCGTGCTGAGTACTGTCGTAGACGTATGACTCTTCGGCTCGCGGCTGGTCATCGAAAAGTGTGAAGTGGTAGTAGGGGTCGGCCCATTCGATGTCGGCAACGCCCATGCCGGGGTAGTTGACGTCGGCCACTTCCATGCGGCGGTACTCGTTGCCGGCTTCGAAAATCAGCGGCGCCGAGTGTTCGTATATTGCGGTGAAGCCCGACATGCGCAGCGGTTGGCGCAGCATCACCTCGTTGTCGCAGCGGCCATTTTGGGCTATCATCACTTTCAGGTCGTTGAAGGGGTCAGACACGCGGGCTCGCTCGGTGTCGACGGCTACCGAAAGCTGCTGGTGGCCCTCGTTGTAGTCGATGTCGGTGCGCGAGCTGATTGCAGTCGAGATTGGAGCCGACTGCTCCGAGAGCATCACTCGGCGAGTCATCCACACGTCGTCGGGGTCGTCTTCGGAGTAGACTTCAATCAGATAGTTGCCCGATAGCTTAGGAGCGATGTCGGCGTTCGGAAATTGAAAGCCGTAGTGTACGTAGTGCACGGTCGTGCCACGCGAGTATTCGTAGTCTTCAATAATACTTTCGTTGAACCCATCGAGATACTCGGCTTCGGCCAGCGTCGACGGCTGCCAGTTGGCGTCGCAACGCACTACGCGATAGCGCAGAAACACGCGGTCGTCGCTCAAGTGGTCAAATTCAATCGTGATTGGAGCACCCATGCCCATGAACACTACCGGAGGCGCAAAGCGGTTGCCATCGACTGACATGGTCACGGTGCGTATGCGCTCGTTGAAGATGCCGTCCATGGTGTCGTGAGGCTCGCGCGCACTTGCGGTAAGTGCGGCAGTAGCTATGGTGAGTGCTGCAATCAGTCGGTTCATCGCCAGTCGATAGGGGTTAAGCCACGCGAGCGCAGGTAGTCGTTGGCGCGTGAGAAGTGGTGGTTGCCGAAAAAGCCGCGATGGGCCGATAGCGGCGACGGATGTGCCGACTCGAGTACCAAGTGCTTTTGGCGGTTGATAGTAGCGCCTTTGCGTCGAGCATAGTTGCCCCACAGCAGGAATACGAGGCCTTCACGCTCATCCGATAGGTGGCTGATAACGGCATCAGTGAATTCTTCCCAGCCCTGGCCTTGATGCGAACCGGCCTGGCCGGCGCGTACTGTCAGGGTGGCATTTAGCAGAAGCACTCCTTGGCGGCTCCAGCGGCTTAAGTCGCCTGAGCGGTTGGGCTCGATGCCTAGATCGGCGCTGATTTCTTTGAAAATATTTTGAAGTGATGGTGGCAGCGGTGTGCCGTCATTCACTGAGAAGCTGAGCCCATTGGCTTGCCCGGGTTCGTGGTAGGGGTCCTGCCCCAGTATCACGACTTTCACCTGCTCGAACGGGCAGGCGTCGAAAGCTGCAAATATGCGGTTCGCCGGCGGAAACACCTCTACAACGCTATAGGCCTGACGGACAAATCCGGCCAGTCGCTCGAAATAAGGCGCGGCAAACTCTTCGCTTAGGATCTTCTTCCACGAGGGCTCTATTCGTACTTCCATATCTTATATTTTTTTGCAAATCTACGAAAAAATGTCTACTTTTGCATCATCAAACCGGATTTATTCCGCATGTGCCCGTAGTTCAATGGATAGAATATCGGATTCCGGTTCCGACGATTAGGGTTCGACTCCCTACGGGCATACATTCAGCCGTTCCGGTAGCGTAGCCGGAGCGGTTTTTTATTAATCGGCTTTTATTATGAAGATTGTGATTCTTGATGGCCATGTGGCCAATCCCGGCGACCTGTCGTGGGATGCTGTTGCCGCTCAAGGCCAGCTGACAGTTTACGAGCGTACGGCCGAGGCCGACATCCTGACCCGCGCAGCCGATGCTGAAGCTCTGTTTGTCAACAAAGTGGTGCTTACGGCCGACATTATCGACCGCCTGCCGCGCCTTCGCTTCATTGGCGAGCTAGCCACAGGCTATAATAATATTGATATAGAGGCTGCTCGTCGCCGAAGTATCGTTGTGAGCAATGTCCCGGCTTATAGTGGCGACTCGGTGGCTCAGACTGTATTTGCCTTGCTGCTTGAACTTACCAATCGTGTCGGTCGCTACGACGCTTCGGTGCGAGCAGGCGACTGGGCGTCGTGTGTCGATTTTAGCTACACGCTCGGTCCGATTACTGAGTTGGCCGGTCTCACAATGGGAATTTATGGTCTGGGTAATATTGGCTCGAAAGTAGCTGCCGTGGCACATGCGCTGGGTATGCGCGTAGTGTCATCTACGTCAAAGCCGGCAACTGACATTGCTTCATATGTCGAGAAAATGCCATTTGAGCAGATGGTAAGCCAAGCTGATGTCATTTCAATCAATGCACCGCTGACGCCGGCCAATCGTGGCTTGTTCTCGGCCGACGTGTTTAGCCGTATGAAGCCGACGGCATTGCTGATTAATACAGCTCGCGGTCCGATAGTCGACGAAGCTGCGTTGGCCGATGCTCTCCGCTCGGGCAAAATAGCCGGTGCCGGCCTCGATGTGCTCGCAGTGGAGCCACCTGCTGCCGATTGTCCGCTGACAGCCTCCGATTTAGCTGATCGCTGTGTCATCACACCCCATGTGGCTTGGCAGTCGGTCGCCGCTCGTCGTCGCTTACTTCAGATTTCGGCCGACAACCTTGCTGCATTCATTGCAGGCCATCCTATCAACGTCGTCAACTAATAATATCATTCTCCGGTAGATTTCTGCCGGGTGGCTACATAAAAAAACGGCCAAGATTTGTCAGTGAAGACAATCTTGGTCGTTTTTATTGTGGCTTCAGACTTTGGTGGTCTGAGTCACAAATTCATTTCTTTGAAGCTTCGAGAGATTCTTTGCGGAATGCCTTCATGAGCTTTTCGAGTTCGAGAGAAGCCTTGCGAGCGCGAGCGCCTGCAGCCTTGTTGCCGTTCTCGAGTTGTGCTGTTGCGTCCTTGTTAAATGCTTCAGCCAGAGCTGCAGCTTTTTCAATAAGTTCTTTCATGACAGTAGTTATTAAATTAATTTATGTCGCAAAGATACAAAAATTCGATATAAATATGAGTTTTTGTCAAGAAAAAATAATAAATATCTTCAAAAAACGTACTTTAAATTAAAAAACCACGCCGAAAACAGCGTTCTCGGCGTGATTTCAATAAGTTATGTCGTGTGGCGACTTATTTTTTCTCGGTCGCTTTCTTTGTAGCGCGAGGTTTCTTTTCGTCAGTTTCTTTGGTGGTTTCCTTTTTGGTAGCGCACTTGCGAGTGCTAGCTTTCTTTGCCGGCTTTTCGGGTTCGGCAGTTTCGGCCTTGCGATACTTGTGCTCAATGTTGTACTGCTCGAGGTTCTTAATCATAGAATCCTTTTCGCGGGTGAGTACTTCGATTTCGCGTTCTTGGTTGCGGATTGTGGTGAGCAGTGCGTTGAGCTCTTCGTTGTCGACTGACTGAGGGAATTGTTCGTCGACGCGAACCAGGAAGTCCGACAGCACGTTCATGTAGTTTGTGAACGCCTGGTATGGAGTCTCGTAAGGGCTGAAGTTTGAGTGCCCTTCACCGAAGTGTTTGGTCGACATGTAGTAGAAGTGGTCGGTAGCTTGCAAGTACCACCAGTCTTGTTTCAGACGGCGGTCGCTGGCTAGGCGTACGCGTTCGCCGACGGCATATAGTTTGTCGATGGCTTCGCGTTGCAGCGGGTTGCCCACCCAAGCCGATGTGTCGCGTGCTTCGTCGGCACCCGAAATCGGGTGTACGATAGCCAACTCGCCGACTGCTTTGAGTTTGCTGACAGCCATTGAAGGCGTCCAGAATTCAATATTGCGAGCGGCAGCAAAGCGGGGCAGAGCTTCGAGGAACTGGAAGATACCGGTTTCGGCGGGTTGCATGGCTCCGAATGCCTCGAGGTTGAGGCACAGGGTGATAATCTGTTCGTCTTGCGGAGTTGATGCAATCCAATCGATGTATTTGTCTGCTGTCAGAGGATATTCTTCCCATGTGGTGTCTCCGAATCGCTGAGCTACGTCCTCGACTAGCTTCGAGTTGTTGAGTAGCAGTTTGAGCTTGGGCGCTGATGCAGCTGAGTATACGTAGTTGGGCGACTTCCAGCCTAAGATGTGCTTGGCACCTTCGGTGATGCAGCCTTTGAAGCCCATAGCTTGAATTTGCGGAGCCAGGTCGTCGCAGTAGATAAGCTCGGTGTTGCGCAGAACTTTGGGCTTTACGCCGAAGAGGGCTTCGAGTTTTTCGCACTGAGCTTTTACTTGCAGTGCAAATTCTTCGGGGTCGTAAAGCGATGCCAGCGAGTGAGCGTATGTGGTAGCGGTAAATTCTACGGCACCGGTCTTGGCCAGTTTCTTGAGCAGGTCGATGAATTCGGGTACGTAGATTTCGAATTGTTCGAGTGCAGCGCCGGATACGGAGATTGAACAGCGGAATGCACCGTTCGATTCTTCAATCATGCGCAGCAGCGATTCGGCTGCAGGTATATAGCTTTGCTGAGCTAGGCGGGTGATGATGTCGTCGTTGAGAAAATCATCGTAGTAGTAGTGGTCGTTGCCGATGTCGAAGAAGCGGTAACGTTTGAGCCGGAAAGGCTGATGTATTTCGAAATTTAGATCTATTGCTTTCATTTTTCTGGATTAGTTTAGCGGTTATTCAACACCTTGTTATATATGTCGATTACTTTTTGGCCGGCCTTGTCCCAGGTGATGCGGGCTACTTCGGCTAGGCCTTCTTCACGCAGCTGCGAGTACAGAGCCGGATATGAGATGATGGCGTTGATGGCGTCGGCCATTGCGTCGATGTCCCAATAGTCGGTCTTGATGACGTGTTCGAGAATCTCGGCGCAGCCACTTTGCTTGGATATAATCGACGGTACACCCATCTGCATGGCTTCCAAGGGAGAAATACCGAATGGCTCGGATACCGATGGCATGATGTAGACATCGGAAGCTTTAAGCATTTCGTACACTTGTTTGCCCTTTTGGAAACCGGGGAAGTGGAAGCGGTCGGATATGCCGCGCGCTGCAGCCAGCTCTATCATTTTGTCCATCATATCGCCTGAACCGGCCATGACGAATCGCACTTTTGAGCGATTGTTCTTGAGTACCTTTGCAGCGGCTTCGACGAAGTATTCCGGACCTTTCTGCATGGTGATGCGGCCGAGGAAGGTGACTACCTTCTCTTTAGGTTTGGTCACTTCCACATCGAGTAGTTCGCGGCTTAGAGGTATCACCGCATTGTGCACGGTGGTCACCTTCGATGGGTCGATGCCGTATTTCTCGATGACGGTGTTGCGAGTCAGATTCGACACGGTGATGATATGGTCGGCATGGAGCATGCCATCGCGCTCGATATTGAAGACGGTGGGGTTGACGTTGCCGCGCGAGCGGTCGTAGTCGGTGGCGTGTACGTGAATTACCAGAGGTTTGCCTGTTACCTGCTTGGCGTGTATGCCGGCGGGGTAGGTAAGCCAGTCGTGCGAGTGGATTACGTCGAAATCAATCGTGCGGGCAATGACACCGGCCATGATTGAGTAGTTGTTAATCTCCTCGAGTAGGTTTTCAGGATAGCGGCCCGAGAATTCGATGCAACCAAGGTCGTTGGTGCGCATGTAGTTGAAGTCGGCGTAGATGTGGTCGCGCAAGCGGAAGTAGAGGTCGGGGTCCATCAAGCGGCCGATGCGTTGCTCTACGTAGTCGTGATTGACGTCGCGCCAGGCTACCGGCACTTGCGATGCGCCGATTATGTTGGCAAACGAACGGTCTTCATCGCCCCAAGGCTTGGGAATGACGAAGGTGATGTCCATGTTGCCGCATTGCGACATACCCTGCGTGAGACCATATGATGCAGTGCCGAGTCCTCCGAGGATGTGGGGCGGGAACTCCCACCCGAACATTAATGCTTTCATCGTTTGGTTTATGGTTTAGGTGGAAGGTGGTTAATTGGTGAATTTCTTAATCAGGCGGACAGTGCGGAGCACTTCGGCCACGTTTGTGGCGTGCGACACGGCGCCGCGGCATCTGAAGGGTGGGTTGCCGTCGTAGAGCTGCGAAAGCGAGGCTACGCAGCCTTCAGACATATCGTCTTCGAAGCCGATGAGCATGCGGTCGATGTAGCTGACGCCGCTCATGCCAAACACTTTCAAGTAGGCTTCAGCGTAGAAGCCCATGAGCCACGGACGAGCCGGGCCTTGGTGCAGTGCTTGCTCGCGTTCTTCGGGTGAGCCCAGATAGAAGGGACGGTAGCCATAGCTTTTGGGCGACAATGTGCGCAGGCCTTTGGGCGTGAGCAACTCGCGGGTGACGACATCGAGCACACCCTTGCGCTGGCGGCGGTCGAGCGGTGAGTAGTCAAGGCCGATAGCTACAGCCATGTTGGGGCGAACTTCGGGCGATGCGTAGTAGCCGTCGACGTAGTCGAAGAGATAGCCGCTATCGTTGAGGAACATGTCGATGAAGGGCTGCTTCATCTTTTCGGCTGCTTCGAGCCATATTTGGCGTGTCGCGGCAAGTGCTTCGTTGCCATCAAGCAGTGTGGTGCCAAACATCAGTGCATTGTACCACAGTGCGTTGAACTCAACCAAGTAACCCGAGCGCGGGATGATTGGGCGGCCGTCGTGGTTGGCGTTCATCCACGATACCGGTGTGTCGGTACCTTGAGTGCTCACTAAGCCGTTCTCATCGTTGACCTTCAGGTTCGGGTGCCCATTGTTGAGCAGATAGGTGAGTGTTTCGACTACGAAGTCGGTGTATAGTTCGCGAGTACGCTCAGAGCCGATAGTCTTATAATATTGCTGTACGGCCCACAGCGCCCACAGAGGTATGTCGGGTAGTTCAATGCCGTTGATTCGCGACTTGGTGTCGCCATCGGTCATGAAGCGTGTCAGTGCCTTGATGCCGGTGGCCATGATTGTCTCGAAGTCATCGCGGTGGTCGATGGCCAGGGTCAGTCCGGGTAGCGACATGAAGGTGTTTCGAGCTAGTACGGTGCCCCAGGGGAAGCCTGAGAGTACGTACATGTCTTTGCCTTCCTTGATGTAGAATTGCTTGGCCGAATTCTTCAGGCAGTTGAAGAATGATGTGCGAGGGGTGCGCGATTCTTTTTCGGCGGTGTACATCTTTTTGAGATTGCGAGGATTTACTTCGCTGACGCCGGCCGAGAATATAATTGACTCGCCTTTCTTGATAGGTACTTCGAAATAGCCGGGCACCCAGAGGTCTTCGCAGTAAGGAACGCCGCGCTCCAAGTCTTTGGAGTATTCGATGTCCTTGTACCAATTGGGTTCGTCGACCCACACTGGCTTGTGGCTGAATTGCATATAGAGCGTAGGGTAGCCCGGGTAGAGGCAAGTGGCTACGCCGTTGTTCACTGCCTTTATGTCTTTGTTTAGTGCATCGTTAGCTAGGCAGAGTGAGTTCACTTCGCGGAATGCTAAGAATGGCTTGAAGCGTAAAGTCGTAGCAGAGTGCGCTTCGACCAATGTGTAGCGAATCAGAAGTCGGTTCTCTTGCGAAATGAATATTTTCTCTTTGGTCAGTATCACGCCACCTACACGGTAGGTCATGCGGGGTACATCTTCGCAGTCGAATTCACGGATGTATTTATGGCCGTTGGGGCTATATACACCGCCTTTGTAGCGATGGATGCCCAGGTTGAAGGGAGCACCATGCTGAATCACCGTCTCGTCAAGCGTCGACAGCATCACGTGCGGTTTGTTTTCCATCTCCGGGATGGGTATTACCAGCAAGCCGTGTTGCTTGCGGGTGTTACATCCCACCAGACTTGTGCAGTGATATGCCCCCGCCTGATTTGTGCGCAGCATCTCCTTTTGGAGCGACTGGTCAAGATTAATCAGCAGGTTCTTATCAAATTTTAGGTAACTCATATTGATTGAGTTTGCTTTTAATGGTTGTATTAGTAAGGATTTTCTATTCTGGTTATTGTCAGACTTAATGCCACGAAATTAGTCTTTTTTTACCAAATAACAAAGAAAAATCTTTGATTTTGTAAGTAATTCGACGCTTTTCCATTTTTTCGTTGAAAATGCCATGAAAATTTGCTGTTTCTTTAATCGTTTTATAACTTTGCCACAAATATGCATCGCTCGGATGCAGTCAATTTTAATTTATAAATCTAATACCTGGCCGCCGTCGAGCTCGCGGTTCTGCTTAAACAACGTCTATTATGGATTTAGCAAGTATCATCGGCTGGTGTGCCAGTATCTGCCTTGTTTTTGGCTATTTGCCACAAGCTATCGTTACCATTCGCACTCGTGAGACTAGTGGTATAGCGTTGCCAACTTTCATCATGATGGGTCTTGGCTCGTTTTTGTTTTCTCTTCAGGGTGTCATTATCGACAATTGGCCACTTGTGGTCACCAATGGTATTACGTTCATTTGTTCGGTTATCATCTTCTCGATTAAGATTTACAACGACTATTTTCGGTCGAAAAGGCACTGATTGTGCGGCGTAGGCTTTTGGCTGCGTCGGTAAAATTCGGTAACTTTGCAGGCGATTTTTAGAAGCTTGCATTATGTGGATTATATTTGCAATTTGCTCAGCTATTGGGCTGGGATTTTACGATATCATGAAGAAACTGTCGGTACGAGACAACAACGTACCGACAGTTTTGTTGCTTAATACTCTGTTTGGTACATTGCTGATGTCGCCGATTGTTATCGGTAATTTGGCGCATGGCGGTTTTGGCCTTGGCGACACTATAGTCGGACATCTGCTTATAGCTCTTAAAGCTGTGATAGTGCTGAGCTCGTGGGTGCTAGGCTACTTTGCCATCAAGCATTTGCCACTAACCATCCAGGGGCCTATCAATGCGTCGCGTCCGGTGATAGTGCTTGTGGGTGCGCTTGTGGTTTTTGGCGAGCGCCTCAATTGGATGCAGTGGAGTGGTATTCTGCTCGGCTTCACATCGCTGTTTTTGATTAGTCGCATCGGCGCCAAAGAGGGGTTCTCGATGAAGAATAGTCGGTGGCTTTGGCTATCGATTGGTGCGACTTGTCTAGGCGCTGTAAGTGCTCTGTACGATAAGTATTTGTTGCAGTTTTATGAACCTCTCGAAGTGCAGGCTTGGTATTCGCTATACCAGTTCGCCCTGATGAGTGTGGTGGTGCTGATGCTTCGTCGTACAGGTAATGCCGGAGTGGCTTTTCATTGGCGATGGACTATAGTGGGGATATCTCTATTTCTGACCGGGGCCGACATCTGCTATTTTTATGCACTTTCTTTGCCGGGTTCTATGATTTCAGTCATTTCGATGATACGCCGTGGCAGTGTGTTGGTTTCATTCTTTTATGGCGTGCTCATCCTCCGCGAACGTCACGTCCGAGCTAAGTTGATTGACTTAGGAGTGCTGCTTGTCAGTCTGCTGCTTCTGATCCTTGGCTCGTAAAAAAGGCCGCTGACATATCAGCGGCCTCGTGATTATTGAATGAAATTAAATATCAAAATTAGCGCAATCAGTGGCGGGGCTATCCAGCGAATGATGAATAGCACGGCCGACGACAATGCCGAGCGTACGCTGCCTCCGTTGGTTAGCTGGTCTTTTAGCAAACCTTTGGGCGCAAACCATCCCATGTATATGCAGATAGCTATTGCGACGAGCGGCAGTAGCAGATTTGTGGCGAAATAGTCGAGGAAGTCGAAGATGGTCATTCCGGCGATGTGAAAGTCGCTCAGTGAGCCAAAAGATAGCGAGCACATGGCCGTGAGGGCAAATAGTGGTAATATCGTGTAGACTACGGCTCGGCGTCGGCTGATGCCTGTGCGGTCGCGTAGGAAGGCGACGGCGACTTCAAGTAGCGACACTGTTGAGGTGATAGCGGCTACGAATAGTAGGATAAAGAAGAGTATCGACCATAGTGTGGTGCCCGGCAGATAGGAGAAAACTTCGGGCAGTGTCTGAAATACAAGTGTGGCTCCGCGTAGCGAGTGGTCGTTGAGTCCAAAGTGGCTTACGGCCGGGAATATCACACAGCCGACGAGCACGGCGACTACGAGGCTCATTAGAGCTACGGTTATGGCTGTCGGGGCTAGTCGAGTGTTTGATGGGTAGTATGATGAATATGTCACCAATATACCCATGCCGAGGCTCAGCGAGAAGAATGCTTGACCGAGTGCGTTGATTACTGCATCCCACGTTATTTTAGAAAAGTCAGGACTTAAGAACCAACGCAAGCCGTCGCCGGCTCCGTCGAGCGACAGTGTCATGCAACAAAGTGCAAAAAGCACTACGAACAGCAGGGGCATCATCACATTCGAAAGTCGTTCTATGCCCTTCTGTACGCCGCCCATCAGCACACCTAAGTTGATGAGTAGTACGGCCCATGTGAATAGTAGCGGTGGCCAGTCGGCGTTGATATAGGCTTCCATGCGCGAAGCAAATTGCGCACTGGTTTGTGCGGCTGTGTCGCCGGCTCTTGCGTAGAGGTCGCCTGAGAATGAGTGGAATAAGTATTCGGCCGTCCAGCCTTCGACCACCATATAGAAACTGGTGATGAGGTACGATGCTGCGATAGCTATAGCGCCTGCAATCCACCACGGTTTGCCGGGAGCTAACTTGCGAAATACGCCTATTGAATCGGAGCGACCGGCGCGTCCGAGCGACATTTCGGCTAGCATCACCGGGATGCCAAGCAGCAATACACAGCACACGTAGAGTAGCAAAAATGCAGCACCTCCGTTCGACTGCGCTTCGGCCGGAAAACGCCACACATTGCCAAGCCCTACGGCCGAGCCCAAGGTGGCGGCAATCACGCCAATTTTCGAGCCAAATTGATTTCGTTTTTCTGTAGCCATATCGTCTCGTTGATATTCGGTGAGTGATTAGTGGCTCGCGTTAGCTTTACACCGGTTCGCAGATTAGCGTAGCCGATGAGGAGTCGATGACGCGTACCATCACGGTTTCGCCTACGTGGTGGTTGCCGCGAGGTAACACGCAAGCTTTGTTGCCTGAAGTGCGGCCCACCAAGTGGTCGGTGCCGCGTTTGGCGATGCCCTCTACAAGTACTTCGAAGGTTTTGCCGATGTCGCGGCGGTTTGACTCGGCCGACAGCTGGTTCTGCAGTGCAATCATGCGGTTGAGACGCTCTATTTTCACTTCTTCCGGTACGTTGTCGGGCATCGAGCGCGACGCCAGCGTGCCGGGGCGTTCGGAGTATTTGAATAAGAAAGAGCTGTCGAAGCCAACTTCCTTCATTAGTTGCAAAGTTTCGGCGAAGTCTTCTTCGGTTTCGTCGTGGAAGCCC
Source organism: uncultured Bacteroides sp. (assembly GCA_964456545.1). Taxonomy (GTDB): domain Bacteria; phylum Bacteroidota; class Bacteroidia; order Bacteroidales; family Muribaculaceae; genus CAG-873. Next base: position 33,839 of record CAYWAM010000015.1, read on the forward strand.
GAAAACATATCGGTCGTAATAGTGCAATCGGGCATAGCCTTGCGGATGGCGGCCACGCGGTCGAGATACCATTCGCGGGTGTACTTGCGATTCATCAATTTTAGAATCTTGTTGCTACCGCTCTGTACCGGCAGGTGTATGTGCTTGCATAGGTTGGGGTAGCGTGCGATGGTTGCAATCACTTCGTCGCTGAGGTCCTTAGGGTGCGAGGTGGTGAAGCGCACGCGCATGTGGGGTACGGCTTGCGCTACCTTCTCGAGCAACTCGGCAAAGCCAATGGTTTCGCCATTATCTGATACGTAGTTGTAGGAGTTGACGTTCTGGCCTAGCAGTGTCACTTCCTTGAAGCCACGGGTGCTCAGGTCGTCGATTTCGCGCATGATGCTATCGAGTGCTCGCGAGCGTTCGCGGCCGCGAGTGTAGGGTACGATGCAGTAAGAGCAGAAGTTGTTGCAGCCGCGCATGATGCTCACGAAGCCGCCTACGCGGTTGGCTCCGATGCGGCGCGGCACGATGTCGCGATACGTCTCGGTGGTGCTCAGCTCTACGTTCATAGCCTTCTGTCCGGCTTCGGCTGAAGCAAACAGAGCAGGCAGGTCGAGGTAAGCATCGGGGCCGGCTACGATGTCGACTCCATGCTCGTCGAGCAGTGTCTGGCGTGCGCGTTCGGCCATGCAGCCAATCACGCCGATAATCAAGCGGCCGGTGCGCTTGCGGCGCAGCGAGGCTAGGAATTGCAGACGCGAAAAGATTTTCTGCTCGGCGTTGTCGCGGATTGAGCATGTGTTGAGCAATATGGCATCAGCGTCGTTGATATCTTCCGTCAATTCGTATGCAGCCATTTGCATGATTGATGCTACTACCTCAGAATCGGCCACGTTCATTTGGCAGCCGTAGGTTTCAATATATAAGTGTTTAACCTTATCGTTTTCAGACATTGTAATAGAATTTTGTGCAAAATTACAAAATTTTAAACGCATCTGACAAATCTGTAGTTTAAAAATAGCGTAACGCAAACATTTTTCTGCTCATTAATGTTTATTTATTAGATTTTTTTGTAACTTTGCACTCAAAGAAACCCACTGAGGGCACATCCACTTTGAATCGCGAGAAAAACTGCGAAAAGTTTGTATTAATCTGTATTATAAATCTATACTTTTATTTGACTAATTACTTACCTGGTACCGAACCTTTAGAGAAATAAGAAAAAAGATAGCCGCGAGGCTTGAGTAATTGTCCCTAAGAAAATTTAAACAGCTGAAAAATATGGATACTATCGACAACAACGGAGGCGAAAAGAAGATGAAGCGTCCGCGCATAGGCGTCACTCCACATCCCGTGAATAATGAAGGAAACAGCGGCGAAGCACCGCGCTTTGAGCGTGTGTCGTATGGTCGTCGCGACAACGATATGAATGCCGACGAAAACGGCAGCGAACAGCGCAGGCCTTATCAGCCGCGCCCCTACCAGCCACGTCCTTACCAGTCGCAGCCACGTCCTTATCAGCCCCGTCGCCCCTATGGCGCTGACTACTCGGCTGAGCCTAAAGGCGAAGGCGATGCATCTGCTCCCGGCGAAGAGGGCCACAATGGTGGATACCAGCCGCGTCCTTACGGCCAAAACCGCAATTACGGCCAGCCGCGTCCTTACGGCCAGAATCGCCAGCAAGGTGGCTATGGCCAGCAGCGCCCCTACGGCCAGAACCGTCAGCAGGGTGGCTACGGACAGAATCGCCCTCAGGGTGGTTACAATCAGAACCGTCAGCAGGGTGGTTATGGCAATCATCAGCAAGGTGGCTACAATAATTACCAGCAGGGTGGCTATGGCCAGCAGCGCCCCTACGGTCAGAACCGTCAGCAGGGTGGCTACAACCAGAACCGTCAGCAAGGTGGCTACAATCAGAATCGTCAGCAAGGTGGCTACGGCCAGAATCGTCCCCAGGGCGGTCAGCGTCGTCAGCAACAACAGGGTGGCTTCTTCCCCGGTCGTGGCAAGAGCTTCACTCCGCGTCCGAAGCGCATCGAATACGAAATGCCGATTCCTGATCCAAACGAACAGATTCGTCTGAATAAATTCATGAGCAATGCCGGTATCTGCTCGCGTCGCGAAGCCGATGAATTCATCCAGCAGGGTCTCGTGAAAGTCAATGGCGTAGTCGTGACCGAACTTGGCACTAAGATTTCGCACAGCGATGTAGTGGAATACGATGAAAAGGTAGTGGCACTGGAAAGCAAGTGCTACATCCTGCTCAACAAACCTAAGGATTGCGTTACCACAAGCGAAGACCCTCAGGACCGTACTACGGTGATGGACCTCGTCAAGGGTGCTTGCACTGAACGTATCTATCCTGTAGGTCGTCTCGACCGCAACACCACCGGCGTGCTTCTGCTTACAAACGACGGCGACCTTGCCTCGAAGCTCACTCATCCCAAGTACGTTAAGAAGAAAATCTACCACGTATGGTGCGATAAGGACATCGCTGAAGAAGATATGCAGCGCATCGCCGACGGCATCGAACTCGAAGACGGTCCTATTCATGCCGACGCTATTTCGTATGCTACCGAGACCGACCGCAACCAAGCCGGCATCGAAATCCACTCGGGCCGCAACCGCATTGTTCGTCGTATTTTCGAACATCTAGGATATCACGTAACCAAACTCGACCGCGTGTACTTCGCCGGTCTTACCAAAAAGAATTTGCCCCGCGGACGCTGGCGCTACCTCACTCAGGAGGAAGTAAACCTGCTCAAGATGGGCGCTTTCGAATAATTAACTCGTTTAACCGATCATCGTCATGAAACGTACAAAAATAGTCGAACTTTTCCGCGCCGAAGAACTCGGTAAGGAAGTTGACGTTCGCGGCTGGGTGCGCACTCGTCGCGGCAACAAATATGTGCAGTTCGTCGCTCTCAACGACGGCTCGACCATCAAGAACATGCAGATTGTGTTCGATATGGCCAAATTTACCGACGAGCAGCTCAAGCCCGTTACAACCGGTTCGTCAATTCACGTAACCGGTCGCCTCGTCGAATCGCAAGGCAAGGGCCAGACCTGCGAAGTACAGGCTGATACTCTCGAGGTTTACGGCACAGCTAATCCCGAAACATATCCGCTACAGAAGAAGGGTCATACCCTCGAATTCCTGCGCGATATCGCTCACCTGCGTCCCCGCACCAACACCTTCGGCGCTATCCTGCGCGTGCGCTCGTCGCTCGCCATGGCTGTACACACCTTCTTCCAGAGCAAGGGCTTCTTCTACCTCAACACTCCGCTGATTACTTCGAGCGACTGCGAAGGCGCCGGCGCCATGTTCCAGGTGACTACACTGCCTCTTAATGATCTGCCTCGCACAGAAGATGGCAAGGTCGACTACTCGCAGGACTTCTTCGGCAAGCCTACTTCTCTGACTGTTTCCGGCCAGCTCGAAGGCGAGCTTGGCGCTACAGCTATCGGCGAAATCTACACCTTTGGTCCTACTTTCCGCGCTGAAAACTCAAACACTCAGCGTCACCTCTCGGAGTTCTGGATGATTGAGCCTGAAATGGCCTTCTACGACATCAACGACAATATGGACTTGGCCGAGGAATTCGTGAAGTACTGCATCCGCTACGTTCTCGACCACTGCCACGACGATATCGAATTCCTTGCCGAACACTTCGACAAGGGCCTTATCGAACGTCTCGAATTCGTGCTTCACAACGACTTCGTGCGTCTGACCTACACTGAAGGTGTGAAGATTCTTGAAGAGTCGGGCCACAAGTTCGAATTCCCCGTTTCGTGGGGTATCGACCTGCAGAGCGAGCACGAACGCTTCCTCGTAGAGCAGCATTTCAAAAAGCCCGTTATCCTCACTGACTATCCGCGCGACATCAAGGCGTTCTACATGAAGCAGAATGAGGACGGCAAGACTGTTCGTGCCATGGACGTACTCTTCCCGCAGATTGGTGAAGTCATCGGCGGTAGCGAACGCGAGGCCGACTACGACAAGCTGCTTCGTCGTATCGAGGAGCTCAATATCCCGATGAAGGATATGTGCTGGTATCTCGACACACGTCGCTTCGGCACTGTGCCTCACTCGGGCTTCGGTCTCGGATTCGAGCGTCTGCTGCTCTTCGTCACCGGTATGTCGAACATCCGCGACGTGATTCCCTTCCCGCGTACTCCGAAGAACTGCGAATATTAATCGCATAGCATAACTTTATTGAATGCCGTGGCTGCAAACAGAACAGAACTGTAGCCGCGGCGTTCGTTTGTTAATATAATATTAACTTTATTCACTAGCGATGTCTACTCTCCGATTTATTCGCAACTGGTGGCCCACCGGCATTGTGCTGGCCGTCATCTTATATGCTACGTGGGTGCCACACCCTATCGACCCCGACGACATACCTCCTCTGCCGCATATCGACAAACTAATCCATGCCGTAATGATGGGTGGAATGTCGTCAGCTCTGCTGTTCGATTGGCATCGCATGGCGCCGAAGCTGCACGCGCTTACGCATCGTGTGGTGTGTTTGGTGATTGCTGCAGTGATAGCCTTTTCGCTAGTCGATGAGGTGGTGCAAGGTCTGCTGCCTATCGACCGCCCTTCTGATTGGCTTGACTTGGTCGCCGATGTCTTTGGTGCTATTGTCGGAGCATTGCTTGCACGTCCGGTCATCGTCGCCATTTTCCGTCGCTTTTCTCGTTGAGAAGGCGTTATATGATACAATTACCCCCGGCTCGCGCATTTTGGCGAGCCGGGGGTAGATATTTTGTCGAAATCGTAGCCGATTATTTCACATACTTGGCTACGTCGGCTTTTAGTTCGTCGCTCTGCTTGTCGCGGCTTACGATGGTGCCATCGGGTGCGATGAGCATGATGCAGGGAATGCCCGAGATGCCGTAAAGGTCGGTAGGCACGTTGCCTGCCTCGAGGATGCATTCCCATGGAATTGCTTCGTCGATAATGGCATTGATAGTGTCGTCGTGTTCGTCCCAAACGGCTACGCCCAGTATCAGCAGGTTCTTGCCTTGATACTCTTTGTAGATTTCCTTGAGCACCTTGATTTGCTGCTTGCATGGACCGCACCACGATGCGAAGTAGTCGACGAGCAGATATTTGCCGTCGCGGCCTACGTAGTCGCTCAGATGCTTGCCATTGACTTCGAAGTCTACGTATTTAGCGCCTACGCCGGTGGCAGCGCGCTTGCGGTTCATTTCGACGAGGTTGTTCAAGCGCTTCGATGCTTTCAGCGATGGATTGGCATCCATGTATGCAAGAAGCTCATCGGGGGCCAAATTGTAGGCCTGATTCAGAAAGAGAATAAGTCCGATAGGATTATCGATATTTGCTTTCGAGATGCTGTCGAGAGCGGCTTCGTAAGCCTTTTCGATAGCTTCACCTTCTTCCTGTGTCTCGGCTTGCTGGTAGCGCTGATAGTACGACTGCAGCTCAGCGCTGATAGCAGTGTAGCGGTCGTTGAGAGTCGAGCCTGAAGCTTGGCGATTAGTATTGATGGTGATGTCGCCCGGTTCGACAAAGAATTGGCAGTAGCGTTGTCCGTCGACAATCATGCGAGCTATGATGGGTGCGTCGATTGAGCCGTTGAAGGCTGCAACGTTGTTTTCTACCAAAGTCGAGTCGACCTTTTCGTTCGTATCGTAATTGATGATGTAGGCCATGGCGCCGTCGGCGTCTTCGGGCATATCGGCCTTTACGGAGTAGGGGGCGGCTGCCTCAGCGCCGAGTGCGCCGAGAAGCAGCAGAGAGCCCAATGTGAATTTTCGAATCATTTATTTAGATGTATTTTGAGAAATCAGCGTTGCGCATGTCGCCCGTCTCGTTGAATGCGTTGTGGAAGGCGAATGCAACTTGTAGGTTGTGGGGAGTCTGACCGCCACGACCAGCCTTGAGGTAGTCGCGCAGCAGACCGCGATAGTCGGGGTGAGCGCAGTTGTCGATGATGGCGTGTGCGCGTTCCACCGGGTCGAGGTGGCGCAGGTCGGCGATGCCTTGGTCGGTGACGATGATGTCGACCGAGTGTTCCGAGTGGTCAGCGTGTGCCACCATCGGCACGATGTTGCTAATCAGGCCGCCCTTGGTCACAGACGGGCAGCTGAAAATTGAAATGTAGGCGTTGCGGGTGAAGTCGCCCGAGCCGCCGATGCCGTTCATCATCTTGGTGCCGAGCACGTGGGTCGAGTTCACGGCGCCGAAGATGTCGGCTTCGAGGGCGGTGTTCATGGCGATGACGCCTAGGCGACGCACAACCTCGGGATTGTTCGACAATTCGGCCGGACGCATCAGGATTTTGTCGTGGAAGAAGTCCATGTTCTCGAAGAGCTCTTCTTCGACTTTGTCGGAGAAGGTCATCGAGCAAGTCGATGCAAACGTACATTTGCCTTTCTTCATCAGCTCGAGTACGGCGTCTTGAATTACTTCGGTGTACATTTGGAATGTGGGCAGTACCTTGCTTTCGCCCAGGTCGTAGAGCACGGCGTTAGCTACGTTGCCTACGCCCGACTGCAGCGGCAGGAATTCTTTGGGGATGCCACCGCGCTGGTATTCGCTCACTAGGAAGCGAACGACGTTCGAGCCGATTTGCTTCGATACTTCGTCGGGTTCGGTGAAGGGCTTTACGCAGTCGAGCGAGCTGGTCTTTACGATGCCTACGACTTTGGCCGGGTCGATTTTCAGAATCGGCGAACCGATGCGGTCGCTGGGCTTGTAGATGCCGATTTCGCGACGGTAGGGTGGGTCGGCCGGCATATATATGTCGTGCATGCCCATCAGGCTTGCGGGCAGGCGGTCGTTGAGTTCGATGATGATTTTCTTGGCCATCATGGCATAGGTGGGCACGTTGCCTACACCGCAGCCTACGATTACTTCGCCGTCGGGCGATATGTGAGCAGCCTCGATGATAGCGTAGTCTACGTCGCCGAAGAAGCCGTAGCGAGTCTCCTGTGCCATGTCCGATAGGTGGCGGTCGCAGTAGTGTACGTCGTGAGAGTTAATGCGCTTGCGTAGGTCAGGTATGTTTTGATAGGGGGCGCGGAGGTTGATGGCATTGGCGCGTGCCAGGCAGCCGTCGGCGTGGTCTGACGTCGATGCGCCGGTCAGGATGTTAACCTTGAACGGACGTCCTTCGGCGTGTTCGCGCTCAGCCTTGGCGGCAATTTCGCGTGTGATGAACTTTGGCGCACCGGGAGCGGTGAAGCCCGACAGGCCGAGTGTATCGCCATCTTTAATCATTTCAGCAGCTTCTTGAGCTGTAATATAGTTGTATGCCATGTTGTGTAATTGTTTGTTGTCTTTATGTTTTTATGGTTGGTTAGATTTGTCTGAATTATCTGAATTTCGGTGGCAGCGTTTCGCTCCAAATGATAGCCCGGCGCAGGGTGGCTCGGCGTTGGCGGCGGCGCATGATTGCTGCTTCTCTTTCAGCCTCGAATGTTTTGAGTATTTCCGGGTCGATCTTTACAGCTGCTGTGCCTTCGGCTTCAGTGGTTGATTTTGCTGTCTGCGCAGTGCTGTTTTGAGTCTGAAGGTGGGGTGTCGGTTCGCTACCACCGGTGTAGCTGTACGTAGCTGAGTATTCGGAGTTGGTCGGTGTCGTGTGCGATGCGTCGTCGCCTTCAGGTGTGGCTTTTAATGATTTGAGGATATCAAATTCGTCGGATAGCAGAGCGGCCCATGGCGAGTCGGAAGGCTCGTCAATGCGCTGCGGCGTAGCCAAGCTATGTGAAGTGTCGGCTTGTCGCTTATTCTCTGCTGCGCGTTTCTTTTTTTTGTTCTCGTTGATTGCTGACCATACTGAGAATGCTATTATCAGCAAGGGCCAAATATCCGAGAATAGTTCTTTGATGTCCATCTGGTATTATATTTTCGCACAAATATAGCGAATTCCGTGCAACGATACAAATTTTTTTCGTTTAATAGATTTCAAAAACAGCACCAGAAAGCCACAAGCCCCCCCCCCGCCCCCGACGCCTGCGTCGTCAGAGGATGGGTGAAGGCAACCGCCGCAGGCGCTCTGCAAAGCAGAGAAAGCAGGCGTCTCGCCTGCGTCGGTTGT
>CAYWAM010000016.1:0-41663 GCA_964456545.1 uncultured Bacteroides sp.
GTTGGCTATGTCGAGAAAAAGTTGTAACTTTGATTTTCATTCCAAAGACTTTTATGATGAATTCTAAATATTTGCTTTACTTGATTTTATGTCCGGCACTTGGTGCTCTTGCGTCGTGCGCTCAGCAGGCTTCGTCGACCGTTTCGGCTGAGCAACCTGCAGTGGCTGTGACTGCGCCGGTAGGTGAGTTTTCGCGTGTGCATAATCCGACAATCCCCGCTTCGATGGAATTTTGTGGTAGCACTGTGGATCTCGATTTGACAGATTATTTCGAGCGGCTCGACCGCGAGCTGACATCGCTGACTTATACTCATGGCACTACGTTGTTGATGATTAAGCGTGCAAATAGATATTTCCCGCTGATGGCTCCGATTTTGAAGGAAAACGGCATACCGAGCGACTTGCTGTATTTGGCTTGCGTGGAGAGCTCGCTGAATCCGTGGGCGAAATCACCGGCCAAAGCCGCCGGTATGTGGCAATTTTTGGCTTCGACAGCCAAAGAGTATGGCCTCGAAGTAGGCACGGAAGTCGATGAGCGATATAATATTGAGAAGGCAACGCGAGCTGCCTGTCGCTATTTCAAAAAAGCACTGGCTCGCTACGGTGGCGACTGGCCGTCGGTGATGGCTTCGTACAATGCCGGCATGACGCGCATCACTGACCAGCTGCGCGAGCAAGATACTGATGGCGCGCTTGACTTGTGGCTGGCTGATGAAACGATGCGCTACACCTTTCGCATCATGGCCATGAAGATGATAATGGAAAATCCTCAGAAATATGGATTTATTTTGACGGCCGACCAGCTTTATCAGCCGCGCGAAGTTGTAGAATTTAAGGTCAGCGGACCGGTGGCAAGTTGGGCCAAGTGGGCCGACGAGCATGGCACTACGTACAAATTGCTGCGCGATGAAAATCCGTGGATTCGTGCACCGAAGTTGACTAATAAGCTTGGAAAGACATACACGGTGCGTGTACCCCTACGAGCGAGCAAGCACCGCTCGACGGCTACTACAAAAGTCTTTAACGAAGCATGGATAGTGAAATGATACAGGATTCGAATGAAGAGCGGACGACGCTGAGCGTCGTTGGCGCGCGAGTCAACAATCTTAAGAATATCGACGTCGAGATTCCGCACGACGCCCTGACGGTCATCACCGGCCTGTCGGGTTCGGGCAAGTCGTCGCTTGCGTTCGACACTATCTTTGCCGAGGGCCAGCGACGCTACATCGAGACGTTCTCGTCGTATGCCCGCAATATGCTGGGCAACCTCGAGCGCCCCGACGTGGACCATATCTCGGGCCTGAGCCCCGTAATTGCCATTGAGCAAAAGACGGTGAATAAAAATCCGCGTTCGACTATCGGCACCACGACCGAGGTCTACGACTTCTTGCGCTTGCTCTACGCACGCGCCGGCCATGCACGGTCGTACATCTCGGGCCGCGAGATGGTGAAGTACACCGAGGAGAGCATCGTGGATTTGATACTGAAGCAATTTGCCGGCCGACGTATCTATGTGCTGGCGCCGCTTATTAAGAATCGTAAGGGCCACTACAAGGAGCTATTCGAGACGCTGGTGAAGAAAGGCTTCCTGCGTGTGCGCGTCGACGGCGAGCTGACCGAGCTAAGCGCCGGTATGAAGCTCGACCGCTATCGCAATCACTCAATCGAATTGGTTGTCGACCGCCTGGCCGCTAGCGAGAAGGATCGCGAGCGTCTGCGCGACACCGTGGCGGCCGCTCTCGAACAAGGCGACAAGGAATTGATGATTTACGATGTGGAGCACGATACGGTAGCTCACTATTCGCAGCATCTGATGGACCCCGTTAGCGGTATTTCGTACCGCGAACCGGCTCCGCACAATTTCTCGTTCAACTCGCCTCAGGGCTACTGTCCGCGCTGCAAGGGTCTGGGCTATGTCAATATCATAGACATGGCCAAAATCATGCCCGACAGCAGTCTGTCGATTCACGACGGCGCCTTCACGCCGCTGGGAAAGTACAAGAATACTACGATCTTCTGGCAGCTATCGGCTATCTGCCAAAGTTATGATTGTGACTTGCGAACTCCGGTGCGCGACTTGCCGGAGGAGGCGCTCGACGAAATACTTAACGGCACCGATCGTCGTCTTTCTATCGAAAACGAATCGACCGGCACATTCAACACATTCGGCTCGTACGAAGGTCTCGTAAAATACATCGAGACGCTGCAAAGCGACGATGCCGGCGCCGGTGCGCAGAAGTGGAGCGGTCAGTTCTATACTCGCTGCGAATGCCCGGAGTGTCACGGCGACCGCCTCAATCGCGAAGCTTTGCACTTCTTTGTCGATGGGCAAAACATAGCGCAGCTATGCCGCCTCGACATTTCGGCGCTACACGAGTGGTCGGCATCGGTGCTCGAACGCCTCGATGCGCGTGACCGTACTATCGCCGCCGAGATTGTCAAAGAAATCACTACGCGTCTGAAATTCTTGGTTGATGTGGGCTTGGGTTACTTACAGCTCAATCGCGCCTCGGCTACGCTGTCGGGTGGCGAAAGCCAGCGCATACGCCTGGCCACGCAGCTGGGCTCGGAGCTGGTCAACGTGCTATATATCCTCGACGAGCCGTCGATTGGTCTGCATCAGCGCGACAATCGGCGACTAATCGACTCGTTGAAGCGCCTGCGCGACGCCGGCAATTCGATTATCGTCGTCGAACACGATCGCGACATAATGCTCGAGGCCGACTATGTGGTCGACATCGGTCCGGGCGCCGGACGCAAGGGCGGAAATGTGGTCTTTGCCGGTACGCCGGCCGAGATGCTCCGGAGCGACTCGCTGACGGCCTCGTATCTCAACGGCTCGCGTGCCATTGAGACGCCTGCCGAGCGTCGCACGGGCAATGGCAAGATGCTCAGCCTGCTGGGCTGCACGGGCCACAACCTGAAGGACGTGGATTTGCATTTGCCGCTTGGCACGCTGACGTGTGTGGCCGGTGTGAGCGGCTCGGGCAAGTCGTCGCTCGTCAACGGCACGCTCGAACCGATTCTGAGCAAGCATTTCTTCCGCTCGCTGCGCGAGCCGCTGCCTTATCGCGAACTGCAAGGGCTGGAGAATATCGACAAGGTGGTGACCGTGGACCAGTCGCCGCTGGGGCGCACACCGCGCTCCAATCCGGCTACTTATACCGGCGTGTTCACCGAAATCCGAAATTTGTTTGTCGGCCTGCCCGAAGCGAAGATTCGCGGCTACAAACCCGGGCGCTTTTCGTTCAATGTGGCCGGCGGTCGATGCGAAGCCTGCAGTGGCAACGGCTACAAGACCATCGAGATGAATTTCATGCCCGATGTGCTAGTACCTTGCGAGGTGTGCCGCGGTATGCGCTACAATCGCGAGACGCGCGAAGTGCGCTACAAGGGCAAGTCGATAGCCGACGTGCTCGATATGACTATCAATCAGGCTGTAGAGTTCTTTGCCGGTGTGCCGAAGATTTTGAAGAAAATCAAGGTACTGCAAGATATCGGCTTGGGTTATATCAAGCTCGGACAGCCGTCGTCGACTCTCTCGGGCGGTGAGAATCAGCGCGTGAAACTTGCTACGGAGCTTTCGCGCAAGGACACGGGCCGCACATTGTTCATTCTCGACGAACCCACCACCGGCCTGCACTTTGAGGATATTAAGACCCTGCTGACAATTCTTAATCGTCTTGTCGACCGTGGCAACACGGTGCTGGTCATCGAACACAATACCGACGTGCTGCGCGCAGCCGACTACATTATCGACATGGGCCCTGAGGGTGGTCGCGATGGCGGTCGCATTCTGGCTCAAGGTGTGCCTGAAGAAATAGCCGCAGGCGATTCGCCCACGGCTAAGTATATTTTCGATGGTGTGGTGCCTGCGGCCGCTCCTGTCAGTAAGCCTCAAGCAAAACGCAAGTCAAAGAGCTAAGTATCAAGACCTTCTTCGATAATCCTCCCCGGCAAAGTAAAGGCTAAAAACTGCGTTTTTCCTATGAAAACGGGTGTGGAAAAGGTGCGTTTTCCGATTTTGCTTGCGGTGTGGTGTTAAAGTGGTAGGTCGTTGAGTTGCTCGATGTAGTCGAGCACGGCCTGGCGTCCGCGTGTGTCCTCAGATGATGTGGCAAAGATGGGCGGCAGCTCTTCCCACTGCTCGCGTAGTTGCTCGCAGTAGGATGCGATGGCTTTCTTGCCGGCGGCCGACGAGAGCTTGTCGAGTTTTGTAAATACGATAGCGAACGGCACTCCGTTTTCGCCCAGCCACTCCATGAATTCGAGGTCGATGCGCTGCGGTTTGTGGCGCGAGTCGATGAGCAAGAACAAATTGGTCATCTGCTCGCGGCGAGCTATGTAGCCTTTAATCATTTTTTCGAGTCGGTCGCGGTCGGCCTTGCTGCGCTTAGCGTAGCCGTAGCCGGGCAGATCGACGATGTACCAACTGTCGTTAATCAGAAAGTAGTTGATGAGCATGGTCTTGCCCGGAGTGGCCGATGTCATGGCCAGGCCTTTGCGGCCGGTGAGCATATTGATGAGCGACGATTTGCCGACATTCGAGCGTCCGATGAAGGCGTACTCGTGTTTTGGCATGCCGCTGTTGGGGCACTTAGTGACGTCGGGGCTGCTGGTCTCGAATTTTGCGGAGTTTATAATCATATTTACAGAGTGGATTAACGCTATGAAAAGTAGGTAGGTCAGCGGATAGCTGCAAGGCCGCCTTTGGCAGTTTCTTTGTAGAGCGATGGTAGGTCGTGGCCGGTCTGCTTCATGACTTCGACTATGCGGTCGAAGTCGACGCTATGGCGTCCGTCGGAGAATGCGGCGTAGAGATTGGCATCGAGCGCGCGCGCAGCGGCGTAGGCGTTGCGTTCGATGCAGGGAATCTGCACTAGGCCGCAGACGGGGTCGCAGGTGAGCCCGAGGTGGTGTTCAAGGCCCATTTCGGCTGAGTATTCAATCTGTGCCGGTGTGCCGCCAAACAATTGCGATGCGGCAGCAGCGGCCATGGCGCAGGCCACGCCGACTTCGCCTTGGCAACCGACTTCGGCGCCCGATACGGAGGCGTTGTGCTTGACCACGTTGCCGAACAGGCCGGCTGTGGCCAACGCGCGTAGTATGCGCTTCTCGGTGAAGTTCTTCGATGTGTGCAGATGGTAGAGCACGGCCGGCACGATGCCGCACGAGCCACAGGTGGGTGCGGTGACTATCTTGCCGCCGGCGGCATTTTCTTCGCTCACAGCTAGCGCGTAGGAATAGACAAGCCCACGGCTCTTGAGCGACGATGTGTAGCCCGATGCGTGTACGTAGTAGCTGACGGCTTTGCGGCGTACGCCCAGTCCGCCCGGCAGCACTCCTTCGGCTTCGAGGCCGCGTTCTACGGCTTCTTTCATTACGGCCCATACTTCGGCTAGGTAGTCCCAGATGTCGTCGCCTTCGACTTGCCCGACGTATTCCCAATAGCTGCGGCCGGTCTCTTCGCACCACTTCTGAATGTCCTTGATTTTGGTCATAGGATAGATTGATTCGGCCGGTGTGCGCGATTCGCCTTCTCGGACTATGTCGCCCCCGCCGACTGAGTAGAAGGTCTGTTCGGCAGTGACGTTGCCTACAGCATCGTAGGCAGTGAATTTCATGCCGTTAGTGTGGAAGGGCAGTACGATATCAGGTTGCCAGTCGATGGTAGTTTCAATCAGCGGCTCGAGCACGTCGAGGATTGCGCGGTCGGTGAGGTGACCGCGGCCGGTAGCTGCTAGCGAGCCGTAGAGGGTGATGACGCAGCGAGTGGCGTTGCCGAGTTGTTCGGCAAAGAGGAGCGATGCCTTGCGCGGGCCCATGGTGTGCGAACTCGACGGGCCGTAGCCGATTTTGAATAGTTGTCTAAGCGATTCCAAGGTGAGTGGGCGTTATAATTTTTTATTTAACAGCAGAAGCCGCTGCAAAGTTGTGATGACTCCGGGCGGCTTCTGCTTTAAGCTATCTGTTTGTCAGATTTACTTTTCAGCTTCGGCGGCCGAAGTGTCTTTGGCTGTGCTGCCGAAGGTTTCTTTGATAATCCAAACTGATGCGGCACCGAGTAGCAGCAGTACGCCGGAAACGACGAGCATGCACAGTGTGTTGGGTGCGCCGTTGGCAGCCGGGGCGAAGCAGTGGAGGATGAGTCCGCCGCAGAGAGCTGCGATAATCTGCGGGATGCAGATGGTGCAGTTGAATAGTCCCAGGTAGGTGCCGATGTGGCCGCCCGACAGTGCGTTGGTCAGGATGGTGAACGGCATGGCCAAGATAGCTGCCCATGCGCATCCCATCAGAGCGTAGCTTACGCCGAGAGCATATTTATTGGTGATGAAATATACAGAGATGAAGCCGATGGCGCCGATGAGCAAGCTCAGCGAGTAGGCCGGTTTGCGGCGGCGGAAGGTGGCGAGTACCACGGCCCAGATGACTGCGGCGATGGCCTGGATGGCGAGCAGCACGCCGTTCCAGTCGCCGGCATCTTGGTATTCCTTTGAGGCGGCGTTGAGCACGGTGGTGTAGTTCACTGTGATTTCTTTAGCTGAGTTCACGGTGGGCAGGGTTGAAGTCTGTTCGAGCACGTATTCACCGTTGCCGTTGCCTTTGGCGATGTGAGCCAGAGTCAGGGCGGTGCCGGGTTCGATCATGGCGATTTCTGATACGGTGTAGGCGTCGCTCGCGAGAGTGACAACTTCGCCGTCGACAATGATTGTTGAGCCGGCTTCGGCCAGGAGTCCGCGACCATTATTTTCGGCGGTGACTTCAGCCATGGCGTTGCCGTAGGTGTAGACAACCTGTGAGTTGGCGATGATGGTGTCGCCGTCGAGAGCTACGGTAGTCGGCTTGGTGAGGTTGCCGTCGATTTCGATACCGGCGATGGTGAGGCGACCTTCGCTGATGACGGGGCGACCGCCGTTGAAGACGTATTTGTCGTTGAACTGCTGTCCGTTGATGGTGACGCCGGTCACAGCTTCTGTGGAGGGCGCGCCGAAGCTATGGCCTGCGATGGCATCGGTCGAGTAGGTCCACATGTAGAGGAAGGCTGCCCAGCAGAAGAATTGCACCAGACCTACGGTCCAGAACACTTTTGGGGCGTCTTTGAGTAGCTTTACGATGTTGGTCTTTTCTTTCTTTTCAGTCTTTTCGTTGGTGATGCCGTGGTAGGCGGCGTATTCGGCCGGCGGCATTTCCTTAACTTTGGCGAAGGTATAAACTACGCAGAGCAGCAGGATGGCGGCACCGATGTAGAAGGCCCAGGTGACGGTCGGCGGCACTTGGCCGGTGGGTGCTGTGTTGCTTAAGAATAGCGCAAGTACAATCGGGGCGATGTAGCCGACAACTGAGCCGGCGTTGCACAGGAAGCTCTGGATAGAGTAGGCGAGACCCTTTTGGCGTTCGTTGACGAAATCGCCCACGAGCATTTTGAAGGGCTGCATGGCCATGTTGATTGAGGTGTCGAGGAACATGAGCATCACGAGGCCGAAGATGATAGCCGACGAAACGCCCAAGCCGAGGCTGCCCGAGTTGGGCAGGAAGCACATCACGATGATGGCCACGAGTGCACCAATCAGCAGGTAGGGCAAGCGACGGCCGAAACGATTCCAAGTGCGGTCGGATGCGGCGCCTACGATAGGTTGTACGATGAGACCCATCAGAGGTGGTAATATCCAGAAGTAACTAAGGTCGTGTGGGTCAGCTCCGATGGTCGAGAAGATGCGACTTACTTGCGAGCTTTGCAAAGCATAGGCAATCTGTACGCCAAAGAATCCGAAGCTCAGATTCCATAGTTTCCAGAAGCTTAAGTCTTGTTTATTTTTCATGTTTGTTAGATGTAAATATGATATAATTCTTTAATACTACAAAGTTAAGCTATTTTTTTGATAGCGCAATAAAAATCAAAAATTATCGGCGGAAAAGTTTCGCAATCAGGTCGGGCCGATGCAGGCGGCGCAGCGAACGTTCGATATCGACACGATAAGTGCGGTCGTACCAGAAGAAATACTTGCGCTGGGCGAGTTTTTGCTCCGGACGAGTGGCGGTGAACACTTCTTTGCCGGTGTAGGGGTGTACGCCGCTATAGTAAATCTCGGTGGCTACGGTCATCGGTGTGGGCGTGAAGTCCTGCACCTGCTCGAGGTGGAAGTTGAGTTCGCGCGTTTTGACGGCAAGCTCGGCCATGTCGATTTCGCGGCAGCCGGGGTGGCTCGAGATGAAGTAGGGTATGAGTTGCTGACGTAGGTTGTGGCGACGGTTGACGTTGTCGAATATGCGGTTGAATTCTTCGAACAGGCTGAACGCAGGTTTGCGCATGACGTCGAGCACGGCATCTTCGGTGTGCTCGGGCGCTACTTTCAGACGGCCCGACACGTGGTGCGCTATCAGCTCTTCGTTGTAGCGGCGGTTGGTGGCGTCGATGGTCTTGTCGCCGGTGCGGTGCATCGATAGGTCGTAGCGCACGCCGCTGCCGATGAACGATTTTTTCACGCCTGGCAGTGCGTCGACTTTGTGGTATATGTCGAGTAGCGGAGCGTGGTCTGTGTTGAGGTTGGGGCACACTGCCGGATGTAGGCACGACGGGCGGCGGCAGCGCGCGCAGATGGTCGTGTCCTTGCCTCCTAGCGAGTACATATTGGCCGACGGACCACCCAGGTCGCTGATGTAGCCTTTGAAGTCGGGCATGCGTGTCACTTGCTCGGCTTCGCGCATAATCGAGGCTTCTGAGCGCGATGAGATGAACTTGCCCTGGTGGGCCGAGATGGTGCAGAAAGCGCAGCCACCGAAGCATCCGCGGTGTAAGTTGACCGAGTGGCGAATCATGGTGTAGGCCGGGATTTCCTTGCCTTTGTAGCGCGGATGAGGCAGTCGGGTGAAAGGCAGGTCGAAGGCCGCGTCAATCTCGCCGGTCTTCATGGCCGGGTACATGTGGTTGACTTTGACGACCGTCTGTTCGTCGTATGCCTGCCAGAGGTCGAGGCCGCCATCGAGTGCGTTGCTTTGCTGCTCGATGTGCTTGAAGTTGGCGCTCTGTTTGCGAGGCCAGCGGCGACATTCGTCCCATGAGTTGAGCACGATGGCGTTGACGTCGGTCGCTGGCGGCATTTCGGTAAGCGGACGGAGCACGACGCTTTGCGGCAAGTCGGTGATGTCGGCGATTTGTTCGCCGGCGTCGAGTCGACGCGCCAGTTCCACGACGTTGTGTTCGCCCATGCCGTAGAGCAGCATATCGGCTCCGGAGTCAACGAGGATTGATGGGCGCAGGCGGTCCTGCCAGTAGTCGTAGTGCGACAGGCGACGGAGCGAGGCTTCGATGCCGCCGGCCACTACGGGCACGTCGGGGAAGAGTCGCTTCAGTATTTCGGTATATACTATTGTCGGATAGTCGGGGCGCTGGCCGTGGCGTCCGCCGGCGGTGTAGGCATCGTCAGCGCGTCGTCGACGGTTGGCTGTGTAGTGGTTGACCATCGAGTCCATGGCACCGGCCGATACACCGAAGAATAGGCGCGGCCGGCCCATTTTGCGAAAGTCGCGCAGGTCGTCCTGCCAGTTAGGCTGTGGCACGATGGCCACTTTGTAGCCGGCGGCTTCGAGCACGCGGCCAATGACTGCGGCGCCGAACGATGGATGGTCGATGTAGGCATCGCCGCTGAATAGCACGACGTCGACGTCGTCCCAGCCGCGGGCTTTCATTTCTTTAACGGTGGTCGGCAGCCACGAGTTTGGCGTCAGTTTCGAGTAGTCAATATAGTATTTGTCGGTCATACGGGCATCGATTCGAGTCGGTCCTCGAGTTTTATGATTTCGTCGCGCAGGCGGGCGGCTTCGATGAATTCCATGTCTTTGGCGGCTTGGAGCATCTGCTCGCGCAGGCGGTTGATTGAGCGTTGTAGTTCGTCGCGATTCATGTACGGAATGACAGGGTCGGCGGCTATGTCGACCGAAGTCGAGAATTCGTTGACGTAGAGTCGCGTCGGCTTGTCCTGCGGCTTGGTGTCCTTGATTTGTCGTTTTTCTTTAGCGGTGAGAGGCTTGCCGCGAGCGATGGCGGCAGCCGATGCAGCCGATGCAGCGTCGTCGACGTCCTCCTTGCCGACAATGGCGTGGCGTGCTTTGATGATGGCCTGCGGAGTGATGCCGTGCTCCTCGTTGTATGCGAGCTGAATCGAGCGGCGGCGTTCGGTCTCGTCGATAGTCTGCTGCATCGAGTCGGTAATCTTGTCGGCGTACATGATGACGGTGCCGTTGAGGTTGCGGGCAGCGCGACCCACGGTCTGTGTCAGCGAGCGGTGCGAGCGCAAGAAGCCCTCTTTGTCGGCATCGAGAATGGCTACGAGCGACACTTCGGGCAAGTCGAGGCCCTCGCGCAGCAGGTTCACGCCGATGAGCACGTCGAATGTGCCGGCGCGCAGGTCGTCGAGGATTTTGATGCGGTCCATGGTCTCGACGTCGCTGTGGATGTAGGCCGTCTTGATTTGCATCTTCAGGAAGTAGTCGTTGAGCTCCTCGGCCATGCGCTTGGTCAGGGTGGTGACCAGTGTGCGCTCGCCGCGTTCGATGCGAATCTGTATTTCTTCCATCAGATTGTCGATTTGATGGGCCGACGGGCGCACCAAAATCAGCGGGTCGAGCAAGCCGGTGGGGCGGATTACCTGCTCCACGACTACGCCTTCGCAGTGTTTGAGTTCGTAGTCGGCCGGCGTGGCGCTGACGTAGATGGTTTGGTTTGTCATCGACTCAAACTCGTTGAATGTCAGCGGGCGGTTGTCGAGTGCGGCGGCGAGGCGGAAGCCATAGTTCACCAGGTTGGTCTTGCGGGCGAGGTCGCCGCCAAACATTGCGCGAATCTGCGGAATGGTGACGTGGCTTTCGTCGATGATGGTCAGATAGTCCTTCGGGAAGTAGTCGAGCAGGCAGAATGGGCGGGCGCCGGGCTCGCGGCCGTCGAAGTATCGCGAGTAGTTTTCGATGCCCGAGCAATAGCCGAGTTCCTTGATCATTTCCACGTCGTAGGTGACGCGCTCTTCGAGGCGAGCGGCCTCCAGCGGTTTGTCCTCGCGCTTGAAGGCTTCGACTTGCTCGCCGAGGTCGAGCTGTATTTGAGCCACTGCCGATGCTTGGCGCGCCGGCGATGTCACGAAGATGTTGGCCGGATAAATCTTGAATGAGTCGTGCGAGCCGAGCGAGCGCAGGTCTTCGGCGTGTAGTGTCGATATGGATTCGATTTCGTCGCCCCAGAAGACTACGCGCAGCACTATTTCTTCGTAGGCCAGGCGGATGTCGATGGTGTCGCCTTTGACGCGGAATGTGCCTCGGCGCGTTTCGACTTCATTGCGCGAGTAGAGCGAGCCGACGAGTTGGCGCAGAAAAGCGTTGCGCGCGATTTTCTGTCCGACATGGATTCCAACCACGTTGGCATTGAATTCCTCGGGGTTGCCGATGCCGTAGAGACACGACACCGACGACACTACGATGACGTCGCGGCGACCCGACAGTAGGGCCGACGTTGTGGCCAAGCGCAGGCGGTCGATTTCGTCGTTAATCATCAAGTCCTTCTCGATATACTTGTCGACCGAGGGGATGTAGGCCTCGGGCTGGTAGTAGTCGTAGTATGACACGAAGTATTCGACAGCGTTGTCCGGAAAGAACTGCTTGAACTCGCTGTAGAGCTGAGCGGCGAGCGTCTTGTTGTGGCTCAGGATGAGGGTGGGGCGGTTGACGCGCTCGATGACGTTGGCCATCGTGAACGTCTTGCCCGAGCCGGTGACGCCGAGCAGCGTCTGTGCGTCGGTGCCATCGTTGAGGCCTTCGACCAGCTGCTCGATTGCTTGCGGCTGGTCGCCCGTGGGCTTGTATTGCGAAGAGAGCTTGAAATCCATAGTCGTTCGGTCTCTTTTTTGTTAACTATTTTGGCGTGAAAGCCCGAGCCGAGGCCAGCGCGAGGCTTATCATGCAAATTTAGCAAAAAATTCCGACACAGCAATGAATACTGCAGCGTCAGCTTAAATTTACTTTATCCATATTGGCAATTTGCGTTTTTCTGATTATCTTTGTCGAAATCAATATTTCAGGTCCTTGTAAATCGTCATGAAAAAACTACTATTATCAGTGCTTGGTGCTCTGCTGGCCGTATCGGTCGGCAATGCCCAATCAATTTGGAATCGCGAGCACCTCTGTGAGGTGAAATCGCAGCTCAATCGCCCGATGTATGCTCAGGCCTATGGCGCTCTTATCGGCGAAGCCGACGAGCTACTCGAAGCCACGCCGCTGTCGGTGATGATGAAGCAAAAGCCTTCGCCGACGGGCGACAATCACTACTACACGAGCCTTGCTCGCTATTTTCATCCCGACCCGTCGAAGCCCGACGGATTGCCCTACGTCAATCGCGACGGCATCACGAATCCGGAAATCAATCTCTGGGACCGCAATCGCTTGGGCGATATGGCGCATCGCGTAGCTACGTTGTCGCTGGCTTATTTCATGAGCGGCGACGAACGCTATGCAGCCAAAGCAGCCGAGCAGCTGAGAGTGTGGTTTCTCAATAAAGACACGCGTATGTATCCCAACTTTGAGTACGCGCAGATGGTGCCGGGAGTGAATGGCAATAAGGGTCGTTGCTACGGTGTGCTCGACGGGTATTCGTTTGTGGAGATGCTCGATGGCGTGGCGCTGCTCCGAGGGGCGAAAGCATGGACTGCGAAGGACAATCGCAACTTGCAGCGCTGGATGGGTTCGCTACTCGATTGGATGCTGACCTCCGAGCAGGGCCGGGAAGAGGCCGCTCAGGCCAACAATCACTCGACGGCCTACGATGCGCAGGCCGTGGCCATCGCACTCTATGTGGGTCGCGACGACGTGGCGCGCAAGATAATCAATGAGTTTCCGCAGAAACGCATTTTCACGCAGATCGAGCCCGACGGTCGCCAGCCTCACGAGATGTGGCGCACGCTCTCGTACGGCTATTCGCAGTACAATCTTTCGCACTATATCGATATCTTCATGATGGCGCAGAAACTGGGCATCTCGATTGACGATGCTACCGATGGCGAGGGTCGTAACTTCTACAAGGCGCTCGACTATGTGGCTTCGTACCTCGGTAAATCGGTCGACGAATGGCCGGGCAAGCAAATCAGCGGCTGGGAGTTCGAGCAACAGGATGTGGCACGTGACCTCTGGCGCGTGGCTACGTTTGTCGATACGACTCGCACCGACTACGCCCGAGCTTATCAGCAGCATCGAGTGTTCAGCCCCGCCGACCGCTTTACGCTGCTGTATTATACGCCCGACGATGTCGATGATGCCTTCGCCAACGCTTCGCTCACACTCGGCGTGGCTATAGGCCGCGCCACGGCCGCGCGCAGCAAAGAGTCGAACGCTAAGCGTCGCCGTGTCAGCCCGCGTTCGATCAACGACGACGGCTCGATGCGGCTCGTGCACCCCAACGACTGGACGTCGGGCTTCTTTGCCGGCGAGCTTTGGATGATGTACGAATTCACCAACGATCAGCGCTGGCGCGAAAATGCAGTGTCGTTTACTTGGCTGATAGAGGAAGCCAAGAATCACCGCGGCACGCACGACCTCGGATTTATGTTCGGCGACAGCTTTGGCAAAGCCTGGGATCTGACCGGCGAGCAAAGCTACTTCGACGTGCTGCATCGCGCATCGCGCACGCTGATTACTCGCTTCAATCCCACCGTGGGTGCCATTCGGTCGTGGGACCACAATGCGCAGTTGTGGAAGTATCCGGTGATTATTGACAATATGATGAATCTGGAGATGCTGTTCAAGATGTCGAACGCTACGGGCAACAGCCGTTTCCGCGACGTAGCCGTGAGCCATGCCGACGTCACTCTCCGCAATCATTTCCGGCCGGATGCGTCGTCGTACCACGTCGTTGACTACGACCCGACCGACGGCCAAGTGCGCATGAAGGTCACTGCCCAAGGCTATGCCGACGACTCGTTCTGGAGCCGCGGCCAGGCGTGGGGCCTTTATGGCTACACGATGTGCTATCGCTACACAGCCGACCGCCGCTACCTAGACCACGCTGTGGCCATTGCCGACTGGTTCCTGTCGCTACCAAATCTGCCTGCCGACCTCATACCTTATTGGGACCAGAAAGGACCGGGAACGGCCACAGGCGACAACCCCGATGTGCCGCGCGATGCCTCAGCCGCAGCTATCATCGCATCCGCATTGTATGAACTTGCACTATATGTCGACGAATCGAAGGCGGCCGGCTACCGCTCGACGGCCGACACTATTTTGGCAAATCTGACGGCCGACTATGCTTTCGCTCCGGCCGAGTCGGAGGGCTTCTTGCTTGGTCACTCTACCGGGCACCTCCCGGCCAGCAACGAGATAGATGCCCCGCTCGTTTATGCCGATTACTACTATCTCGAAGCCTTGCTTCGCAAGCGCGATATAGCGAAATATCTGCATCGATAATCGATAGTAGCGCGAAAATAAGAAGAGCCCTCGGCAGTCGGTGCTGAGGGCTCTTAACGTATATGAGTTGCAGTTATTTACCGTCGACGAGGCCTTGGAGGTAGGCTCGCAGGTCGGCCCACTTGTAGAAGGGGAAGTTGTCGGTGGCTACGGGGAGAGCGATTTCGCGCTCGTTGAGCATGAGTTTTGCCAGTATGTCACCTGCCTTGTTCTTGAAGAAGATAATCTGCAGGTTGGCGCCCATGGGGCAGATGCGGAAGTCGGTCCACGACTCGGCTAGCTTGTGCGGGTCAGTTTCGTCGGTGTAGCAGCCGTCGAGTTTGAGCAGGGCTACGAGCGGAATGACGTTGCCGTCGTGGCCGAAGCGCAAGGTGGCGCCGTTCTCGCCGTTGGCGATGTATTGGTCGGCGTTGACGATGATGTCATTGACCAGATTGCGAGCGTTGGCGGTGAAGCGGCCGTTGACGGGCGCGTAGCTCGAATTGCGCGAGAAGAATTCGAAGTTGAACACCTGCCAGAGGTTGTAGAGCTCCTCGGGTGTGAAAATGTCGTCGAATGTGATTTTAGTCTCCATGTTTTGCATGTCGACGGTGACCCAGTAGAGTTGCCACATCAGCTCGGCGGGGTCGACCCACGTGACCACGTATTCCGAGTCGCTGAAGAGCGAAGCGACTAAGCGGTCGGGCCGAGTCATCTCGGCCTTGAAGCGCTTGTGCGTCTGATAGTACGGGCCGGTCTTGCCGGAGTATTGGCCGGTCTCTGGCGCGTGATAGTTGAGGAAGTACATGTTGCGTTCGCCACTTTCGCGAGGCACTTCGAGGCCCGGGAAGAGCTGCTGCAGGCCTTCGATAAAGGCAAACATGGAGTGGGCGCAGCGCATGATGGTGGTCGACGAAGCCGATACGCGCGGATTGCCGGTAAACACTTCGGGGAATGCTTCGCCCATGCGGCGAGCGATGGCGCGGTGCTGGCGGTTGCCCAGTGGCGAGAGCTCGCCGCCGCGGCCGTGGGCTTCGAGCCAGATGCTATCGAGGCGCAGGCGTACGTCGTGGCCCAGCGGTGTGAGCGCGCCGTGGTCATCGGCGTCGTGGAAGCGTTCCATGACGGTGCGGTAGTCGTTGTCGCTAATCAGATAGCGCGAGCCGTGGCGGCCGTAGTGGCTGATGTAGAATGGCTTGTAGCCTTTCGGCGCAGGCGTGTTAAGCGACGATGTCGTAGGGTAGGCGTAGTAGACGCCACCGGCTTTGCCCGGGGTGGCAGCAATTTCTTCGAGGAGTGTCTCGGCTGAGGCAGTAGGCGCGCCGGCCAGTGCCAGCGCTGCCGCTGCGATTAGGAATATGCGTTTCATTTGCTGAGGTGTTTTTGCCAGTTCCAAGCCGAAAGCAGGGTGTCGGCCAGCGGAGTGTCGGCTGTCCAGCCCAGAACGGTGTTGGCGCGGGTGGGATCGGCCCATACTTTGACGATGTCGCCGGCGCGGCGCGGCGCTATGCGGTAGGGGAGGTCGATGCCGGTGACTTCCTTGAAGGTGTTGATGAGTTCGAGCACCGATACGCCGCGACCTGTGCCGAGATTGAAAATTTCGATGGGTGTCTCTTGCTTGTCGTCAATCATGCGGGTGACGGCGATGACATGTGCCTTGGCTAGCTCGACCACGTCGATGAAGTCGCGGATGCATGAGCCGTCGGGGGTGTCGTAGTCGTCGCCAAAGACACTGAGGCACTCGCGAATGCCGGCTGCGGTCTGTGTGAGGTAGGGAATGAGGTTTTGAGGCACACCCAGAGGCAGCTCGCCGATGAGAGCCGAGGGATGTGCGCCCACTGGGTTGAAGTAGCGCAGGATTACGGCGCCGTAGGGCGCACCGGCGTTGACAGCGTCGGTGATGATTTCTTCGCAGATTTGCTTGGTGTTGCCGTAGGGCGAGGTGGCCGTCTTGATGGGTGTTTGCTCGGTGACGGGGTTTACGTCGGGCTCGCCGTAGACCGTGCACGACGACGAGAAGACGATGCCTTTTACGCCGTTTTCGGGCATCAGCTCGAGCAGATTGATGAGCGTGTTGAGGTTGTTGCTATAGTAGAGCAGCGGCTTCTGTATAGACTCGCCCACGGCTTTCGAGGCAGCGAAGTTGATGATGCCCTTGATGCCGGGATAGTCGGCGAAAAGCTTGCGCAAGGTGGCTATGCAGCGGCAGTCGCCTTCGACGAAGGCGGGGCGCACGCCGGTGATGGCTTCGATGCCGTCGAGTACTTTGATGTTTGAGTTTGAGAGGTTGTCGATGATGACTACGTCGTAGCCGGCGTTGATGAGTTCGACGGTGGTGTGCGAACCGATGTAGCCGGTGCCGCCGGTCACGAGTATACGAGCTTTTGTTGATTGATTCATTGTGTTGATGAAGTAAACTTAGAGTTAGGAAATGTGATATATCTTCATGCGGCAGTGTGCGCAGTCGAAGTCGAGGCGCAGACGGCCGGCTGATGAGTTTAAGAATAGTTTGCCGGGTAGTCGGCAGGCAGTGTCGGTCTTGAGGCAGGCACCGAGTTCGCGACGCAGGCAGTAGTCGGTGGTCATGACGTGGATGTCAGTGCTAGGCGCTTTGGGCAGCGCTTCGAGGGCCGGTTCGACGCTGGCGGCGCCGTGGTCGGTGTAGAATTGGCGAGCGACGCTGTTGGCTACGTTGGCGTGGAAGTCGAGCCGGCGGCCGGCAAATTCGTCAGGAGCGACAGTTGCCGACATATCGCGCAGACGACGTGTCGGGCGGTTGATGCGCCAAGCGCGGTCGAGCGCATCGATAGCGGAGCGTCGCAGTGCTGTCAGAGCCGAGGCGGGGATGAAGATGTCGCCGAGGCGGTCATCGACGCCGGTGGCGCTGTAGACGGTGTCGCCCAGTCGCTGCATGACGCTGAGGCGAGCGGCCTGCTGAGGCGAGCGAGCTTTCGAGGTAAATGGTTCGGCCGAGGTAATCGTGATGCGGCATCCGCGGCAATCTGCTGCGTCGATGGCTAGCCGGCCGTCGGCTGTCTGGCGCAGGGTGAAGTCGACCGCGATGGTGCGGCGGGCGGTGTCGTCGCGTGCCATGAGGTTTTCGAAGGCGGTGTCGTTGTTGCGGTGGAGCGCAGTGCCCGGCCGAGTGGGTACGGCAGAGCCTGGGGCTGCGAATATGCGGTCGCCCTCGACGCGATTGACGCGGAAGCCTTGAAATGCTCCATTCTCATCGAACCAAGCCAGTCCGTCGCCATTGTGAAGCTCTGTGTCGGCCTTGATGGTGAGGCATAGGCCGCGTGTGGCGGCTACTTTGGCCACCTGTGGGCCGACCCATTTGGGCGTGGCCCACGATGTGAGGCCGCGGCGGTCGGCCGGGCGCAGAAAGTAGCGGGTGAATCCGCGATTGAAGCTGCGCGCCGGGTCGGGGGTGAATGTCGTGGTGACTTGTCCGAACGATGCGCGACAGAAGCGCCCATCGGAATCGGCAACTATGCGGTCGAGCTCGCGCGAGTAGGCGGCAGTGACGTTTTTGACGTAGGCAATCGGCTTCAGGCGTCCTTCTATTTTGAACGATGAGGCGCCGGCTTCGGCTAGTGCTTGCAGCGAGTCGAGGCGGTTCATGTCGGCCAGCGATAGCCAGTGGCGTGTGGCCGAGCCTCCGTCGGGCAGCTGGGCTATTGGGAGTCCGGCCTCGTCGGTGAGTGTGAATTCGTAGCGGCAAACCTGCGGGCAGCGGCCTCGGTTGGCGCTGCGTCCGGCCAGCACTTGCCCGGCATGGCAGCCACCGCTGTAGCTCACGCATAGTGCGCCATGGACGAATACTTCGAGCTCGGCGCGGTCGCCGACGGCGTCTTTGGCTTGGCGAATCTTCTCGAGTGAAAATTCGCGAGGAACTACGATTTGCGAGAAGCCTGCCCGCGATAGCATTTCGATTTTTTCGACAGTGTCGCTATTCCACTGCGTGGATGCGTGTAGGTCGAGTGGGGGAATGTCGGTGGCGAGCAAGGCCGGGTCTTGGACGATGAGAGCGTCGACACCGGCCTCCCATAGTTCGGTGATGAGGGCGCGAGCTTCGGGCAGTTCGTTGTCGAGTAGTATGGTGTTGAGCGTGACGAAGACTTTGACGCCGAAAGGCTCGGCTGCGGCAACTACGCGGCGGATGTCGTCCACGGTGTTTGTGGCTGCGCTACGCGCGCCGAAAGCCGGAGCACCGATATACACGGCGTCGGCTCCGTGGGCTATTGCGGCGATGGCCGTGTCAGCATCGCGAGCCGGTGCGAGTAGCTGTAGCGTTTGAGGTTTCGTTCGTTTACTGGTCATGTCGTCGGATGATGTGTTGAGGGTCAGTAGGCATATCCGCAAGAAGTGAGAATAGCGTAGGCTTCGTCGCGGCCTACTTTGAGGCGGTCGGCGTAGTGGCAGTCGGAGTTGACGGTAAGTTCTACTCCGGCTTCGACGAGCCGCTGCCAGTAGCGTGTGTGCGGGAAGAATCGGTTGTCGGTCTCGAAGGCCTTGGTGTTGATTTCGACTATGATGCCCGAGTCGATAATCTGCTTGATATAGGCGTCGATGAGGTCGGCGTACCATCCGCGCTGTTCGAGGTCGCGATCGTAGGCGGCGGCGTTGCGTGCAATCTTATCGAAATGGCCTAGAATGTCGAAGCCACCAAGGCTGAGCATTTCGGCCGACTGGGCGTAGAATGTCTCGACTACGTAGCGTAGGTCGCCTTCGAAGTGCTGAGTCATATACTGCGCAAAGCGCTCGCAGCTGCCGTCGATGTCGATATAGTTGCCGCGCTGGGTCGGAATGAAATGCACAGAGCCGATGACGAGGTCGAGCCCGAGGTCGGTGAAATATGCGTTAGCCGGCCCATGTTCAGAACTCAGATAGTCGACTTCCATGCCGGTGTAGATGTTGATAGGCAATTCGGCGTTGAGCCGAGCTGCTTCGGCGCGGTAAGCGGCCACGTCGGTCGGCGACATATTGCACGGCGATTCAATTGCCAGCGGCGAGTGCGGCGTGAAACCGATATGCATAAAGCCGTCAGCGACGGCTTGCTCGGCTATTTCAGCCATAGTCGAGCGGCCATCGCAGAACTGGGTATGAGTGTGAAAGTTGTAGTTTCGGGTCGAATGAATGATTTCAATCAGATTCATAAGTCGGTGGCTCTAATGAACTACATTTGGTCAGGCGTTGGCTTTAGCGAAGTCGTCTTCGGCCAGCGAGGCACGCATCTGGGTGTCGGCCTCTACGTTTTTCATCCTGTAATAGTCCATGATGCCGAGGTTGCCCGATTCGAATGCACGAGCCATGGCACGCGGCAGTTCGGCTTCGGCTTCGATGACCTTAGCGCGAGCTTCTTGAGCTTTTGCCTTCATTTCTTGCTCGAGGGCAATAGCCATGGCACGGCGTTCTTCGGCCTTAGCCTGAGCAATATTCTTGTCGGCCTGGGCTTGGTCGATTTGCAGCACGGCACCGATGTTTTTGCCTATGTCGATGTCGGCGATGTCGATCGACAGGATTTCGAAGGCTGTACCTGAGTCAAGACCCTTGCTGAGCACGAGTTTCGAAATCGAGTCTGGGTTCTCGAGCACTTGCTTGTGTGATTCCGACGAGCCGATTGACGATACGATGCCTTCGCCTACGCGAGCCAGGACAGTGTCTTCGCCGGCGCCACCCACGAGCTGGCGAATGTTTGCGCGCACTGTGACGCGCGCTTTGGCTATGAGCTGGATGCCGTCTTTGGCTACGGCTGTGACGGGCGGTGTGTCGATGACTTTCGGGTTGACACTCATCTGCACGGCTTGGAACACGTCGCGGCCGGCTAGGTCAATGGCTGTTGCCATTTTGAAGGCCAAGGGGATGTTGGCTTTTGAGGCCGACACCAGGGCGTGAACTACGCGCTCGGGATTGCCGCCTGCGAGGTAGTGAGCTTCGAGGTCGTCGCGAGTGACGTCGCTAAGGCCGGCTTTGTGGGATTCAATCAGTGCGCGAACGATTACCGATGCCGGCACTTGACGTATGCGCATCAGCACGAGTTGCACTAGGGAAATTCTTACACCGCTGACCTGTGCGGAAATCCATAGGAAGAACGGGCAGTAGTAGAAGAAAATGCAGAGTAGCACTATTGCGGCCACTACAAGCAGAATGAATGTCAGTTCCATCGTATTATTTTGTTTGGTAAATGATTAAGTCGCTATTTTGTTGGACCGAATTAATGTCTTAGCTCGGCTTCGATGGCTTGGTTGGTGAAGTCGCTGTACTCGTGGCGGGCCTGCTCAAGGTCGTCTTCGAGGTTGACAATCGTGATTGCCGCTGATTGGTCGCCTTGGCGGTAAGCTTCGCGCAGTGTGGCTAGGCGTGTCGCAGCATTGTTGATGCGGATTTGTGCGTTGATGGCTTTTGCCATCAGTTGGCGAGCCTGAGCCGATTTGAAATCAGACAGGTTGTGGTAAATGACAGTCGTGGAGCCGATGGGCAGTGCGAAAGCGGCTTCGGCAGTCAGTGAGATGTCGGTAGAGGCAGCCGATGTGGCCTCGATGCGTTGGCGTATTTCCGAATAGTCTGTATCCGGAGCTTGGGTTAGTGCGATGTTGTCGAGCCGGGCGAGTGATATGAGGTTAGGGTCGTCGCTATCGACGTTGACTCGGGCATCGGATGGCACAAATACGTAGATGGTGATTTTGCCCGGTATGTGGTTGCGGTCGGTTGCCCACCAGCCCACACCGGTGATTTCGTCGATGGCCAGCAGGTAGTCGTCGTCGGGCGAGTTGTAGGGCATACCGATGTTTTGAGGTTGCAGGAAACCACCATCGCCGTCGCGTCGGGTCATGAAAATGTCGTACCCGCCGAGCGACTCTTCGCCATCGTTGGCATAGTAGAGCGTGAGCCCGTCGGAGAGCATGAATGGATATTCGGCATTGCCTCCGCCCCCTAAGTTCTCGCCTTGTAGCTCGCGGGCGTGGTCTAGGCTGCCGTCGTCGAGTATGTCGGCAGAGTAGAGCGTAAATGTGCCGGTAGAGTCGGGCTGCGAGTAGATGATTTCGGTGTTGTTTTGTGGCAAGAAAGCCATCTCTGATTCCGGTAAGCGAGCAGTGGCTCCGCTGACCAATCGGCCAACTTCAGGCGATAGTTTGTAAGCGCGGAAAAACTGATCGGCGTCAACGACGATCGAGTCAATTACCGTGATTTTTTCGACACGCGAGAGCATATTCTCCATCGTGACTAGATGTGAGCGGCGCTGCTCAATTTCTTCGGGTACTGAGCGCTTTTTTTCGCGCAATAGCTCTACATACTCGTCGAGGTGCTCAATGGCATCGCCGGGTTGGTAGCTGGCTTCGTCGAGATTGGCAAGAGCGAGGGCCGCATCGGCCACGCCGCGGTCGATGGCTTTGGCGAGGTAGGGCCGAGCGTCGTCGGTGCGCTCGAGGGCTACGAGGGTGGCTCCGACCCAGTAGTTGTAAGTGCCGTTGCGCGGCGATTTGCGTTGCAGCGTTTCAAATTTCCGCAGCGCGGCTTCGTAGTCGCCTTTTTCGTAAAGGCGTTTGCCTTCGTCGATTGGCGCAGCTGCCAAAGTTAGGGCTGCGGTGGCGGTGACTAATATAGTAGTGATAAAACGCATGATTTCTGACTTTACAGCCCAAAGTTACGAAAAATAATCAAACCGCGCTGCAAAGCGACGCTAAAAAATAGATGATTGCATAATGATGTAAGTTGCTATAAGTTTTTTGTATTGTCGTATATATAGTTTTTTTTGTTTTAGCGTTAATTCACAATGCTGACTAAGGCTATAGTTAAGAATGAGCGAATTTTGACATAAACAATTCGGAAATGAAAAAAGTATGTTTCATATCACATTTAACATTATTTCAACTTAGATTCGGTGAAATTGATATTGTTTGATGTAATTTTACAAATGTATTGAAAACCACTAATTAATATAAGAATGTCATATGAAGAAAATCCAAATATATAACATCGTTGTTTTAGTGCTAGTTATAATAGCACTTGCATTAGTTTTGGCAATAGCGTCGATGACGTCAAAAACTAAACGAGTTTCAAATAAAGTATCTGAGCCGTGTGAGCAGACGTGCGAAGAGGAAAAATCTAAGCCTCTCGTAGAAGATGAAGACCAAAATGAAGATTTGAGGCAGCAAGAGAATGATGCCATCTTTTATCAAGATAGCTCGGATGATAATTCGGAGATTTTGGAGAGATCGGAACCTGAGAAACTCAATCGAACGGATAGCAATGAATGGATTCGTGGAACATGGGAATATACTTTCCGTATATATACGTATGGTGGTACTCAGCAAATTAAGTCAAGGCTGGTTATATCAGATAATAATATAATGGTATATACTGATGCAGATCTAGAATATAATGGCGCATATACAATAGAAGATAACGCACTCAAATATGACCGACGAGGCGGCTCATGTATTTCCTTGCGATTGGATTACGATAACGAAAGGATTGAAGCTGAAAGAGGTGGTAGATACTATACGAAAGTTTCTACCAGCAGTTACTCGTCGTCTTCCTCGAATACAACATTTGAGTCTGTGTATGATGTGTGGAACTATCTGGGTAGTCATGTGTTTAAAGGGGATGGTTTAACGATTAGAATAACTCAGCAATGCATGACGTCAAATGGTAATCCATTGACAGGTGCGGTCAGGATCACTAATTATAGAGATTCGCAAGCTACGCTAACTGCCAACTCGCCGTATTTAGGTGGAGGTGCGTTTACCCTGATTGTTGATGCTGCAAGAGGAACTCTTCGAAATAGAGATAATAATGAAATTTTTTACGCTCAGTAGTGTTTAAAATAATTGTGTAAGCATTAATTACAACTCTTTGATGACTCCTTCAATAACAATTATTAAACATCCATAAATGCCTATGCGGCGCACGGCTACGGTCGGCGCCGCATTTTTATGTTACAAAACATATATTTTTTTTGCAAATGTTTTCAGAATTATTTATAAATTGCGGGCACTTAAAATCCAATATCCAGAAACAAGAACAAAATTCTGATAGCATGAAAATTTACAAAACAAACGAAATTAAGAACATAGCCCTGCTTGGTAGCAAGGGCTCCGGTAAAACCACACTCGCTGAAGCTATGCTTTACGAGTGTGGAGTTATAAAACGCCGCGGCAACGTCGAAAGCGGTAGCACCGTATGCGACTACTTTCCCGTAGAAAAAGAATACGGCTCGTCGGTATTCTCGACTGTATTCTACGCTGAATTCAATGGCAAGAAACTCAACGTAATTGACTGCCCGGGTGCCGACGACTTCGTAGGCAACGCTATCACAGCGCTCAACGTCACCGATACCGGTGTTATCGTTATCAACGGTCAGTATGGCGTAGAAGTTGGCACGCAGAACATCTTCCGCACAGCTACATCTATTAATAAACCCATCATATTTGCGCTCAACCAGCTCGACGGCGAAAAAGCCGACTACGAAAACGTAGTGGAACAAATGCGCGAAATCTTCGGTTCGAAAGTCACTCCAATCCAATATCCGCTCGCTTGCGGCCCCGGTTTCAACTCTATCATCGACGTGCTGATTATGAAGAAACTCACTTGGGGTCCAGATGGTGGCACTCCCACAGTTGAGGAAATTCCGGCATCTGAAGCAGACCGCGCTCAGGAACTGCATCGCGCCCTCGTGGAAGCAGCTGCTGAAAACGACGAGTCGCTCATGGAGAAATTCTTCGAAACCGAAAAGCTCACCGAAGACGAGCTCCGTCTCGGTATCCGCAAAGGCCTCATCGACCGCTCGATTTACCCCGTATTCTGCGTCAGCGCCGCAAAAGATATGGGCGTGCGCCGCATGATGGAATTCCTCGGCAACGTAGTTCCGTTTGTCGATGATATGCCCGCACCGGTCAACAAAGCCGGTGAAGAAGTGAAGCCCGACGCCAACGGCCCGCTCAGCGTCTTCGTATTCAAGACCACAGTCGAACCGCACATTGGCGAAGTCAGCTACTTCAAGGTGATGTCGGGTACACTCGCTGCAGGTGCCGATGTCGACAACCTCACTCGTGATTCAAAAGAACGCCTCGCTCAGCTGTACTGTGTATGCGGACAAATCAAGACTCCGATTGACAAACTCGAAGCCGGTGATATCGGTGCATCAGTCAAACTCAAAGACGTGCGCACCGGCAACACCCTCAACCAGAAGGGCTGCGACTACGAATATGACTTTATCAAATACCCCGCGCCTCGCTATCAGCGCGCTGTTCGCCCGGTCACCGAAAGTGATGCCGAAAAGCTCAACGTCATCCTCACTCGTATGCACGAGGAAGACCCGACATGGGTGGTAGAACAGTCAAAAGAACTCAAGCAGACAATCCTTTCCGGCCAGGGTGAATTCCACCTCCGCACACTCAAGTGGCGTGTCGAAAACAACGACAAACTGCCCATCGTGTTCGACGAACCGAAGATTCCTTATCGCGAGACAATCACTAAGGCTGCACGCGCCGACTATCGCCACAAGAAGCAGTCGGGCGGCTCGGGTCAGTTTGGTGAAGTTCACCTCATCATCGAGCCTTACACCGAAGGTATGCCTGCACCCGACTCATTCAAGTTTGGCAACCAGGAATTCAAGATGAGTGTTCGCGACACCCAGGAGATACCTCTGGCATGGGGCGGTAAACTCGTCGTTTGCAACTGTATCGTAGGCGGTGCCATCGACGCTCGCTTTATCCCCGCTATCGTCAAAGGTCTGATGGATCGCATGGAGCAAGGTCCGCTCACCGGCTCTTACGCTCGCGACGTGCGCGTCTGCATCTACGACGGCAAAATGCACCCGGTTGACTCGAACGAAATCTCGTTCCGTCTCGCTGGCCGCAACGCCTTCAGCGAAGCCTTCCGCAACGCTAACCCGAAGGTACTCGAACCCGTTTACGACGTTGAGGTACTCGTGCCCGGCGACGTAATGGGCGACGTCATGAGCGACCTCCAGGGCCGCCGCGCCATCATCATGGGCATGACCAGCGAAAACGGCTTCGAAAAACTCGTAGCCAAAGTGCCTCTGAAAGAAATGTCGAGCTACTCTACCGCTCTGAGCTCTATCACCGGTGGTCGTTCGTCGTTCACCATGAAGTTCGCTTCATACGAACTCGTGCCCGGCGACGTTCAAGAAAAACTGCTCAAGGCATACGCCGAATCGAACCAGAACGAAGACTAATCGTCAGTTTCACGATAACCCGAAGTGCCCGCAGCCTCAGCGCCGTGGGCACTTTTTATTTTCCGATTCATCAGTTACAGACTAAGCTGTATAATCACATTTTTTGCGTAATATAGGTTGTGATTTGTTTGAGAAATTTGCTTATAGACAATTGACCTATTGCTACACGGTGGAATATACTCAAGGTTTTATTGGTCCGATTTGATAAAACCGGAGCACGACATGACGAGGAAGGCGCATATTGTAAGTCGTAAAGCTTAATAAGTCAGAAAAAATTCGTAATTTTGCCCTTGAAAAAATAGCACTCACATGGCCGACGGAATAAATGCACTTATAGAAACGCATCTCAATCGATATGCCGAGATTGAAACTCTGCTGGGCGATCCGGCAGTAGCAGCCGACCAAGCACGGTTCGTAAAGCTGACTAAGGAATATAAGCATCTGGGTAAACTGGCTGCAGCAGTCGCTCGCCGACAGTCGCTCGCCGATGACATCGCCTTTTATAGCGAGGTGATAGAGCTGGGCGATAGTGCCGAGGAGCAAGCTACGGCTTCAAAAGCTGTAGAAGACGCTACGGCAGCTCTTGCAGCGGTTGACGATGAAATTAAGCTGTTTTTGGTGCCTGCCGACCCTGAAGATGACAAGAATGCCATTCTTGAAATCCGAGCCGGTACGGGTGGCGACGAAGCTGCACTCTTCGCCGGCGACTTGGCGCGCATGTATCTGAAATATTGCGAGCTGAAAGGCTGGCGCACGGCTGTCACTTCGGCTAGCGAAGGCGCGGTAGGCGGATACAAGGAAATTGTCATTAGCGTCGAGGGCGACAGTGTCTATGGTACGCTGAAATATGAGAGCGGTGTGCACCGTGTGCAGCGAGTGCCCTCGACCGAAACGCAAGGTCGAATTCACACTTCGGCTGCTACGGTGGCTGTGCTGCCTGAAGCCGAACCATTCGACGTAGAAATTAACGAAGGCGAAATCAAGTGGGATACTTTCCGCTCGGGTGGTGCCGGCGGTCAGAACGTCAACAAAGTGGAGTCGGGCGTGCGTCTGCGCTATAAGTGGAAAAATCCTAACACTGGCGAAGTGGATGAAATCTTGATTGAGTGTACCGAGACTCGCGACCAACCGAAGAACAAGGAGCGCGCGCTGAGCCGTCTGCGTACCTTTATCTATGATAAGGAGCATCAGAAGTATATCGATGATATCGCTTCGAAACGCCGTACGCTGGTGTCTACCGGCGACCGCTCGGCCAAGATTCGCACGTACAATTTCCCTCAGGGGCGTGTCACCGACCATCGTATCAACTACACGGTCTACAATCTCGACGGCATCCTTGGCGGCGACATCGACGACATTATCTACCACTTGAGCTCTACTGAAAATGCCGAGCGCCTCAAAGCAGCTGAGCTATAATTATTTCGAAAAATTTAAACCCAAAAAATATACTGATATGAAGCGTACTGAACTTGTCGAGAATATTCTGAAAAAAAAATCGTTTCTCTGTGTAGGTCTCGACCCCGACCAAGCAAAAATGCCTGCAGAGCTTGCCGCTCGCGGTGCCGAAGGCATCCTTGAATTCAACAAGGCAATCATCGATGCTACTGCACCCTGGGCAGTGGCCTATAAGCCCAACTTGGCATTCTATGAAGTGCTGGGCGCAGCCGGTCTCGATGCGTTCGACAAAACTGTAGCTTATATCAAGGAAAAATATCCTGAAATGTTTGTCATTGCCGACGCAAAGCGCGGCGATATCGGTAACACTGCTCGCATGTATGCCAAGGCTTTCTTCGAGGAAAGCGGTGTCGATGCTGTGACCGTGGCCCCCTACATGGGCGAAGACTCGGTGAAGCCCTTCCTAGAAACTCCCGATAAGTGGGCTATCCTGTTGGCTCTGACTTCGAACAAGGGCAGCGAGGACTTCCAGATGATTACCGATGGCAATGGCGCACATGTGTTCGAACGCGTCATCAAGCGCTCGCAGAAGTGGGGTTCGCCCATCAACATGATGTATGTGATTGGCGCTACTCGTGGCGAACTGATTGCCGATGCACGTCGCTTGGCTCCGCGCAACTTCTTCCTCGTTCCCGGCGTTGGTGCGCAGGGCGGTAGCCTTGAGGAAGTATGCCGCTATGGTATGATTGACGAAGTTGGTCTGCTGGTGAACTCGTCGCGCGGTATTATCCACGCATCGGCCGGTGATGACTTCGCTGAAGCTGCCGCAAACAAGGCTCGCGAACTTGCCGAACAGATGGCCGCCATCCTCGACGCTCGCTCGTAATCATTTTTCTGAAATATTAAACGAACCGCCTGTGTGAAAATTTTGCGCAGGCGGTTTGTCGTTTTCTGAATTATATTTATCTTTGTTGCACTACTTAAATTTTAATACTATGAAACGACTAATGTTTGCCATCATTATGGTAGCGGTGTCGCTGGCAGTGTCGGCGCAGCCGATTCTTGTCGGTCATCGTGGTAGCGGGTATGGCGTAGAAAGCACCGAAGAGGCGTTCAGACGTGGTGCTGCGCTCGGATATAAATACGTAGAAAGCGACATTAAAGTAACGTCAGACAAGCGATTCGTTCTCAGCCACGACGACGACCTCACGCGCTTGGGCGGCACCTACACCGTGGCGTCGTCGACCCTCGAGCAACTGCAAAGCGAAACACTGACTCAGACTCGCAACGGTGTCAGCTACACGGGCCGACTGTTGTCGCTCGAAGAGTGGTTTGCGCTTTGCGACGAATTGAATTTGTTGCCGCTTATCGAACTTAAATGGGCCACCGGTGTCAACAGCAACGATTGCTCCAATATCCCGCTGCTGATTAAGACTATTGAGGATTGCGGATATCGCGACCGATGCATTATTTTGACTTCGATGAAGCCATGTTTGGAGTATATCCGAAAGAATTATCCCGATGTCGAATTGCAGTTTCTTACCGGACAGTATTGGGCTAATCACTTCGATTGGTGTGTGGAGCAGGGTATCGATGTCGATATTCAGGCCGGATATTTCGATGAAACTACTGTAGCTAAATTTCATCAAGAAGGTCTCAAGGTGAATGTGTGGACGACCAACGATGCTGCCGGCTATCGAAAGTACGCCGGTTGGGGGTGCGACTTTATCACTACCGACCGCCTCGATGCTAATGACCTCCCGGTGGTGCTGCCACCAGAGTAGCATCCCGAGCCGGGTCCAGTGGACCTAGTGTTCGAGACAAAATGGGTGCGCTCGACGGTGGCTGTTAGCGGTGTGGCGGCCACAACTCCGGTAGTCGTTTATTCACTTACGGGAGCGAAGTTGGCCGGCGGCTCGGCAGCAGCGACCGACGTGTCATCGCTATCCAAGGGCGTCTATATCGTTCGTGTGGCCGGGGCTGCTTTTAAAATACTCTTGTAAAGTTGCTTTTTATGTATGTGTAGAGCTGCCTTCGTTGTCGCGGGGTGGCTCGTTCTGTTTTTAGGTGGTGGTTTCGTGGAAGTGCGAGCGGTCAGCACCGCAGACCGGGCAGATGTAGTCGTCGGGTAATTCACCATCGATCTCTATTTCGAAGCCGCAAATATCGCATTCATATCGTCGTTTACGGCTTTTGGTTTGAGCGAGCTCTGTGGCCGGTGGAGTGGGTGGCCGATATGTAGGGGCGCTCTTAGGTGCAGAGCCTTTGATGACGTTGTGATAGTATGCGTATGTCATCGGACGCCCGGTCCCCGGCTCGGAGTCGGTTACTTGGCCGATAACGAGAATATGGGTGTCGCAGTCGATGAATTGCTCGGCGTGTACGACGAGGCGTCCGGCCATAGAGCCACTGACCATCGGCGTGCCACCGATGTCGTATAGTCCCACGTTAGTATATTTGTCGTGGTCGCGCGACGACGAGAATCCGAATGTGCCGATTAGCAGTGGGTCTGTATTTTCAGAGATTATAGATATAGAAAAACGTTCGGCAAGTCGGATAGCTCGCAGTGTATTGCTGCTCTTGTTGAGCGACACGGCTACTCGCGGCAGAGCACTCGTTATCTGAAAGCAAGTGTTGGCAATGCAACCTGCGGCTCGTTTACCATCGTATACCCCGATGATGTACATACCGTATGTCAGTTGAGAAAGTACGTTTGTGTCCATAGCTGAATGTTTTTCTATTGAACAAATACAACTGACGTTTTGTTTGCATTTCTGCGAAAAACAATGTTTCAAATATGTTGCAAATGCTGAATTACTGGTTTTTGTAGAGTGATTATTGAAAAAAAGTGCCTAAAATTAACCAATTAATCCAATAAATTTTGTAACTTTGCCCCCTGACTAATCGACGTTTCTAGTCAGATAGTTTAACCAAAAGACTATAACCATCCAGCTATGAAGCTATTACAAGCTAAACTTGCTAAATACACCGCACCTCAGGAGGCTAAGGCTGCCGGTGTGTATCCCTATTTTAGGGCCATATCATCGGAGCAGAATCCTGAAGTTATCATCAACGGAAAGAAAGTATTAATGTTCGGCTCGAACTGCTATTCAGGTCTTGTTAATGACCCTCGAATCAAAGAAGCAGCTATCGAGGCAACAAAGAAATACGGTACCGGTTGTGCCGGTTCGCCGTTCCTTAACGGTACGCTTGATCTCCACAAGCAGCTCGAAGCTCGTCTGGCCGAATATATCGGCAAGGAAGACGTAATGATTTACTCTACCGGTTTCGAGGTGAATTTAGGTGTGGTTTCATGTTTGACCGGTCGCGAAGACTATATTATTTGGGATGAACAGGACCACGCTTCGATTATCGAAGGCCGTCGTCTGTCGTTCTCGCAGCAGTTTAAATACAAACACAACGACATGGCTTCGCTCGAGCAGCAGCTCCAGCGCTGCAAGCCCGACAAGGTGAAGCTGATCGTAACCGACGGTGTCTTCTCGATGGAAGGCGACGTTGCCAACTTGCCTGAAATCGTGCGTTTGGCTAAGCAGTACAACGCAGCTGTCATGGTAGACGAAGCTCATGGTATCGGTGTGTTCGGTAAAGGCGGTCGCGGTACAGCCAATCACTTCGGTGTTACCGATGATGTAGACCTGATTATGGGTACGTTCTCGAAGTCTCTTGCTTCGCTCGGTGGTTTCATCGCTTGCGATAAAGAGATTACTAACTACCTGCGTCACCACTCGCGTTCGTATATCTTCACTGCCAGCATCACCCCTGCTTCGACTGCGGCAGCTCTGAAGGCAATCGACCTGCTCGAAGAAGAAACTTGGCGCCAGGATCAGCTTTGGGAGCTCACCAACTATGCTCTCGAAGGTTTCCGCAACATGGGTGTCGAAATCGGCCATACATCTACACCGATTATTCCGCTCTTCATCCGCGACGACTATAAGACTTACTTCGTAACTCGCGACCTGCTTGAAGAAGGTATCTTCGTCAACCCCGTGGTTTCGCCTGCTGTTGCTCCTCAGGACACCCTGATTCGCTTCTCGCTGATGGCTAACCACACCAAGGAACAGGTTACCACCGCTCTCGAAAAAATTCAGAAAGTTCTGCGCAAGTACGAGATTATACACTAATCCGGCGCGCGACAAATATATTAATCCGGCTATGAGTTGCTTCGTAGCCGGATTTTTTTATAAATAATATGTTATTGCTGTGATATTTTTGCAGAACTTGCGTCAAATGAGTATATGGAAAATATAATTACAGTTGAAAATGTCGGTAAGGCGTTCACCAACCATGTGGCGCTCGACAATGTGTCGCTTCAAGTACCTACGGGTCGCGTCTATGGCCTGCTTGGCCCCAACGGAGCGGGAAAAACTACGCTTCTGCGTATCATCAACCATATTACAGCGCCCGATACCGGTCGCGTACTTTTTGAGGACCATCAACTGACGGCTGCCGATCTCGTTCAAATCGGCTATCTACCCGAGGAGCGCGGTCTCTACAAGAAAATGAAGGTTGGCGACCAGGCGCTGTTCTTCGCTCAGCTTAAGGGTCTTGAACGTAACGAGGCAAAAAAAGCTCTGCTGGAGTGGTTTGATAAGCTCGAAATCACGTCGTGGTGGGATAAGAAAGTCGAGGAATTGTCGAAAGGCATGGCGCAGAAAGTGCAGTTTATTGTCACTGTGCTCCACCGCCCCCGTCTGCTTATCTTCGATGAGCCTTTCTCGGGTTTCGACCCCATAAATGCTGAGGTGCTCAAGCGTGAGATACTTGAGTTGCGCGACAAAGGCGCCACTGTCATCTTCTCGACGCACAACATGGCATCCGTCGAGGAACTATGCGACAATATCAGCCTCATCAATAAGTCGCACAATATCCTCTCGGGCAATGTGGCCGAGTTGCGCCAGCGGTTTAGCGACAATCGCTATGAGGTGGCGTTCGAAGGCGATGATGCGGCTTTTCGCGCTGCACTCGCGCCGATGGTCGACGACCTAGTGCCCGGTATGGTCACCCGCGATGGCGCCCACACTGCGACTTTCGCACTGCGCTCGGCCGATGACGTGCGTATGGTACTTGGCGCGGCCAATAATGCAGCTATCATTCGTAGCTTCAACCGGCTACTACCGTCGATGAACGATATCTTCATTCGCGCGGTCAAAGAAAACGATTCGACAACTAATTCATCCATCGAAATATGAAAAGCGCACTTGGTATAATCGTTTCGCGCGAATATTGCGAACGTGTGAAGCGCAAGAGTTTCATCATATCCACTATTCTGACACCTCTGCTGATGCTCGCCATGATGCTGGTGCCGTCGCTGATGGCAATCTGGCAGGGCCCTGAGGAGAAGAAAATTGCTGTAGTTGACGAAACCGGTATCATCGCTCCGATGCTTCAGAATATGGGCGGCGTTACGTTTACGGCTACCGATAAACCGCTCGACGACTTGAAGGCTGACGAGACGTATGACGCTATTCTGACTATTGGCCCGAATGCTATCGCTGACCAAGCTGATGGTATCAATTTCTACACCCGCAGCGCGTCGTCGCTGCAGACTGAGTCGTTCATTATCGACCAAATCGAAAATAGCGTCCGCAATATCCGTATTAAGGCTCAGAATATCGAAAATCTCGACGAAATCCTTCGCCAAATCGAGCCGGATGTTGAGCTCGCTACATTCCGCATTGACCAAGGCGAAGACCAATCGACGTCGTCGTTGCTATCGTATATGCTCGGTATGTTCACCATGCTGATTCTATATATGTTTATACTTCTGTATGGCAACATGGTGATGACTTCGATTATTGAGGAAAAGAGCAACCGTGTGCTCGAACTCGTGGTGTCGTCGGTGAAGCCGGCGCAGCTGATGGCCGGTAAAATCATTGGCGTAGGCCTTGTGGCGCTGACTCAGGTGCTGATTTGGACGGTGCTTGTGCTGGCTTGCTCGGCCTTCGTGATGCCTACGATGATTGGTATGGCTTCGAGTGCCGATCCTTCGATGGCAGTGGCGCTTGGTCAGTTGGCTGACGTGGGTTTCATGGCCCGACTTATGCTATTCATGACTATATTCCTCGTTGGTGGATATTTGTTCTATGCTTCGATTTTCGCGGCTATCGGTTCGGCTGTCGATAACATTCAGGACGCCTCGCAGCTGCAGTCGGTGGCTACCGTGCCGATTATTCTGGCAATCGTGATTGCCATGACGGTTATCAATGACCCGAATTCGTCATTTGCTGTTTGGACATCAATCATACCTTTTACGTCGCCGATGGTGATGATGGCTCGTATGCCTTTCGGTATTCCGGTATGGCAGGAAATCGTTTCGGCTGTGACCCTCTTCTTAAGTTTTGTAGTGCTGGTATGGGTTGCTGCAAAGATTTACCGTGTCGGTATCTTTATGTATGGTAAGAAGCCGAGTCTAATGGAACTTATTCGCTGGGCTCGTTATAAATAACCGATTTTTTGTAGATTATGGCAACACGAACTGCAAATCACGGTTGGGTGAAGGTGGGAACTTATTCCGACCCGTCCACAGCGCACATTGCCAAAGGTATGCTTGAGACAAATGGTATTCCGGCTTCGTTAACTAACGATACAATCTCTACAGTGTGTCCGATGACCGACACTTGGGCTGCAATTGACCTCTATGTGCCGCAAACGATGGCTTCGCTGGCTGCTAAATTGCTACAGCTTGATGGCGACTGATTGTCGCTTTCTTCTCAAATATTGCCGCCTCCGTCATATCCTTGCGTGAGGCGGTATTTTTTTGAAAAAAATTCGTACCTTTGTGGGTATGAATATGAAATTATTATCTGTGGTTGTAATAGCTGTTTTGGCTATGATGACACCGTCGGTTGGTGCGCAAAGTGTAGCCGATTATAGTTTGTCGGCCATTGGTAATAGCTCGACCGGCAGTTTCGCTCCGTATTTCATAGGCTCGCTCAATGGTAGTCGCGTTGTTCGCAAGAGCTCTGCTTTGTTTGATGCAAGCATGTCGGTGGCTATGGATACTACGAAGCGCTTTTCGTGGGGCGTGGGAGCCGAGGTCGTATTCGGTCATTCAACCAAGAATACTTATTCTCGTTGGAATGCTGAAGCTGTAGCGTGGGGCAAGTCGAGTGACCGACCTTCGGCCGCGTGGATTCAGCAGCTTTATGGCGAAGTTAAATATCGTTCGGTATTTCTGCGTCTGGGTCAGAAAGATTATCACTCAGCGCTGCTCGATGAAAGCCTTTCGTCGGGCGATTTAACTCGTAGCGCCAATGCGCGCGGCATTCCCGGTTTCGAAGTCGGCTTTATCGATTTCCAAGATATACCTTATACTCAGGGTTGGCTTCAGATACAAGGCCAAGTCGAATATGGTGTATTTACTGACGATGGTTTCCGTGAGTCGCAGTTCAACTACTACAATTATGTGTTGGCTCGCGATTTGTGGTATACATATAAGCGATGCTATTTTCGAATTAAACCGTCGCAGGCTTTTAGCGTCACATTCGGTATGCAGGCAGCAGGCCAGTTTGCAGGCTCAACCCGTAAGTATACGCAGGGCTATTTGGCTAAGACGGAAGATCGTGGATTTAAGTTCAAAGATATGTTGCGGATGTTTCTGCCTACGCAGGGCGGCACGTCCGATGGTTATTACGAAGGAAACACGCTGGGGTCGTGGGATTTTAAAGCGCGCTATCGTTTGTCGGGCAATCAAGAGCTGGCATTCGCTTTTCAGTGGCCTTGGGAAGATGGCTCCGGGATAGGTCGCCGTAATGGCTGGGATGGCTTATATGGCTTATACTATACTCGCACGGAGCGTAGCCCGCTCACCGGCCTCGCTATTGAATATATCGATTTTCGCAATCAGAGTGGCCCGATTCATTGGGCGCCAGGCGATGTGTCGAATTCTACGATTACTACCGAAGCTACCGGTGGCGACGACTATTACAACAATGAAACATATGGCGGATACAGCAATTATGGCATGTCGCTAGGCTCTCCGGTGCTATTATCGCCCATTTATAATTCAAATGGCTATTCAGGCTTTGCGCATTGTAGGGCTAGAGGTGTCCACTTTGCTATCAAAGGCTGCATAGGTGACGATTTGGATTATACTGTAAAGTATAGTTGGCAACAGGCGTGGGGCACGGGCCGCATTCCTACGACATATTCGCTGATTGATAATTCGGTGATGGTTGCAGCTTCGTGGCGCGCTCGCCAGCTTATTGATGGTTTGCGCATCAATGCCGTCGTGGCTTTCGATGCCGGAAGCTTGCGCGGTGATAACTTCGGTGTGCTCGCCGCTCTGACATATACTGGAAATTTGACTTTTAGAAAATGAAGCGTCTGATTCTAATATTACCTATACTGATTGCTGTGATGCTGTCGTCGTGCCAAAACGATGGCCACATTGGTGATATTTTTGGTACTTGGCGAGTGGAGTCCTATACTCGTGATGGTGCCGAAATGAAGTTTGGACCTACTACGTTTAGTTTTCAGAATAATATCGTCAACTGTGTGTACAATGTCGATGAATACGAAACATCGTGGAGCCGCTTTGGCACATGGATGCATACAGGTAATCAATTTGACCTCAATTTTACTCATCACGACGATAACACACCGCAAGGAAGCGGAATCTACGAGGCTCCGGAGTGGCTAGGTATGACCTCTGTAGAGGTGATGAGCATGACGATAACCCTCAAAAGTGATATAATGACCTGGACGTGGCATGCTCCCGATGGAGCTGTCTGCGTCTACCGATTGCATAAAACATGGTAAGTTTACAGCTATGATAGATATCAACAAACCTGTTGCCGTCACTGGTGCCGACGGCTTTATCGGCTCGCATTTGGTTGAGCATTTGTTAAATGCAGGCTATACTGTGCGTGCGCTTGCGCAATACAATTCATTCAACAACTGGGGTTGGCTCGAGGATGTAGCTGCGGCTCGTCCAGTAGGTGAAGGCCGTCTGGAAATCATCAGTGGCGACGTGCGCGACGCATCGTTCTGCCGTACGTTTGTCGATGGTTGTGGCACTATCTTTCATCTGGCTGCTCTAATAGCTATTCCTTACAGCTATATAGCTCCCGATAGCTATGTAGATACAAATGTTAAGGGTACGCTCAACATGTGTCAAGCAGCTCGCGCGGCAGGTGTAGATCGCCTGATTGTCACTTCGACGAGCGAAGTTTATGGCACGGCTCTGCAAGTGCCTATACCTGAGACTCATCCTCGTCAGCCGCAGTCGCCGTATTCGGCAACTAAAATCGGAGCCGATGCCATAGCTCTTAGTTTCTTTAATGCATTTGAGTTGCCGGTCGTCGTAGCGCGTCCGTTTAATACCTACGGCCCGCGCCAGAGCGCTAGAGCAATCATTCCTACGATTATTTCGCAAATAGCATCAGGTAAGAATGTGATTTCGGTAGGAGACCTCACACCGACTCGCGATTTCAACTATGTCGATGACACATGTCGTGGCTTTATTGCCTTGGCTCAAGCTCCGGGAATCGAAGGACGTGAAATCAACATCGCTACCGGCACGGAAATATCGATGGCTGATACGCTCAACATGATTGCTAAGGTCATGAATCGCAAGGTCGATTTTGTAGTTGACCCCGAACGTCTGCGTCCTTCGCGCTCGGAAGTACGTCGTCTGTGTGG
Source organism: uncultured Bacteroides sp. (assembly GCA_964456545.1). Taxonomy (GTDB): domain Bacteria; phylum Bacteroidota; class Bacteroidia; order Bacteroidales; family Muribaculaceae; genus CAG-873. The sequence continues at coordinate 36,680 of CAYWAM010000016.1, forward strand.
TGATAATACACTGATTGAATCGCTCACCGATTGGCGTCCGCAGGTTACTCTTGAGGAGGGTCTGCGCCGTACGGCCGAGTGGTTTCTAAATCCCGACAACATTCGCAAATATAAGGTAGATATATACAACCGATGAATACGGTCAATGTTTTATTCCTCGGTGGAGCGAAGCGCGTGTCGGTGGCGAAGCGTTTCAAGGAAGCCGCATCGGCTCTCGGCTATAGTTGTAATATATACAGTTACGAACTTCGTAGCAATGAACCTATAGCTTGTGAGGCTACTGTTATCGAAGGATTGCGTTGGTCGGATCCGGCTGTCGACGATGATTTGCGTGCCGTGGTTGCTCGCCATGATATCCGTGTGGTGGTGCCGTTTGTCGATGGTGCCGTTGCTGTTGCAGCTCGACTGGCCGATGTGGCATTTGTTCCTTCGGGTTCACCTGAGCAAGCCGAAGCAATGTTCGACAAAGTGGTAGCGGCTGACCTCTTTAAGAAGGCTGAGTTATCAATTCCGCGTACTTTTGATGGTAGTTTTGATTGTCCTTCATACATAGCTAAGCCTCGCCATGGGTCGGCCTCAAAAGGAATAGTTGTGTGCAACACTTTGGAGCGCGTGGCCGAGTTTGCTGCGACTGATGATTATCTGATACAGGAGTATATAGCAGAGCGCGAAGAGTTCACTATTGATTGCTATGCATCTGTGTCGACCGGTGAGCTACTAGTTGCTTGTCCGCGTCGTCGCGTCGAAGTTATCGGAGGCGAAGTTTTTCGTACCGTCACACTTCGCGACGCCGCTATTGAGGAGTTGGCAGCCTCAGCAATCACACGTCTTGGACTGCGCGGAGCTATCACAGTGCAAATTTTGCGTAGCCGACTCGATGGTCGAGTTATGGTCATGGAGATTAATCCGCGCTTAGGTGGCGGAGCTGTTTGTAGCGTGGCTGCCGGAGCCGACTTGCCGCGACTAATTCTCTGTGAGGCTCTAGGTCTTGAATTAGTGCACCCGGAGTGGCGTCCCGATGTTGAAATTGCGCGCTATCCGGCCGAAGTCGTATTCTTTAACTGAAACTAATTACTATGGCAAATTCTCATACAATTATTATCGCTGAAGCCGGAGTCAATCATAATGGCAACTTGCAGATGGCTCGCGAAATGGTGCTCAAAGCTAAGGAGGCCGGCGCTGACTATGTGAAATTTCAGACGGCAGTGCCCGAACTCGTCATTTCGACGTTCGCTCCTAAGGCCGAGTATCAGAAAGAAACTACAGGTGCCGCTCAGTCGCAGCTTGAAATGTGTCGTGCTATCCACTTGCCTTTGTCGGACTATGCTGGTCTCAAAGCCTATTGCGATGAAGTAGGTATTGGCTTTATGTCGACACCATTTGACCTCGTTTCAATTGATTGTCTGGCAGACCTCGGTATGGACTATTGGAAAATACCGTCGGGCGAGATTACCAATTTGCCATATCTGCGTAAAATAGCATCGAAAGGTGGTCGTGTGATTCTTTCGACAGGCATGTCGACACTCGACGAAGTGGCGTGTGCTGTTGATATTCTAGAAAACGGAGGAATTTGTCGCGAAGATGTCATCTTGCTGCATTGCACTACGCAGTATCCGACGCCGACCGAAGCTGTCAATCTTCGCGCGATGGATGCACTTCGCGCTATCTGCTGTGGTGGAGTAGGGTATAGCGACCATACTGTTGGTATTACCATTCCGATTGCTGCTGCGGCCCGTGGCGCTTGTGTCATTGAGAAACATTTCACGCTTGATCGCACACTTCCGGGACCGGACCACCGTGCGTCGCTTGAGCCGCAGGAACTTGCCGAGATGGTGCGTTCTATTCGTATCGTCGAGACGGCACTCGGCAATGGTGATAAGCGTGTGGCAGCGGCTGAGGCTCCTAATATTGTCGTAGCACGTAAATCAATCGTCGCTGCTCGCAATATCAGTGCTGGCGAGATTCTTAGTGAAGAAAATATCACCGTTAAGCGCCCTGGTAATGGTATTTCGCCTATGCGTTGGGATGAGATTCTCGGCACCGCAGCCCGCCGTGATTATGTAGCCGACGAACTAATTGACTAATGCAATAGTACTTATCTAGGTAAATAAAAAAAGCTGTAAGCATTTGGCTTACAGCTTTTTTTAGCGGAAAGACAGGGATTCGAACCCTGGGTACCCGTAAGGGTACAACGGTTTTCGAGACCGTCCCGATCGACCACTCCGGCATCTTTCCTTGGTCGTTTGCGAGTGCAAAGGTACACCCATTTTTTTAATTATGCAAATTTTCACCTAATTTTCTGCAAACTTTTTTTGCCTGTGTATCGCAAAGTGTTGGGTTGGAGTTTTATTGAATTTAGCAGATATAGTCAATGATGTGTATTCGCTTGGTGAACCTACGGGTTGAATTTTTGTGATGTTCTAAGATATTTTTTGATAGATTTTTGCGGAATCCCGACTCATTATTATTATAATTTTGTAACTTTGAAATTCTAAGACTCACTATTTATGCAGAACGACTACGATAAAATTATTCAGGAACGCGCCAACCACGTTTTTGAGGTTATGGAAAAGCGTGTGACTACGGAAGAGTTAGCTCGCATACGCGCGGCGTTTGACTTGGCGCGCGAGGCTCATGCTCCTCAAAAACGTAAGACTGGTGAACCATACATTTTGCATCCTATCGCTGTGGCAAACATAGCGGCAGAGGAATTAATGCTTGGCGCGAATCCTGTAATAGCGTGCTTTTTGCATGACGTAGTGGAGGATACGTCGTATACTATCGATGATATACGCGAGCGTTTCGGCGATGACGTGGCTTTCTTGGTGCGCGTTGTGACTAAGAAACCGACTCGTGATTATGTCCTTTCGAAGCAACTCGATAATTATCGACAGCTGCTCAATTCCATGCAGTATGATATACGAGCAATTTTGGTGAAGTTGGCCGATCGCTTGCATAATATGCGCACGCTTGAGTCGATGAAGCCCGAAAAGCAAATGAAAATAGCTGGCGAAACTGATTATTTCTATGCTCCGCTGGCCAATCGCCTTGGCTTGTATAACATAAAAACCGAACTTGAAAATCTATCTTTTCGTTTTCGCTGCCCTGATGAGTTTGAAGAGATTTCGGCTCGAATTGCTAGCCACGTTGAGGCGAACAAGGATAATTTAGAGACATTCCGAGCCCAGATTGAAGAGACGCTTGTAGCGGCCGGTGTGGCAGCTCGGGTATTTGTCGATTATCGCAGACCATTCAGCCTTTGGCGCAAAATGAAAAAGTATGGCGATGATTTTAATCATCTGAAATACCGTCATTTCGTAGATGTAGTTTTCGATGAAAGTCAGTCGGCTGATAGCGAGAAGCAGATGGCAATGCGCATTTATTGTATCTTGACTGACCGATTCAAGGAGAAGCATTGTAGCATGAGTAATTACATTGATTCGCCTAAAGAGAACGGCTATCAGAGCATACATGTGAAGTTGTTGCCCGACTTTGGCCGTTGGCAGGAAGTGCACATTAGCAGTGAGGCCATGATACGCCAGTCGCAAATTGGCTGTGTAGCTGAGCGCACGGAGTCGAACATTCGTATGTGGATTGAGAAATTTCGCACAGTGCTTCGCGATACCATAAGCAACTCGAAACGCGACGAACGCTATATGGAAGATATCATCACTGCTTTTTATAATGATGATATCCAAGTTTTCACTCCGGAGGGTAAGAAGATTATTTTGCCTCAGAATTCTACGGTGATCGATTTTGCTTACGAGGTGCATACCGATTTGGGCGACCGTGCTCGTTATGCTCGCATTAATAGTCGCTTGGAGCCAATCAATGCGCCTCTGCGTCGAGGCGATGTTATCGAGATTTTTGTTGACCCCGAGGTTCATCCCGAAGCCGATTGGGAGACTTTTGCTCATACATTTAAGGCTCGTAAGGCGATCCGTCGCTATCTAGAGTCGGCTCCTGTGTCGGCCTATTGTCGTTGTTCGGAGTGTAATCCTATTCCCGGCGAGGAGGTATTCGGTATTTGCAATCATCTCGATACGCAGTATATTACTGTGCATAAGCGCGATTGTCGCCTCGCCATCAGTATGGCGTCGTCGTATGGCGATGATGTGGTGTCGGTCGATTTCCAGGCTGATACGACGCTATATCCTGTCACGCTGCGGGTTCGTGCCGTGGATCGTAGCCATCTATTCGTTGACCTTGTAGATTGCATCACTAACACATTTCACTTATCTATGGAGTCGTTCAACACTAAGACCGATCGTAGCATTGTGATTTGCAATATTCGCTTCGGAGTGCACTCATACGACGAACTTCGAACGATAATCAATCATATTTCCGAAATCGATGGAGTCGACGAAGTGCGGCGTCTGGAAGACGATTAATTAAAAATATTTTTTATGAGACCTGATAACGATATATTGCGCTTTCTTGATGCGCAAGATACCGAGTGGAGTATGTATGATGAAGCGCTGCGCGAGGTGCGTCGTGGACGTAAGAACAGCCACTGGATTTGGTACATTTTTCCGCAACTGCGTGGCCTCGGCCATAGCTGGAATTCGCATTACTATGGTATTGCTGATCGTAGCGAAGCCGAAGTGTATGTGCGGCATCCTGTATTAGGCGCTCGCTTACGCGAAATATCAGAAGCCTTGTTGATGCATACTGATAAGACCGCTATCGATATTTTTGGCGCTGTCGATGCTAAGAAAGTGAAATCGTGTATGACACTGTTTGACTGCGTTTTGCCCGATGATGTTTTTGCGCGCGTGTTGCATCAGTTTTATGGCGGCACGCGCGATAGCCGATCGCTCGTGTAGTCGGTTCATCTCGTTTTGATATAAAATTTACGAGCATAGTCATTGGTGATTATAAATGACTATGCTCGTATGTTGTATTGTAGTTTCAGAACTTATAAGCGTGCATCGACAGTCTCGCGGGGGCGGGTGGCTTTGACGTCGAAGACTACGTGGTTGTC
>CAYWAM010000017.1:0-40698 GCA_964456545.1 uncultured Bacteroides sp.
TCTGCATTGGGGGTGACTCTGGCGCCATAATATCCGCTGGCTTCGAATTTCTTAGTGTTGGGTATATGCAAAAAAAAGAATGAGAAAAGAAATCCGAAGATTATCTATTTCTCATTCTCCTCTCTCCTCTGGCGGTGCGGACGGGACTCGAACCCGCGACCCCTAGCGTGACAGGCTAGTATTCTAACCAACTGAACTACCGCACCAGTTTTTGTTTTGGCTCTCTTGCCTTGAGGTGAGTGCATCGGTTGTTTCCCGATTGCGAGTGCAAAGTTACAACCGAATTTTGAAACCTGCAAATATTTCAGCAACTTTTTTTCATTTTTATGTAAAATAGGTGAAAAAGGAGAAGAAATTGGCAGATATTACATCAAAGGGAGCTCAATTCTGAAGGTGGTGCCGCGTCCGGGAACCGAATTTTTTACAAAGATACTTCCGCGATGATATTCTTCGATTATGCGTTTTGCGAGTGTAAGGCCAAGACCCCAACCTCTACTTTTGGTTGTGAATCCGGGTTGGAAAACCGATTTGAAGTTTTTGCGAGCGATTCCCTTGCCGGTGTCGGCAACTTCGATGAATGCTCGCTGGTCGTCGCGACCGGTGCTGACGTCGATTGCACCTTGGCCGTCCATGGCGTCGACAGCATTTTTGATTAGGTTTTCCATTACCCATTCAAAGAGTGGTGCGCAGGCCAGGGTCTTGAGCTCTGCATCTTCGGCGAGATGAGTGGAGAGGCGAATGCGCCTTGATATGCGAGTGGCCATGTAGGCTGAGGCAGCGCCGACGGTGGCGTTGATGTCGGTTGGTGTCATTTGTGGCGTGGAGCCGATTTTGGAGAAACGCGATGCGATGGTGCTAAGGCGATTTACGTCTTTGTTCATCTCGCCGACGGTGTCGCGGTCGACGCCCATCTCGGGCAGGAGTTCCATCCAGGCCATGAGAGAGGATATAGGAGTGCCTAGCTGGTGGGCTGTCTCTTTGGATAGGCCTACCCATACGCGGTTTTGCTCGGCTCGCTTAGTGGAGAGCATGGCGAAGTATACTACGGCCACGAAGGCGAGCATCACAGCTATTACTATATAAGGATAGAAACTGAGGCGCTTGAGCAGGGTGGAGTCTTCGTAGTAGAGATGCTGGCAGATGCCGTTGCCGGCGTCGATGTCGATGACGTTGGTCGAGCGGGCGAGTTGGTTGAGCTTATTTTGTAGGAATTGTTCGTTGGCGTGGGTCAGAGGCCAGGGGTTGAGCGAGTCGATGGGCTGGGGGAGGTCGAAGTTGCGCTGCTGCAAGATGTTGCCGTCGTCGTCGGTTAGCAGCACGGGTATGGTGGTGTTGCTCTCGATGATGCGGAGCAGGAAGTCGATGTTGATGGCGCCTTCGCTGTCGGCAACGGAGTTGATGATTTCGCGTGTGGCGTCAGCCCAAATCTGCATGCGTTCGCGTTCTTGCTGCGAGAGGTCGCGCACCAGGCCGGTGGAGACGTAGATGAAGATGGCTACGACGGCCGCAGCAGTGATAAGGAATGCAGGTTTGCCGTAGCGTACGATTGCTGAGAGAGTCGACAGGCGTGCCATAAGCATCAGTCGTCGTGTTTGACGTCTTCGATAGTCGTGAGGCGGATTAGCTCAAGGCGGTTGGCGCTCTTGTCGATGATTTCAAAACGGTAGGCACCGAGTTCGATGGTTTCGCCTTGTTCGGGGAAGGAGCCGGTCGATTCGAGGATGTAGCCGGCCAGGGTTTGATAGTTGTCGCTTTCAGGTAGGTCGAGGCCGAATTCTTCGTTGATGTCGGTGACTTCGCAACGTCCTGAAAATTCGTATGTACCCTCGTCGATGCGAGTGGCAATGAGGGGGTCTTTGTCGTGCTCGTCTTGGATGTCGCCGAAGATTTCTTCGACGAGGTCTTCGAGCGAGACGAGTCCGGCGGTGCCGCCGAATTCGTCGACGACGACGGCCAGCGAGCGCTTCTGTTGTAGCAGTCGGCGCATTAGCTTGTTGGCCAGCAGATTTTCGGGCGCGTAGAGCACGGGCTTGATGTGGTCGGTCCAGTCGGCCTCGGGGTCGAAAAGTTCGCTGACATGGATATAGCCGATGATAGAGTCGATATCGTCCTTATATACAAGGATTTTCGAACGGCCCGATGAGGTGAACAGGCGGCTGAGTTCTTCGCGGTCGGTGGTTTCGAGGTTGACGGCGACGAGTTCGTTGCGCGGAGTCATGCAGTCGCGTACGTGTGTCGAGGAGAAGTCGAGTGCGTTGCGGAATATCTTGACTTCGTTTTCGACTTCCTTGTGTTTCTCTTCGAGGTCGTCGATGTTGGATTCGAGGAAGTCGCCAAGTTCGTCGACTGAAATGACGCTCATGCGCGGTTCGGCGGTCTGGATGCCAAAGAGTCGCATCATGCCACGCGACAGGGCGGTCGAGAGCCACGATATGGGGTAGAGGAGTAGGTAGAAGACGAATACGGGCAGGGCGAATATCTTCAGCGAGCTGTTGGGGTTGATTTTGAAGACTGTCTTGGGGATGAATTCGCCGGTGATGATGATGACTGTGGTTGAGATTACTGTTTGCAGCAGCAGTTGCAGAGCTGAAGAGTCGGTCAGCTCTTCGAGCCAGGGCTTTAGAAGCTCGGCGGCGCCCATGCCATAGATGACGAGCATCACGTTGTTGCCCACCAAAATCGACGAGATGAAAAACTCGCTGTTGCGGTAGAAGCGGTTGATGATGCGCGAGATGAAGCCGCCACGAGCCATGTCGAGTTCGGCGCGAACGCGGTCGGAGGTTACGAAGGCAATCTCAACGCCGGAGAACAGGGCCGAGAACGCCAGTGAAATCACGGAGATGATTATCCAGGTGGCCATCAGTGTTTGGGCAAGGTTTTTACAGGTTGGATTCTATGGTTGTTGGGGACGTCGCCGGCATCGAGGCTGCGCTGAGAGGCGCGTTTCGGAGCTGGGCGTCGGCGCATAGCCGGTTTTAGGTCGATGGTGTCGGCAGTGGCCGAGTCGGAGGCTGCGGTGGTGTCGGTCTTTTGGCCGAGCTGGCGCTCGATAGGAATGATGCCGGTGGGGCGGTTGACATTGTAAGATGTCATGTTTTGGTCGGAGCGGAAGCCGTAGCCTTCGATGATGCGGTCGCTGCGCACTATGTGAATGAATGAGTCGCTGCGGATTTCTTTGTGAAACTGGTCCCAGAAGAGTTGGGCGGTGATGAAGCTGTCGCGCTCGGTGTTCACCATGACTACGTGGCCATCGAGGCGCCATAGGCGTAGTCGGCTGAAGTAAACGGCCGAGTCGCATACGATGCTGGCAGCGGGCTTTAACTGGCTGTCGTACTGCTGCAAGTCGAGCCCGGTGGGGAAGCGCCAGAAAGGCTCTTCGGCATCGTCGTAAATTTCCCACAAGGGGGCCACAATTTTGTATTTAGTGTAGCCGGAGTCGCTAATCAGCGTGGCTACGTCGAAGGTGCTCATCGTGGGGGTGTGGGCGGGGTCGTCGATGCCTGGCACGAACGAGTGGCGCTCTTCGCGGCACGAGAAGGTGGTCGCGGCTATAGTGGCAGCGACTATCAGCATCGGCAGTGTCCTCAGTCCGCGCATGGCTTAGTAGAGGTGTAGTCGGGTGGCAGAGAAGCGATTAATAAATCTTGTTCTTGCGGAACCACGATTCGTTGAAGTTGACGCCGATGGTGATGTTGAAGTAGTTTTCCTTCACCAGAGCGTTGGGGGTGCCTTGGCGGTGCGACCATTCGAAGCCGAGGTTCACCAGAGTCTTGAAGCCGGGCACCGGTAGGCCAAGACCGCAAGCCAGGCCATATTCGCGCACGTTGTTGCCGCCAATCATGAGGTAGTCGCGGTCGTAGTATGTGCCGGCGCGATATTGGATACGGCGGAAGTAGCCACCGCGCTGGTTGGGCTGATATTGCAGGCCGAGGGCTATTTTGTAGCGGTCGGCCAGGGTGCCTTTGACGCCGTCGTATTTTTCCTTTGACCAAGGTTGGTAGGTGAAGTCGGCTTCGACCATCAGTCGAGAGCGCCAGGTGTAGCTGACGCCGGCGCCATACGAAGCAGCCATCGAGTAGCCGTCTTGCAGTTTGGTCGATTCGGATTGGATGGCCTCGCTATCGGTTGAGAGGTCCTGTATGTAGGTTCGGGCGTGGCCGAGGAATTTTTTGGCAGGTGAGTACGTGAGGCCGATGGCGAGAACGTCGCGGCCGATTGGTTGCAAGTACTGCAGGCCGGCGTTGATGTGCCAGTCGCGCACGTCGAGTTCGCGCTTGAAGAGCGATGTCGAGCCGCTTTCGGTCTGAGCGTAGGTGTAGTTGTTTGTCAAGCCAAACATGTACGATACGTTCACGCCGACGCTCAGTTGGTTGATGATACGACCGCCGATGCCGAGGTAGAGCTCGTTGATGCTGCCGTCGCCCGAGCGCGATGCGTAGCCGTTGTCGATGCCGTTGCCGAATGAGTAGCCTACCGAGGAGTAGGGGAGCAAGCCGACAGACATGCCGATGCGCTTCGAGACGGGGAACTGCATGGTGATGTAGCTCAGGCCGCCGCCGAAGTCCTTGTCGGATTTGCGCACACCGTCGACGGTCTCGTTCTTCCACACGGTAGTCAGGTCGACGCCCATGTCGAAGAGGAAAGTCAGAGAGTCTGTGCGAGCGTACGAAGCCGGGTTCATTACATTTATCTGGCGGCCGCTGTGCATGGCGTAGCCTACGCCACCCATAGCAGTCTGGGCTGAAGTGGCGTGGTCGCTGATGAGGCCGTAGCCGTAGCGCGAGTAGGGGGAGAGAGTACCGTTCTGGGCGTTTGTAGCCGCAGCGATAGTTACAATGGCCGCGAGGGCCGTCAGCAGTCGTTTAATTTTCATTGTAGTTCAATATGCTGTTCAGGCCTATCAGCACCAAGTTGGGCTCGACGATGATAGGTGAGGTGATATACGGAATGATGAGTTCGGCCGAGCCGCCGGTGAGAATCACGGTCGGGTCGGACTCCTGAGGCAGGCAGTGGCGATAATACTGCAGCTCGCCGACTACGCCACGAATGGCTCCGGCGCGCAGTGCTGTCTCGGTGTCGTAGCCCCAGCGAGGGCAGTCGCCGTCGGTTTCGATAAGTGGCAGGGCGCGTGTGAAGTGGTGCATTGCTTCGAGGCGCACGTATATGCCCGGAGCGATGTTGCCGCCGATGAATTGGGCGTCGGGAGTCACTACGTCGTAGGTGATGGCGGTGCCCATGTCAACGACTAGGGCGGTGCGTCCGGGGGCTATTGTGGCTGCACCGGCAGCGGCGGCAATGCGGTCGGCGCCCAGGGTGGCCGGTGTGCGGTAGCCTAGCGTGATAGGCAGAGGGGTCGCGGCGTTGAGTATGATGAGCCGTCGAGCGATGCCGGCTAGGGCGGTTCGCACTTCATCTTCGCTGCGGCGGCATACCGAGCAAAAGATGGCGGAGTCTACTTCGCCGACGTGTGCAATCAAGGCGGGCAGCTCGGTGAGCTGTCCTCCTTTGAGACTGTGTTCCGCGGTCAGTTGGCCGTCGGTCCAAACGCCTATCTTAGTCGACGAGTTGCCCTCGTCTATGGTTAGTTTCGTTGACATTCAGACGGCAAAATTACAAAATCTGTAATTACCAGCCAAATCTAACCTCTTTTTAAAGAATAATTAACGCTGCGAACGCAATTTTGCCAGGCCGTGAGCAGCAAGGTTATAGATTAGCGGAATTAGCATAATCGGCGATGTCAGTGCGATGGCTGCTGCCAAATCTTTGACCGGAACGGCTACAACCGAGAACATTTCTCCGCCGAGGTATACGATGGCGATCTGGCCCAGGAAGATAGCGGCCACTACGCCGAAGAATACTTTCGAGTCGTGCCAGTCGTGGAATGCCGAGTGTCCCGACATGAATGCGCGGGCGTTGAATAGATTCCAGGCTTGCATGAATACGAATATGCAGAAGAAGATAGTCAAGTCGTAGTCCGACAGCGGATGTGTGCCTGCAATGAACAGGTCGGAGCATATTTCGCTGATGCTCCAGTCGAGTAGTGAGCCGCCGGTGTGTACGCGCAGGAAGTGCAGGATGCTCCATAGCAAAGCAGTGAATAGCAGGCCGATGGTGCAGATGCGCCAGCTCATAGCCGGCTTGATGATGAAGTCGCCGGTGCGTCGCGGGGCCTTGTTCATCACCTCAGGCGAAGGAGGCAGCGATGCCAGGGCCAGCGCCGCGAATGTGTCCATGATTAGGTTGACCCATAGCATCTGTGTCACCGTTAGCGGCGACTGGGTGCCGGTGAATGCGCCGATTACTACAATCAGGCAAGCTACGATGTTGACCGTGAGCTGGAAGAGGATGAATCGCTGGATGTTGAGGTATAGCGAACGTCCCCACATGACGGCCTTGGCAATCGATGCGAAGCTGTTGTCCATGATGATGATGTCGCCTGCTTGCTTGGCTACGGAGGTGCCGTCGCCCATGGCGAGGCCTACTTGGGCGGCATTTAGGGCCGGCGCATCGTTGGTGCCGTCGCCGGTGACGGCTACTACTTCGCCGCGGCGTTGCAGCATGGCTACGAGGCGCGATTTATCTGTCGGTCGCGCGCGCGACATTATCTTTATATCGTGGCAGCGGCTGAGGGCTTCCTCGTCGGATAGTGCAGCCCATTCGGGGCCGCTGATGAGGCACGAATCGTCGTCGCCGTCGGTCCAGAGGCCCACTTGGCGGCCGATTTCGCGGGCAGTGCCGGGGGTGTCGCCGGTGACAATCTTTACGTCGATGCCGGCATGTAGGCTTTCGCGAATAGCATCAGGGACGTCGTCGCGCACAGGGTCGGCGATGCCGCAGATACCTATGAATTGCAGAGGCAGGCCTTCGACGAGGCGGCCATCGATGATGACTTTTTCGGTTGTGGCGTCGTCAATGTAGCAGAAGGCGAAGCCCAGTGTGCGGTAGGCGTGGCTCTGATAGTCGAGCAGCTGAGCTTCGATGTCGGCGCGCGCTACATCGGCCGCTATGGTCGAGCACATGCCCATCACGATTTCGGGGGCGCCCTTCACGTAGAGCATGCGTCGCCCGGTGGTGGCTGATTCGACCACCGTGGCCATATATTTGTTTTTGGTGGAAAATGCGAGTTGGTCGACGATTGCGGCGGCTTGGCGGAGCTGCATATAGTCGGCGCCATGGGCGTGAAGCCAGGTCAGCAACGCGCCTTCTGTCGGATTTCCTACTACCGAAACGCGTTCGTTGCTGTGGTCGAGAAACGCTGTTGAGTTCACGGCGAGGCCTTCGTCGATGATGGCCGAGGCGGAGTCGCCTTGCAGGAAGAAGTTGGTGTGGGCCACCGACATGCGGTTTTGAGTCAGAGTGCCCGTCTTGTCGGTGCATATTACGGTGGTGGCACCCATGGTCTCGCAAGCGTGCATTTTGCGCACCAAGTTGTTGGTTGCCAGCATGCGACGCATGCTCAGTGCCAGGCTCAGCGATACGCTCATGGGCAGGCCCTCGGGCACGGATACTACGATGAGTGTTACGGCTAGCATGATGGTCGTGAGGCCGTAGTCGATAGCTTCGATGGTTGATGAGCCTGCCCAGTCGAAGATGCAGCAGCGGCCGATGACAATCAGCAGGCCGATGCCATAGCTGGCGTAGGCAATCAGGCGGCCCAGACGCTCGAGCTGGATAGTGAGCGGCGTTTTTATACCCGAGTCGATGGTCGATGCTTTGAACACGTGGCCTTGCTCGGTGGCGTCGCCCACGGCTGTGACTATCATGGTGCCGCGGCCTTCGACCACGGCGGTGCCGCGCATCACCATGTCGACGGGGTAGGTGGCATCCTTGCCTTCGTCGGGTGCGGGGCGGTGATTCTTGCGGGCCATCGGCTCGCCGGTGAGCGAACTTTCGTCAACGCCCATCGATAGCGAATCTATCAAGCGGCCATCGGCCGGCACTTCGTCGCCGGTGTCGAGTATGACAATGTCGCCAACTACGACGTCGCGGCGCGCTATTTCCGTCACGCTGCCGTCGCGGATGACCTTTACGGCCATGTCGTCGTTGGTGCGGTTGAGAATTTCAAACTTGCGGTCGGCGCTTACTTCGAGGCAAAAGCTGATGAGTGTGGCCATCAATATTGCCATCAGAATGCCGGTTGGCTCGAGAAATACCTTGGCGCCTGCGTCGATTGACACATATTCATATATGGCAATGCCTATCGAAAGCAGCAGGGCTACCAGCAGGATGCGAATCAGCGGGTCCTTAAAATTGCCGAGAAACTTTATCCAAAGCGAGGGTCGGGGCGGCGGTGTGATTATGTTGATACCATGTTTGCGAGCACTTTCGGCTACTTCGGCAGCCGTTAACCCCGTAGTATACTTATTTTCCATTTTTTTTATTAATTGATTGGGCGTGCAAAGTTACGCCTATTTCGATTAATAAATATGAAATTTAAATTAAAAAATGATTAAATACGGCATTCCGCTATAGTTGGCTTTCTAATAAAATGTGGCTATTGTGAAGGTAGTTGCTTGGGTCGGCTCTTTATTTGAATGCGTGGGAGTTTGTGTTATTGTGTTATTGTCGTGCCCCAACAGCCTGCCGGCGTTGCTTGTTTTATACATACCGGCTAGTTTATAATTATGTTAGTATATGGTTGGTTTGGTGGTAGGGGCGAAGTTTTTTGTGGTTTGGGCTAATTAGGCGCTTTTATTGTTGAAAAAAAAGCACTAACTTTGCGATGAAATTTCACTTAGCTAAAGAGATTATGGCAGAAATTAAACGTGTAGGCATACTTACGTCGGGCGGCGATGCTCCGGGCATGAACGCTGCGATCCGTGCGGTGACTCGCTCGGCGATTTTTAATGGATTGAAGGTCAGTGGTATCTATCGTGGCTATCGCGGTTTGATATCTGACGAGATTGTCGATTTCCGTACTCAAAATGTATCAAATATCATTCAGCAGGGCGGTACGATACTGAAAACTGCTCGCTGTAAAGAATTTACGACTCCTGAAGGTCGCCAGTTGGCTTACGACGTGCTGCGTCGTCACGAAATTGACGCGCTGGTCGTTATCGGCGGCGACGGTTCGCTGTCGGGCGCTCGTGTGTTTGCCAACGAGTTCAACTTCCCTATCATCGGCCTGCCGGGTACTATTGATAATGACCTGTATGGCACCGATACTACTATCGGCTACGATACGGCGCTGAATACCATCATGGAATGTGTCGATAAAATACGCGACACGGCTACGAGCCACGAGCGCCTGTTCTTCATCGAAGTCATGGGCCGCGACGCCGGCTTCCTGGCTCTGAACGGTGCTATCGCTTCGGGTGCCGAGGCTGCGATTATTCCGGAAATATCGACTGAAGTCGACCAGTTGGCCGAGCTGATTCAGAACGGCTTCCGCAAGTCGAAGAACTCATCAATCGTACTTGTGGCCGAGTCGCCCGTCACCGGTGGCGCTATGGGTTTGGCCGAACGTGTGAAGACCGAATTCCCGGGCTACGACGTGCGTGTGTCGATTCTCGGCCACTTGCAGCGTGGCGGTTCGCCGACGGCTCACGACCGCATCCTGGCTTCTCGCATGGGTGCAGCCGCTATCGACGCACTGCTCGAAGACCAGCGCAACGTGATGATTGGTATCAAGAACGATGAAATCGTGTATGTACCCTTCACGAAGGCTATCAAGAACGACAAGCCTATCAATCGCGACTTGCTCAACACGCTGCGTCGTCTTTCGATTTAATTCATAAACTCACCGCTGACTGCCCATGAAGCTGACTCCGTTGCGCTTGATACCGATACTGTTGCTGTCTGTTATGATGGCGGCTTGTGCCAGCATCGGCCGACCCGAGGGCGGCCCGCGCGATGAGTTACCTCCCGTATTTGTGCGCTCGACTCCGATGCCCGGCGATACCGGCGTCGATGCGCGCAATATCAACATCTATTTCGATGAAAACGTCCAGCTTGAGGACGCTTTCAACAAGGTGGTCATCTCGCCGGTGCAGCTTCAGGCGCCAACAGTGTCGGCCAACGGCCGCCGCGTGACGGTACGCTTGAACGATACCATCCGCCCCGGCACCACCTATACCATCGACTTCGGCGACGCTATCAAGGACCTCAACGAGGGCAACGTGCTCGACGGCTACGCTCTCGACTTCTCGACCGGTGGACATATCGACACGATGCGCATCTCGGGTATCGTGCTGCAAGCATCGAACTTAGAGCCGGCTCAAGGTATCCTGGTGGGTGCGTATTCAAATCATGCCGACTCGGCCATCCGCACCTTGCCGCCCGACCGCATTGCGCGCACCAATCAGCGCGGCCAGTTCACGATTCGCAACCTGGCACCGGGCTCTTACCGTGTGTATGCATTCAACGACCTTAATCGCGACTATCACTGGGACCGCTCGGAGGACATAGCATTCCTCGATTCGTTGGTGACTCCTTCGACGGAAACTATCGAGGTCGTCGATACGCTCTACGACTCCAAGGGAGCCGACTCGCTGGTAGTGCGCCAAGGTTGGCGCTATCTGCCCAATGACGTGTTGCTGACCTGGTTTAACCTCAACTACCGCGCCCAGTACGTAAAGGACTATCGTCGCGACGTGCGACGCAAGGCTATGGTGGTTTTCGGCGCCGAACCCGACTCGTTGCCACGCATTTGTGCCGTAGGCGGTGGCGATTCGCTCAACGCTCGCCCGGCCTCGGAGTGGGCTATCGAACAATATAATAAGACCGGTGACACTCTGTCGCTATGGCTTCGCGAGCCGGCGCTGAGCACCGACTCGCTGATGCTAGCCATCTCGTATCGTAAGCCCGATTCGCTCGACCGCATGGCATGGACCACCGATACGCTGCGTTTCTTCTATCGCGAGCCCAAAAAGAGCAAAAAGGAAATGGAGGCTGATACCTTGCCCCCCGCCCTCGATGTGCTGCAAGTGCAGATGGGGTCGTCGACTCAGGAAGTTAACCGCCCGCTGATGCTTACGCTTAGCCAACCTGCCGAGAGTATCGACACTGCCGGCCTGACGCTGCAGATGCTAGTCGACACGCTGTGGACGCCCATAAAGCTGCCTGCGCTGGTGCCCGATTCATCGGATTTGCTGCTGGCTCGCCGTTTTGACGTGAAGTGGGAGCCGGGAGCCAAGTATAAGTTTGCAATAGATTCGGCTGCTATAGTAGGTATCTATGGCGAGCACAACAAGGTGCTTAATCGCGAATTCACTGTGCGTCCGCTCGAGGACTACTCAAATCTCACATTTAATATCATAGGCGCCGATACGACGGCTATTGTAGAATTGCTGTCGTCGAATGACGAGCCGATGATGTCGGCGCCCGTCACAGCCGACGGCCGCGCCGTGTTCCGCTTTGTCAACCCCGGCACATACTATGCTCGTCTTTACTTCGATGCTAATCGCGACGGACGTTGGTCGACCGGTATTCCCGACTCTATCCAGCCCGAAGAGGTGGCGTACTATCCCAAGAAGCTCGACTTACGCCGCAACTGGGACATTGAACAAGCGTGGGATATCTACGAACTGGCTATCGATGCTCAGAAACCTCGCGCTATCTTGAAGAATAAGCCGAAGCTGAAGCGAGGCGAAGAGCCACTGCCCACTGATGAAGATGAGGAATATGAAGATGAATTCCTCGGAACGGATCCGCGCTATAATAGCGACATCGAACGTCGTCGCAATAGCAACACGCGCAATAACCGCTCGGGACGCATGCAGTCGTCGCAGATGCGAGGCGGAATGCCCCGCTTTTGATATACGCGTAAGGCTATTTGCTTAGCTGCCAGATGTGTTGCCGGCTAGTAGCATCGTGTGAAACCTTTATGAGGTGCGCCCGTGGGTGCGCCTCTTTTGTTAACTGCCTCTGTGTATTTTAACTTAACAATGTTAAAAACTGCGGATTTGCAGATTTTTGGTGTTAAAAAGTGGTAAAGGTGAAAAATTTTGTTTTAACTTTGCGTGTTATTAGTTATCTACAGCCGCAAATAAAAACACTTCGTCCCCCCCATGGGGACCAACCTTAGATTGTGAAGAGAACAAACCATTGAAAAACGAGTGACTGCCCCGCCGGGAGATTCCGCTTTTCCATGATTTTGTGTTATGTAGCAAGATGAAAGGCCGCCATTTGGCAGGTGTTTCGCTTTGTTGGCTAAGCGACAAAAGACACTGGTGAAGAATATACATTGAGATTATATAATTACTAACTTAAATTACTAATTGCATGCAGAACATTTGTTTACAAATGACTCGGAAGGCAGTGTTAGCTCTCGCCTTGGTGATAGCTTGCGCACTTCCGGCATTAGCACAAAAAATCACAGTCAGTGGTACTGTGTATGAGCCCGAAGGCGAACCCGCCATCGGCGCGAGTGTCGTAGTGCAAGGTCAGCAGAATGGCGTAAGTACCGATTTCGACGGCAACTACACCATCGAGGTTGATGCTCAAGGCACACTCGTATTTTCGTACATCGGCTGCGAGACACAGGCGGTAGCTGTCGCCGGTCGCACTACAGTCGATTGTCATCTTAAGGCGAGCGCAGTAGCTCTTCAAGAAGTGGTAGCCGTCGGTTATGGTACGGTGAAGAAGGAAGATGCTACCGGTTCGGTCGCAATCATCAAACCCGATGAAATCGAGGCCGGCATCGCCACCTCAACTCAAGACCTGCTGGTGGGCGCATCGCCCGGCGTGGTCGTAACGCTCGACGGTGGTGACCCGACCGGTGGCGGTACAATCCGCATCCGTGGCGGTTCGTCGCTCAACGCATCGAACGACCCTCTGATCGTAATCGATGGTGTGCCTCAGACCAACCAGAGCCAAGGTGGCGGCATGAATGCCCTGACTATGGTCAACCCGCAGAATATCGAATCGATGACCATCCTAAAGGATGCATCGGCTACTGCTATCTATGGCTCGCGTGCATCGAACGGCGTCATCATCATCACCACCAAGAAGGGCCAGAGCGGACGTCCGCAGGTCAACTTCTCGGCCAACTTCAGCGTGAACACCGCTCGCAAGAAACTCGACATGATGAGCGGTCAGGAATTTGCCGACTTCATCAAGGCTAATCTCGGCGAAAGCACCGTCTCGCAGCTGGGCTACGACGGCACAGTATATAATACCGACTGGCAGAAGGAAGTGCTCCGCACCTCGTTCTCGCACGACTACAACCTGAGCGTTGGTGGCAAGACGGGTATTCTGCCCTATCGCGTGAGTGTCAGCTACACCAACAACGAAGGTATCCTGAAGACTTCGTCGATGGACCGTGTGACTGCCGGCTTCAACCTCAATCCGAAGTTCTTTGACGACCATCTGGCTGTCAATGCCAACGCTACCGGCACCTACGCCCGCACCGGCAATGCCGACACCGGCGCTGTGGGCGCAGCCATCGCTTACGACCCCACCAAGCCTGTCTATACCAACATCGCTATGGCCGGCAACTCGGGTCGCTACCTCTACAACGGCTACTACAACTACATCCCCGGCGAAGGTGGCCAGAACGACCGTAACTCGGCCGTCAACCCCTTGCAGCTCCTCAACGATGTCGATAGCCACAACTCGACTTGGTCGTCGAGCGGCAATCTTCAGCTCGACTACGCGCTCCACTTCCTCCCCGAGCTCCACTTCAACCTCAACCTCGGCTATCAAGTGTCGAAAAACGACTGCACCTCGTACACCGCAGCCAACTCGCTGCAGGCTTGGCGCAATAGTAGCCTGCTGGCCAACAATGCAGCCGGCGCCGAGACTATGTACAAGTGGCACGAAGTTCAGCGCAACACTCTGCTCGACTTCTATGTCAACTACAAGAAAGAGTTCGACAAGATTAAATCGAACCTCGACGTCACCGTCGGCTATTCTTGGCAGAAATTCAGCTACTTCGGCCACTCGAATAGCTATGTAAACTCTAATGGCTTCCTTACCTCGGCCGGTATCAATGGTTTCGACTACGTCAACGGCCGGTACTACATGGATGTCAACCCCAACAGCAACATCGGCCAGACTGTCGGTGGCGAAAACGTCAAGGATTCGCGCTGGGCAGCTCCCGTGCAGCTCGTATCGTTCTTTGGCCGTGTCAACTATATGTTTGACGACACCTACCTGGTGACATTCACCCTCCGCGACGACGGCACCTCGCGCTTCTCGAAGGACACCCGCTGGGGTCTCTTCCCCGCTGTGGCTCTGGGTTGGAAGATTTCGAACCTCCCCGTATTCGAAGACCAGACCGTCATGAACGAATGGAAACTTCGCCTCGGCTGGGGTGAAACCGGCCAGCAGGATATCGGCTCGTACTTCCCCTACATGCCTATCTACACCTCGTCGTCGGACCCCAACTTCCAGTATCCGTCGTACTCGGGCAATGGCCAGTGGATTTCGGCTCTCTATCCTCAGCCCTACGACTCGAACATCAAGTGGGAAACTACCACAACTTGGAACGTAGGCTTCGACCTCGCATTCCTCAACAACCGCATCACTGCCAACCTCGACTGGTATCTGCGCAACACTCGCGACCTGCTGGCCAACGTGCCCGCCAAGGGTCTGCAGACTTCAGACTACCTGACTCGCAACATCGGCAAGCTCCGCAACTATGGTGTTGAATTCACCATCGGTGCTAAGCCCGTTGTTACTAAGGACTTCACCTGGTCGACCAGCTATAACGTGGCTTGGAACCGCAACAAGATTACCGAGCTCAACGGTGGCACACCCATCGAATCGGGTCGTGGCGTTCCCGGTGGTGGCATCGGCTCGGCTCTTCAGTGGTTCATGGAAGGCGAAGCTGCTTACACCTACCGTGTATATCAGCAGGTATATGACGCAGCCGGCAACCCCATCGAAGGCCAGTACGTCGACCAGAATGCCGACGGCAAAATCGACGCAGCCGACTTAATCAACTTCCACTCGCCCGAACCTAAGGTGACCATGACCTGGGGCAATACATTCAACTACAAGAACTGGGACCTCGGCATCTCGCTGCGCGCTTCGATCGGCAACTGGGTATACAACGCACCCCGCCGCACCCGCACCAACATCAGCTCTGTCGATGCTTATGGCCTCAACAACCTGCTTCGCAACGAATTCTACTTCACCAGCAGCGACGCCAACCTCGCGCTGAGCGACTACTGGATTGAAAATGCTTCGTTCATCCGCTGCGAAAACATCACACTCGGTTACACCTGGGACAACCTGCTGCACGACAGCCTGCGCCTGCGTCTGTTCGGTGCTTGCCAGAATCCCTTCGTTATCACCAAGTACAAGGGCGTAGACCCCGAAGTATTCGATGGCCGCGACGACAACGTATATCCGCGTCCCGTAACCTTCACACTCGGTCTGATTGCCACCTTCTAATCATTAACCACTTATCAGATAATTCGATATGAAACTCAATAAGATATTTCTGACGGCCGGTCTCGCAGTCGGCGTGGCTCTGAGCTCTTGTACGGGCGACCTCGACCTGCTGCCGACTTCGCCGGACGACATCACGCCGGGTACCTTCCCCGAAAACCCGCGTGAATATATGGAGCGTGCCATCGCATTCGTATACCAAGACTTTGCGACCTATGGCTACGGCACCGGTTCGAGCGGCTCGAACATTCTGACCTCGATGGACGGCGGTATGTCGACCTTCCAGCGTGCAATTTTCAACCTCGAGGAAATCCCCACCGACGAGGCCAACTGGCTCCCCTCGGCCGACGCTATCGACGCCAACTTCCAGTATGGCATCGCGCCGACCAACAACGGCGTGGTGATGGGTGTTTACTCTCGACTGATGACCAACGTGGCTCTGTGCAACAACTTCATCCAGTCAGACTTCCACTGCACCACCGACGAGGATAAAGCCCTCTACGACGAATTCTGCCGCCAGGCTCGCATCCTTCGCGCCGGTTGCTACTTCTACCTCATCGACTGCTACGGCAATGTGCCCTGGGCCGGCGATGACGTCACCATCGGCTCCGTGCCTCCCCAGCTGAGCGCCGACTTTGCTACCGGCCGCCGCGAGGTATTCAACCGCGTCACCACCGAGCTCGAAGACATCGTGGCTTGGTACAAGGCCAACGACCCCGCCAACCTGCCTCCCTACGGATATGTAGGTCTCGACGTGGCCGAGTCGCTCCTGGTTAAGTTCTACCTCAATGCCGAAGTATACACCGGCACCGCACGTTGGGACGACTGCTACGCTCACGCTCAGGCCGTCATCGCTCGCCTCGGTAAGGGTGGCTTCCAGAACTCGGGCCTCTGCAACGCTTACCATCAGAACTTCGCCTACAACAACAAGGCCTTCACGATCGGTGGCGCCAGCGACATCAACGAAATCATCTGGAACATTCCCCAGGAGAATATGACTCTCAACGAAAACGGCGCCGGCCTCAAGAGCTACGCCAACGGCGGCTTCATGTGCAACGCCTGGATTGGCGACTCGCCTGCTGATAAGGACTTCCACTGCACCCAGGCCGAGTACAACTCGGGCAACGGCTGGAAGTGTATGAGCGCTCGCCGCCAGTTTGTCGAGAACTTCGAATGGAACAGCGACTACACCTACTCGCCCGATATCCGCACCAAGTTCTGGAAGACTGCTGCCGATGGCTTCAACATCAACAATGCCGAATTCACCCAGGCAGCGTGGGGCGACAACGGCTTCCTCGCCGTCAAGTACACCAACTGGTACATCAACGACCTGGGCGACATCGACTACGACCTCTCGCCTGCTCCGGTTGATCCCCTCGGCATCGACTACGGCATGATTCGCCTGGCCGAAATCTACCTTTCGGCTGCCGAAGCTGCCCTCCACGGCGCCGGTTCGCAGGCCGATGCTCTTCGCTACACCAACTTCGTACGCGAACGCGCCGGCATGCCCGCCTACACATCGCTCAACCTCACCGAGCTGCAGGCCGAACGCTGCCGCGAACTCTACACCGAGTGCAACCGCCGCACCGACCTTATCCGCTATGGCCTCTGGATTTCAGGCTACAACTGGAACTGGAAGAACAAAGTGGCCTCCGGTGCTGACTACCCGCAGAACTTTATCGTATATCCTCTGCCCGCTACCGTCGTAACGACCAACGGCTATACCCAGAACCCCGGATATTAATACTGAAAAAAGGACAACACAATGAAAAAACTTTCAATAATCCTGGCCTTTGCGGCCCTCGCTGCCGGCTTCACGTCGTGCGAGGAAGACCGCGACCCTGTCTACCAGGCACCTACCGAGTTTACGCTCAATGTGCCCCAGATGCAGGACCAGTACATAGAGCTCAACGAAGCCAAGAGCAGCGTGCTTGAGTTCACTTGCTCGCAGCCCGACTATGGCTACTCGGCCGTGACACAGTATTCGATGCAGATGGCCCTCGACGAAGCCTTCACCACGACTTACGACCTCGAATCCGTATCTGCCACCTCGGCCAAAATCCAGATTAAGCAGTCGGACGTAGCTCTGGGTCTGCTCGAACTCCAAGGCATCGCTGACGAAGAAGCCTACGCCGCCGCTTACGGCAACGGTCAGACTGCCAAAATCTACTTCCGCGCCGTAGCTCAGCTCATCGGCGTCGAAAGTTCGCTGATTACTTCAAACGTAGTTACTTACAATCGCCTGCGTCCCTACTTCGCAGTGCCCGTACCCGGCTTCATCTACCTCGTAGGTGCTCCCGAAGGCTGGGCCGGTCCCACCGAGGCCAACGCAGCTCACTACGCCGAGTGGAAGCTCTCCGAACCCGCCAACGGCATCGGCTCGAAGATTTATACCGGTGTGTTCGACATCCCCGCAGGCTCGGCCATGTTCCGCTTCTACACTCAGCTCACAGGCTGGGATGCTGACTCATATGGCGCACAGGTCGACGACAATCCCCTCGACTTCGAATTCGTCGACGGCTCGTTCTCGAGCACTATGGTCAAGGGTAAGGGTTCGTTCAACTTCCCCAACTGGGCCGGTGGCACCATGACTATCGTAGTCAACATGAGCGACATGGACAATATCCTCGTCGATATGTACGAAGGCAACCAGGAAGTCGCCGTAGCCAAGTATATCTACCTCGTAGGTAGCATCTCGGGCTGGATGGCTCCCGGCACTGAAAACGCCGATGCCTACAAGGCTTACCGCCTTGCCGACACCAGCGACAGCGGCATCTATACCGGTACCTTCACCGCTCAGGCCGGTCATTGCAACTTCCGCTTCGCTCTCGACCTCACCGACGATGGCTGGGACAACACCCTGCAGATTGGCGCACAGGCCGAAGATGCCGACGTGGCTTGCGAATTCAGCAACAATGTCTATAGCAGCGGCTACACCAGCGGCAAGGGCAACTGGGCTTTCGAACTGGCAGCTGAGTCGACTATCCAGATGACTGTCGATACAAACACTCAAACAGTCAGCTTTACATTATTGTAATTCACTACCGCGCATCGGCGGAGTCGCCTGTTGGCGGCTCCGCTCCGAGGCGGTAATCAAAAAGGATAAACACAGATATGAAAAAATATGCAATCTATGGACTGACGGCCCTTCTGTGCTTCGGCTTTGTGTCGTGCGACAACTATGAGGAGCCGAATCCAGAGCCTCAGAAGAATCCACAGGAGGCTGTGCTCGAGGCCGACAAAGTAGTCGTAACCGATGCGCTCACCGCAGGCACCACCTACGACCTTAAGGGTATCAACGAAGCCGGCCAGAACATCGTGCTCGCCACCATCGCAGCCCCCAACCTCGAAAACTACAGCTACAAGGCCGTAGTCGAAATGTCGAAGGATGGCTTTGCGGGCAGCGGCTCGTTCGAAGCTACTGTTGAAGCTGCCAACGACGACGCTACGCTCTACAACATCGTAGCTACTCCCGACGCGCTCCAGGAGGTTTACGTCAAGAACATCTCCAAGGGTCCCAAGGCTAAGGATGTGCAGCTCCGCTATAGCCTCTACACCGTAAGCGGCACCTCTGCAGCTCAGCAAGAAGCCCGCATCGGCGGCCCTGACACCTACTACGGCCCCTTCACTATGTCGGTGCTTCCCTTCCCGTCTGACCTCGTTATCGAGGACAACTACTACCTCGTCGGCACTGCTTGCGACTGGGAAATCTCGCGCGCTATCAAGCTCAACCACTCTGACCTTAGCCCCTACGACGACCCCGTCTTCACCTGCAAGTTCGACGTCACCGAAGGTTGGTGGTGGAAGATTATCCCCGAATCGGTCTTCGTCACCGGCAATTGGGGCGAAGGCGCCAACTCGCAGATTGGTGTTGAAGTCAATGGCGACGAATCGCTCGCCGGCCTGCTTATGGCCCACGACGGCGTCAACGAACCTCAGGCCGGCTGCCTCAACGTCACCGGTCCCTACACCCTGACCGTCAACATGGAGGAAATGACCTACGAGTTCTCGCTCGCTATCGAGTGCCTCTACACTCCGGGCAACTCTAACGGCTGGAGCCAGACTGCTTCGCAGTTGCTCACCACCACCGACTATAGCAACTACTACGGCTTTGCTCACCTCAACGGCGAGTTCAAGTTTACTTCAGCTCCCGACTGGGGCGGCATCAACTACGGACTCGGTGCAGCCGAAGGTCAGCTCACTAACGACGGCGGCGCAGGCAATATCAACGCCGGAGCCGACGGCCTCTACTGGGCTCAGGCCAACATCGCTTCGCTGACCTATAGCCTCACCCCGATTACCGCTATCGGCGTTATCGGTGATGCAACTCCTAATGGCTGGGACGCTTCGACCAACCTCACTCCGTCGGCCGACTTCCTCACCTGGACCGGCACCATCACCTTTGGCGCAGGCGAGTACAAGCTCCGTTGCAACGACGCTTGGGATATCGACTTTGGCGGCACGGCCGACAACCTTGTCTACAAAGGTAGCAATATCCCTGCTCCCGCAGCCGGCACCTACACGGTGACTCTCCATCTGGAGCAGCTGCCCTACTACATCACCATCGAATAATCTCGACCATCGTGATATATCAGCGCCCGAGCCTTGCCGGTTTCGGGCGCTTTTTTTCGTCAATCTCTTTTTGGGGCGTTTATTGTTAGAATCACGATTTTTTGCTATCTTTGCGCAATATTTCGTACGAATGAACGCCTTAGATAGCATTAAAACCTCACTTGGCAGCGACTTGGAGCGCCTCAACGCTCTGATTCGCTCGCGTTTGACATCCGGTAACCAATTGATGGATACCGTCATTGAAGGCTTTCTGACGTCGAAGGGCAAGCAGATTCGCCCAATCCTTGTGATGCTTTGTGCCGGTATGTTTGGCCGCATCGACGAGCGCGTGCTCAACGCAGCTGCTGCCGTCGAGCTCCTTCACAACGCTTCGCTGATACACGACGATGTTGTCGACGACTCTAAGTTGCGTCGCAGCAAGCCCACCATCAATGCTGTGTGGGATAATCACATTGCCGTGCTCGTTGGCGACTTCTTTGTGTCGACTTCGCTCCAGCGAGCTATCGACACCGGCGATATGCGCATAATCGAGGCTATCGGCAATCTGGGTAAGCTACTGTCGCTCGGCGAAATCGACCAAATTTACAACGCTCGCGAGCATACACAGTGCGAGGAAGCTTACTTCCGCGTGATCGACCACAAGACGGCTTCGCTTTTTGTGGCTTGCGCTCGTGTGGGATGCTTTGCAGTCAATGCATCTGACGAAGCTACCGCGACACTGGCCGAAGTAGCTCGCTTATTGGGCCTTTGCTTCCAGATTCGCGACGATATTTTCGACTATTTCGATGCCGACAAAGTGGGCAAGCCCACCGGCAACGACCTTCGTGAAGGCAAAATCACACTGCCGCTTCTCCATGTCATGGAGGTAGGCAAGGCACCCGAAGCGGTGGAGATGCTCTCCGACAAGGGTATACCCTCGCTCACCGATGAGCAAATAGCCGAACTTACCCGCCTGGCACGCGAACGAGGCGGCATCGATTATGCTTATGAGCGTATGGCAGCCTTGCGCGCCGAAGCCCGTGCTCATTTAGCCAAGCTTCCTGCCAGCGAAGCATCTGCTCAGCTCAGCAATCTTTTTGACTTTATTATCGCTCGCGAGTACTAATAGCACCGCGTCGCGCAAGATATATATCACCGCAGCCCACACAGCTGCGGTTTTTTTTGCGTTGGCTCATACGTTTGGCGACCGTGTGGATTTTTTATAATGAATAAAATCAATAAAAATTGTAATTATTTTCGCAAAAGGCTTGCGCGAACAAAATGCATATTGTAACTTTGCAACGCAATCCAAAAACAAACCACTTAATCTATGAAAGACACACAACACACACTGCAGCTCGACGCCGATATAGCGCAGCTGCTACAAACGAATCCCGCGGCGGCGCATTTTGTGGCCGACCTAGCTTCGGGCGTAGACTTTAAGCAAGCCGTCGCGGATCATTTTGGCGAGTTTTTCGCCTCGTCGACGGTCGCGTCGTCGGAGACCTCGTCGTCGGATGCTATGTCGTCGGATGCTATGTCGTCGGAAACATCGTCGTCGGATGCTATGTCGTCGGAGGCTATGTCGTCGGAGGCTGCTGTCGACGCTGAAAAGTCGGCTTCCGACGTTCCGAAAAAAGCGTGTCGGTCGGAGGCTGAGCAGGCACCCATGTATGCGCCGGTGGGTATCGCTCCGGCCGACCAGGCTGCGGCCGAAAGCGATGCCGATGACTTGTCGGCCGACTCCTTCCTCGTATTTCGCCCATCCGTCTGGGACTAAGCCACGCAAAACAAATCTTTCCACTCTGTTATCTTAATCTAATACTTAAAAACACTAACTTAAAAACACAATCTCTTAATCACTATGAAAACACAAATTGTAAATGGTCTCAATGGCGGCCAACACGCTGTAGGCGGCCCTCTCACCACCGCTGTCACCGACCAAGTAGCCGGTGAGTTGCTCACAAATTCAATCGATAGCCGCATTGTGCGTGTTCGTCCGGCGGCCACGCCTGTCGACCAGCTGTCGCGCTGCATCGGTAGCCGTCGCTGCGGCTCAATGACTGTCGACTACTACACCGTAGACACTCGTGTGTCGGAGTGCAAGTGTGCCAAGATGCCGGTGACCAGCGACCTCAATCAGGACGAGGGTGACCTGCCGCTGCTCGAAGTCTCCATCGACCGCGGCAACGTGTTTGCGCCGTCTGACACGGTTCTTTTCCCCGAGGTGCTGGCCGGCTCGGCCAAGCAGCCGCTAGTAGGCTATGTGCAGAGCATCGACAATCGTAGGCTCAGCGTCGTGTGCCTGAATGCATCGAGCACAGCCGGCGAAGACCCCACACTCCAGGGTAGGGGCACTGAGGCTCATGTGGTGCGAATGGGCCGAGCTGCTTCGGAGCTCGACGTGCAGACCGAGCAGTTCGAGGCTCTACCCATGAAGCGCAGCAACAACTGCCAAATCTTCAAAATGCAAGTCGAGCAGTCGCTGCTTCAGCGCCTCTCCGACAAGGAAGTCGACTGGAATTTCACCGACCAAGAGGAGGCTGCAATAATCGATATGCGTCTGGGCATGGAGAAAAACTTCTTGTTCGGCGCCTGTGCCAAGTTTATCCATCCCGAAAAGAACGAGTATGTGTACATGACCGGTGGTATCTGGAATCAAGCCGGCTCCGAAGTGAGTCTGTCGGTGACCACCACGCCCAAGGAGTCTGATTTGATAAACCTCTGCGCCCGTGTGTTCACCAACAACAATGGCTCGAAGAAGAAAATCCTAATTGGTGGCACCAAGCTGATATCGGCCCTCAACAATATCCAGTTTTGCCGCTCGATTTCGGGCGATGGCTCGCTGACCAAGTGGGGTATCCGCTTCCGCGAGATAGTGTCGAACTTTGGCACGCTCTATGTGATGCACTCCGATGTGTTTGACCAGTGTCATCACGAAAGCGACGGTATGGTCATCGACCCTGATTACATCACTAAATATACGCACATTCCGTTCAGCAAGGAACATATCGACCTGCGCAAGTCGGGCAATCGCAACTCCGATGCCATTGTTCTCACAGAGGCTTCGTGCGTAGTGCTTCGCCACCCGCAGACCCACTTCCGCGTCATTGGCGCCTAAACGTAGCAGAGTCCTCGGGCCAGCCCCGAGGGCTCTTACCTCACCGACTAATCTCATACCACTAATCCTCCATGAAAAACTACACCGAAACTGAAATGCTGGCAATATGGCGTCGGCGGCTGGGCTTCGACGAAGTGCGTGCCGACTGTTCGGTCGAGAGCTATGATGGCCACGACGTCGATGGCCGTATTTGCGAGGCGATGCGCGCATGGTATTTGCGACTGCTCGACACTGCCGAGCCGCGCTTGTTGCCCTGCGAGCAAGTGTCGGCCGTGTCTACCCAAGTATATGGCAGCCGTCAGCTGCTGATTCGCCTGCCGGCTCGCTGTCGCCGTCCGTTGCGCATGCATGCCGCTCGCTGGGACTGTGCAGCGGTGGCCGACGGCAGCGACCGTGCGCTAGCCGGCCTGCAGCGGCTGGCGTCGCCCTTTGGCTGGCCCGACGATAGTTGCCCGGCCATGTGCTTGCTGCCCGACGGCTCAGTGCTTGCGGCTCCGCTCGCCGAGGGCGACTCGTTTATGATAGATGCTGTCGTAGAGCCGGCCGATGGCTCGTTTGTGCTCGACGAAAGCTTGCTCGACACCATTCCCAACCACTTAAACTACCTATGCGATGAATAAGGATATGAATTTGCTTCGTAGGGCCTACGACGCTTGGCTTGCTGCCGAGCCGCTACGCCGTCGGCGCGAGCGTCATAAAAAATACACCTATGGCGACCAATGGTGCGACCCCGTGGTCGACTATGCCGGGCGCGTGGTCGAGGAGCGGCGCTACATCGTCGATTCGGGCAAGCGACCGCTGACCAATAATCTGATTCGTCAGCTGGTCAAGACGATAGTCGGGCGCTATCGCACCACCGCGGCCGAGACTGCTGTCTACGACTCGTCGGAGGGGTCGTTTGACCGTCGCAATCATCTGGCCGAGCTCGACAGCCGTTTGCTCGAGGAGTTTGTCATCTCGGGCTGTGCCATTCAGCGGCTCTGTGCCGAGAGGCGCGAGGGTGGCGAAGGTGTGTGGGTCGACAATGTGTCGCCGGCAGCCTTCTTTGTCAACGATTATCGCGACCCGCGCGGGCACGACATCGACTTCATCGGTATGCTTCACGACATGACTGAGGCCGAGGTGGTCAACCGCTTCGGGCGCGGCAGCAGCCGGCGAGCCGAGGCTCTGCGCCGCCTTTATGCCTCGGGCGATGCTGCTTGGGGGCTCGACGGGCCTGGAAGTGCCGGCGTGCCGACAGCGGCCGGTGTCGACTTTTATCGAGCGCGCGACCGCCGCCTGCGAGTCATCGAAGTGTGGCAGCTTGTGGCTGACAGCGCACGCGACGTAGCCGGCCGCCACTATATGGCTATGCGCTGGCAGTGCTCGTGGTTGGCCCCCGACGGCACGGTGCTTTCGAGCTATGCTTCGCCCTATGGCCACGGCTCGCATCCGTTTGTGGTGAAGCATTATCCGCTTACCGATGGCGAGGTGCACTCGTTTGTCGAAGACGTTATCGACCAGCAGCGCACTATCAATCGCTTGGTGGTGCTTATCGACACGATGCTGGCCACGTCGGCCAAGGGGGCGCTGCTCTTTCCCGTGGACCAGTTGCCGCGCGGCATGACTATCGACGACGTGGCCCGACTGTGGTCGTCGCCCGACTCGGTAATTCCCGTCGCGGGGCGAGCCGGCTCCGAGATGCCTCGCCAGATGATTACTAATTCGGCCGATAGCGGTGCTTATCAGCTCCTCAACCTGCAGATGAAGCTGTTTGGCGATGTATCGGGCATCAGCGATGCTCTGCTGGGGCGCAATGTGTCGGCCGCTACGGGCTCGAGCCTCTACGATGCGCAGGTGCGCAATGCCGCCATAGCCCTCACCGACTTGCTCGAGACCTTCGGCTCGTTCACCGACGAGCGCACCGAGAAGGCAGCCCGCACCTATAAATCATAAACGCAGGATGTGACCATCGAGGCAGTCGGCTGCCGGTAGTTCGGGCCGGGGTTGATATCATTAGTGAGAATGGTTAATGTTTTTTAACAATCTGTAAAGGTTTTTTTATGTTAAAAAAATACTCTATTCCGATAATCGTGCTTAACTTTACGGCGTGAAAATATTTTTTCACGAAGGTAACTCCTAATTCGCCTATAAAACAGCGAATTTTCGTAGAATAGAATACATAACTATATAAACCTTAAATTAGCATTTATGAAGAAATCTTTACTTCTCGCTTCTATGGCAGCTCTCTCGCTGTCAGCTGTGGCTCAAGGCTTGGATGCTACTCAGTACGAAGCCAAAGAGGGCTATGTTCTCACAAACAACTGGCTGATGAGCCGTGGTGATAACGGCGTTTCGACCGCTGTCGCTTACCAAGATTGGCTCGATCTCGAGTCTAAGACTGCCAACGCCGGCAAGGCTACCATGGCTGCTATGCTTGGCGATTATATCTACGTATCGTGCAACCAGGATCGCGTTCCCTCTGTCGATGAGAACACCGGCGAGCCCATTATGGCTCTTGAACACTATTCTCACCTGCTTGTTTACAGCGCTACTACAGGTAAGTTTGTGAAGGATATGCCTCTGACCCTGAATGGTGCTAGATACGGTGGCCTTCTTGCTGCAAACTGGATTGGTACTGACAATGCAGGTCACCTCCTCATTTGCAGCTACGTGCAGCCTTGCTACGATGCAGCAACCGGCATCGCTAAGCCTATGAATCTCTACCACGTAAACGTAGAAACCGGCGAATTGACTCTGCTCAACGCATTCGAATTCGACGAAATTGAAGGTCCCATGGCTGCCGCACGTGTTGACTACTATGACGTAGCCGGCGACGTTGTTAATGGCCCCGCAGCTTTCATGGCTGTTCCCTGCGAATTGGCAGCAGCATATGTTTGGGTTAAGGAAGAAGGTGACGAATGGGGACCCGGTTCAATGGATTTCAATGTTCTGGCTTTTGAAGATACCTTCCCTACCGGCCAGACTGCTTGGAACTACTCGCCCATGGGTTCGTTTGTTTATGACGACTCATTTGATGTATGGAGCCTTTATATGTGGATGGACGGTCACTGCACCAAGCCCGCTCTCTACGACGACCAATGCGAACTCATGAGCTCGTTTGCTACAGTTTCTACCGAAGCTGAAGAAGGTGGCGCTTGGGAAGAATTCTACCCCGTCAACACGGCTAACGGTGTGCGTCAGTTCCAACTTGGCGACGACCAGTTCCTCGTTTACGCTGTTGCATTCCCCGACGATAACAACCTCGGTGGCCAGATGGCAATCGTAAAACTCGGCGAAAACCTCACTCTCGAAGGTGCTACTCCTCTGTGGACTGCTCCCGCTGCTAAGCTGGGTATCAAGAAGGGTGAAGGCCGCTTCGGCCACTCATACACCGTAGGTCCGGTTTATGAAGACGAAAACGGCAAGCTCGCTCGCGACATCATGCTCTACAAGGACTGCAACGGTCTGGGCGTTTACACCATCGCACAGGAAGGTTTCGTAAACGGCGTTAACAACATCGAAATCGAAGAAAACAACGCTCCCGTTGAATACTTCAACCTCAATGGCGTACGCGTACAGGGCGAACTCGTTCCCGGTCTGTACATCAAGCGTCAGGGTACTGAAGCTTCGAAGGTAGTTGTTCGCTAATCGAATAACCCACAACTTATAGTGAAGGACGCGCCGCACCAGCAGCGCGTCCTTTTCTTTCAACTTATATCCATATCTCATGCGATTGTTTGCTTGGATGCTGCCGGCTGTGTGCGAAGGCTGCGGTCGGAGGCTCGCTCGAGGCGAGCGAGGTGTCTGTGCCGTGTGCCTGGGCGACTTGGCCTGGCATGTCATTGACGGCGACGCTCTGCGCGAGCGCCTCCCTCGGCGATTGCCCATTGGCCGCTGCATGAGCTGGACGGCTTACCGCCGAGAGGCTACGGCCGCCCGGCTGATAAAACGCGGTAAATACGGCGGTCGCCCCGATCTTATCGAAGAGCTGGCCGAAATATATGCTCGCCGCTTGGTGGCTGAAGGTGCTCTCGAAGGCGTCGATGCGCTGCAGGCAGTGCCGATGCACTGGTGGAAGCGCTTGCGCCGAGGATATAATCAAGCCGATTTGATAGCCCGTCAGCTCAGTCGCATCACAGGCGTTCCGGTGGTGAAGGTGCTGAAGGCTGTGCGTGGTCATAGCTCGCAGACGCGCCGCACGGCCGCCGGCCGAGCCAAGAATGTCGAGGGTATGTTTGCGGTCGGCCGGCCCGAGCTGGTGGCCGGGCTCCACGTAGCTTTGGTCGATGATGTTATCACCACAGGGTCTACACTGTCCGAGGCGGCTTATGCTTTGGCGGCTGCCGGAGTGGCTCGAATCAGCGTGGTGACGCTGGCTGCTGCTCAGTAATGCGCTGGCTCGTGGGCGTTTGTGCCGTATTTTTTGCGTTTTTGTAGATAAAAATTGCTATCTTGTCTGTATTTGATGCAATCGCACAAAAAATTGTCGTTTCGATAATTGTGCGTACTCGGTAATTTGTTTATTTTGCGGCAAATAGATTGATACTGATGCATTTCCCTTATCCTTTAGGTGGTGTGCTGATAGTCGACGATGACCGCACTGTAGCAGAGCTGCTGAGTGAAAATCTCAGAAGTGAGGGTTATCTTGTGCGCGTAATACCGACGACGGCAGCAGTGTGTGCGACCGACCTCGCCGACATGGTCTTGATGCTTGTCGACGGCGCCCGGCAGCAGCCTACGGCTTGTGAGCTGATAGCTCGAGTGCGCGCCTTGCCTGGTGGCGGGAGGTTGGGGATTATCTTTTATTCGGATTATGATGACGAGCGAGCTGCGGTCGACGCGCTCGATGCCGGTGCCGACGACTGTGTGTGCAAGCCATTCTCGCTGCGCGAGCTGCTGGCGCGTGTTCGGGCTGTGATGCGTCGGCGCCAGGCGTCACACTCTATCGGCGCCGATACTGTGCTGCATTATAAAGATTTGTCGATTGATTTGATGCGCCACGAAGTGCTGGTGGGCGGGCGGCCGGTGGGGCTGACGCCGACGGAGCAGACCATCCTGGAGCTGCTGCTGCGCAATCGAGACGGCTACACGTCGCGTGGCGAAATCTTTCGGGAGGTGTGGCCCGACGGTGCGACGGTCAACGAGCGCATCGTCGATACAAATATCTCGCGCCTGCGTTGCAAGCTGGGCGAGCTCGGTGCGTGCATTGCCAATCGCACCGGCCTGGGCTATTGCCTTGACTGACTTGGCCAAACGCTGTGGCTGCAATCAATCTTTAGTAGTGTGAAATGTGAAATGTGTGGTTTTTGTGAAATTATGGTGAAAAATTCGTGAATAATGATAAATTATTCGTAATTTTGCGAAGCCTCATGAACCACAGACAGGCTACCGACATTTATGGATTATAGTATTCTTGACTTTTTAGGTCTATTAGGTGCCGTAGGTTTGTTCCTATACGGCATGAAAGTAATGAGTGAAGGTCTACAGAAAGCAGCAGGCGACCGCTTGCGCAATATTCTGTCGGCTATGACCCGCAACAGATTCACAGGTTTGCTCACCGGCTGTGCTATCACTGCGCTGATTCAGAGTTCTTCGGCTTCGACTGTGATGGTCGTTAGTTTCGTGAACGCCGGTTTGATGACCCTGGCACAATCAATGGCTGTAATCTTCGGTGCAAATGTCGGTACGACATTCACTGCATGGATTATAGCCCTTTTTGGTTTTAAAGTAGACATATCGGTAGTGGTGTTGCCGCTGATTGGTTTGGCGGTAATCATGCTATTCACGAATAAAAGCAAGCTTAAGAGCCTTGGCGAGTTCGTAATCGGCTTCGCCCTGCTCTTCATGGGCTTAAATATGATTAGCGACTATGTACCTGACTTGCAGTCGAATCCCGAGATGTTTGAGGTTCTGAAGGGCTATGCCGACATGGGCATCCTTTCGGTAATCATCTTCATGCTCGTGGGTATGATTGTCACGGCGATTATTCAATCGTCGGCAGCTACGTTTGCTATCGTGCTGATTATGAGTTCGAAGGGTTGGATACCGTTTGACTTGGCTTGCGCCGTGGTGCTGGGTTCTAACATCGGCACGTGTATCACTCCGCTGCTGGCCTCAATGGGTGCCAATGTAGCCGCAAAGCGCACCGCTATGGGCCACTTGCTGTTCAACTTCCTGGGTATGCTCTGGTGTGTATGCATCTTCGTGCCGTTCGCAACGTTCAATGCTTGGCTGACTCAGAAGATCGGTCAAGGCGACCCCGAAGCTCTCTATGGCTTTGTTAATAACTTGGCCCAGACCGACCCCGAGGTCTATAGCCACCTCTTCGACGGCTCGCTGCCTGCCGGCCACGACACCGTGCGCCTCGTCGGTCAGATGCAGATGAGTGTATCGTTTGGCCTGTCGATTTTCCACACCGTGTTCAACATCGTGAACGTATGCGTCATGATTTGGCTCACTAATGTGTATGTGAAGGTGGTAGAATGGCTCGTTCCGGCTAAAAATCACGACGAAGAGGAATTTACCCTCAAGTTCATATCGCGCGGCTTGCTCAATGCATCCGAGCTTAATATAGCACAGGCCGAAAAGGAAATGAGCGTCTATGCCGAGCGCGTAAGCCGCATGATTGGCATGGCCCACGACTTGATTCACACCAAGGAAAAGAGCGAAGATTTCAACCGCCTGTATTCGCGTCTGGAGAAGTACGAGGATATTTCTGACCGCATGGAACTCGAAATTGCTCGCTACCTGAACCGCTGCGCCGAGGGTCGCCTCTCGAATGAGGGTAAGCACCGCATCGCCGCTATGCTGGGTATCGTGGGCGAAATCGAATCAATTGCTGATAGCTGCATGGGCGTCGGCAAGATTCTGAACCGCAAGATTGAAAGCGGCGTGCAGTTTACCGCTGAAATCTACGACAAAATCGATACGATGTATCGCTATCTAGGTCAAGCCATGGATATGATGCTCAACGAGCTCCGCGACTTGGAGAATGTGGCTGAGCGTCCGCTGATTGATTCGTACAACAAAGAGCGCGAAATCAATAACTTGCGCAACAGCTATCGCACGGCTAACCTCGAAGATATCAACGCCGGCAAGTATGAATATCAAGCCGGTATCTACTTCATGGATATTATCAGCGACCTTGAACGCACCGGCGACTATATCATCAACGTAGTCGACACGATTAAGGGCTCGTTTCGCCCAAAGACGGTCTAATTAGAAAGGTTTCGTAGTATGCCGGAAACCGTCACGACCGAACGGACCAAACTGATAAATAAACCCATGTGGGCGCAGCTGGTGAGCGATGTGTTCTCGCCGCTGGTTGTGCCTACGTTTGCCATGGTGGTGGCCTTGTGGTGCACGGGGATGCGCACGCTGCCGTCGTCGCATCGTCTGTTGGCTACGCTAGTCGTGGCGCTCATCACCGGTGTGATTCCCTTTGCAATTATTCTGACTCTGCGCCGCATGGGTCGCGTCGAAAACAACGCAATTCCCGACCGCCGGCAGCGTCTGCTCCCGATGGCGCTCGCTGCGGTGTGCTACTTCGGCGCATGGCTACAGATGAATGCCTTTGGCGCGCCCGAATGGCTGTGTCGCTTTTTCCCGGGTGGCATGCTGGCTATCCTTATCGCGGCAGCCATCACTTGCTCATGGAAAATCAGCGCCCATGCCACGGCTGTGGGCGGCTTTTTGGGCATGACATCGTGGTGTGTGGCCAGCGGATTGGCTGATATCAATGCTATGGCTGTGCTGAGCGTCGTGATGTTGATTGCGGGCTTGGTATGCACGGCGCGTCTGCTGCTCTGTCGCCACACACTGTCGCAGGTGCTGACCGGCTTGGCACTGGGCTTTGCCTGCGTCTACGGCGTGCTGTGCATCTGACGAGCAGCGCTCTTTCCGGGCCGGATACACTTATTTTAGCTATCGCCACTATTGTGGCTGGTCTATTCCTGCGAAAAAAATTAAAGCCATGAAGTAACCATGGCTTTAGTGCTTCGCGACTTGATGTTATCGCGTCTTTTCGGAGGTCTTGGCGCAAATTTACAAGCAAATCCTGACATATATAAGTTTTTAAATAAAAGTTTTAGTCCTGACGTTTTTTAGCGCTCAAGAATTTTGCCGTAAAAATCACATATTTAACGTGGTAAATTGTGACGCGATTTGATTTGGCGAATTGATGGGAATTGTTTAATTTTACATTCTCAATTCAGAATCTTACTTTATTGATAGTATGCAAGCACTTGTAAGTATCATCATGGGCAGCACCAGCGACCTGCCGATAGTAAAGAAAGCCGCCGACTTCCTCGAGGAGATGGGCGTGCCGTTCGAAATGAATGCTCTGAGCGCTCACCGCACTCCGCACGAGGTGGAGCAGTTTGCCGTGACGGCTGCCGACCGTGGCATCAAGGTGATAATCGCTGCAGCGGGCATGGCAGCCGCCCTGCCGGGCGTGATTGCTGCGCTGACTCAGCTGCCGGTAATCGGCCTGCCGATTGATTCGACTCTGCAGGGCCAGGACGCGCTGCTCTCGATTGTGATGATGCCCCCGGGCATTCCCACCGCTACTGTAGGCATCAATGCCGGCCTCAATGCCGGTGTGCTCGCTGTGCGCATGCTGGCGCTGAGCGACAAGGAGCTGGCAGCCAAGTATGCCGACTGGTGCGCTCGCTTGGGCGATAAGATCGTGAAGGCCAACGCATCGCTGGCCGAAATTACCGACTACAAATACAAGACCAACTAATGAGCCGCTATAATTATAGCCGGCGGCCGACTATTGCGGTCGCCATTGGCGGTGTGACCATCGGTGCCGACCATCGCGTGGCACTGCAGTCGATGACCAATACGCCGACGATGGACACCGCAGCGTCCGTCGATCAGTGTCGACGCCTGGCCGAGGCCGGTGCCGACATAGTGCGCTTGACGGCACAGACCCCAAAACATGCCGAAAACCTTGGCGCTATCCACGCAGAGTTGCGCACCGGCGGAGTCGAAACTCCGCTGGTGGCCGACATACATTTCAATCCCGAGGCTGCTTTCGTGGCCGCTCATCATGTGGAGAAGGTGCGCATCAATCCCGGCAATTTTGTCGACCCGGGCCGCACGTTTATCAAACTTGAATATACCGACGAGGAGTACGCAGCCGAAATCGACCGCATCCGCACCAAGCTGGTGCCGCTGCTCGATATTTGCCGCGAACATGGCACCTCGCTGCGCATCGGTGTGAACCACGGCTCGCTCAGCGACCGCATCATGAGCCGCTACGGCGACACGCCGGCCGGCATGGTGGAGAGCGCTATGGAATTTTTGCGTATCTGCCGCGATAACAATTTCGACCGCGTGGTTATCTCAATCAAGGCGTCGAATGTGGTGGTGATGACCACTACTGTGCGTCTGCTTGTCGAGGCTATGAAGGCCGAGGGCATGGCTTATCCGCTGCACCTGGGCGTGACCGAAGCCGGCGACGGCGAGGACGCTCGCGTGAAGTCGGCTGTCGGCATCGGCAGCCTGCTGGCCGACGGCATCGGCGACACTATCCGCGTGTCGCTCAGCGAAGACCCCGTGTGCGAAATCCCGGTGGCTCGGATGCTGGTGAAGCATATCGCTACGCGCTCGCAGCGCGTGATTGAAGAAGATGCAGTCGTAGCCGACGTACCGGCCACGGATTGTGTGCCGCAGGTGATTGGCTATGACGTAGAGGCAGCGCCCGAGGGTGTGGCTGCTATCCGCGTAGAGCATCCCAACGCGCTGGGTGCCGCTCGCCGAGCTCTCGACCATGCGCCTGCCGGCCCGGTAGCGCTGACAGTGGCTTACCCGGCTGAAATGACCGCCGATGAGGTGACTATCGCTGCATCAGTCGACCTGGGTAGCGTCTTGCTGGAGCGCCCTGTCGAATATATCGCCATTGAGGCTCCGGCGCTCGATGCCGAGCAGCGCACGCGCTTGGCGCTGGGCATACTGCAGGCAACGCGCCGCCGCATCACTCGCACCGAATATATAGCCTGCCCTGGCTGCGGCCGCACGCTCTTCGATTTGCAGACGACCCTGGCGCAGGTGAAGGCTGCTACGGCCGGGCTGAAGACGCTGAAAATCGGTGTGATGGGGTGTATCGTGAATGGCCCCGGCGAGATGGCCGATGCCGACTATGGCTATGTGGGCGCAGGCCCCGGCCGCGTGAGCATTTACCGCGGCAAGCAGTGCGTCACCAAAAACATACCGACCGACGAGGCTCTGCCGGCCTTGATTGCGTTGATAAAAGCGGATGGCAAGTGGCCTGATGAAGCTTGATTCGCAACTTATAACATACCACACGGCGCCCAACGGCCTGCGTATGGTGCATCTGCACGTGGCCGGCTCGCCCATTGGCTATGCCGGTGTGAGCGTGGCCGTCGGTAGCCGCGACGAGGATGCCGCACACGCCGGCTTGGCGCACTTCGTCGAGCACACTATTTTTAAGGGCACTGCGCGACGCTCGTCGTGGCACATCATCAACCGCATGGAGGCAGTCGGTGGCGAGCTCAACGCCTATACGACGAAGGAGGAAACGGTGGTCTACAGCGTGTTTCCCGGGCGCAATCCGGCGCGCGCAGCCGAACTGATTTCCGACCTTATCTGCAATTCTCGCTTTCCGGAGCGTGAGCTCGCGAAGGAGCGCGAGGTGGTGGCCGACGAGATTGATTCGTATCTCGACACGCCGTCGGAGGCCGTTTTCGACGATTTTGAGGACTTGCTCTTTGCCGGCAGTGGCTTGGGGCATAACATTCTAGGCGACCGCGAGCGCCTGGCTACATTCACCTCCGATGTCTGTTGCGACTATCTGTGTCGCTACTATGTGCCGCAGGCCATGACCGTGTTCTATGCCGGAGCGATGCGTGCCGATGCAGTGTTTGCTTGCTTCGAACGCTATTTCGACATGGCAGCCGGTGCGGAGTCGCCCGTGCGACGCACGTTGCCACCGGTGGTCGCGCCTTTCGACGAACGTCGCACTATCGATAGCCACCAATGCCACACCGTGATTGGTGCGCGCGTGGGTGGCCTCGGCAGCTCAGAGCGCTTTGCAGTGGCTTTGCTGACAAATATTCTTGGTGGCCCCGGCATGAATTCGCTGCTCAACGTGGCTCTGCGCGAGCGCCGTGGCTTGGTCTACAATGTGGAGGCCTCGACCGGTATCTTCAGCGACTGCGGCGAGCTGGTGGTGTACTATGGCTGCGACCCCGACGACGAGAGCCGGTGTAGCCGTCTGGTGAAGGAGACGCTGGCTTCAGTGGCTGACGGCCTTATCAATCCGCGCCGCCTGGAGCAGGCTAAAAAGCAGTATTTGGGTCAGCTGACGATAGGCAGCATGAGCCTCGAGAGCCGTATCCTGGGCATTGCTCGCTCGACACTTGCCTGCGGTCGTGCGCTCACGTCGAAGGAAGTGACCGACGCTATCCGCGCCGTCGACTGCGATGCACTGCGCGCCGTGGCGGCTCGTGTCGCTGCTGAAGCGTCATCGCTAACTCTCGGCTAACTTGATTTAAGATTACTTTTTTTAGACGTATACAAAAGCGGCGCATCGGGAGTCCGGTGCGCCGCTCGATATATTGGCAGATTGATGATTAGTCGGGAATGCCTTCGTAGCGGTAGATGTCGGTGAGACGGATGTTGAATCTCAGCGACGAGTAGGGCTTGATGCTCGACGAGTAGGTGGTGCCATAGGCTACCTGGTAGGGTACGATTACCTCGCAGGTGTCGCCAACGTGCATGTTTTCGAGTGCGATGGCCCAGCCCTGGATGGTGTTGTTGATGGCGAATCGTTGTGTGCCTGGTACGCCATAGGTGGTGACGCCCTTCGACGAGTCGAAGAGTTCGCCTTCGCAGTCGTAGCCTTCGTAGAATACGTCGACGACGCTGGTGTAGAGCGGCGTGAGGTTGCCGGCAGTCTCGGCGCGGTCGTTGAAGTAATGGATTAGAACGTAGGCTCCGGGGTTCCATGCAGGTACTACAGATGTGTAGTATGGAGTGCCGTCGGAGTTGGTTTTAGCCATCATTTCGGCGACCCATTCATCATTTTGAACGCGCCACTCGGTGTAGTCGTTGAGGTCGATATTATCGTCGTCATCGTTGCAGGCGGTAAATCCGGCAGCGAGGGCGGTGGCAATCAGTATCGGGAGAATTTTCTTCATACTTAGAATG
The DNA here is from genome assembly GCA_964456545.1 of uncultured Bacteroides sp. Lineage (GTDB taxonomy): Bacteria > Bacteroidota > Bacteroidia > Bacteroidales > Muribaculaceae > CAG-873. Next base: position 35,165 of record CAYWAM010000017.1, read on the forward strand.
TTACTTGCGGTGCTTTAGCAGCAGCTTCGTCGGCCTTGAATTGGGGCTTAACGTCGAAATCGCAGATTGATGCAACAATCGATGCGGGGAAGCGACGCACGGCTACGTTGTACTCGCGTACGGCTTCTACGTAGCGGCCACGTTCGGTGGCGATGCGGTTTTCGGTGCCTTCGAGCTGAGTCTGCAGGTCCTGGAAGTTGGTGTTGGCCTTGAGGTCGGGGTATGCTTCGTGCACAGCGTTGACGTAGATGTCGAGAGCTGATTTCAGGCCGTTCTGAGCGGCTTGGTATTGCTGCATAGCGGCTTCGTCGGCGGGCTGAGAAGCATCGCGCAGCTCGTTGGCCTTGTTGTAGGCTTCCGTAAGGCCTGCGCGTGCGCTGGTGACGCTTTCGAGGGTCGAGCTTTCGTGCTCGGCATAGCCTTTGACTGTGTTGACCAGGTTGGGAATCAGGTCGAGGCGACGCTGATATTGGTTTTCAACTAGGCCCCACTGAGCATCGACGGCTTCCTGCTTGGGGATAAATCCGTTGCGCGTCTTGACGCCCCAGATCAATGCACCGACAATAATCACTACGATTACGCCGAGGACAATCAAGCCGGTATGTTTTTTGGCAGTTGACATAGTAGGAAGAGATTATTTGAGTTTGCGGAGAAGCGAATTGAGGCTTACGCGGTCGTGGATGAGGCGATGGAGGTCGGCGATAGCTACGCGTTCCTGAGCCATCGAGTCGCGTTCGCGCAGGGTAACGGTGTTGTCTTCGAGGGTCTGGTGGTCGACGGTGATGCAGAAGGGTGTGCCGACGGCATCCTGGCGGCGATAGCGCTTGCCGATTGAGTCTTTTTCATCGTAGTGTGTCGAGAAGTCGAACTTGAGGTCGTCGACGATTTCGCGAGCCTTTTCGGGCAGGCCGTCCTTGCGCACCAGAGGCATCACGGCGCACTTCACGGGAGCGAGCGCGGCGGGCAGGTGGAGTACTACGCGCGAGTCGCCTCCTTCGAGCTGCTGCTCTTCGTACGACGAGCAGAGAACCGACAGGAACATACGGTCGACGCCAATCGAGGTCTCGATGACGTAGGGAGTGTACGATTTGTTGAGCTCAGGATCGAAGTACTGAATTTTCTTGCCCGAGAATTTCTCGTGCTGCGACAGGTCGAAGTCGGTGCGCGAGTGGATACCTTCCACTTCCTTGAAGCCGAAGGGCATCTTGAACTCGATGTCGGTAGCGGCGTTGGCGTAGTGGGCGAGCTTTTCGTGGTCGTGGTAGCGATACTTTTCGTCGCCGAGGCCGAGGGCCTTGTGCCAGCGCAGACGCCATTCTTTCCAGTATTTGAACCAGGTCATTTCGTCGCCGGGGCGTACGAAGAATTGCATTTCCATCTGCTCGAATTCGCGCATACGGAAGATGAACTGGCGAGCTACAATCTCGTTGCGGAAAGCCTTGCCAATCTGAGCGATACCGAAGGGGATGCGCATGCGGCCGGTCTTCTGCACGTTGAGGTAGTTGACGAAGATGCCTTGGGCGGTCTCGGGGCGAAGGTATACGCTCATCGAGCCGTCGGCGGTAGAGCCCATCTCGGTCTTAAACATGAGGTTGAACTGGCGCACTTCGGTCCAGTTCTTGGTGCCCGAAATCGGGTCGACGATTTCTTCGTCGATGATAATCTGGCGGAGACCGTCGAGGTCGTTGTCGTTCATAGCGGCAGCGAAGCGCTCGTGGAGGCCGTCGCGGTGAGCGATGTAGCCCTTAACGCGTTCGTTGGTCTGGCAGAACATGTCGCGGTCAAACGATTCGCCGAAGCGCTTGGCAGCTTTGTCGACTTCTTTGTTGATTTTTTCTTCAATCTTGGCGATGTGGTCTTCGATGAGGACGTCGGCGCGGTAGCGCTTCTTCGAGTCGCGGTTGTCGATCAGAGGGTCGTTGAAGGCGTCGACGTGGCCCGAAGCTTTCCAGATAGTGGGGTGCATGAAGATGGCCGAGTCAATGCCGACGATGTTTTCGTGCAGCAGGGTCATTGCTTCCCACCAGTAGCGCTTGATGTTGTTTTTGAGTTCTACGCCGTTCTGGCCGTAGTCGTAAACAGCCGAGAGGCCATCGTAGATTTCGCTTGAGGGGAATACAAAGCCGTACTCCTTGGCGTGAGCTACGATTTTCTTAAACACGTCTTCTTGTTGTGCCATCTTTATAATGTTTTTTTTGTTTATTGTCTGATTTATTGTGTTATCGAACTGCAAAATTAGCAATAAATTGCGGATTAGCCAACATTTAAGTCGAAAACGCCGTGCCGACAAGTTTTTTTAACGCTCGCGTGCCGTGTTTGGCCCACTGCTACATACCGGCGGCGGGCACCGGGCGGAGATGAATCCGCATCGGTGCCCGCCGAGGGCTTTTTGATGGGTCGTTCAGAGGTTTTGAGGGCTCTAAACGGCTTGCGTGTCGGTTATTCGCCGAAGATGTCCTCGGTGGTGAGCATCACTACGCGGCCGATTTTCGACAGGGCGTCGAGGTCGAGGTCGGCGGGGTCGCCGAGGATGCCGTAGTAGTAGGTGCCGCCCTTGACGTGCTCCTGCTGATAACGGACTACGTCGTCGAGCGTGAGCGAGGGCAGAGCATTGTAGATGGCTTGGCGCTTTTCGCTGTCAAGGCCGAGGCGCTTGGCTTGGAGGTAGGCGCTGGCTACGTCGTCCTTGATGATGCGGGTCGAGCGGTGCACGGCTTCGAGGTTGCTCTTGGCCAGATTGAATGCTGCTTCCGACTGCGGCATATCGTTGATGATGAGCAGGAAGGCGTTGATGGCGTCGAGCATCTTATCGTTCTGCGTAGCAATCTGAGTGCGGTAGGTGTAGGGCTTGCCGAGTTCCGAGGGTTCGAGCTGGAAGGCAGCGGCTGAGTAGGCCAGCGAGCGGCTCTCGCGCATTTCCTGGAAGACGATGCCGTTCATGCCGCCGCCGAAGTACTGGTTGTACATTTCAATCACCGGAGCGAGAGCGAGGTCGAAGTCGCCGCCCTGGTTGGCGTACATGCCCATGTAGAGCTGCTTGGCGTCGTAGGGGGCTACGAAGATGACGGTCTCTTCGGGCTTCACCGGAGTGAAGTGGGTGTCGGTGGGCACGTCGCGCAGCTTTTTGGGTGTGCGGTGAATGCGGTTGATAACCTTGACGATTTCTTTCTCGCCGAGGTTGCCGTAGTAGATGATTTCGTGCTTATAGCCACAGAGTTCCTGCACGGCTTTTACTACTTCGGCGGGGTCGAGAGCGCTGAGCTCGTCCATCGTGTAGCGGTTGGTGAACGGGTTCTTGGGGCCGTACATCACGTAGGTGTTCAGGGCCGAGAAGTTGGCGCGCTGATTTTTCTTGGCGTTGGCTCGGCTTTGGCCTGTCTGGGCTACGAGGCGAGCCCAAGCCTCGGTGTCGACTTGTGCGTTGGCCAGGAAGTTTTCGAAGAGTTCGGCAGCCTTGGGCAGGTTTTCGCTCAGACCTTCGATGATGAAGTATGAGCGGTCGCCGCTAATCGCGAGGCGCCACGAGCAAGCCAAGTTGTAGAACTCGCGCTTGAGTTGGTCGGCGGTCATGTCGGGCGTGCCAAGCAGGTCGAAGTAGTTGGCCGCTACCGAGAGGCGACGGTCGTCGTTCGAGCCCACTTCGAAGGCATAGTTCAGCGTGGAGATGTCGTTGGTGGTGTTGCGAGTGTAGTATACGGGGATGCCTTTTTTAGCTTTGAGGAAGGTGAGGTCGCGCTTGAAGTCGAGGAATACGGGTTCGATGGGCTCGACGGCGGTGCCGGCCACTCGGCGGAGGAATTCGCTCGATGCGTCGCGGTTGGTGGCAATCGGAGTCAGCTCAGGCTTGGGCATCTTGACGATGGTAGAGTCGACGCCCTGCAGCTTATAGATAGCGGCATAGTTGTCAGTGCCGAAATACTTCTGAGCCACGCGCACGATGTCGGCCTTGGTGATAGTGCCGATGCGCGAGAAGTCGGCCACGACGTCGGCCCAGTCTTTGCCTTCGACAAAGGCGTTAACGAATGAGGTGGCGCGACTGTTGTTGCTCTCGAAGCTCTTTTGTAGCGACAACTTGTAGTTGTTGACGATGGCCGAGATAAGGTCTTCGTCGAAGTTGCCGTCGCGGAGCTGCTGCATCTGCTCCAGCAGCAGGGCGCGCACGTCGTCGAGGCTCTGGCCGGCGTTGGGCATACCGACGAGCAGGAATGCGCCTTGGTCGGCGAGGTCGTAGAGTCCGCAGCCGGCGCCGAGCACCTTCTGCGAGTTGTTGAGGTTGACGTCGATGATGCCGCAGTCGCCGTTGTTGAGGACTTCAGCCATGACTTGAATCAGCAGCATGTCGGGGTCTTTGGCCGCCGGGATGCGCCAAGCCAGGTAGATGTTTTCGGCGTCGGTGCCGAGTACCTCAACCTTGATAGGCTCGGTGATAGGCTTTTCGGGCTTGATTTGCAGCACCGGCAGGTTGGGGTTGGGCTGCATGTCGCCGAAGTATTTCGTGATGATGTCAACCATCTGGTCGGGGTCAAAGTCGCCCGACAGAGCGATGGCCATATTGTTGGGCACATACCACTGCTTGTGGTAGTTCTTAACGTTGGTAATCGACGGATTCTTAAGGTGTTCCTGTGTGCCGAGTACGGTCTGTGTGCCGTAGGGATGGTTGGGGAAGAGGGTGCGGAGCATTGCTTCGCTCATCTTGCGGTTGTCCTGAGTGAGCGACATGTTCTTCTCCTCGTAGATAGTTTCGAGCTCGGTGTGGAAGCCGCGCAGCACCGGATAGCGGAAGCGGTCGGCCTGGATCATAGCCCAATTCTCAATCTGATTCGAAGGGATATCCTCGATGTAGCAAGTGACGTCCTGCGAAGTGTAGGCGTTGGTGCCTTCGGCTCCGATGACCGACATCAGCTTGTCGTACTCGTTCGGGATGGCGATGAGCGACGCTTGGTAGCTGATAGAGTCAATCTGGCGGTAGAGGTCGCGGCGAGCGGCTGAGTCGGTGGTGACGCGGTATGCTTCGAAAAGTTGTTCAATTTGGTCGAGTAGGGGCTTCTCGGCTGCATAGTCGCTGGTGCCGAAGTGTTCGGAACCTTTGAACATAAGGTGCTCAAAGTAGTGAGCGAGGCCGGTAGTCTCGGCCGGGTCGTTCTTGCCGCCTACGCGCACAGCGATGGCAGTCTGGATACGAGGCTTGTCCTTATTGACAGACATGAACACCTTGAGCCCGTTGGGCAGGGTGTAGATTTTCGTGTTGAGCGGGTCGCCCTCGACGGTGCCGTACTGATACTTGCCGGCAAAAGCAGTCGAGCAAGCCATCAGCAGCAGAGCGATGCCCCAAAATAGTCTTTTCATTTGCGAAATAGTTATGTGATTAATTGATTTTTTTTGACGGATTTAATTTACGCTTAGGTGCAAAATTATTGAAATAATGTCAGAATACAAGCAGATTTATGTAAAAAAAGATAAAAAGGGGTGAAAATGACGCTCATAGTGCCGCGTAGCATAGATTCCTGCTATCAAATATATGAATAGAAGACGAA
>CAYWAM010000018.1:0-35365 GCA_964456545.1 uncultured Bacteroides sp.
TCGGGCAAGCAGTCGTTCTTCGACTACAAGACTCTCGAATTTTCAATCGCACTCACCGGTAGATATCACGATATCAACAGAGCTTTCAAAGAAACGAAAGATGTTCGTTGCGGTGAACTTGCCGACTACTCGACTTCGAAAGTCGTTTGCTTCACACGTTCAATTCCCGGCCACAAGATGCTCGTTGTCGTTAACACCACAGCCGACGCTCAGACCGTGAAGGTTCCTATCGAACTTGCTAATTCGACTATGAAAGACCTTCTGTTGGATATTGAAACTACCGTTCCTTCAGTAATTGAACTCGCGCCCTACGCTTACCAAATTCTGAGAAACTAAGAATCCCTCTGACTCTGTATGAAGAGAACCCTTTTATCGACATTAGTGCTCGCGGGCGCCCTGAATCTGGCGGCCGTGAGCATTAATTCGCCTTCCGGCGACCTCTGCCTGACTGTCGACGTCGATGCGGCCGGCACTCCCGTCTACTCGCTCGACTATAAGGGCAAGCCCCTGGTGCTGCAAAGCCGCCTCGGCCTGCGCGCCGACGAGGCTCAGTTCGTTAGCGGCTTCGCCATTGCCGGTGTCGACACCGCCACCGTCGACCGCTCGTGGACTCCCGTCTGGGGCGAATATGCCACCGTGCGCGACCACTTCCGCGAGCTCGCTGTCAACCTCAAGGCCGAAAATCCGGCCCGCGCGCTGACCCTGCGCTTCCGCGTATTCGACGACGGCCTCGGATTTCGCTACGAGCTCCCCGTTCAAGATGGCGCCAACTATCTGACTCTCAAAGACGAACTCACAGAGTTCAACTACGGCGCCGACCACACCCTCTACTGCATCCCCGGCGACTACGACACCGACGAATACCTCTGGTCGGAAACCACCTTCAGCCAGCTGCCCGAAGCTCTCAATAGCTACGGCCGCCACACCGAGGCACAGCGCGCCGAAGGCACCTCTATCCAGGTCCCGATGCTGATTAAGACCGTCGATGGCGTCTATATCAACGCCCACGAGGCCGCCCTCGATGGCTATCCCGGCATGCTCCTCGACGTCGACACCGAAAAGTTTGCGATGAAGGCTCACCTCGTGCCCGACCGCCTCGGCGTCAGCGCCTACCTGCAGATGCCGTTCAACACCCCCTGGCGCACGCTCATCGTCAGCGACGACGCTCGCGACATCCTCGCCTCGCAGCTCGTGCTCAACCTCAACGAGCCTTGCAAACTCGACGACACTTCGTGGATTAAGCCTATGAAATTCGTCGGCGTATGGTGGGAAATGTTCACCGGCTACGTCAAGACATGGGCCTACTCCGACTACAGCCTCGCTCGTCCGGGAATCACCGACTACTCCAAGCTGACTCCTAATGGTCGCCACCCGGCCAACACCGAAAACGTAAAGCGCTACATCGACTTCGCTGCCACTCATGGCATCGACGGTGTACTCGTCGAAGGCTGGAATCAAGGCTGGGAAGACTGGGCTAGCTACCGCAAGAATCGCCAGTTCCGCTTCGACCTGCCTTACCCCGACTTCGACCTGCCGCAGCTACGCGACTATGCCAAAGCTAAGGGCGTAAAACTCATCATGCACCACGAGACGGCTGCCAACGCCGCCGACTACGAGCTGCAACTCGATAGCGCCTTCCGCTTCATGCGTGCCAACAACTACGATGCCGTCAAGACCGGCTACGTAGGCGCTATCATCCCCCGCACCGAGCATCACACCTCGCAGTGGATGGTCGACCACGCTCGCCACGTCATCGAGCGCGCTGCGCAGTATCATATCATGATTGATAGCCACGAGGCACCGCATCCCACCGGTCTCTGCCGCACATATCCCAACTGGCTAGCCCAGGAATCGGCTCGCGGCGGCGAATTCGAATCGATGGGTGGCAACCCGCCCTCGCACACCTGCATTCTGCCCTTCACGCGCCTCAAAGGCGGCCCCATGGACTACACTCCCGGCCTCTTTGAAACCCGCTTGAGCTACTATGGCCAAGGCAAGGACTCGCAAGCCGGCACCACTCTGGCTCGCCAGCTCGCCCTCTACCTCACCATGCCCTCGCCCATGCAGATGGCCTGCGACCTGCCCGAGAACTACGAGCGCTTCCTCGACGCATTCCAATTCATCAAGGATGTGCCTCTGGATTGGGCTGACTCTCGCTACCTCGAAGCTGAGCCCAACCACTATATCACCGTGGCGCGTCTCGACAAAAACTCCGACGACTGGTATGTCGGAGCCATCACCGACGAGAACGCCCGCACCGCCCTCATTGACCTCAGTTTCCTCACCAAAGGCGAAAAATACGAAGCCACTATCTACGAAGACGCCCCCGGCGCCCACTGGAAAGATAATCCTCAGGCCTATCGTATTCGCACGGTGAAGGTCACTTCGAAAACCAAACTGAAACAGCTACTTGCCCCTGGTGGCGGCGTAGCCATCCGCATCGCGAAGATGTAAGATGATGTTTTAGATTTACTAATAACGGCTGTGGATTAATTCCGCATTAACTAAAAACAAATGTTCTCTGTGATGGCCTGCGTGTGAACGTAGGCCATCATTTCTATTCATGTATGGCAAGTATTTCAGGATATTTGCTATTCTGCCTCTTCGTCAAAAATGCGGTTGAATGTTGCAGCGAGTTCTTCATGGTTGGCGATGACTTGGCGCAATTCTTCAAGCCGACGGGCATTGTCGCTATGCGGCATCCATATTTTCAGATAGCCATCCGGCCCATATTTTATGTTGAGGTGTTCAATGGTTCGGTCATAATGCCCCTTGCGGTCAAGTTCGGGATAATTTTTAAGGCCGTATTGGATTGTGCGGCGGATGATAGTTTCGGTATCAATAAACCGGTCGGCCTCAGCTACAATAAGTCCGTATCGGTTGCGAGGCTTCCCGCTCTTTGACGCCCGGTGGTCTTCCACAGCCTCGCCCATCAGTTGTATCTGTCCCGGGGAGAAGCGGCTTCTGACAAACTCATCCGCCTCCAGTATCCTGCGCGAATCAATATGATGGCAGTCGCGACCCTTCACAAGCCCGAGGTCATGGAAGGCGGCAACGATATACGCCATATTGCGGTCAATATCAGGCTCGTCAGATGCCAGTTTAAGACTTTGAGAAATCACCATATTCACATGGTCAGACTGATGAGCTTTATCAAACGAGGAATAGGCGGGTATAATATGCTCCGTGGTGTATCGGATAATATCGCCGTCGATTCCGTTTACGACAGCGAGAATGGCGTGAAAATCGGATATTAGATAATCCGGGCACGAATTTTTCAACTCGTCTTCTGTGCCATTGCCATAGCTCACTGCGCAAGTCCGTGTCCCGGCGGCTTTTCCCATCTGAATATCGACGGCGGCATCGCCGACCAGAAGTGTTTCATCGGTATTCCATCCCTTAGAGTCAAGGATTGTCTGCTCGGGTTCGGGGTCAGGCTTTCCGTGAGTGACATCGTTGCCTCCGACAAGCATACTGAAACATTTGCCCAGTCCGAAAAGCTCCACAAATTCCTCCAGCGACTGATGGCTGCGGCTGCTTGCAATTGCCATCCTGTAGCCGGAATCGTGCAATATGCCTAATGTCTCGATTACTCCGGGAAAACAGCTCACATTCAACGAACGTTTCAGTTTATCAAAAATCCGGCGGTAGGTGCGCGCATATTCCGTGCCTATGTCTGTCAGTTCAGGCCATAGCACCGCCGGGATTTCCTCGAGGCGCAGTCCGATTGTGGCGCGACATTCAGCCTCTGTCCTGCCGGGCAGATTCATCTCCCGGATAGTTTGTTGCATTGTCTTTACAATCACCGGCGCGCTATCCACAAGCGTACCGTCAAAATCAAATATGATATTTTTAATCTGTGTCACAATTGTCTTCTGTCCTTACTGATTTTGGGGTGCGGTTGTATTTGTTTCTGAACAGTCGGTTGAAATAGGTCACGTTAGCGAAACCGGTGTCATAGGCTATGTCGGATATGTTCTTGTCGGAGAGGCGCAGCATCTCCATAGCGCGTTCGAGACGGATGTCGTTCACGAACTCCGAGAGGCTCTTCCCGGTATGGCGGCGCATGAAGGTGCAGAACGCCGACTTATTCATTCCGACGTGGGAGGCAATTTCTTCGAGAGATATTTCACGGGCATAATTGCAGTTGCAAAAGGCCCTCACGCATTCAATCCGCTGTTCTGCGCGACTCAAAGTATTATTCCGTCCGGCAGAAATACAGTTGTCGGCATCAGCGATTGTCTGTAGGATTTCGATTATTTTCGGCACTCGTGCGCTGGGTGTGATTCCACGCATTGCCATCAGTAAATCATATACTTTATTATAAGCCTCCCCACCGAGACTCAGTGCTTCAGTGTATGATTTGAGTTTATTGATTGCACCGGTTATCTCCGGGAGTGCGAATGTAAGTCGGTCAAGTGTCGCCTGTTCAAAGAATATCGTTAGGTTGGCAATGTTGCCGTTGGCATCGGTATGGGAGTGGTCAAATTGCCACACGTGGGGTATGTCAGGAGGAATCAGGATAATCTCGCCCTCGTTCATCTGCTCTGTGAGGTCTCCGATGGTACGCGTGCCGGCCCCGCATATCACGTGCGACAGCTCCCATTGCGGATGGGAGTGCTTGCCTATCTGACGGTCAGGACTGACGCAGACATCATCGAATATAAATGCCGGTTTATTCATGGTGCAAATTTAGTTCAAACATTTTGAAATATAGGAAAACCTACTGCAATAAATTCTTTATAATTTTGCACCCATATAATCATAATCACATTTATGGCATCAGAAGCAATCCCCTTGTCCTCCAAGCCGAGGTTTGAAATCCTTGACGGTCTCCGTGGAGTGGCCGCCATGATAGTTGTGGCATTTCATCTTTTTGAAACGTATTCAAGCGGTCCAAGCGACCAGATTCTAAATCACGGTTATCTTGCCGTGGACTTCTTTTTTGTCCTTTCGGGTTTTGTAATCGGATACGCCTATGACGACCGGTGGGGACGGATGACCACATGGGATTTCTTCAAGCGGCGACTGATACGCCTGCAACCTATGGTGGTGCTCGGTTCGCTCATCGGTGCATTCTGGTTCTATTTCAGTGCCGCACCCGGATTCGAACTTGTGATGCAAACTCCGTGGTGGAAACTGCTGTTGTTTCTCGTATTGGGCTGCATTATGTTTCCCACGCCGCCGTCGATGGACATCCGCGGATGGAAAGAGATAAACTCTCTCAACGGGGCGCAGTGGTCGCTATTGTGGGAATATATCGCCAATATCGTCTATGCACTTTTTGTCCGTCGGTTCAGCACGGCCTTACTCGCGGTATTAGTATTCTTGTCGGCTTTTCTGACTATCGACCTTGCGATGAACATCGACACTTTCGGACTTCTTGAAATCCGCGACTATGCTAAATATACCGTTATCGGTGGTTTCGGTCTGACTCCCGATCAAATCTATATAGGTGTCTGCCGTCTGCTTTATCCGTTCTTTGGCGGTCTGTTGCTCTATCGGCTCGGTAAGTGCCGCATCAATCTCAGACGTGGCGCGATGACTTGGTGTTCACTCGCGGTAGCTGCTACACTGGTCGTTCCGCATATCGGCGGCATGACTCATGAATGGTTGAACGGACTTTATTGCACCGTTGTCATATTGCTTGTCTATCCCGCAATCGTAGCCGCCGGAGCCGGGAGTGAATTGAAGGGGAGGCGCACAACCGCCATCTGCAAATTCCTCGGCATGATTTCATATCCGCTTTATATCACTCACTATCCGATGATATATGTGCAGATGAACTGGGCTGCGCAACACGCCGACGCACCGCTCGGCACACATATATGGGTAGCTGTCAGTATATTCATCGCCTCGATTGCTGTGGCTTACGCAAGCGTCAAGGTATATGACATTCCTATCCGCGAGTGGCTCTCCGACAGATTTATCCGTTCAAGGAAAAAGGCATGAGACTCGCCTCATCGCGCTTTTTTGTGGCAGTCGCCCCCACAGCGTAGCCCGGTCATCGCCATTAGGCGCTCTGCAAAGCAGAGAAAGCTGGCGTTTCGCCTGCATAGGTTGTGTAGGCGACGGTAATCTTCACCGCTAAACGCATCGCAGGCGGTGGCAGGCAGTGAGGGCGCTGTGGAGCTTTATTCGTGGGCTGAGAGGATGCGCCAGGGGGCCGGGTAGAGGTTGTTGGCGCGGTTGCCGAGATTTTTTACGAAGCCTAGGGGGTAGCCGCCATAGTGTAGCAGCACGATGCCGCGTGGTGTGCCGTCGGGGAGGCTGATGGCTTGGCGGCGCAGGTAGTCGAGCGCGGTGGCGCGGTCGACGTCGGCCGTCGGAAAGGCATCGGGGCGAAGGTCGCGAGCGAGGGCCAGTGGCTGCGAGGGTACGAAGTCGCGGCCTTTGACGGTGCCGAGTGGCAGGCCGGCGGCAATGACGTGGAAGGTGCTGCGCACCGTGGCCAAGTCAGCGAGGTGGCTGCGAAGCACGGCTGTAGGCTCGGCTTCGGCGGGGTCGAGAGCCCAATCGCCGCCGAGTAGGCTGCTGACGTCGATAGCAGGCTTAGCTGGTTTGTTGTTTTTAGCCGATTTGCAGGCTTTTGCGGCGCGGCGCGGAGTGTCGGATGCGTCGGCCGGCTTTTGTACCAATGCTATAAATTGACCTTCGCCTTCGACACGGCCGGGCAGGAATCGGTAGGCTGGGAAGTCGGCTTTGTAGGCTCTGACGATTTCGGGCAGCTCGAGGCTGGCAATGGGCAGCGCGCGGCCGCCGAGGTCGTCGATGATGTGCTGCACGACAGCCTCGTTCTCGGAGCAATTGAAGGTGCAAGTGCTGTAAATGAGGCATCCACCGGGGCGTAGCATGCGCCAGAGGTTGTCGACGATGCGCTGCTGCAACGCAGCACACGAGGCAACCAGAGAGGCCGACCACTGCGCGGCTGCGGCTTCTTCTTTGCGCATCATGCCTTCGCCCGAGCAGGGCACGTCGGCGGCGATTATGTCGAAGAAGCTGTCGGGACCGTTGATTGCCGAGGCGTCGCCACGGGTGATAACAGTGCGGCCTGAGCCGTGTTTAGCTAGATTTTCGACGAGTACGGCTGCGCGTCGCTGATCGAATTCGTTGGCAACGATGAAGGCGTCGGCCGGCAGCCGGTCGATAGCGCAGATAGTCTTGCCACCGGGTGCAGCGCAGGCGTCGAGGTAGCGCAGCGGACGCTCAGCAACATCTTCGATGGCAGCTATGGCTGCAGCTACGGCCTCGCCATGGGCCATTGACGACGAATCCTGCACATAGTAGAGCCCCTGGTGCAGCGCAGGGTCGAAGGTGAATTTTAGGCGCTCGGGCAGCAGGTAGCCGCCAGCACACCAGGATACCGGCGTGGCGTCGGCCGGCGGCGTGGATGGTTTGCCGGCGTTGAGGCGTATAGCAGCGGGCGCGGGCGCGCTCATCAGTGCGTCGGCTAGGCCTGCATAGTCGGGGCCCATGTCGGCAAGCATGGCAATGAATTCGTCGGGAAGGCGGGTCATGATTCTTCAGTTTTTGCAGAGGATTTTGCGGCTTCGACGTCGGCAAGGATGGCGGCTTGTAGCTGCTCGAGCGAGTCGAAGCGGCGTTCGTCGCGCAGACGGCGTTCGAAGGTGACTCGGGCGTGGCGGCCGTAGCAGTCGCCTAGGTCGACATCGATGGCGTGGGCCTCGATGGTGGTGGGGTTGCCGGTGGCTATGGTGGGGTTGCAGCCTACGTTCACTACGGCGAGGTAGCTGTCGGCGGCGATTGACACGCGGCCGCAGTAGACTCCCGGCGCCGGAATGCAGCGCGCAGGGTCAAAGTCGAGGTTGAGGGTGGGGAAGCCGAGTCGATGGCCGTTGCGGTGGCCGTGAGCCACGGTGCCGTCGAGAGCGTAGACGCGGCCGGTGTAGAGGGCGAAGAGGTCAACGGCTCCGTCAGCGATGCATCGGCGCAGCAGGCTGCTGGCCGGGGCTATGCCTGTCTGTGGTTGCAGGTATTGCTCGTCGAAGAGCACTTCGACGCCTACACTGCGTCCGGCGGCAACGTAGTCGGCGGGGCAGCGCAGGCGGTCGGAGCCAAACGAGTTGTCGTAGCCCATGAGAATGGTCGTGACGCCGTGGCGTTCGCGAAGCATAGCCATGAATTCGGCGGCTGTGAGCGCCGCCAGTGCGCGGTCAAAGTCGAGCCATACGACGCGGTCGACGCCCGAACCTTCGAGCCGGGCGTGCAGCTCGTCGCGGCTTTCGAGCAGCCGAGGAGTGCGGTCGGGGGCCACTAAGGCCAGCGGGTGCGAGCCAAAGGTGACAGCCACTGATTCCAGGCCGCGGGTGTGCGCTTCGGCCTTGAGCCGGTCGATGAGCTGGCGATGGCCGTTGTGAAAGCCGTCGAAGGTGCCTATGGTGGCTATGGCCGGTTTCATGAGTTGGCTTTGAGTATGGGGCTTATGACGCTGGCAAATTCGGTGCCTGGAGCAGCCAAGGCGGTGTGGAAGCCCAGAGCGGCAGCCGCATCGAGGTTGGCTTGCGAATCGTCGATGAAGAGCGTCTCTTGCGGCAGGATGCCTAGCTTGGTGCAGGCGTAGTCGAAGATGGCGCGGTCGGGTTTCAGAGCCTTAGCCGCAAACGAGGTGACGATGCCGTCGAAGTAGTCCTCGCGGCAGCGACCTTGCTGCTCGAATTCAGTGCGGATTTTCGAGTCCCACATTATCGGGTTGGTGTTGCTGAGCATGTACACCTTATATCGGCTGCGTAGCTCCGTGAGGCTGTCGAGTCGGTGAGGCGGAATCCCAATCAAGAAACGACAGAAGGCCGCGTCGATGGCTTCGTCGCTGACGCCGGCCGGCAGCCCGGGGCGCAATGCGGCGTGAAATTCGTCGACGTTGATGTCGCCCTGCTCCAGGAGCATGAACGCTCCCTGCTGCGAAAATTCGCCGAAATAGCTGCGAGCGTCGCGCAGGCCGAGCGCCTCGAAGGCCGCCACGCAACGCTCCTTTTCGATGTCCATGATGACACCGCCAAGGTCAAATAAAAGATTCTTAATCATGCTGCAAAGTTAGCAAATAAAACTCATATCCCCCACGTTTTAGTACTTCGCCTTTTTAAATCACATAGCAAGTCGGCGGTTATGGTCCGCAAAAGTTGGTTAAAAGCTTGATGCTACTCGGTGATGCTCGGAAAAATGCTGTTGGTGGAGTCGGGGATTTTTTTTATCTTTGCGACATGAAGCCTTTGATTCACAACGAAGGGCAGTCGCGGCGCATCACCACACTGCTCACCCACTTGCTGTTTGTAGTTATCATCTTCATCTTGCCTGAGATGCTGATGGGTTATGCCGTGTCGGGTAAGCCGAGTGGCGTGCATACCCCGTGGGGTATTTATATCAAATCGGGGTTGATGGTGCTGGTGTTTTATGTCAATTATTACGTAATCATCAATCGCACGCTTATGCGCCGCAATCGCTGGCTGCACTTCATCCTTTGGAATCTGGTGTTGATAGCTGCGGTGACGCTTGTGATGTATGCCTTCAACCACGGCCACGTCGGCGGTGGTGGGCCTCGTCGCTTCCGTTCGCTGCCCGAGACGCACGTGATGGCGGCCTCGTTGTCGATTATGCTTCGCGATGTCATAATGCTTGTGCTGACGGTGGCCTTGGCGGTGGCGTTGCGCTTGTCGAGCCGCTGGATTGAGCTCGAGCGGCGCCGCAACAAGCTTGCAGCCGACCACCGCGAAAACGAGCTCAACAGCCTTCGCAGCCAGCTGAATCCGCATTTTCTATTTAATACGCTCAATACTATCTATTCGCTCATCGAAATATCGCCCAAGGATGCTCAGCGAGCTGTCCATGACCTCTCGGCGCTGCTGCGCTACGTGGTATATGAAAATCCGGAGCGAGTAGCCATTGAGCGCGAAGTTGAGTTTATCGACAACTATGTGGAACTCATGCGTTTGCGCTTGGGTGAGCGCCCCATACGAGTGTCGGTCGATATCGACTCAAAGGCGGGCCTCACCGTGCCGCCGCTGCTGTTCGTGACTCTTATCGAAAATGCTTTCAAGCATGGCAATACGACCAATACCGATGACCCTATAGAGATAACGTTGAAGGCTGATGCTAGGTGCATTAATTGCACCACGGTCAATCATGTCGATGCTGATGCTCGGCGCGACAAATCACATTCCGGCATCGGTTTAGCCAATCTGCGCCGTCGCCTCGAGTTGATCTATGGCCATCAAGCATCGCTCGATACGAAGCAGGTCGGCAATCTATTTACAGCTACGGTCACTATCAACTGCCCATGTCAAAGTTTAGATGCATAATTGCCGACGACGAGCCACTGGCTGTCCGCCTGCTCGAGAGCTATTGTCGTCGCATCGGTTCGCTTGAGATTGTGGGTGCGTTTACGTCGGCGTCAAAGGCCTTGGAGGCTATTTGTGTCGGCGATGTTGACCTCGCCATTCTCGATATACAGATGCCGCACCTGACGGGCATTGAACTGGCACGCGTGGCTGCTGAGTCGGGCACGCAGGTGATTTTTGTGACCGCTTATCGCGACTATGCATTCGAGGGCTTTCAAGTCCATGCGGCCGACTATCTGCTCAAGCCGGTGAGTTTCGAGGAATTCAACGAAGCTATTGCGCGAGTGGCGGCGCGCCTGTCACCATCGGCGCAGATTACTGCCGCAGCCGACGACTATCTGACCGTGCGCAGCGACTACCGCCAAGTGCGCATCCCCATTGCTGAGATCCGATACATCGAGGGGCTGAAGGACTATGTGAAGATTTTCGTGGCCGACCGCGATCGCCCCGTGCTGACGCAGATGAGTATGAAAGCGGCCGAAGCGCAGTTGCCGGCCGACCGCTTTATGCGTGTGCATCGCTCATATATTGTAGCGCTGCGCCACATCGAGGCCTTCGACCGCACGTCGCTCTCGGTAGCGGCGACGACAATCCCTGTGGGCGACACTTTCCGCGCACGCTTTCTCGAAGTGATGGAGCGCTAGAAGATGTCCTTGACTACGGCCAGAGAGTTTAAGTTGTCGAGGCGCGAGTGGTGCAGGGTGTAATACTGAAGAACACGATCGAGAATCTCGCGACGCAGTGGGCGCGAAAGGCGTAGTCGGCTGCCGTTGTCGAAGTTGAGACGGCCGAGCATAGCTGCAATGGCGCTTTGCGACGGGTCGAGATATGGACCGGCAGTGGGCGGTGTCGCGCGATATATACCTTCGGCCAGGTCGAGCCACGAGCCGGGGCGCCACTCTGCCGCGTCGGGCGCTATGCCAAGGAATGTGCCTAGGCGACAAAGGAAGATAATCGGGAAGTTGGCTACGGCCGACTGTCGCGTCAGACCATTGAGTCGCCCTACGGCATCGAAAATGAAGGCAGTGAGCGCTTCGTCGGCTGCCGGGATGCGCAGCAGGCGCTCGAGCACTTCGGCCAGAAAAAGGGCTACGACCGACTTAGCCGGGTCGGCCATGGTGTCGGCGGCGACGGCGAGTGGACGCACGTCGCGAATGGCGTGTATATCGCGCCCGGGTCGCACGTCAATTTCGCCGGCAAAAAGGCTCAGCGGCATCATCAGTGCGCGGCGTCGGCGCGCCTCGCGGCCCGAGCCGTCGGGTACCATGAGCGATAGACGTCCCATCTGTCGACTCCATGCGGCCACAATCGAGCGGCGGTCGTCGTACTTCACGGTGCGCAAGGCTATACATTCAACAGAACTGTACATAGTGGTTAGGCGGTTATTTGCCTTCGTGGCGGTTGCGAGGATGATGCTGCAGGATTTCGTCGCGCAGGTGCGCGTTGTCCATGTGCAGATATATTTCGGTCGTAGAGATGCTCTCGTGGCCGAGCATCTGCTGGATGGCGCGCAGGTTGGCGCCGCCTTCGAGCAGGTGGGTGGCAAACGAGTGGCGCAGCGTGTGAGGCGATATGACGGTGCGGATGCTGGCCGCAGAGGCTAGTTGTCGCAGCATGATGAACACCATCTGGCGCGTAAGTCGGTGGCCGCGCACGTTCAGAAACACGATATCCTCTTCGCCGCGGTCGATGTTCAGCATAGAGCGGTCGGTGGCCACATACGTGCGAATCAGCTCAAGTGAGCTTTCCGACATTGGTACGACACGTTCCTTGTTTCCTTTTCCTTCGATGAGGGCCATGCCCTGGTTGAAGTCGATGCGGCTCAGGCATAGGCTGCATAGCTCGCTTACGCGCAAGCCGCAGCCGTAGAGTGTCTCGATGATGGCATGGTTGCGCAGTGCGGTTGGGCCGGCGGGGTCGATGGCTGCAATCATACTATCGATTTCTTCGACGGTCAGCACCGATGGCAGGTGGCGGCCGATGTGCGGAGTTTCGAGTAGTAGAGCCGGATTGGCGTCGATTTCGCGTTCGAGTCGCAGATATCGAAATAGCGACTTGATGCCCGACACGATGCGAGCTATCGAGCGCGGAGCGATGCCCACGTCGGCCAGTGAAGCTAAGAATTCCGATAGTATTTCAATATCGACTTGGTCGAAGTCGACACCCCGAATGCGCAGAAAATCCTCCAACCGGTCTACGTCGGTCAGGTATGCGGTGCGGGTGTTGTCGCTCAGGCCGCGCTCGAGTAGCAAATAAGCCTCGTAGCGCTGTCGCAGGGTCTGATAATCGGGAAAAGCGGATGGTTTCACAACGCTAAGTTACGAAAAACAATCGAAAAGGTTGCCTTGCCGAGTTGCATAAATTATATATTGACCAAAGAATCAGATAAAACACAGCAAAGATGAAAGCGGATGCCTCAGGGGCGGGCTTCCGCTTTCGCAGTATATGTGGGCGCTTGGCGGGCGGGTGGCTTGTAGCGCTTTCAGCCTCATAGTGGATTTCGATTCCTAGCCGACCTGTCGACGCTATCGGCGCGCCGGTGTGTGTTTTTCAATAACAACGCACGCCGAGTGCAAAAGGTTTTAAATCAGAAGTCGGTGACGTAGAATACTCGGCCGGCGGTTGGCGCAGCTAGATTAATCACCCACCACGAAGTCGTGCCGACGTGTCGAGCAAGGTCGACCGACGCTACTTTGATGGTTTTTCCATTGATACTCAGAGTTTCGGCGCTTGGATTGAAGTCGACTCGGCGCCCGTCGGCGATGTCGACACAGTACAGGGCGCCTGCGACGGTTCGGCCGAAAATCACGCCGCCAGCATCGTAGCTGAACGCTGCTGTGGGTGCATCGACGCGCTGCCGGCTATCGGCCAGCGCTGCGGCCAGTTCGGTGTCCTCGGGCTTCGAAGGCTCGCCCGTGCCCGGGTCAACTCCGGGTCTGACAGTCGGCTCCGACGGCTCCGACGAGCACGCCGCCAGAAGGATGCACAAAAGCAGAGTCACTATCGGCTTCATGGGCGTATCTCGATTTTAAGCGCTCCGCAGCCGGCCGAGCTGCTGAACGTGATTACGTGAATTCCGACTCCGAGTTCTGACAGACTCGCGCGGTCGGCTGAAACGGTTACCCCATCAATCGTCCACGCAGCATCCGACGGCACGTATGGCGACGTGAACCACAGCAAGCTGTCGGCTGCCACCGAGTAGGCCGCCTTCAGTGGCACAGGCTCCGGAGTAGGCACCGTCGGCACATCGGGCTCGTCGGGTGCATCCGGCTCCAAAGGCTCTTGGAATTCTTCGCCTGCGTGCTCGCCCCACAGATATTCGGCCAGTAGCGGATACTCGACAAAGGGGTTCAGATTGCTTTGCCGCCGCCCTTGCTGAGCGCTTTCCGTGCGCTCGCGTTCGTCGACCGGGTCGTCGCGGTGCCAGCGCAGCAGCAGGTCTTTGCCGGCAGGGCGTAGCAGCGGCCAGCCGCCATCTTCGAGCAGCATGGCGCCATGACTGCGCCACAGACGCTGCGGATACATCAGTGCTAGATACATCATGCGGCGAGCCAAGTCGCCTCGGCGGTCAGCGGCCGGCATCCAAGCGTTGACTTCGGCCGAGCCAAGTGAAGCCACGCCGACGGCCCAGCCGGTGCCGCGCGTATCGACGCGTGTCACATCGCCCGGTATATATGCTCTGCGGGCCGCCGCAAGTGCTGCCGGTCCGAGCAATTCGTTGTATGCATCGACCGGCGCGTCGGCATACCACCACTCGGCCGGGACGACAGCCATGCGCGTATCGGCATCGGCCCACCACACCGCCGGCAGAGAGTCGGGCAGCGTCGACGGCCGAAAGCGGTCGGCGACATACGCCGCCAACGCCGCGCCGCTCAGCCCAGAGGCCTCGCTGCGAGCTACAGACGCCGACGAAGGTGCCGGCACGAACAGAGCCGCCGCCATCGGCGCACACGCCGCCAAAGCCAATATCAACGCTTTGCATTTCATACCCGGCAAAAATACGAAAAATCCTTCGCTCGGCCAACTACAAACCCCATGCACAAACTTCGAATTGAAAAAAAAGACTAAACGTGGGGTTTAGTCGCGAAAATTTACTAATTTTGCTTATCATTGCATTTGGGACGCATGGACGAAACTAAAATTGACGATATCGGGCTGCGCGAGGCGCAGGAGCTCGTCGACCGGTGGATTACGTCGGTGGGCGTGCGCTATTTTTCGCCTCTGACCAATATGGCCGTCCTTGCCGAAGAGACCGGCGAAGTGGCCCGCGTCATGGCCCGCCGATATGGCGACCAGTCGTTCAAAGCCGGCGAGGCCGACACTTTGGCCGATGAGCTGGCCGACGTGATGTGGGTCGTGATGGCCATCGCCAACCAAAGCGGCATCGACCTGGCCGACGCCTTCGCCCGCAACCTCGAGAAGAAAACCACGCGCGACGCGCGCCGACACCTCGAAAATCCGAAACTCAAACAACCCTGACACAAAACCACTTAACACTTTATATTATGAGCGACAAGTATCAAGACGTAATTGCCAAGAGCACCGTCATCGAAGACGATGCTGCCGTGGCTGCCGCAGTCGAAAAAATCATTGCCGAACACTTCGAAGAAAACAACAACGCCGAAGTATATAAATTCCTGTTCAACACCATCGACCTCACCACGCTGAAGGCCACCGACTCGCCTCAGTCGGTAGCAGACTTCACCGAGCGCGTCAACGCCTTCGACGAAGAATATCCGATGCTCAAGAACGTAGCTGCCATCTGCGTGTATCCCAACTTCGCACAGGTAGTTCGCGCCGTTCTCGACGTGACCAGCGTCGACATCGCCTGTGTGTCGGGCGGATTCCCCGCATCGCAGACCTTCAATGAGGTGAAAATCGCTGAGACAGCACTCGCTGTAGACGGTGGTGCCGACGAAATCGACATCGTGCTCAACGTGGGCAACTTCCTCGATGGCGACTACGAAGCCGTGTGCGACGAAATCATCGAGCAGAAAGCTGCTTGCCGCGACGCACGCCTCAAAGTAATCCTCGAGACCGGCGCGCTCAAGACTGCCGAAAAAATCAAGAAAGCATCGGTGCTGTCGCTCTACTCGGGTGCCGACTTCCTGAAGACATCGACCGGCAAGGAATTCCCCGGTGCATCGCTCGAAGCAGCCTACGTCATGTGCCAGTGCATCAAGGAATACTACGAAGCTACCGGCACCATGGTCGGCTTCAAGGCAGCCGGCGGCGTTGCCACTACTGAAGACGCCGTTAAGTACTACACCATCGTCAAGGAAGTACTGGGCGAAGAGTGGCTTACCAACGAATACTTCCGCCTCGGAGCTTCGCGCCTGGCCAACAACCTACTGAGCGACATTCTCGGCAAGGAAACCAAATTCTTCTGATTCAACTGCTAATGAAAATCTGGATTCACCTCAACGGCATGCAGCAGGGGCCCTACGACTTGGAGCAGCTGCGCACTATGGCCATCGGTCCCGACACCCCCGTGTGGTACGAAGGCCTCACCGGCTGGCTACCGGCCTCGGCAGCGCCCGCCACGGCTGTGCTCTTCAGCGAGCCACAGCCCACGCCGCCGCCGACACCTGCTGCGCAGCAGCAAGCCAATATGCCGGCCACGCCGCCGCCGCCCACACACTTGGCTTGGGCTATAGTGCTGACCGTGCTGTGCTGCTCACCTCTAGGCATAGCAGCCATCGTCACCGGTTCTATGTCGTCGTCGCGCTATAATGCCGGCGACGTCGATGGCGCTCGCCGCTTGTCTGAAATCACAGAGTGGCTCCTGATTTTAGCAATCGTATTGGCGTTCATTTCCGCCCCTCTGGGCATGATATTCATGTAAGGGGAGTGAGCACCGTACGCAAAATAATAGCGACCATTGCCGTAATCGGCGTGGTCGCTTATTTCTTTTATCTTTGGGAGCATGACCCGGCCTCGTCGCCGGCACCGCAATGCTGGTTTCATTGGCTGACCGGCTACGACTGCCCCGGCTGTGGCACACAGCGAGCGCTCTATGCCCTCTTGCACGGCCACGTAGCAGCCGCGTGGCACTACAATGCCGCGTTGTTTTTTGCCATTCCCTTAGCCGCGCTTTACCTTTTTGCTCCCAAGCGCTGGATGCGGCATCTTCAGCACCCGGTCGTCGTTATTATCATTCTCACGGCCATCTTGGCTTGGTGGCTCCTTCGCAACCTTTAAGCTCGACCGGCTTGCTGAATCAAAAACTCTTTTTGCGCGTGTGTATGAAAAAAGCATCTCAGCGAGTGATGAAGCCGCGGAGATGCTGTATGAGGTCCTGAAGTGTCGGGATTAGATGTTGACGGTGGTGGGGATTTCGCGCGAGATTGAGTGGTCGAGCGAAATGAGGGTTTCTGTGCCGGTAACGCCCGGAATCATCTGGATTTTGTTGTTGAGCAAGTCCATCAAGTGTTCGTTGTCGCGAGCGTAGAGTTTGATAAGCATAGTGTAGGGGCCGGTGGTGAAGTGGCATTCTACGATTTCGGGAATCTTCTCCAGTTCGGGCACAACGTCGCGATACATGGCGCCTCGTTCGAGGTTTACACCTATGTAAGTGCAAGTGGTGTAGCCTAATACCTTGGGGTTTACATGGTAGCCGGAGCCTGTGATTACGTTCAATTCAATCAGTCGCTGGATGCGCTGGTGAATCGCTGCTCGCGATACGCCGCAGGCCACAGCCACGTCTTTCGACGGGATGCGAGCATTGCGCATAACTATTTGTAATATCTTTCTGTCGAGATTGTCAATTTTTTCCATAATAATGGTCAATAGTTTGCTTTTTAGTAATTTTTGACTCGGTGGAGCAAAGATAATACTTTTTTTAAGAATTGTAGCAAAAAAGTAAATATTTAACACAAATTTACCGAAAAAAGTCCAATTTTTTACAAAATAGCCAATTTCATCTGACAGAATGTGAATTGCTACAGTGAAAATCTTTGCAATGGCGGTGATATACGAAAAAGAGCGAGAGTGCATCGCGCCTCTCGCTCTTCATGATAGGTTGGTATAGTCAGAATGCTATGTCGAAAACTTGGAAGGGGACGTTGCAGTCCTCGCGAATGATAGCAGCTGAGGCGCTGCGGTAGATGTGGCCCGAGCCACCGAGCTGTAGACGGCGGTTGACTATTGGATGATCTTTCGGAGCCACTACAGCTACGCGATAGTTGAGAGCAGTATCGGCTTTGTCGCACGCTACGACCAAGTCAGCAGCGAGAGCTTCGGGTGCTGCGGCAATGGCCTCGGGTGCAGCAGCGCGAATCACGGCTTCGATGGCTCGGCGCTGCTCCGGGTTGTCGCAGGACACGGCGTAGGTGGCGGGTTGCAAGTCGTGAGCGACGCGGTAGAGCAAGCGGCTGTGGATGGTCGACGGTGTGTCGGGCAAGCTCTCGTAGGCGTAGTAGGCCATGCCGCGCGGGAGGCGAATTACTTCGCGCACGTAGCGATAGGCCGACGGCGAGTGAATGCCGAAGCCGAACGAGTGGCGCTGTCGCTTATATATATCAATCAGGCCCACCGACGACGATATTCAATAAACATTGCCGCTAGGAGCAGCAGATATATGACTGATATACAAGCGTAGGCAATGGCTCCGGTGGTGTGCAGCGAGTCGGGGTCGAATGTCATCACAATCTCGTGGTGGCCGGCAGGGATGGCTAGGGCACGCAGCACGTAGTTGACGCGGCCCAGCTCTGTGGGATTGCCGTCGATGGTGGCCTTCCAGCCCCAGGGGAACCACACCTCGGAGAATACGGCTATGGCATCGGTATGTGAGTCGCTGACGTAGCTTAGGCGGTTGGGGGTATAGTCTGTGAGCTTGATGGCGTCGGAGTCGGAGAGCTTACCAGAAGTCTGTCCAAGCACATCGGCAAAGCGCTGGTCGGCAACGGCAGTGCGGGCCTGCTCGAGGGTCTCGAGGGCTTTCATTTCGGCGTCGGCTCCGGCTACATAGCTAATGGAATCGATGAGCCAAGCAGCGCCAAGTGCGTCGGGGTTGACAACCAGGGGCTGCTGAGCGTCGCCGGTGATGATGTAGCGAGCGTTGAGCATATCGAGTACGCGATATCCGGCGCGGAGCGTGCGCACCATGTCTTGAGCTTCGGCGGGGTAGGAATTGGCTACGCTGTCGATGCGCAGTTCGGGGTAGTATCCGGCGCGAGCCACTATGCCGAGTCGGCGTTGGATGAGGTCTTCGTAGCGGTTGAGCTTTGCAGCGTGGTATCCGCCGAGCATCTTGTGGAAGTACGAGCGGTTGGGACTATCGAAGCCGGGAATGTCCATCACGCGGTAGTAAGAAGTGTCTTGAAGAATGGCTTTGTCGATGGCGTCCGGGGTAAATTCCGGGGCCGAGGCAGTCACTGCAACGAAGCTATCGTGCGACACATAGCGCTTGTCGACGCCGTAGAGGTCGATGAGCACGGCCACGCCGATGATGGCGGCCGATACGCGGGCTTTGCACCAGCCGCGCATGTAGCCGTAGATAGCCAGCATGGCTACCAGTACAAAGAACAGTGAGCGCAGGCCGTCGGCGCGCACCATGCCCTGTCGAAGGCTTTCGACTATCTGGGCATTGTTGGGGTTGGCCAGCGAATACTGATAGGCAACTTGCTGAGCTTCGGCGGCTGAGTAGCCACTCTGCAGTGCTTGCTGCGTCACTTGCTGCACGAGTGCGGCCGACGTCTCGCGGTCGGCATCCGTGACAGCGTCGCCGTAAATGCCGGGGACTAGCCAGGCAGCAGCGCAGAGCAGCACGCATACGCCGCCGGCGATGTAGAGCGGCCGAGCATATTTTTTTAAGCTATCGGGCTCGCTGAGCACCTTGGCCAGCGCCATGATGCCTAGCAGCGGCATTGTGAATTCGGCTATGACAAGGATGCTCTCGACGGCGCGGAACTTGTTGTAGAGCGGGAAGTTGTAGATAAATAGGTCGGTGAGCGACGCAAAGTTGTCGCCCCACGATAGCAGCAGCGACATGATTGTCATCACTACCAAAGCCCACTTCACCGGACCTTCCACTACGATGCAACCCAGGATGAACAGCAAGCAGACAATTGCGCCTACGTAGACAGGTCCGTTGGTACCTTCGGTGCCGTTGAAGTATTGCGGCATGTAAGGTAGTAGCTGAGCAGCCGGAGTCTGAGTATAAGCCGACGCTTCGTCGAGGCGGTCAAGGCCCATATAGGCCATGTGGCCACCTTCGGGGCGTGCGGTGGCGCCGCCCTTGATGTCGGGAATCAGAAGCGAGAACGACTCCGATAGGCCGTAGCTCCAGCCCACGATTTGCTCGCGAGGCATGCCGCCGGTGGGGCGCGAAGTCGACGCAGAGTTGGTCGATGGCAGCGGCGTCAGCTCGCTTTGGCTACGCTTTGTTTCCTTGGAGTATTCATAGGTGTTGTAGAGGCTTGGGAGGTTAGCGCCAACAGCTAGCAGGCCGGCACCGAGTGTCACGGCTGAAGCGATGGCCCAGCGGCGTACTTTCTTGGCGCGCAGAGCTTCGATGAGCCATGCAATCATCAATGCCACCATCACGAATGCGAAGTAGTACGACATCTGCGGATGGTTGGCATTGAGCTGCAGCATGGCAAAGACGGCTGTCATGGCTGCACCGGCTACATAGCGGCCGCGGTAGCTCAGCACCAGGCCGGCAATCGTGGGTGGTATGTAGCTGAGTGTTACGAACTTCCAGATGTGGCCTGCGCCGATGATAATCACATAGTACGACGAAAAGCCCCAGGCTATAGCCCCTATCAGAGCATAGTACCAGCGTAGACGCAAGGCAAATAGCAGAATCAGGAAGCCGGCCATCATCATGAACAGCAGATTCGACGGAGCGGGCAGTCCGAGGCCGTAGAGAGTGTTGAGCCAGTTGAATAGGCGGTTCGACGGGTATGTGGGCGATATTTGGAATGTGGGCATGCCGCCGAATAGCGAGTTGGTCCACAGTGCTTGCTCGCCGGTAGCCTCAAAGAAGGCTTTTCCTTCTTGGCCGTTGGCAGCGCCTTGCTGCATATCGGCTTGGCGCAGCGAGTTACCGTCGAAATTGTCGGGGTAGAAGAAAAGCAGCGATACCACGATCAGCACGCCTATCGACACGAAGAACCCCCAAACCTGCGGGTTGCGTATCCATTCTTTTATCTTGTTCATAATTTATCGTTTTATGGTGCGATGATAGTTTGCACTCGGTGTCAGTATATTCGGAATAATGGTCACTTTATCACGACTTTGGTGGCTTCGGAGGGAGTCACGCGGATGTAGAAACCGGGCGTGGGATTTGCCGAGTTGATTCGTACGCCGTTGATATTGAAGTATGTGGCGGGCTCGTCGCGGTCGTAGTCGAGCTCGGGAATGCCTTGCATGCCTTTGAGATACACGGTGATGCCTTTTATGCGGCTTTGGCGCTCGGATGTAAATACGATGCTAGTGGCCGGCTCTTCGCCTTCGGTCGGAGTCCATGTGCTGCTATAGTAGTCGAAGTAGCCGCGGTCGACGTTGAAATTGATGTCGGCCGAGCCCGATTCGCTCAGCTCGAAAGCTACGCGCGAGATGTACATGGTCTGCGACGTGGTGTTTACCGTCAGGCAGTCGTCGGCGTAGATGCGTAGGTCGCAGCCGGCGTCGTATGAGTTGTAGATGCGCACGTGGGTGTTGCCTTCATCGGCTGCGGTAAAGGCCAAGGTGGCGTATGAGCTACTGAACGAGCGGCCGTCAAGCGACACCCATTCCTTGCTAGCCGGCTCTTCGATGGCCGGAGTCAGCGATGCCGGTGCGTTGAAGTTGAAGTGAGCCGACACTTCATCGCCGGCATCGGCTAGCCAGAAAGCAGCTGCGGTCACTTCGCTAGGTTGCATGCCTTCCTTGAATGCGCGGGCGCTCACGAAGCAATCGGCGTGCATCACCAACGGGGCTGTGTAGAGCTGCGATGCAGCCGTGGGGTCGCTGCCGTCGGTGGTGTAGCGAATTTCAGCATCG
The DNA here is from genome assembly GCA_964456545.1 of uncultured Bacteroides sp. Lineage (GTDB taxonomy): Bacteria > Bacteroidota > Bacteroidia > Bacteroidales > Muribaculaceae > CAG-873. The sequence continues at coordinate 21,339 of CAYWAM010000018.1, forward strand.
GGAGTGTCGCACGCAATCGTGATGGTGCTACCGGCGGATAGTGTGCCGCCGGCCGGTGTCATTACCGGAGCAGCCACTTGCTCCTTCTCGGGTTCAACGAAGCCGTTGGCCGAGTCGTAGTATACGGTGATTGATTTGATATACACACGCTTTGACGCGTCGAGTGTCAGCGCTGAGATTTTCTGAGGCGCTATTGCAGGGATGTCGATGCGGTAGTCGGCGAACTCGGTGTTGTCGATGTAGACCGTCTCCGAATTGAGCATTACGGCAGCGTCGGTATCGCGGTTGTTGTTGTAGCGGGCGGCATTCACTACGTAATACTCCGGAATGATGGATGCGTTGTCGGTCAGATGTATGTTGAACTTGCCATCGTTTTTCGATGAGCCGAGCTTGATGCAATCCTTTTCGGGGAAGACGTTGACCACGCTTGTCACCGATTCGATGTAGCCGCGTCCGGCAGCGACAGCTGAAGTGAAGTTGCTATTGTCGAGCGTTTGCGACGACGAGTAATCGGCGCCAAATTCGATGGTGTAGCTTCGAATTTCGGCTTGGGCGGCTATCGAAGCCACCAGAGTCGCCACTGCAAATAAAAAACGTTTCATATTACATATAAATTCAACTCGCAAAGATACATAAAATTCGCGAGTTAGCCAATAGCGCTGTCGGGGCGGATGTAGCTTGTAGAGTCATTATTAATGAATGCGCGGGCGCGCGAGCTTGTCGTTTTAGCTGAAAAAGTTAGAGCAAGAAGCACCAAAAACTCGCGAGCATGTTGTTTGGCGCACAGCCCGCAGAGGCGCTGCAAATTAGGGAGTACACTTATTTTTACTACTTTTTCCAAATTTTAAGACTCTATTTTATGAAATTTTGATTTAATTCTAAAAAAATTTAGTAAATCACTTGTAGTTTGTAAATACTTTTTATACTTTTGCGGAGTGAAAACTTCTTAATATTGAAGTAGCAAATAATTGATGACTATAGATTTTAGACTATTAGCCGTGCCGAGCAAGGTTGAGCACAAGCCAAAGAGCTCATCCTTGTCGGTTCGGGCTATTGATTATAGGATGGTGTCGGCAGGCCTCACTTGCAATTGTCGCTAAGTCACAAACCGACCTTAACCAAGAATCACCATCACTAAGCTATAACCTGAAACTTACCTAACGACAAAAATAATTCTTAATATCTAAACCCACGTCCACAACCACACGAAGGTGGACAGCATTCTATTCATTAATCAAATATGAAAGACATGAGACCTCTATGGAAAAAACTGCAATCGCAGTTAATGTGCGCAAGCAGGTCGGTCATGGCAGTGCTATTAATGCTGGCTGTAGCTTCGGCCACTGCATACGCACAAAATGACAATGGACAGGCTTCTCAATCGTATCGCACGGTAACAGGTGTGATTCTTGACGAAACCGGCGAACCGGTAATCGGCGCCAGCATTGTCGACAAAGTGAACGGCGCAAATGCCGTATCGGACCTCGACGGTAAATTCCAACTGAGAGTTGCCAAGGGTTCGCGTCTGGAAGTATCTTTTGTAGGTATGTCCACGCAGACCATCAATGTCGGCAACGAAACTAATTTCGACATCGTCCTGAAGGACAACGTCAGCATGCTCAATGAAGTAGTCGTTATGGGCTACGGTGTGCAGAAGAAGAAACTGGTCACCGGTGCTACTTCGCACGTTGGCGGCAACGACCTGGCTAAGCTCAACTCGACCAGCGTTCTGTCGGCTATGCAGAGCCAGACTCCCGGTGTGAACATCACTACCGAAACCGGCGAACCCGGCGACGGCTTTAAGGTGAACATTCGTGGTATGGGTACTATCGGTAACTCGGAGCCTCTCTACGTTATCGACGGTGTGGCCGGTGGCGACATCAACACCCTCAACCCTGCCGACATCGAAGCTATCGACATCCTTAAGGATGCCGCTTCGTGCGCCATCTACGGTGCGCGTGCTGCTAACGGTGTTATTCTTATCACTACCAAGACCGGCGAAGTCGGCCGCGTGAAAGTATCGTACGACGGCTACATCGGTTGGCAGAATATGCAGCGTATGCCCGACATGCTCGACGCTCGCGAATACGTCAACATGGTGGAAACTGCTACCTTCAACGCCGGCGAACGTGTCCTCGACTGGCACGAAATCCTTGGCGACCGCTACGACGCTATCATGTCGGGTCAGGACAAGGGTACAAACTGGCTCGATGCCGTACGCAACAAGAATGCTGCTATCCACAACCACTCGATTAACATCGCCGGCGGTAACAACATTTCGAAGTTCTCGCTCGGTGTTTCGTACTCGAATCAGGATGGTATCATCGGTAAGCCCGTAGCTTCGCACTACGAGCACACCACTGCCCGCATCAACTCTGAACACGTAATCTACAAGAACGACGACCGCGACATCGTGAAGTTCGGTGAAACTCTGTTCTACAGCTACGAGACCAAGAATGGTATCGGTAAGGGCGACCAGAACACCAACGACATTTCGTTCATGCTCCGCGCTACCCCGCTGATGCCTATCTACGGCTCTGACGGCAAGTACTTCGACTGGGACGACTTCCAGGCTTCGTCGCTTTCTGAATTAGGTACCGGCTTCGTGAATCCTATCGCTGAAATGGTCTACCTGCGTGGCAACACCATCACAAAGACTCACAACCTCAACGTATCGCCTTACCTCACTATCGAACCCATCAAGGGCCTCACTCTGAGAACTCAGTTTGGCTATAAGATGGCTTCGAGCAGCTACCGCTCGTACTATCCCGAATACGAACTCAACCGCAACAACTCACGCTTCAAGGACATCAGCTCTGTAACTCAGCAGATGAGCCGCGGCTGGGAATATACTTGGGAAAACACTGTAAACTACCGTTTCGACATCGGCAAGCACAATGTCGACGTACTCGTAGGTCACTCGATGGAAAAAACCGGTATGGGCGAAAACCTCACCGCTTCGAGCAAAGACCTCCTCTTCGAAGGCATGGACTATGCTTGGATTTCGAACGCTCAGTCGACCACCGCTACCGCTAGCGGTACTCCCTGGAGCGAAGGTAGCCTCGTATCGTTCTTCGGCCGTGTTAACTACAACTTCGATGAAACATACATGCTGTCGCTGATTATGCGTCACGACGGTTCGTCGAACTTCGCACGCGGTCACCGCTGGGGCACATTCCCCTCGATTTCGGCCGGTTGGGTTGTCACCAACGAAAAATTCATGGAAGATACCCACGAATGGATGGACTTCTTGAAGATCCGCGCAAGCTGGGGTCAGAACGGTAACTGCAACATTACCCCCTACCAGTACCTCGCTTCTATCGCATTCGACTCGCATGCCGGCTATTCGTTCGGCAACAACCGCACCACATATCAGCAGGGTGCTTATCCCGACATCTATCCTAACCCTGATGTGACCTGGGAAACTTCTGAGCAGACCAACATCGGTATCGATGCACGCTTCCTCAAGTCGCGTCTTGGCGTTGCAGCTGACTGGTATATCAAGAAGACCAAAGACTGGCTCGTACAGGCTCCTATTCTTGCTACCTTCGGTGCTACCGCTCCTTATATCAACGGTGGCGACGTGAAGAATACCGGTTTTGAAATCGCTTTCGATTGGCACGATAAGATTGGCAGCGACTTCACCTACGGTGCAAGCATCAACTTCTCGTACAACAAGAACGAAATCACTCGTATTGCCAACGCCGAACAGATTATCTGGGGCGAAACCAACGTTCTCTCGCAGGGTACTTCTGCCGTTTATCGTTGTATGGTAGGCGAACCTATCGGTTACTTCTACGGCTACGAAACTGCCGGCGTATTCCAGAACCAGGCCGACATCGACGCTTGGAAGGCTAAGTACGGCGACAAGTGCTTCCTCCAAATCAACCCGCAGCCCGGCGACCTTAAGTTTGTCGACACCAACGGCGACGGTATCATCGACGAAACTGATAAGACCAACATCGGTAAGCCGATGCCCGACTGGCGCATGGGTATCAACCTGAACGCAAGCTACAAGGGCTTCGACATCTCGATTGCCGGTGCCGGTGCATTCGGCCAGCAGATTGCTCGCTCGTATCGCGCTTTCACCACCGGTAGCACCGACAACAGCACGTCGGAATACTACACCTTCTGGCACGGCGAAGGCACTTCGAATCGCTATCCTAAGCTCGCAGGTGCTGCTAGCATCAACTGGATGAACGTATCTGACATCTTTATCGACGACGCTGACTATTTCCGTCTGAAGAACATCACCATCGGTTACGACTTCAAGCGTCTGTTCCCCAAAATGCCGCTGTCGAAGGCTCGCCTCTACGTATCGGCTCAGAACTTATTCACAATCACCAACTACAAGGGCTTAGATCCTGAAGTAGGTACTAGCAGCAAGAGCGAAACCTGGGCTTCGGGTGTCGACCTCGGTGCTTATCCTACCCCGAGAACTTATCTGGTTGGTCTTAACCTCGAATTCTAAATCTTAGATCACAATGAAAAAAGCACTTATATTGTTGACTGCGCTGGTGTCGTTATCTTCGTGCGACGACTTCCTCGACTCCAACGACCCCACAAAAGCCAACTCAGGCAACTTCCCGCAGACAAGCGAACAGGCTGAAATGATTATTGCGGGTGTTTACAATGGCCTCAACCGCATCTCAGCTATTCCTTATTCGTCGTTCCACTGCATCTCGCTCTTGGCTTGCGATGATATGTTCGGCGGTGGCGGCCTCGGCGACAAGGATGCTCAGGCTATCGACATGTTCTGTACCGATGCTGAAAACCGTTTCGAACCCTTCTGGGAAGCTTCGTACTTCGGCGTGGCTCGTGCCAACAACGCCATCGTTACGCTGCCCAACTGCCACGGCTATGCCGATGAAGCCGCCAAGAACCAAATGCTCGGCGAAGCTTACTTCATGCGCGGCTACTACTACTACGGCCTCGCTTCGCAGTTCGAAAACGTTGTCCTCTTCACCACTCCCGACGTGGCTAACATCCCCCAAGCTGACCCCAAGGACACTTGGAAGCAGATACTGCTCGATTTCAAGACCGCTATCGAACTGATGCCCGCCAAGAAGGTAGGCTACGTATCTGACGGCCACGCTACTCGTTGGACTGCTGAAGGTATGCTCGCTCGCGCATTCCTCTTCTACACCGGTTTCTATGAAAACCGCCAGGGCAAGCAAGATATCTCTATCGAGCTCCCCGATGGCAGCACTCTTACCACCAAGGACGTACAGGGCTACCTCGACGACTGCGTCGCTAACTCAGGCTACGAACTCGTGACACCCTATCAGAACCTCTGGTCGTACACCAACCGCTTCACCAAGGACCACTACGTGTACACTAAGGACGCCGGCTACACTTGGATGGAAGACGACGCTAAGGTTAACCCCGAAAGCATGTTCGCTATCAAGTACAATCAGTTCAGTAACTACAATGCCGAGCACAAGGGCTACGCCAACATGTATGTCCTCTACTTCGGTATCCGTGACGACCACGCCGAAAACAACTTCCCCTTCATGCGTGGTTGGGGCTACGGTCCGGTTTCGCCCGCTTTCGTGCGTGAATGGACTGCTGCCGAGCCTGATGACCCCCGTCGCGACGCTGCTATCTGCTACATCCCCCGCGAACTCCCCGACTACGACCGCTCGGAAGGCTGGGAAGACTGGGCTCAGGAAACCGACTATATCAACAAGAAACTCACCCCCATCGCTGGCAAGGATAGCGACGGCAACATCAAGCTCTTCTCGCACCTGATGTACGACAATGGCCTCTGGTCTGCTGAAGACAAGGATATCAACTGCACACAGGACCTCGTGCTCCTTCGTTACGCCGACATCCTGCTCATGCGCTCAGAACTCTACGAAGACGCAGCTAAGGGTATGAACGAAGTTCGCGCTCGCGTAGGTCTTCCCGCAGTTTCTTACTCGCTCGAAGCTCTGCAGAACGAACGCCGCTGGGAATTCGCCTTCGAAGGTCTACGCTACAACGACATCCGTCGCTGGGGTCAGGGTGGTGGCCAGAGCAATGGCTACACCGAAAGCGTACTCGCCAAGCAGCAAAACGAACCCATCTATCACGAAGCTAAGCCCGCGCTTAACACTGCTCACAATGGCGGTTACGTAGCTCGCTACCAAGCTACTCGCGGCTTCTTCAAAATCCCCGAATCAGAAGTACTCAAATCTGACGGCAACATCAAGCAGAATGCCGGTTGGGGTTCTGAAAGCCTCTATATGGGTTGGAACTAATCAATAACCTTCAACAATAGCTTAATATGAAAAAGATATTATATAGCATTCTGGCTGTCGTAGGCCTCGTATTTACTGCCTGCGATCCCGCTGAAATCGAAGGCGGCGCTCCCGACCAGGCTGTTACCGCCGAGACCGTTAAGTATACCGTGACTCAGGTCATGGACAACGGTCAGAAGACCAACCGCGTCCTCCTCGAAACTCAAAGCCCCATCACTTGCTCGTGGAACAACGAAGTAGCTACCATTACCGGTAACTCAATCACTACCGACCTCTTCCACACCGGTGAAAACCAGATTACCCTCCATGGTATCAACCAGGACGGCTCTACGTTCGACAAAACTTTCACTGTCAATGTCGACGTGATGAAATATGAAGTAGACGAACTCTACGGCATACTCACCAACAACTCATCGAAGACCTGGAAATTCACCCACTACGGTGTGACTTGGGGCGACCCCACCGAGCAGAGCGACTTCTCGATGTACTCTGAAGAAGAAGTAGAAGGCTGGTGTGCAGCACTCGGTATCGGCCGCGAACACATCGGTTCGACCGTTACGTTCAGCCTCAAGGGTACCAAGATGGTCCTCCGCGACATCGACGGCAATGAAACTGAAGGTACCTTCCAGTTCACTCGCGTGTCTGAAGGCGAATCAGTGTCGCCCTCGTGCAGCGTAGCTCGCTTCATGACCATTGGCACTTACATTCCGTTTGCCAACCCCTGGTGGGGCCCTGCCAAGAGCTTCTCAAGCCTTGTCCTGATGAAGGCTTCTGACGACAAACTCATCTTCACCTTCAACGATGGCAACATCTGGTGCTGGGTGCTCGAAGCTCAAGACTAAGCACATACTGATTTAGGACTCGTTCTAAATCATCTACTTAAAGAAGAAGTTGTGCCGCCGGCGCAGCTTCTTCTTTTTTGTTTACGTAGGCGCTGACTCTAACAGGCTATAAATGGCGAATGCGGACTCCGATTTCGGGTCCGCATTCGCTGTAATTATGTGAATGTTGTCGCCGGTTTTAGGCGGCGTAATTTACTTTTTGAGTCGGAGCAGGGCGGCGACGGCGAGGTCGTAGACTTGCGAGCCGAAGCCTTGGATGGTGCCGGCTACTACGGGCGAGAGGAAGGAGTGGTGGCGGAAGTCTTCGCGCGAGGCTACATTGCTTAGATGCACTTCGACGACGGGCACCGGGATGGCTGCCACGGCGTCGGCCAGGGCTACGGAGGTGTGGGTGTAGCCGCCGGCGTTGAGAATGATGCCGTCGACCGGCTCAGCGCCGTATGCAGCCTCGTGAAGGTAGTCAATGAGGTCGCCTTCGTGGTTCGACTGCAGCCACAGGAATTGCTCGGTTGCGAAGCTGTCGCCAATGCGCGATGCGATGTCGTCGAGGGTCTCGTGGCCGTATATTTCGGGCTGGCGGCGTCCCAGCAGGTTGAGGTTGGGCCCGTTGATTACTAGGATTTTCATTTGTGTGTAACGTCGACTTTGATTGTGGGCGGAAGTTGGCTATTTCGCTCATTGATAGCTTCGATAGCTACGTGGGCCAGGTGTGTGAACGCTTGCGATGCAGCGTTGGGCGTGTCGGCTACGATGGGTAGGCCGGCGTCGTTGTGGTCGCCGACGGCTGCCACGAGGGGGATGCGGGCCAAGACGGGTACGCCGTATTCGGCGGCTACGCGGTCGACGTTGGCGTCGTTGCCGAAGATGTAGTAGCGTTCGTCGGGGTGAGTTTCGGGGGTAAACCAGGCCATGTTGTCGACGATGCCGAGGACGGGAACGTTGATGCGCGGTTCGCGGAACATGGCGATGCCTTTGCGCGCGTCGGCCAGCGCGACTTCCTGAGGGGTAGTGACTACGAGTGCGCCGGTGATGCCGAGGGTCTGCACCAGAGTGAGGTGGATGTCGCTCGTACCCGGAGGCATGTCGATGAGGAAGTAGTCGAGCTCGCCCCAATCGGCTTGTTCGATGAGTTGCTTGAGGGCATTTGAGGCCATGGAGCCACGCCATAGAGCGGCTTTGTCGGGGTCAATAACGAGGCCGATTGAGAGCAGCTTGACGCCGTAGCGCTCGACGGGGATGATGAGGTTGCGGCCGTCGACTTCGTGCATGTAGAGTTGTTCGCCTTCGATGCCAAACATGCGAGGCACCGACGGGCCGAAGATGTCGGCGTCGAGGAGGCCTACTTTGTAGCCTTCGGCAGCGAGTGCCACGGCCAGGTTGGCGGCTACGGTCGATTTGCCTACGCCGCCTTTGCCTGAGCTTACGCCGATGATATTGCGCACGCCGGGTAGCACGGGCTGGGCCTCAGCGGCAGCAGGTGCCTGCGGGGTTTTGACATTGATTTCAGTCACGGCGTCGGGCGATGCGAATGCGTGAATGGCCGCTTGAGCGCTCTTTACCACAGACTTGATGAAGGGGTCGGTGGCTTTTTCGAAGATTAGTGAGAAGCTGACGTTGTTGCCGTCGATGCGCATATCGTCTTCGACCATGCCGGCATCGACGATATTCTGGCTGCTGCCGGGGTATTTGACATTGCGCAGCGCGTCGAGTATAAGGTTGGGATATAGTGTGATAGCCATTGTTGGTTACTGTTTTGATTTGCTCAGTATGGGTGCGAGGTCGCTTTCTTGTATGTATCCGCGCGAGTATGAGCGGTAGGTGTCGTGCTCGAAGTCGTCTTCGGGCTCAGCCAGCGGTGAGTTCTGGCCGAGATGCCAGACGAGGTATTTGATAGATAGGCCGCGAGCGAGCCACTGAGTCTCGTAGTGAGTGCGGATGCCTAGTATAGGGTCGTCTTCCATGCCGGCGTTGTAGAGGTCGGGGGTGTCGGTGACGATTTCCAGGGCGTTGAGCTGCACCATAGCGCGGGTGTAGTTGTAGAGGAAGGGGCTGTCGGTCTTGAGCTTGATGAGAGCGTCGGGCGCGGCTACGCGGCGATAGAGCTGCATGAAGCGGGTGCCGGTGAGGCGCTTGTTGACTTTCTTCATCTGCGGGTCGGGGAAGGTAATCCAGAATTCGGAAATCTCGCCGGGTGCGAAGAAAGCCTCGAGGAGCTCAATCGATGTGCGCAGGAAGGCTACGTTGCGCAGGCCTAAGTCGCGGGCGCGAGTGGCGCCGGCGTGCATGCGCGCGCCTTTGATGTCGATGCCGATGAAGTTGTGGTCGGGGAATAGCTGTGCCAGCCCGACGGTGTATTCGCCCTTGCCGCAGCCGAGTTCGACTACGATGGGGTTGTCATTGCCGAAGAATTCGGCGCCCCAGCGGCCTTTAAGCGGAAATGAGTCGAAGCCTTCTTCGCGAAGGCGTCCGTAGGGGTATTGGAACACCAGGTCGATGGTGTTCATTTCGGCAAACTTGCTCAGTTTATTCTTTCCCATTATTATTTAGCGATTTTAAGCGATGCGGAGCGTCGGTCAGTGAGGACGACGCCAATCAAAAATACTTTGTCGGGTGCGCCGGCAGTGTTGAATTCGGCGCGGAGTAGGGGGCCGTCGATGGCGCGAATGAGTCGTCCGCCGACGTCGTATAGGCTGACGCGGAGGATGTCGAGGCCGGTGGCTTCGACTGCGAGTATGTCGCCTTCGAAGCGGGCGCGTAGGGCTTGGCCGGCGTTGTCGTTGAGTGCGTCGATGGCGCCACTGATGCCGTATATCGAGAAGTCCTGCCACTGGTTGGCTGTGCTGTATGCGTCGACGGCCTCAGCGGGCACGTGAAGTGCGATTTTGGCTTGGTCGAGGCCGCTCCAGACGCCCTCGCCGGTAGCGGGCGGAGTGGTGGCTGATATGTTGAGGTGTTCGAGGCCGGTCATGCCTTCCATGGCGCCATCGTCGATGTATTCGAGAGAAGCCGGTAGGGTGAAGGTGGCTACTTGGGTCAAGCCGTGGAGGGCGTGGCTGCCAATGTGGGTGACGTTTTCGTGTACGATGCCGATGGTATCGAGTGCGATATCTTTGGCATAGGCCAGGTCGGGTACGGCACTGATGGTCTTGGGGAGGTTAATGTGTTTGAGTGCCGGGCAGTCGAAGGCAATGGCGGTGCCGAGGGCAGGTGTGGTGCCTAGGTCTAGGGCTTCGAGTGCGGGCATTTGGGCGAAGGCCCAGTGGCCTACGGTGGTGAGAGCGGTGCAAGGCGAGATGTCGGCGCTGTGCAGTCCGGAGCCAATGAAGGCTTCGTCGCCGATTGCTGTGAGGCTTGGGCCGAAAGCAAATTCGGTCAGCGCCGTGCAGTCGGCGAAGGCTCGCCGTCCGATGGCGGTAATGTGTTCGGCGCCAATGATATTGCTGAGTCGGCTGCAACCGTCGAAGGCGTGGTCGGCCACGGAGGTGTTTTTGGCGAGTGTCACGCTTTCGAGCGCCGAGCATCCGGCAAAGGCACCTTCGCTAATGCATGAGGTCGATAGGGTGACGGCTGTCAGCGCTTGGCAGTAGCTAAAAGCCGCTGCTCCGATTGTGATGACATTGGCTCCCAGTGTTATGGACTCAATGGCAGCGCCTGCAAAAGCAGCGTCTCCGATGGTGATGTGTCCGGCGCGAGGTAGCTGCAATTCGGTGATGGCTGTGCCAGTGAAGATTCGGGCCGGGAAGTGGCCTGCGGCGTGTGTAGAGATGCCGCGTAGCCGTCGGCCAGAACTTGCTTCGATTGAGGCGTCTGAGAGGTCGAGGCGTTTAAGCAGAGGCATTGCCGAGTCTATGAAATCGAGGTCGTAGGCGTTGATTGGGCCGGCAACGGAGAGCTCTGTGACTTCTGCGGGGGCGGTAATCAGCGAATGCAGCGAGCCGGCGGCAGTGGGCGCTACGTCGAGCGCAGTCATCGAAATGACCGATGCTGCTATGAACGCAAATAAGGCTGTAAGCTGCTTTGTCATGATTGTCGTCAATTCGCGAAGTGTTTTTTGCTTAGATACTGCAAAGATAGCACTTTTTGGTTAATAATCAGTAATCGCTGGCGCTGGACTTGTCGGCTTGGCGTGCGTATTTTTCGATTGCCGCTGCTGCCCGGGGGTCGAGCGAGCGCAGTGGGCCCATGACGAATGTGCGCAGTGCGGCGCGAGGGTGTGGTAGCTGCAGACGCGGATGGCTGAATGGACGGCAGTCGATGTCGATGATGTCGATATCGAGCATTCGGTCGGCATAGGAGCCGTCGGCATTGCGGTGGGGCGAGTCGGGAGCCAGCCGGTGTTCGATGTCTTGCAGCTCGTCGAGTATGGCCAGTGGGGAGAATTGCGGGTCGTCGTCGATTATTACGAGAACGCCGCGATTGACGAATAAGTAGTCTGAGTCATATCCCCATGGCTCGCTTTCGACATAGTCGGAAAGCTCGATGCGTCGGGCGTGCAGGCGCGAAGCAATCAGGGCGACCGCCCGGCCGATAATGGCCTTGCTGTCGCCCTGATTAGAGCCTATGTTAAGGTTGATGCGATGCATCGCGAAAGATAGAGCGTCGCTTAAAGCGAGGTGCGAGCCACTTCGATTTCTTCGAAGCCTTCGACGATGTCGCCGACCTTGATGTCGTTGAATCCGGCGATAGAGAGGCCGCAATCGTAGCCCGAAGCGACTTCCTTAGCGTCGTCCTTGAAGCGTTTGAGCGAGCCGAGTTCGCCGGTGTAGCGAACGATACCATCGCGGATGAGGCGCACGCGGCTTGAGCGCTTGAGCTTGCCTTCGCGCACGATAGCGCCGGCGATTGTACCCACCTTGCTGATGTGGTATGTCTCGAGCACTTCGGCCGAGCCGGTAATTTCTTCCTTGATTTCGGGAGCGAGCATGCCGGCCATAGCGTCGGTGACTTCTTCGATAGCTTGGTAGATGACAGAGTAGAGTCGAATCTGGATACCCTTGCTTTCGGCTGCTCGGCGAGCTGCCAGCGAGGGGCGTACTTGGAAGCCCACGATGATGGTGTGGTCGTCGGCCGAAGCGAGTGTGACGTCGCTTTCGGAGATTTCGCCCACGGCCTTGTGGATGACGTTGACCTGAATTTCTTCGGTCGAGAGCTTGATGAGCGAGTCGCTCAGAGCTTCAATCGAGCCGTCGACGTCGCCCTTGACGATGATGTTGAGCTCGTGGAAGTTGCCGATAGCGCGGCGGCGGGCAATTTCTTCGAGTGTGAGGCCTACCTGGGTGCGCAGACCCTGCTCGCGCTGGAGCTGTTCGCGCTTCGAAGCGATTTCGCGAGCTTCCTGTTCGGTGTCCATCACGTTGAAGGTGTCACCGGCCTGGGGTGCGCCGTTGAGGCCGAGGATAAGGGCCGGAGTGGCGGGGCCTGCTTCCTTGATGCGCTGGTTGCGTTCGTTGAACATAGCCTTGACGCGGCCGAAGTGGTTGCCGGCCAGTACGATGTCGCCGATGCGCAGTGTGCCGTTCTGTACCAGTACGTTGGCTACATAGCCGCGGCCCTTGTCGAGGGTCGATTCGATGATCGTACCGGTGGCTTTGCGGTTGGGGTTGGCCTTGAGCTCGAGCATTTCGGCTTCGAGCAGCACTTTCTCCATGAGTTCTTCGACGCCGATACCCTTCTTAGCTGAGATGTCCTGCGACTGGTACTTACCGCCCCATTCTTCGACGAGGTAGTTCATAGCAGCCAGCTCTTCCTTAATCTTGTCGGGGTTGGCGTGCGGCTTGTCGATTTTGTTGATAGCGAAGACGATGGGTACACCAGCAGCGGTAGCGTGGTTGATGGCTTCGACTGTCTGCGGCATGACGTTGTCGTCGGCGGCAACGATGATGATACAGATGTCGGTGACTTTGGCACCGCGAGCACGCATAGCGGTGAACGCTTCGTGACCGGGGGTGTCGAGGAAGGTGAGGTGACGGCCGTCGGCCAGAGTGACAGAGTACGAGCCGATGTGCTGAGTGATGCCGCCGGCCTCGCCTGCGATAACGTTGGCCTTGCGGATGTAGTCGAGCAGCGAAGTCTTGCCGTGGTCGACGTGGCCCATGACGGTCACAATCGGCGGGCGAGCTACGAGGTCTTCTTCGGAGTCGTCTTCTTGGTGGATGGCATCGGCCACTTCAGCCGATACGTATTCGGTGGTGAAACCAAATTCGTCGGCCACGATGTTGATGGTCTCGGCGTCGAGACGCTGGTTGATCGACACCATGACGCCCAGATTCATACAGGTGGCGATTACCTGGTTGATGGGCACGTTCATCATGATGGCGAGGTCGTTGGCGGTAACGAACTCGGTGAGTTTCAGTATCTTGTTTTCTTCAGCTTCGGCTGCGAATGCTTCGCGTGTGCGTTCGGCATTGGCTTCTCGCTTTTCTTTGCGCCACTTGGCAGCCTTCTTGAGGCCCTTGTCCTTGGCGGTGAGGCGAGCGAGGGTTTCTTTAACCTGCTTCGATACGTCTTCTTCCGACACTACGGGAGCGACGGGGCGGCGAGGTTGGTTGCCACGCTGGTCTTTGCCGCGGCCTTGGCCTTGACGAGACTGGTCTTTGCCGCGACCCTGTCCCTGCGACTGATTTTGGCGGTCGTCGGCTTGGCGTCCGGCCTTTTCGATATCAACTTTGTCCTTGCCGGCTATGCGCTTGCGCTTTTTGCGGTCGCCTTGAGCTTCGCCGGGTTTGCCGGCGCGGTGTTCGTCCTTGCTCTTTTTCTTGGGGCGAGTGTTTTGGTTGATGGTCGAGAGGTCGATTTTGCCCACGATGTTGAGCGACACGGCGGGGCGGGGAGTCGACGGCTGGAACACTTCGTCGGTAGCGGCAGCTTCAGCTTTGGGCGCTTCGGCGGGCTTAGCTTCGGCTTTCACTTCAGCCTTAGGCGCTTCGGCGGGCTTAGCTTCGGC
>CAYWAM010000018.1:35465-40583 GCA_964456545.1 uncultured Bacteroides sp.
TTGGGTGCAGCGGGCTTAGCTTCGGCTTTCACTTCGGCCTTGGGCGCAGCGGGCTTAGCTTCGGGCTTCACTTCGGCTTTGGGCGCAGCGGGCTTAGCTTCGGGCTTCACTTCGGCCTTGGGCGCAGCGGGCTTAGCTTCGGGCTTCACTTCAGCCTTGGGAGCTTCAGCGGGCTTAGCTTCGGCCTTCACTTCGGCCTTGGGAGCTTCAGCGGGCTTAGCTTCAGGCTTCACTTCGGCTTTGGGTGCTTCGGGTTTCTTGATTACGGGGTTGCCCTTGCTGTCGAGTTCGAGCTTGCCCAGGATGCGAGGCGAGGGGTTTGATTCGTTGGCGGGAGTCAGCACTTCCGTAGCCTTGGGAGTTTCCTCCTTGGTGTTGGTACGGGGCGTCTGGCGCGGGGCCTGAGTCTGTCCGAATTTGTTCTTTAAGTCCTCGCCGGGCCTGAATTTCTTGGCCAGCAGATCGACGATGTCGTCCTCAACGCGTGTGTTAGGACTTTCTTCGATGCTGATGCCTTTTTCGCTCAAGTAGCTGAATACGGTTGGCAGGGCCACGTTCAGTTCCTTTGCGATAGTGCTGATTTTAGTTTTCGCCATATATTAGGGTTTTCGTTTTTTACTGATTTATGTCTGAGAAGCCGAGCGTTCGGCAAGAATGAAAAGAAGAGGCCTTCGCGGCGGCCTAGGCCGGTGATTAGTCTTCGAATTCGGCCTTGAGGACAGCGATAACGTTGTCGACTGTCGATTCTTCGAGGTCGGCCTGTTCGATGAGCATTTCGCGAGGAGCGTTGAGCACGTTCTTAGCGGTGAGGCAGCCGATGTTTTTGAGGGCTTCGATAACCCATTCGTCGATTTCGTCCTTGAATTCGTCGAGGTAGATATCTTCTTCGACGGTTTCTTCGGTGTCGCGGTAAACGTCGATGATGTAGCCGGTGAGCATCGAGGCGAGCTTGATGTTGAGGCCGTTTTTACCGATAGCGAGCGACACTTCTTCGGGGCGGAGTATTACCTCGGCCTTCTTTTCTTCTTCGTCGATGCGAATCGAAGTGATTTTAGCGGGCGAGAGGGCGCGCTGGATGAAGAGCGAGGGGTTGGCGGTGTAGTTGATTACGTCGATGTTTTCGTTGCGGAGTTCGTGCACGATGCCGTGAATACGAGAGCCCTTAACGCCGACGCATGCGCCTACGGGGTCGATGCGATCGTCGTAGCTTTCGACGGCAATCTTGGCGCGTTCGCCCGGGATGCGAGCCACGGCGCGGATGCTAATCAGGCCATCGTGGATTTCGGGCACTTCGAGTTCGAAGAGGCGGCGCAGGAAGTTTTCGTTTGTGCGCGAAACGGTGATTTTGGGGTTGTTGTTCTTGTTGTCGACGTTAGCGATGACAGCGCGCACGGTTTCGCCCTTGCGGAAGAAGTCGCCGGGGATTGATTCGCTCTTGGGCAGCAGCAGTTCGTTCTTATCGTCGTCGAGCAGCAGGGTTTCGCGCGACCATGTCTGGTATACTTCGCCGCTGACGAGCTCGCCTTCGAGTTCTTTGAACTTGTTGTAGACGGCTTCCTTCTGCAGGTCGAGGATTTTCGACTGCAGAGTCTGGCGCAGAGTCAGGATGGCGCGGCGGCCGAATTTTTCGAAGAAGATTTCCTTGGTGTGTTCTTCGCCAACTTCGGCTTCGGGGTCGTTGTCGGCTTGTGCGTCGCTGAGCGAAATTTCCAGATTCGGATTAGCCACTTCCCCGTCGGGTACGACAGTGAGGTTTTGGAAGATCTGCACGTCGCCTTTGTCAGGGTTGAGGATTACGTCGAGGTTTTCGTCTGTGCCGAACATTTTGGCCAGCACGTTGCGGAACGACTCTTCGAGTACGCTGATCATAGTTTCCTTGTCGATGTTCTTGAGTTCTTTAAACTCAGCGAACTGCGCGACCATATTGGGGGTTTCCTCTTTTTTTGCCATGGGGAAGTAAGCTTATTTGAAATTAATTACGTATTCTACTGATTTGCATTCTGCGGGGTCGAAGACCTGGGGCTGCATCTCGATGATGGGGCGCTTGGCACCTTCGGGCTTGACCTTCACGGGAATTTCGATGGTGAACTTATCGTCGTCGGCCACTTCGGTGAGTATGCCTTTGAGCTTGCGGCCGTCGCGAGTGAGCACCTGTACTTCGTTGCCGATATTTTTCAGATACTGGCCGCGCACCTTGAACGGGGCGGTGAGGCCGGCTGAGCCGACTTCGAGCTGGTAGTCTTCGACTTCGCGGTCAAACACTTCTTCGATGCGGCGCGTCAGCGCTGCGCAGGTGTCAATGTCGATGCCTTCGAGCGAATCGATTTCGACTGTGATTTCGTTGGTCGGGGTCACGCGCACGTCGACCACGAACATGTCAGAGCCTGCGATGGCTTCTTCGACTGTGCGTTGCAGTAATTCTTTATCTATCATTTGGCTTAAATAAAAGGAGGAAGCCCGGTGGGCCCCCTCCAACTCGTTGAAGTACTGCAAAGTTACGAAAAATATTCTACACGGGATAAATTTTTAACGCTGCAAGTGATTTGTTAAGGATATTTAACATATTGGCGGTGAATAGAGACGCAATAGCTGTGTCTGTTCGCAGTGGGTTGTGGCTATACATAAAAAACAGCCCGGGGCTGAGCCTCGGGCTGTTAGTAGCAGTATCGTGCTAAGTATTATTTCTCGATTTCGATTTCGAATACGAGCACCTGGTTGGGGCCGATTACAGCCGGTGCTTCCACGCCGTAGGCGAGTTCGGCGGGGATGTAGAGAGTGCCCTTGCCGCCCTTGCCGATGAGCTTCATGCCTTCGCCAAAGCCGGGAACTACGCTGCCGGGAGCCATAGCTACGGCTTCGGTGCGCTGGTCGAATACGGTGCCGTCGATGAGCATACCTTTGTAGATAACGTTCAGCGGAGCGTTGTCGGTGATGTCTGAGGTGTTGCCGGCCACTTCTACGGTGTAGAGCAGGCCGCTTTCGGTAGCCTTCACGCCTTCTTCAGCGCGTTTTTTGTCGAGGAATGCCTTGCCGCTGATAGCGTTCTGCTGAGCTTCGGGCGAGTTGGCGAGTTCGTCGAGTTCTTTTTGGTGCTTGATGACGCGAGCTTGCGACATGGCGTTGCTGAGCGAGTTGCTGAGAGTGCGCAGAGCTATCATGTTGACGCTATCTTCTTTGAAAGCTTCGATGAACTGGCCGAGAATGATGTTTGCATCGAGGTCCATGCCCATTTCTTCGAATTGCTGGATTTCCTGAAGGATTTTGACGCCGACTTGCATACCGATTGACACGCCTTCGTTATTGCCTTGAGAGAGGGCGAGGCGGATGCCGCGAATCATGTCTTCGCGGGTCTTTTCGTTCTTCATTTCATCGGAGAAGTTGAGGTAGTCGTTCAGCACGTAGCCGCCAACCATCTTGCCGTAGATTTGCGAAACCGAATCGGTGAATTCCTTAGATAATTCGGTGGCGCAGGCTCCGTCGTTAGCTTTGTCGCAGGAGCAAGCACCCATGGCCATCATGGCCATAGCGGCGATGCCGCACAGTACTTTTTTCATGTTATGTTCGTTTAGTTGGTTTTGTTTTTATTGTTTGATTTCAATCAGTTCGACTTCGAAGTCGAGCGCGGCGTTGCCCGGGATGTGTCCGGCTACGCCCTTGGGTCCGTAGCCGAGTTCGGCCGGTATCACGAGGCGGTAGTGTCCGCCGGCCTGCATGTGTCGAAGGCCTTCGCTGAAGCCGGGCACCAAGTCGCATACGATGAATTCGACGGGCTCTTCGGTGGAGTCGAAGACGTAGCCGTTGGCAAATCGGCCCGTGTAGCGCACGACGGCTGTCGATGTGTCGGTGGGGCAGTCGCCCTTGCCGGCCTTAAGCGTCACCACTACCACTCCCGATGAGAGTCGCTTGGCACCTTTGCTATTAGCGACTTGGTCGATGAAAGCTTGTTGCGAAGCGACTGACAGGGTGTCGGGGATGATGGGACGTCGAGCGGCTACGTATTTGCCGATGAACGCATCAGCTTCGCGAGGTGTCATCGACGGTTGGCCACCGCGTAGTATTTCGACGAATGCCGCCAGAAAGCGCTCGCGGTCGACAGAGGCATCGAGGCGCTCAAGGTCGTCGAGAGTCTTGGCTACCGACGGAGCCACGAAGCAAGCCATGGCTTGAGCGAGCGAGTCGGCTTCGGCCGGAGTCGGAGCGGGCGCAGCCATTTGGGCGCTCGCGGCCGGTGCGGCCAGCGTCAGCAGCAGTGCGGCGGCAGTCTTGAGCAGTTTCATTTGCCGGCTACTTCGAGGAGGGTAACGTCGAAGATGAGGGTCTGGTTGGGGCCGATGCCGGGGACACCCTGCGAGCCGTAGGCCAGTTCGGAGGGGATGTAAAGACGCCATTTCGAGCCGGCCTTCATCAGCTGCAGAGCTTCAACCCAGCCGGGGATTACTTGTGTGACGCCGAAGGTGGCGGGTTCGCCGCGTTCTTCGCTCGAGTCGAATACGGTGCCGTCGATGAGCTTGCCGGTGTAGTGCACTACGACGCGGTCGGTGGCGGTGGGCTGAGCACCTGTGCCTTCGGTGATGACTTCATACTGCAGGCCCGATGCGGTGACCTTCACTTCGTCGCGCTTGGCGTTGGCTTCGAGGAAGTCGCGGCCGGCCTTGGCGTTGGCTTCGCCGGCTACTTTGGCTTCTTCCTGCTGGCGAGCTTCCAGCTGCTGGAAGTAGTTTTGGATTTCTAGCTTGGCTTCATCGTAAGTCATTTTAGGCTGAGCGCCGGCGAAAACGGCAGCGACGCCGTCGGCGAAGCTGTCAGTGTCGAGCTTATCGATGCCCGATGCGCGGAAGTTGTTGCCCATGCTCATGCCCAGCGCGTAGCTGAGGCGGTCAAATTCTTTTTGTTCCATTATATAGATTTTTAATTATTTTGCTGAAAATTTGAGGCAAAGTTACTCACTTATCGCCAACATTCCAACTAAATAACAAAATTTAGGACAAAAAGGCCGGGCGCAGGGGGGAGGCGAGTCGCCTGCTTTCTCTGCTTAGCAGAGCGCCTAAAGGCGATGACCTTCGCCGTTCTTCTGACTCGCCTGCGATGCGGAGCCTGGAGAGCAGGCGTCTCGCCTGC
>CAYWAM010000019.1:0-39218 GCA_964456545.1 uncultured Bacteroides sp.
TTAGTATTCGTCTTCGTTGAAGAGGAAGTCTTCTTTCGAGGGGTAGTCGGGCCAGATGTCTTCGATTGATTCGTAGGTGTCGCCTTCGTCTTCGATTTCCTGGAGGTTTTCGATGACTTCGAGGGGTGCGCCTGAGCGCATGGCGTAGTCTATAAGCTCGTCCTTGGTTGCGGGCCAGGGAGCGTCTTCAAGTTTTGATGCGAGTTCAAGTGTCCAATACATAGCGAATATATTTTTATATCAGTGTATCAATTTCTTTGCTATTGCCAAAAGCGCCGCAAAGATAATTAATTTATATGTATAAACAATCTTTTTGTAAGATTATTTTCGACTTTATTATTTTTTTAAGATTAAAAACTTAGACTTCGCTTTTCCAGGTATCTTCCGAGGTGTCGGAGTCGAGGTTTATTTCGCGTCCGATGGCGAAGAGTAGGTCGCTCAATCGGTTGACGTATCGGAGGATGAAAGGGTCGACGGGTACTTCGGCCGCAAGGCTGACGATGCGGCGCTCAGCGCGTCGGGCTACGGTGCGTGCTATGTTGGCTCGGGCAGCGTCGGGGTGGCCGCCGGGGAGTATGAAGGCGCGCAGGCGTGGCAGCCGCGAGTCGATGCGGTCGATGAGTGCTTCGATGGCTTCGATGGCTTCGGCGCCGGGTAGCTTCGGTTGCCAGGCTGATTCGGGCTCTGTGGCAAGTGCTGCGCCGATGTCGAACAGGCGGTTCTGAATCTTGCGTAGGTCGGCTCGGCGTTCGTCGCTGATGGCTGTGGAGGCGGCCAGTAGTCCGAGCCACGAGTTGAGTTCGTCGATGGAGCCGTATGCTTCAAGGCGTGGCGAGTCTTTTGCAGCTCGCGTGCCGCCGACGAGCGATGTCGTGCCTTGGTCGCCGGTGCGTGTGTAGAGTCGGCTTTTCATCTTATTTTGAAGATTGTTTGAAGTGTGCGCTGACGCGGTCGAGTGCGGTGGCTATGTCGGCCGGCGTGGTGACGATGTCGAGAATGTCGAGTCGGTCGGCCGGCATTAAGCCTCGCTCAATGTAGACG
This sequence comes from uncultured Bacteroides sp., assembly GCA_964456545.1. Taxonomy (GTDB): domain Bacteria; phylum Bacteroidota; class Bacteroidia; order Bacteroidales; family Muribaculaceae; genus CAG-873. The sequence continues at coordinate 1,042 of CAYWAM010000019.1, forward strand.
TTGAGCTGCGCAAAGAGGTGGTCGTAGAGCCCGTCGGGGTTGTAGACTATGACGCGCTTGTCGCGGTGGTGGGTGAAGTTGATGTATGCGAAGGTGGCGCAGAATTCGTCGAGTGTGCCGTATCCGCCGGGCAGTACTACGAATGCGTCGGCCAGTACTTGCATGACGCCTTTGCGGTCGTTGAGATCGGATGCCGGCACGCGCACGTCGTTGTGCTCCGATGCTTGGTCGGCGCGGCGCCAGGGTACTACGCCCACGATTGTGCCTCCGGCTTCTTTGCACGCGCGAGCGGCGTCGGTCATCATGCCGGCATCGACGCCGCCATAGACCATTTGTCCTTTGTGCTCGCCAATCCAACGGCCTGTCACGATTGCTCCTTCAATCCAATGGGCCGGCAGGTTATCGACCGAGCTACAATATACTGCTATATTCATGGTGTTAGTTCGTTGTAGAGGTTATGGACTGCAAAGATAACACTTTGCAACGAAAAAGTCAACCGCCCGCGCTGCTTTTGATATCGCTATGATGTATGAATCGCTGGACTGTCGGCTGCGCTAAATAAATCCGGAAAATGTGAGAATCGGACCCAAAAGTCGCCGGAAAATGTGAGAATCGGCTCGATTTTAGGCCGGATTATGTGAAATATAACGCGCAAATGGCAGAATGTTAGGAGCTTAGATGATGGGTGATGTTGTTGATACAGCAATTGGCCGCTGAATCAATATAAAAGGCTTAGTTTTGAGGGTGCTTGGTGGCGGATGTCAGGCCACTTGCACGGGGATGCCGGTAGCGGCTGTGATGCGATGGGCTGCAGCTTCGAGTTCTTCGCGGGGTACGCGCTGCAGCGATAGCTCCGGGGTGGGGCGGTCGAGCGAATAGAGCATGATTTCGCGAGGGCCGATGCGGCGATATGCTTCAATGAGGGCGTCGATTTCGGCGTCGGTGGTGTTGTCCACGGCTTGGCCGTCGTGGTTGCCGCGAGTGAGCATGGTCTGTATAATGGCTACTGGGCCGAATGCGGCCAGCTGGTCGATCACTTTGTCGACGTCGAATGCCGGCGAGGTGGGGCGGTCGAGCAGGCGCACGGTGTCGGCTACGGCGCTGTCGAGCTTCAGGATGCAGTTGTCGATGCGTCGCAAGGCGTCGACTACGTCCTCGCGGTGGAGCATTGTCGAGTTGGTCAGTACGCTGACTTTAGCTTGCGGGAAGTAGCGATTGCGCAGCGCGATGGTATCGTCGATAATGGAGGCAAATTCGGGATTGACGGTCGGCTCGCCATTGCCCGAGAAGGTGATAACGTCGAGCTGTGTGCCTTCGGCCAGAAGTTGCTTCAGTCGCTCTTCAAGCAGCTGCGCCACTTCGGCACGGTGGGGTAGGCCGGTGGTGCCGGTGCCTTGAGCATTGTAACCCGCTTCGCAGTAGAGGCAGTCGAATGTGCATACTTTGCCATCGCGAGGCGAGAGGTTCACGCCCAGCGACGTGCCCAGGCGGCGCGAGTGAATCGGTCCGAACACCGTATCAGAAAACATTACAGTCTGCATAGCTAATTGATTTTACGGGTAAAAATGCGGGTTATTTGGCTCGTGATGAGCGCTACCGCGGCCACCAGTGCTGCTACGGCCACGATGTCGAGTGCTTCGACGCGTACCGGGTACACGGCGATGGTGAGCTTGCTGGGGTCGCCTCCAAGGCGTATGAAACCGCCCCATTGTTGAGCCAATGATAGGATTAAGCCTAGAATGATGCCGGCCAGGCCGCCGGCGGCAGTGATGAGGGCGCCTTGAATCATGAATACGCGGCGCACCAGTGCCTTTGATGCGCCGATGAAGCGCAGTGTGGCCATGTTATCGCGCTTTTCTATGACCATCAGCGACAGGGTGGAGATGATGTTGAACGCTGCGATGACCAGTATGAAGACGAGCATCATGAACGTGACCCACTTTTCGATGGCTATCATGTGAAAGCTTTCGGCTTGCTGGCGGTGGCGGGTAGCCACATTGAAGTCCGAGCCAAGGTGGCGGGCTACGGCGTCGGCAAGCTTTTCGTCGCTGACGCCATCTGCGGCCGCTAGGCGTATTTCGGTGGCTTCGTCGTCGGTATAGTCGAGTAGCTGCCGAGCGGCTTCGATAGGTACTAAGAGGTGGTCGGCATCGAATTCGAGGCGGTCGGTCTGAAGCAGAGCCGTGGGCACGATTCGTATCTGGCGGAATGAGCCGGCCGGATTTGCCGGGTTGATACGCCCTACGCGGCGCGGCACGTAGATGTCGATGGTCGACGCTGATATGCCCAGCTGCGACAGGACGCCGACGGCTACGGCCGTCGGGTAGGCGTCGGGCACGGCTTCGGCCAGTATGTCGGGAAGCGTGTCGGCATATTCGCCGTCGATGGTGATTGAGGCGAGGTCGCTCACGCTGGCGAAGTCGCTACCGACGCCACTTATCACCACGCCCAGTTGGTTGTTGCCGGCGATGGCTAGTGCGCGTTCGGTCAGTGACGGCACGGCGGCAGCTGCTTCGGGCAGGGTGGCTAGCTGTGTAGCGAGTGAGTCGGCTTGTGCGATTGTCTTACTGCGCAGCGGTGTTACCAGTACGTCGGGGTCGATATGCGAGAATTGATGCTCCGAAAGCGATGTAAAGCCATTGAATACCGACAGGACGATTACTATGGCTGCAGTAGCTACGGCCACCCCGGCAATCGAGATGGCTGAGATGACATTGACAGCGCTATGCGACTTCTTCGAAAGTAGATAGCGCAGAGCTATCCTGAGTGGCAGCATCGACTCTTAGCGTGACCTTAGGTTACGACTTCAGCAGTTGGTCGATGTTTTCCAGATAGTCCAGCGAGTCGTCGAGGAAGAATGCCAGCTCGGGTGTTTTGCGTAGCTGGAAGCGAACGGTTTGTGCTAGCTCGTAGCGGATGGTGCGAGCTGATTCTTTAATTGATTCCAGCAGTTCCGGACCTTTCTCCGAAGGGAAAATAGATAGGTAGACTTTGGCTACCGAAAGGTCGGGCGACACGCGCACGGTGCTTACCGTGACGAGCACTCCGTGGGTTTTGGCCGTTTCGCGGCGGAATATTTCGCTCAGCTCTTTTTGGAGCAGACGAGCGATTTTGGCTTGACGTGTACTTTCCATTTATTGCTAGTATAATTATTGTTTTGCAGCGCGTAGCTCGCGGGCGAGGATGGCAACGCCCTCGGTGGCTGTGGCTTTGATGACGTGTACGCCGGCAGGAACGTCGGCCGGACGTGGGTCGATGTAGTAAATAGGTGTGCCGCGGCGCACGTAGTGCAGCAGTGCAGCAGCCGGATACACGGCCATAGACGTGCCGATGATGACGAAGATGTCGGCCTCGGCCGCCAGCCGGGTGGCGGGGTCGAAGTTGGGCACGGCTTCTTGGAAGAATACGATGTGTGGGCGCACGCGGTGGCCGTCGATGATGGTTTGCGGCGTCGTATTCAGCGCATCGGGTTGCAGCGTGTAGACTTTCGACTCGTCGTCGATGGCGCGCACCTTCATCAGCTCGCCGTGCAAGTGCAGCACGTGCGACGAGCCGGCGCGTTCGTGTAGGTCATCGACGTTTTGGGTTATCACCGTCACGTCGAAATCCTTCTCCAGGTCTACCAAGACGCGGTGGCCGGCATTGGGTTGGGCTTTTATCAGCTGAGCGCGACGCTGATTGTAAAACTCGTGCACCAGCTCGGGGTCGCGACGGAAGCCGTCGGCGCTGGCTACGTCCATCACCTCGTAGTTTTCCCACAGACCTCCGGCGTCGCGGAAGGTGGAAATGCCGCTTTCGGCGCTCATGCCTGCGCCGGTCGATATGACAAGTTTCGGTTTCATATTACTAACAACGTTTAGTCGGTGATAGTGTTTAAGTATTCGCTCGCGCTATTCGCCCAGGTCAGTCGTCGTTTGAGAATGTGATGTTTACGCGGAAGTCGTCGAGGTCATCGGCAGGGTTCGAGTCGACCACCTCGCGCTCGGCCGGTTTCGGTGTGTTGGGGGCTTTTGAGCGGCGATTGCGGGTGAAGGTTGGCTCTTTGTCGAAGTCCTCGATGCTCTTGTCGTCGTCGAGCTGGTCGGGGTCGAGCAGGCGATAGTTGCGAGTTTCGATTTCGCGTTCGAGGTTTTTTACGCGGTCGTCGCCATAAGCTTCGCGTATAAGCCCAAAGTCGATTTCGCGGTCAGGCTTATTTCCCTTAGGCTCGGCTTCGATGACGGCTTCGTCGTTGACAGTGACGTCGAATCCCGATGCAAGAATTGTGAATTTCACCTTGTCGCCCAGGGTTTCGTCGTATGTGATACCCCAGATTACGTCGACTTCTTGCTCTACGCCGCGAATGAAGTCGTTGAGTTCTTGAGCTTCGGATGCTTTGAAGCGATGCTCGGCGGTGCGTGAGTAGTAGAGGTTGAAGAGAATACGTTTTGATGAGAGTACGTCGGTGTTCTTGAGCAGAGGCGAGTGCAGAGCGTCTTTGATAGCTTTGGTGACGCGCTTTTCGCCTTCGCCGTATCCGACGGTGATGATGGCCGTGCTGCCTTCGCGCAGGGTTGTGTTTACGTCGTTGAAGTCGAGGTTGATGTAGCCCTTGCGAGTGATGATTTCGGCGATTGAGCTTGCAGCGGTCGACAATACGTCGTCGGCCTTGGCAAAGGCAAGTTCAAAGTCGAAGTCGGGGTAGATTTCCACCAATCGCTCGTTGTTAACGACCATGATGGCATCGACATACTTGCTCATCTCCTTGGCGCCATCGAGGGCTTTCTGGATTTTGCGCAAACCTTCGAACATGAAGGGGATGGTGACAATGCCGATTGTCAGCAAGCCTTTTTCTTTGGCAATGCGAGCTACGACGGGGCCGGCGCCGGTGCCGGTGCCACCGCCCATACCGGCCGTGACGAACACCATGTCGATGTCTTCGTCGAAGATGTCGGCGATTTCGGTAGCGCTTTCTTCAGCTGCTTTATGTGCTACGTTGGGGTCGCCGCCTGCACCGCGACCGCGGGTTGTAGACGGGCCTAGCAGCAGTTTGTTGGGGACCGATGATTCGCGCAGAGCCTGGCGGTCGGTGTTGGCTACTACGAACGATACGTGCTCGACGCCCTGCTTGTACATGTGGTCGACGGCGTTGTTGCCGCCACCGCCTACACCCACCACTATGATGTGGTTGCGTTCCTCATCGGAGGCAAACTCGTTGTGAGAGTATTTATCCAGATATTGTGAATCTTCAGGAGCCATTGCTTTCTTTAGTCTGTTTTAGTGGTGAGTTAATCGAGGTCGTTGTCGCGGTCGTTGTCTGAGTTGTAGTCGAGGTCGTTGTCTTCCGATGGTTTTGTGAAGAAGCTTTTAAGTTTCTTCAGCAAGTTTTGGCGAGTCTCGTCGGTGGTTTTACCCGGTTTTGGCAAATCGTCGTTATCTTCATTTTCGTCGTCGAGCAGAGGGTCAACGTAAATGTCGTCGGGGTCGTCATCCAGCAGATTGGGGTCATTGAGCTCCGGCGCGTTTATGCGGTTGCCGATAAGCGAGGGCTCGTAAGTCGTAGTGGCAGCCGATGAGCCGGTGTCTTCCGGAGTGTGAGCAGTCTCTGCTTTTTCGCTTGCAAATGTGATGCAAGTGGGCAGGTTTTGCTCTGCGGCGTATTTCACCATCGCAATCACGTCGGCATTGTCGGTCGTGTTGAACAAGGCACCGCCTATGTTTGTGTCGATTTCGGCATGGCGCACCTTTACCTTTGCTTTGGTTTGTGAGGTCAGCATGTCGTCGAGTCCGGCCAGTTTTGCGCCGCCACCGGTGATGACGATGCCACCTGGCAGGTCCTCAAATTTGAAGCCGGCGTGGTCCATGTAGTTGACTACATTGGCTATGATTTCGCTGATGCGAGCCGATACGTAGTTGTTGATTTCGGTTTCTTCGCTGTCAGCCGTGGTGCTCTTGCGCTCGGCCACGGCGCGTCCTTTTGTTATTTTGATATTTTCAGCAGCTTCGAGGGTGATGCCCAGGCCGGTGCTGAGGTCGCGTGTGATGTTCACACCGCCCATCGGCAGAGTGGCCATCAGTTGCAGCGCGTTGTCGCGATAAACGGCCAGGGTAGTGGTTTCGGCGCCGAAGTCGATCAGCACGCTGCCAAGCTGGCGGTCGCTGTCATTGAGCAGCATATCGGCCAAGGCTACCGGGCGCGGAATGTAGAGTTGCTCTACGTTGCCACCACGCGATTCGATGCTCACGCGTTCCAGATTGCGGCGGTTTTCGGGCGACGCGGTCACGATTGTGAATTCGCCGCGGACAGTTCGGCCGAATGTGCCCACGATTTTCTTCACTTCGCTACCGTCGACGGTGTAGCGGCGGTCGCTGATAGCTAAAATGTCGCGGTCGGTGGCGAGGTTGTAGCGAGCGGCTTGATGCAGCTTTTCCAGTGTCGCTGCCGTTATTTCGACGTCGCCTCCTAATGTGATTTCGGCTTGCGATGGGCGCGAGGCCACCGAGCGGCCGCCATTCGACACGTATACCGACTTAATCGAGCCCTTCGAAAGGCGCGGATTATTCTCCAATCGGCGAATGATTTCGTTGACGCGAATGGCCACTTCGCGTGCGTTCTGCACGCGGCCGTGGCGTACGCTGTCGGCCGAGTCGGTTTCCTCCACCGCTATCACCGTGATGGCTGCAGATTCATCTACGGCGGCTACGATGCCTTTGATTTTCGAACTGCCGATTTCGACGGCTACGATATATCTGGATTCCATGTTATGTATTGTTTTTGGCTGTATTTTTCTGATATGCTGAATGATTCTCGTCGGTTACTGTATAGTAGTTGAATCGCTGTGAAGAGGAGTTTCCATGGTGCCAACGTCGTCGATATCATCGAAATCCTCGCTTGTTGATGCTAGTAGCGAAGAACTCAGAGCTTTATTGCGGCGCGTAGCAACCACGCTGCCGTTCCATTTCACGCTGATAGTGTCGTACATCTCCCAGCCGCGTCGAGGCATCACCTTTTGGTAGAAAGCCAGCAGGCGCTCAAACTTGTCGGCCACGTGTGTGGTGTCGCCAAAGTTTACTACGTGTCCGCGAATATTGGGCACGATGACAATGTCGCCATTGCGCTCCTGCTTTACGGTCGACACTAGTGCATTGAGCTGTGTGTGGGTCGAGATATAGTCGAGCAGCGGTAGCAAGCGTGCAGCGGGGCGTTCGGCCGGGAAGTAGCCTACCACTACAGGTACATCGACGTGGTACTGCGGGCTGGCCGAGATGCGCTTGCCCTCGGTGTTGATGTAGTACGATGCGTTGATGTCGAAGACGCGAGCCACCGGCACCATTGGCACTACGTCGATGGCCAGTGAGCCATCGTTGCGGACGCTCACGTTCACAGTCTCAATTTTGTCGCTTTCTCGCAGCTTGTTTTCAATTTCCATCAAGCTTACTTCGCCGCGACGTCGCTGGCTGATCCACTGCTTGATACCTCCACATTCGGTCGATATGTCGGCTTCGTCTATAAAGCCGGAGTGCAGCGAGTCGGCCACGTTGATGCGGCACTCGGTGAAGTAGTCGTTTCGAGCCATCTCGGCCGTTGCAGGCAGAGAGAATACCAGGTAAGCCAGCAGGCCCACCGTGAGGCAGAATGCAACGATCGGATAGCGATTAATCATTTGTCGTTTACGTATTTAATAGTGTGCTCGGGGTCCACGGCACGGCATAGCGCAGGCACGCTGAAGCTCATGTCGCCGGCTCCGGCAGTCAATAATATGTCAAAGTTACGGTTTTTCAGCGTATTTACAAAATCTTCTTTTGAAATCATCACTTTGTCCGTCACTTTTATATGGTCGAAAATTATTTGAGAAGTGACACCTTCAATGGGCTCTTCTCGTGCCGGATAGATGTCGGCCAGCACTACGGCGTCGGCTAGCGACAACGCGTCGGCAAACTCGACTGCAAAGTCGCGGGTGCGGGTGTAGAGGTGCGGCTGGAAGGCCACGGTCAGGTGGCGGCCCGGGTACAATGCTTTCACCGACTTAATCGACGATGCAAGCTCGTCGGGATGGTGGGCGTAGTCGTCGATGACTACTTTACCTGTGGGGCCCGGTTGGCGCAGGTGGCATTGGAAGCGGCGCTCTACGCCCGGGAAGTTTGCCATGGCGGCGCGCACATTTTCCGGCTCAAAAGCTCCGCTCAGGTGCACGGCTGCCATTGCTGCTACGGCATTGTCGATATTGATATCAACGGGGACGCCTAGCTCAACGTCGTTGAGGCGTCCGCCAGGATATACAAAGTCAAATACGATGCGGCCGTCGCCACGTCGTATGTTCTCGGCGTGGTAGTCGCCATCGTGGCGGCTGTAGGTGAAGGTCTCGACCTCTTTGCCGGGACGTGGCACCAATTTTAGTCCGGTGTGAATCAGTAGTTTGCCGCCCGGACGGATAAGTTCGGTGAAATGAGCGAACGATTCCAGATAGGCTTCTTCGGTGCCGTAAATGTCGAGGTGGTCGGGGTCGGTAGCGGTGATTACGGCTACGTACGGCGTCAGGCGATGGAACGAGCGGTCGTACTCGTCGGCTTCAGCAACAGAGAAGGGCGATGTGGCCGATAGCATTAAGTTGCTGTTGTAGCGCAGCAATATGCCGCCTAGGAAGGCATTGCAGCCTACGGTCGATTCGTGCATGATGTGTGCTACCATCGACGAGGTTGTAGTTTTGCCGTGAGTGCCGGCTACGCAGATGGCCTTTGACGAGGCTGTGATGTGGCCCAGTGCGGCGGAGCGTTTCACCGGATTGAAGCCACCTTGGCTGAAGTACGACATGATGGCCGCGTCGGCCGGGACGGCCGGGGTGTACACTACTAGAGTGTCGTCCGACGGTTGGCGGAATTCTTCAGGTATCAGCGCCGGGTCGTCGTCGTATACGATGTCGACGCCTTCGCGAATCAACTCATCGGTAAGGGCGGTCGGGAAGCGGTCGTAGCCGGCCACTTTCATGCCTTTTGATAGGAAATAGCGCTCGAGAGCGGCCATGCCGATGCCGCCGGCGCCTACGAAATATACTCGTTTCATTTTGTAGTTTCTGTTTTTTTGATTAGCAACTCTGCCGCATCGACGATTTTTTCGTCGGCATCGCGCAGAGCCATCTTTAATATGTTGTCGCTCAGGCGCTGGCGTGCGTCGCTATCGGCCATGAGCTTTTTGATTTCATCGGTGAGATGTTCGGCAGCGTCGGCGTCGAGAATCATTACGGCTGCATCGCGGTCGGCCAGCGCCAGCGCATTTTTGCGCTGATGGTCTTCGGCTACGTTGGGCGAGGGGACTAGGATGGTGGCCTTGCCTAGCAGCTGCAGTTCGCTGATGGTGCCGGCGCCTGCGCGCGACACTACCAGGTCAGCGGCACGGTAGGCCGTAGCCATGTCGGAGATGAAGGGAGTCGCCTTCACATCGGCGCGGCCTTTGGTAGCCGAGCGGCCGATTTCCTCGCCTGAGCGGCCTGTTTGCCACATCACCTGTACGTGGCCGTCGAGTAGCTTATCTAGGCCGGCAGCCATGCTTTGGTTGATGGTGCGAGCGCCGAGCGAGCCGCCTACGACCAGTACTAGCGGGCGCGTGGGGTCGAAGCCGAGAGCTTGCTTTGCTTCTTCGGGGGTCATAGTCACTCCCAGCAGAGCCGTGCGCACCGGATTGCCGGTCATGATGATATTTCCGGCCGGGAAGAAGCGCTCCATTCCTTCGTAGGCTGTGCATACTACACCGGCCTTCGATGCCAGCAGTTTGTTGGTCACGCCGGCATATGAATTTTGCTCCTGCAGCAGTGTCGGGACTCCGGCACGCTGAGCCGCTTTCAGGGTCGGGCCCGAAGCGTAGCCACCCACGCCGATGGCTAGTTGCGGACGGAAATCGCGGACAATTCGGCGTGCCATGCGCAGCGATTTCCAGAGTTTCCATAGCACTGCGACGTTGCGCCACAGGCGTCGACGGTCGAATCCTGCCACCGGTAGGCCCTTGATTGGAAATCCGGCCGCCGGCACACGCTCCATCTCCATGCGCCCTTGTGCGCCTACAAACAGAATCTCACACTCGGGGCTGCGGCGCTTGATGGCCGCTGCGATTGACAGGGCCGGGAAGATGTGTCCGCCCGTGCCGCCGCCGCTTATCAATACTCGTTTGAAGGTGTCAGTCATTGTCGTGCTATTTTATTGAAGTTGTAGGTCTTATGATTGTGAAAATCATGTAAGACTGTTGTGAGATTTTTTTTAATTCTTGATGTTGACCGGGTTGGCGCTTGCAATCTCTTGCGGCAGCGAGCTCAGCTCGCGGCGGAAGGTTTCTTCTCCGTCGTTGGTGCGAGCGGCCCAGCGCGAGGTCGAGAGCATAATGCCCAGGGCTATCGAGGTGGCTATAATCGATGTGCCGCCTTTCGATATCAATGGCAGTGGTTGCCCCGACACAGGGAACACCCCCACCACGATGCTGATGTGGAAGAGCGCTTGCAAGCAAATCACCAGTGCACACCCCATCACCAGCAGGCATGGAAGCGTGCTCTTGAATACCATCGATAGCCGGCCCGCGCGGCCAAGCAAGAATAGGTATAGAATCATTACACCGATTGCTACAATGGCACCAAGTTCCTCAACTATAATAGCGTAGATATAGTCGGAAAAGGCCAGCGGCAAGCGCGCATTCTCGCGAGAGTTGCCGATGCCTACGCCCGTGAGCCCGCCATGGGCCTGGGCTATAAAGCTCAATTGCTCTTGCTTGTTCTCGTCGGTGATTTTATCTGCACTCTTGTTGAGGCGGAAGTGGCGTTCGAGGCGGCTTATCCAGGTGTGGATGCGGTTGCCCTTGTCGCCGGTCGCTTTGACTTCCGTTTGGTTGATTTCGGCTAGCGCTATATCTTCCTTGGTAATAACCACGTCGGGCTCTACGAGCTTTTTGTAGGCCATCAAGCCGCCGCCCATCACGGCATAGATGGCTACCACGTAGCCCAGCTTGCGCCAGCTTACCCCGCCAATTAGCATCATACCCAGAGATATACCTACGAGTAGTAGGGTATTGGTCAAGCCTTGGTTGACGAGCAGAGCCGAACTAATGCCTACGAGAATCATGCTGGCTATCAGGCCGGCGTCGCTTACATCGTGTTTGCCCTTAATCTTGATTTGCGAGCGGGCTAATATCCAGGCTATGCCCAGAGCTACGGCCAGCTTTAGGAACTCAGCCGGCAGCACTAAGAAGCCGCCCAGCGAGATGGCACGCTTGACGCCGTTGATATTAACACCGCATACCAGCACGGCTGCCATCATGGCAATAGAACACAGTACGAATATCGGTATGATGTAGTAGAAGCGCAGGAAGTGTATGCGCTGAATGCCAAGCATGATCAGCAGACCTATGCCCAAGAAAATGGCGTGGCGGATAATCGGTCCGTAGATGTCGCCGACGCTGATTTCTTGCGACGATGCGCTGAAGAGCTCGATGATTGAGACAATCACCAAGGCTATGTACGACCCCCAGATGTAGGAGTCGACGCGAGGTTTCGTGTCAGCGGTTTTAGCACCAAGCTTTTCGGCTGCTTCTTGCTGAGGAGTGAGGCGGTCTTGTGTCATTTCAGATAAGGCTTAAATGTGTGGATGGTTGGTAGTTGTGTGGGTGATTGGTAGCTATTTGTATGTGTTGTTTTTATATTTATAGTAAGCTTGCACGTCACTTTTTCATTGCGCGCACGCGGTCCTTGAATTGGCGGCCGCGGTCTTCGTAGCTCTTGAATAGGTCGAAGCTTGCGCAGCAAGGCGACAATAGCACCGTGTCGCCGGCCACGGCCAGCTCGGCACAGGCGGCCACAGCGTCGTCGAGCGAGTGGGTGTCGACCACCTTCAGGTCGGTGTTCGTAGTGAAGAAGTCAACTATTTTGGCATTGTCCTTGCCCATGGCTACGATGGCTTTCACTTTTTCGCGCACCAATGGCAGGATTTCGCTATAGTCGTTGCCCTTGTCCTTTCCGCCCAGAATCAGCACGGTGGGGCGCTTCATCGATTCAAGCGCATACCAGCACGAATTCACGTTTGTGGCTTTCGAGTCATTGACCCAATCGACGTCGTTGATGGTCTCGACCGGTTCGAGTCGGTGCTCTACGCCCTCGAAGTCGCTCAGCGCGGCGCGGATGTCTTCGCGGCGGATGTTCAGCAAGCATGCGCTCAGGCCAGCAGCCATTGAGTTGTAAATGTTGTGCAGTCCGTGCAGGGCCAGGTCGGCGCGCGGCATGGTCAGCGACGTGGCCGGTGTGTTGATAATCATGTTGTCGTTGGCATCGATATATGCGGCCGTGTCTTCTTCTTCCTTGTGCTCGGCCAGCGGATAGAGCGCTGCTTCTACGTCCATAGTGCGCAGCTGAGCGCTCACTATTGGGTCATCTTTCCAGTAGATGAATGCATCGGTCGGAGTCATGTTCTGCAAGATGCGGAATTTGGCTTTCACGTAGTTTTCCATCTTGAAGTCGTAGCGGTCGAGGTGGTCGGGCGTGATATTCAGCAGCACGGCGATGTTGGCCTTGAAGTCGTACATATTGTCGAGCTGGAAGCTACTCAGCTCTATGACGTATACCGCGTGCGGCTCGCGAGCTACTTGCAGTGCCAGCGAGTTGCCGATGTTGCCGGCCAGTCCGGCGTCGATGCCGGCACGCTTCAGTATGTGGTAGATAAGCGATGTGGTGGTGGTTTTGCCGTTGGAGCCGGTGATGCATACCATTTTAGCATCGGTGTAGCGGCCGGCCAGCTCGATTTCGCTGATTACCGGAATGCCGCGCGATTTCAGCTCAACGATAAGCGGAGCTGTCAGCGGTATGCCGGGGCTTTTCACCACTTCGTCGGCGTTCAGAATCAGTTCGGGTGTGTGTCCGCCTTGTTCGTAGGCGATGCCTTCGGCGTCGAGCACGTCGGTATATTTCTTAGATATGGAGCCGCTATCGCTCAGAAACACATCGAAGCCGCGGTCCTTGCCCAGGATTGCCGCGCCGGTGCCGCTTTCGCCGCCGCCGAGAATTACGAGTCGTTTCTTTTCCATTGCTTATCTGATTTTGAGGGTTACGAATGTCACCACAGCCAGGATGATGCCTATAATCCAGAAGCGTGTCGTGATTTTGGCTTCCGGTATCGGAGCGATAGGACGCTGAATCAGAGCGTCGATGCCTGCGTTGCCGGGCTTTTGGAAGTGGTGGTGCAGCGGTGCCATCTTGAAGATGCGCTTGCCGCCTGTTTTCTTATAGTAGAGTACTTGTAGGGCTACCGACAGGTCTTCGATGTAGAATAGTGCGCACAATATCGGTAGCAGCAGTTCTTTGTGAATCAGCACGGCATAGATAGCAATGATGCCGCCAAGGGTCAGCGAACCAGTGTCGCCCATGAATACCTGTGCCGGGTAGCTGTTGTACCAAAGGAAGCCGATGAGAGCGCCGATGAAGGCTGCCATGTACACCACCAGCTCCTCGCTGCCCGGAATGTACATGATGTTCAAGTAGGCGGAGTATACTACGTTGCCGCCCAGATAGGCCATCACGGCTAAGGCTACGGCTGCAATGGCGCTCAGGCCGGCTGTCATGCCGTCGAGGCCGTCGTTGAGATTGGCGCCATTCGATGTCGCTGTCACTAAGAACATTACAATCAGTAGGAATACAATCCATCCGCCGGCTTCGGCCAAGTCGTCGCCAAGCCATTGCGTGAGCCACGAGTAGTTGAAGTTGTTGTTCTTCACGAACGGCAGCGTCGTCTCGGGCGCTTTTGTCACTTCGGTATCGTAAATCACATCTTCGACAAATGAGGTCGTCTCGGAGATAACTTCGTTGTTTTGCACGATTACCATATCGGAGTTGAAGTACATCACACCGGCCAGGATTACGGCTACGCCCAATTGTCCGATAATCTTGTACTTGCCCTTGATGCCGTCTTTATTGTGCTTGCTCAGTTTTTTATAGTCGTCGAGGAAGCCAAGCGTGCCCAGCCACAGAGTTGCGAGGAGCATCAGCAGCATATACACGTTGCTTAGGTTGCCTACCAGCAGGCACGGTACCAGTATCGACAGGATGATGATGACACCGCCCATGGTCGGAGTGCCGGTCTTTTTGGTCTGGCCTTCGAGGTCGAGGTTGCGGATGATTTCGCCCACTTGCATCTTTTGCAGGCGTTCGATGATGCGTTTGCCTACAAAGATGGCGAATATGAGCGCCAGCACGAAGGCTACGCCCGAGCGGAAGGTGATGTACGTCCACAGACGAGCGCCGGGTAAGTCGGCATTTTGTAATAATTCAAACAGATAGTAAAACATCGTAAGATATTATTCTTGTATTGTGTTGGTGAGTCAGTTCTTAGGATTGCGGGCTGATAGAGCGCGTGCCACTTCTTCGCGGTCGTCGAAGTGCAGAGTTTCCGAGCCGATGATTTGGTAGGTCTCGTGTCCTTTGCCGGCTACGAGCACCACGTCGCCGGGCCGAGCAGAGCTGATGGCCATAGCTATGGCTTGTCGGCGGTCGGGCAGTGTGTCGGTGCGCTCCAGAGCGTCGGCATCGAGCCCTTCTTTCATTTCGCCGATAATGGTCATCGGGTCCTCCGAGCGAGGATTGTCGGATGTCAGCACCAGGTGGTCGCATCGCTTGGCGGCTTCGGCTGCCATGATGGGGCGTTTGCCGCGGTCGCGGTCGCCGCCGCAACCGATTACGGCCGTCACTTGAGGACGTGGACGGCGTCGGCGAGTTATTTCGTTGATAGTCTCGAGCACGTTGATAAGTGCATCGGGCGTGTGGGCGTAGTCGACAATGGCGGTCACGCCGTCGGCCGATACGAATGGTTGGAAGCGTCCGGCTACGGGCTCCAGTTGCGATATGGTTTGTAGCAGCTTGTCATCGCCAAAGCCAAGCAGCGAGGCTGCGCCGAATACGGCCGTCAGATTGCTGGCGTTGAAGCGTCCGGCAAAGCGAGTCTCTACTTCGCATCCATTCAACCCTATGAGCATACCATCGATGCGGTCTTCGACTACGGTGCCGCGGAAGTCGGCAGCAGTGCGAGTTGAGTAGCTGTAGCGGCGAGCGCGCGTGTTTTGTATCATGATGGAGCCGTTGCGGTCGTCAGCGTTGGTCAGCGCGAATGCCTCGGGCTTCAGCGCGTCGAAAAAGCTACGCTTGGCTTGCAAGTAGTTGGCGAATGTTTTGTGATAGTCGAGGTGGTCGCGAGTGAGGTTAGTGAACAGGCCTCCATCAAAGTCGAGTCCTGCGATGCGGTGCTGTGCGGCAGCGTGCGAGCTAACCTCCATGGCAGCGAAGTCGCATCCGGCTTCTACCATGCGAGCCAGCAGCGAGTTGAGCTCCAGCGGGTCGGGCGTGGTGTGTGTGGCCGGTACTTCTTCGGCGCCGATACGATTTACGACGGTCGATAGCAGGCCTGCGCGGTGGCCGGTCAGTGTGGCCAGTTCGTAGAGCAGTGTTGCGATGGTGGTCTTGCCGTTGGTGCCGGTCACGCCGACCAATGTCAGGTGTCGCGATGGGTAGCCGTGCCAAGCAGATGCCAGCAAGCCAAGAGCTTCCGAGCAGTCGGCTACTCGATAGTAGGTGATGCCATCGGAGAGCTGCTTGGGCAGTTCTTCGCACACGATGCCGCGTGCGCCGGCTGCGATGGCTCCGCTGATGAAGTCGTGGCCATCGACACGAGTGCCGCGTACGGCCACGAAGATGCAGCCTTTGGCTACGGCTCGCGAGTCGGCCGTCAGTCCGCTATAGCTTTCGGCCGGGGCTGCAGCTCCGGCTGTTTCGACAAGTCGGCGACCTAAAGCTTCGGCTACGGCTGCTGATGTATGATATTTTGAGTATTGTTCCATTAGTTTTGACTGAGGGTTACGGTCACGCGTGTGCCGGGTGCTACTTTGGTGCCCGGAGCGGGCATCGATTCAGTTACATAGCCGGTGCCGGAGAAGCTGACGGGGAATCCGCATTTCTCAAGTTCTACGAGGGCTTCGCGAATGCCAAGACCGCGCACATCGGGTATTGTGGAGGTGTTGCCCGAGCCTGAGGCTGCTGACTGTAGCACGTCGGCCGTGGATACGTTGAGCGCACGATATAGGTTCGCGCTGCGAGCATTGTTGTAAGTGCCGTAGAGGGTCGGTTTGCTCGGCTGCTTGTTGTCGCTGGCTTCAGCCATGTAGTCGGAGTGGTTGTTTAGCATGCCGCGAGAGTACATCTTCAGCGCCACGTTGCGCAGCACTACGCCACCTGTGGCTCCGGCTCCGTAGGGGCCTTGCGGGTCGCTCACTACGACGATGCACGTGTACTTCGGATTTTCGTAGGGGAAGAATCCGCAGAAAGTCACACGATTGTGACGGCCTTCGCGGTAGCCACCCTTGAAAGGTATCGACGAGATGATGCGTCGGCCTTTCGCGTCGCGCGGAGCTTCCATCGCTATTTTGGCCGTGCCGGTTTTGCCGGCAATTTCTACGATGTCGTTGCGCAGGCCTTTAGCGGTGCCACCTTCGCCCCAGATGACTTCGTGCATCATGTGGCGCAGTATGGCGGCGTTCTTGCGCGAGCAGATAGAGTCGCGCACGTAGCTTACCGGTATGATAGAGTCGCGTCCGTCGGGCATACGCATAGCCTTCACTAGGCGCGGGCGCACGAATCGGCCATCGTTGGCTATCGCGTTATACACTGCGCAGGTGTAGAGTGGCGGCACCAGCGTGGCGTAGCCGTAGAACATACGCGAAAGCGATACTCGGCCACCGCGCTTTACGTCGAGTGTCGGATAGTTCGGCACGCGTTCGCGCGACATGCCGGTGTTGAATCGGTCGAAGAAGCCAATTTCGCGCAGACGTTCGCGGAAGCCGTTCAGGTTGTTTTCGTAGCGAGGAGCCATCAGCTTGGTCATGCCGATGTTCGACGAGTATTCGATGAATCGGCCCACGGGCAGCGCTGCCGGCGAGTGGGTGTCGTTGATAGGTTTGCCACCGGCATAGGCATATGATTTGCCGATAGAGTATACTTGATTGACGTTGGCATATCCGTCCTCGAGCGCAGTCAGCATCGAGATTGGTTTGATGACTGAGCCGGGCTCGTAGGCTTGAACGATGTGGTTCATAGCCTCGATGTAGCCGCCGTTTAAGGTGTCGCGGTCGAGATTTGAGATGGCTTTGATGTCGCCGGTGGCCACTTCCATAATCATGGCGCTGCCCCACTCGCCGTTGCAGTCGACCAGCATCTGGCCAAGCTCGTGCTCGAGCAGGTCTTGGATGGTGATGTCGATGGTGGTGGTGACGGTGATGCCGTTGATGGCTGCGGTGTCGGTGACATAGCCGGTGCCGCTGGTGAATAGGCGTTTCTTTGCTATACCCGGCTTGCCGTAGAGCAGCGAGTCGAGTGCAGCTTCAAGGCCCGAGCGGCCGCGGATGTGATCGTCGGTGTCGGTCTGGCCTACGCGGCCGATGCTCAGCTTGGCCATGTCGCCGTAAGGGTATCGGCGCAGCAGTACGCGCTCAGTCGACAGGCCGGTGCGGTTGGGGTTGGGTGACCGGCGGAAGTATGGGAAGTTCTTCAGACGCTCAACTTCGTCGAAGGGGATGCCACGCAGCAGCATATAGCTGCGCGAGCGCTTCTTTTTAGCTACTTTCATCGGCTTCATTATGTGCTCGTACCAGCCATCGCGTGTGCGCTGGGGGTAGTAAGCGGCCAGAGTGTCGGCTAGCGAATCGGCACTTTCGATGTATTTCAGTTCATTGATACGCGATGCGCGGAAGTCAATGCGCACGTTGTAGTAGTTGAGGTTTGTAGCTAAAATAGAGCCGTCGCTCGCCAGAATGTCGCCGCGCAGTGGGGGGATTTCGCGCTTGCCGGCCAGGGTGAGTTCGCCTTTGGCATTCCACTCGTTGGCGTGAAACACGGTGGTGTTCAGAAGGAACACCACACACAATCCCGACAGTAGTAGTATCAAGAACGATATCACGGTGTAGCGCCCGTAGATGTGCAGGCGCCTCGACTTGGGTTTGTTGTTCTTTTTGTTTTTTTTCTTAAAAAACATCATGGGAGAGAGATTTTATACGGAGGACGTTCTTGTATGCTTAGACCTAACTTAAGCGAGTCGACCATGTGCTGCATTGAGCTTTCGCATGTGCGCGACATGTAGGTCGAGCGTTCGCGCTGTACCTCGGTGCGTGTCACTTCGAGTTTGCGTGTCAGTACTTGCACCGTCTCCATGGCTGTGACGCAGTCGAAGCGCACCGATATGTAGGTCAGTGCCAACACGACGAGGATAATCACCGAAGCAAAGTGCTTCAGGAACCAGTTGCCGGGAATGCCCTCGACTAGGTCGCTCGATTTGAAATTCTTCAGCGGTAGTTTTTTCAACATGGAGAGTTGGTATGTCGATTATTGGAAATGGTTGTTTAGGTGTTGTACTATTTTTTTTTGATTGGCTGTGCGCGGGGTCAGTTGCGAGTCGCTATGCGCAATTTGGCGCTACGGCTGCGTGGGTTCGCTTCGATTTCGGCAGCGTCGGGTGTGATTGGTTTGCCGCCTTGAGGCTTGAATGGGGTTGATGAGCGGCCGTAGATGTCTGTTTCGACGTGGCCGGTGAAGTTGCCGCTGCGCAGGAAGTTTTTCACCAATCGGTCTTCGAGTGAATGGTAGGTGATGATTGCTAGTCGGCCACCGGGACGCAGTACGCGGGCGGTTTGCTCGAGGAAGGCGCGCAGTGCATCGAGCTCGCCGTTCACTTCAATGCGCAGGGCTTGGAATATGCAAGCCAAATCTTTCTTGCGTCGGCGAGGGTCGGTCAGTGGTTCTACGACTTCAAGCAGGCGGTTGATGGTGTTGATGGGGGCTTGCTGGCGGGCTGCCACTAGAGTGCGAGCTACGCGGCGTGCGCCTTGCACTTCGCCATAGAGGTGCAGCAGGTCGCTCAGGGCTTCTTCGCTGTATGTGTTTACAATCTGAGCCGCTGTCAGCGAGCTTTGGCGGTTCATGCGCATGTCGAGCGGGGCATCGGCTCGGAAGGAGAAGCCGCGTTCGGCGTCGTCGAAGTGATGAAATGACACGCCCAGGTCGGCCAGTATACCGTCGACATATTCCACGTCGTAGTAGCGTAGGAAGTTGCGAAGGTAGCGGAAGTTGCCGTATACCATCGTGAAGCGAGGATCGTCGATGCAGCGCTCCACAGCATCAGAGTCTTGGTCGAACGAGTACAGGTGGCCGTCGGCCGACAGGCGCTCTACGATAGCCCGTGAATGGCCGCCGCCGCCATAGGTGGCGTCGACGTATATGCCGTCGGGCTTGAGGGCCAAGCCGTCAAGTGATTGCTCTAATAGTGCCGGTATGTGGTAAACTTCTTGATTCATAGTGTGTTGGCTGAATTGTCTCTGCGTGGCTTTTTTTCCGAGTTCAAAGTTACGAATTAATAGTCGCAGTTTACAAATGAAAACTGTACTTTTTGGAAAAAAGTTATTAACATTCATTACGGTGTGTTTTTGTTGACCCCTAAAATGGCTACAAAAACGCTTTTAGCGTTCACATATTGGGCGAGCGCGGCTTTCTTTTTGGTATCTTTGTAGGCGTGGCTGATTGTGGCTCGATATTTAGGGCGTTTGTCGTCGCGGCGAGTGGCGAATTTGGTAGCAAAGTGCACATTATTAGTCGTTTCGGTGTTCGCGGCCGGTAGGCTGACAATAAAAAAAGTTCCCGAAAAATTTGCATTTGCAAATTCCGGGAACTTATCTGCGAAAAATTACCGATTATCTCGCTACTACTATAGTCGTGGTGGAGCCTTGGCGGCGGATGTAGATTGTAAAGTTTTTCATAGAAATATTTAATAAAAGATCCGACTGCAAAATTATACTATATTTCATAAAACGCAAACAAAAATCTTAAAAATATCAATTTGTGCTTGAAAAATGTTATTTTCTGGAATATTTTCTATCTGTAGAGGCCCTTGCAGTCGGCATTGGATATGAGTATTTCGGCCAGTTTGAAGCACTAAAAAATAAGCGGCGCACACCCGCTGATGGGGTGCACGCCGCTTGGCTTTCGCTTTTGAATACTTTAATTATGCATGAAGCATATTTAAATAGGCATTAATAAGCCACCTTAGCGCTCTGGCCGTCGGCTGTGAGCACTACGAAGCCGTGGCCTTCGGGAAGGGCGATCGAGCGGCCTGCGCCTTTGGCAAGCACGCGGCCGCTGAGGTCGGCTACGGTGATTTCTTTTGCTTCAGTGGCGAGCACTGCAGTGCCGTTGGCTACGGTCACGCTGAGCTCGTTGGCGTTGTCAGCAACAATGTCGGCTACGCCGGCCGCTACATCGTAGTTTTGCTTGATTGACTTAATGGTGGCATGGCACACATCGCCCACTTCGTTGCCGAAGTTGAGTTGGAACTGCTGCAGGGTGATGGGGTAGATGGTGAGGTCATTGACATCGAAGTAGTCGGCGAGATTCACGCGGAGCAGCTGAGGTGCGGATGACAGGTTGTCAAACGTGGCGGTCACGGCAGCGGGGTCGTTGGCCGGAATCATTGAAACTACGAACGATGTGATTTTCGTGTTGTCGGGGTCGATTTCGAAGTCGAGTGCTTCGGGGATGCCGTAGGTAGCACCGTTGGTCTTGAATAAGAATTTCGGGCCGCGTGTCAGTTTGATGGTGAAGTAGAGGTCGATAGCAGTGCCGTCGGTGGTGGCGGTAGCGTTATTAACGTCGGACTTGGTGATGCGCCACGAATCAAATTGCGACATATCGAGCAGCGGAGTGGTTGCAGCAGGGTAGTTTTCAACTACGATGGTCTGCTCGAGGTTGATATTGCCCAAAGTGCCTATAATGGTTGTGGTGCCATTAGCGACGCCCGAAACGATGCCTTCGTTGTCGACTGTGGCGATAGACGCGTCAGATGTAGTCCACGACAGGGCTGCGGGGTTGAGGTCGATAGTTGTGGTACCTACGGTCGATGTCAGGCCGATGGTGTAGGGGTGGGTGTTGTCAATGACAACCGACGGCGATTTCAGCTCGGCGGTGCTGGCGTTGTCGATGTAGACGGGTAAGGTAGTCTTAGCGTCGCCGTAGCTCACGGTGAGGGCATGGAGGCCATTGCCGGTCACGTACAGAGTCTTGCCGTCGTTGAGGATTTCGCCCAATGCGGGGTCGCAGCTTAGCTGGAAGTCCTTGAAGTCGGTGTCGATGGCCAGGCCGTACTTATTGAAGGCAATGATTTGCGGAGTGTAGAGTCCCAGGTGGGGCAGGGTGGGGTTGTAGTCCATGAAAGCGAGTTCGGCCACGTTGTTGTCTTCGGGTGCTTCGAGCACGGCGTAGACTGAGTTGGCAGTCGAGCGTTCTTTGCCGTCGGAGCAGTGGTTGCGCACGCCCAGGGCCTCGGTGTAGAGGGTCGATGAGCCGCCGCCGTCGAGGTTGACGCCTTCAGCGCAGCCGGCGAAGAGGAGGAGGTCGCCCAAGGTGCCGGTGGTGCAGCCTACCGAGGCAGCAGTGCGGCCGTCGACTACCATCATGACGATTTTCGAGCCGTCGGCGCTGACGCCGATACCCGTGCGGGGGTGATTTGCGGAGGCATCGCCGCGTTCGGCCTCGCTGTTGAGGTTCACGCCGTTGCCTATGTTTTTGGGGTTGCCGGAAACGACACACGAGGGAACGATTTTCTCACCTTCGGGAGTCATGGTGATGTTGTCGAAGGTGACGATGTCGCCTTTCTTGAGGTTGTCGACAAAGCTTATTGCGGTGCCGCGGGCGAAGATTACGAATTCGCCATCGGGCACGGTGCGGTCGCCGGTGTGGGTAGCTTCGTCAGAGGTCACTTCGAGGCGGTATGTGCAGCCGGCCCAGAAGTTGTCGCCTTCGACGAGTTTGGCTGTCACTTCCGAGCACTGGTCAGCATAGCTGTTCTGGTTGCTTGAGCCATAGTATTTGTCGGTGTAGAGGGTGATGCCATTGCTGGGTGCGCTATTATTGATTGCCTTGAAGGCAACGGTAGTCTCGCCACAGGTGGCTGTGCCTTTTTGGTAGTTGAGGCGGCAGATGCGAGCGACGCCTTCGACGTCGACTGAAAACTGATATGAGCCGGCAGATGTGCGCAGTACTTCGCGATCGACGGTGAAAGCGTTGGTCGGTGTGCCCACCTTGCTCGAGCCGTTGGTGGCGTTGCCGCTGGTGACGTAGAAGTCGCCGTTCGAGCCGCAGAAATAGTGGAGGCCGTCGCGAGTGTTGCGTTGAGCCAGCACTGAAGTGGCGGTGTTGCCGGCGAGTTTGCCGCTGCCGCCGTTGAGGGTGCGTATTGATACGCCGGGAGTAGTCTGGTCGATTGTCAGATAGAACACGTTGAGACGGGCCGGGCCGGTCAGAAGGAGTGAAGTCTGAGTGGTGCCGGGGCCTACCTTTGCGTGGAACGTGGTGTCGACATTGAATGTGCCTATACCGGTGGTTACGGTCGTGCCGCGAGCGCCGGCCGCGAGCGTGCCGAGTCCCAGAAGGATAGCAGGAAGTAGAAGGTGCTTCATGGTGGTAATAGTTGTTAGTATTGATTCTGTGTGCAAAGGTAACAAAATTTCGTATAAATAAGATTAAATTTACAAATAAAAAGGGCCCTACGTCGGTCGAGACGAAGGGCCCTGTTGTGGTATTATATGTAAGCTTACTTCACGAACACGAGGTAGCCGCCGGCGGGCAGGGTGGCGGGCACGGCAGTGGCGCCGGTGAAGAGGTCGCGCGCGCCGCCCAGGTCGTAGGCTGCGTCGAATACGGGGGCTTCCTTGGCTCCGAGGTTCACGATCGTCAGTACGTCGCCGCGGCTGAAGGCCAGCACGTCGGCCGAAGCGGTGGCTATCGGCTCAATGGGCGCACCTACGGTGCCGGCAGCCAGTTCGCGGTGGCTGTGCTTGAGGCCGTTGAGCTTGCGATAGAAGGCTGTGACATCGGGGTTGGCGTTCCAGTCGGGCTCGGTATCTTTCTTGAAGAATTCGAAGGCGCGGTTGAGGCCTACTTCCTGGCCGGTGTAGATTAGCGGCATGCCCGGCAGGGTGTATGTGAGCACGGCGAAGGCTCCTTGGAGGTTGCCCAGGCGCTCGAATTCAGTGCCTTCCCACGAGTTGAGGTCGTGGTTGGTAATCATGTTCATCATGTACGAGTCGATGGGGTAGGTGGCGAGCTGCTCGGCTTGTAAGGTGAGCACGTCGGCAGCCGTGCCGGGCTCGAAGGTGCGCACGTGGCCTTCGGCATCGGCGAAGGTGTACTGTCCGGCGGCCGAGGCGATGCGGCTGAAGAGGTCTTTCATCGGCCAGTTGTAGGCCATGTCGAAAGCATGGAGCATCAGCTCGGGCTCGGTGGCTTCGGCCAGCATGAAGATGTCGTGTTTGACGGCTTGCAGCGCCTTAATGTTTTCGTCCCAGAAGCTGACGGGCACTTGGCCGGCTACGTCGCAGCGGAAGCCGTCGATGTCGGCCTCGCGCAGCCAGAAGGTCATGGCGTCGGTCATGCCGGCGCGCATTTCGGGCACGCTGTAGTCAAACTTGAACACGTCGGTCCAGTCGTACGGGCCGTACATTTCGCCCTTGTCGTTGCGAACATACCAGTCGGGGTGTTCGGTCACCCAGGCGTTGTCGCAGCCCGAGTGGTTGGGCACCCAGTCGATGATTACTTTCAGCCCCAGGGCGTGGGCGGCGTCAACGACGGCGCGAAAGTCGTCGAGCGTGCCGAATTCGGCGTTGACGGCTTTGTAGTCTTTCACGGCATAGTAGCTGCCGAGCTCGCCCTTGCGGTTTACTTCTGAAATCGGGTGGATGGGCATAAACCACAGGATGTCAACGCCTAAGTCGCGCAGGCGCGGCAGATGCTCGCCGAAGGCTTTCAGTGTGCCTTCGGGGGTGAATTGGCGCAGGTTTACTTCGTAGATTACGGCTTGGCGGCTCCAGTCGGCGTGGTCGACGGTGGTGGGTACGTTGGTGGTCGGAGCCTGGGCGGCTGCTGTCAGGCCCAGCATTGCGGCTAGCAAGCCTAAGAGTTTCTTTTTCATGGCGATAACTTATTTACGCATTGTTGTTATAAATTGCTATTAAGGATGGGAGCTCGTCGATGGAGCCTCCGACACAAAGTTAGCGTTTTTTTAATTCTCAAAGTATACGCTTCGACAGTAGCAGTTGTTAAAATAGGTTAATGTGTAGGGCGCAGGTGTCACTATCGCGGGTAGTAGTGCGTCATATTAGCAGAAACAATAAAAAACAAAACTCATGAAACACGTACTAATGGCGCTGGCCTGCCTCCTTTTTGCATCAGTAAGCTGCTCGGCCGGCGAAAAAACTCAAAAAGTACATATCAACGACCGCTTCGACGCAATCAACGTTTCTTCCGTCGTGAAAGTCGTATATACCGTCGCTCCGAAAACCGAGGTGAAGATTAAAGCCGACGAGACCGTCATAAATAAGGTGAAAATCGGTGTAGTGAAGACGGGTAAATCTTCAGTGCTCAACGTCGCAACCGAAAATTTGGACAATTTCAATGGCGAAATCGTGGTCAACATCAAGGCTCCGGCTGTGCGTGCCGTTAATGTCGCCGGGGCCTCAGATTTTATCGTTAACGGCTCGTATAGCGTCGGTGAATTGGCTGTCAACGCCTCCGGCGCGGCCGATCTCCGTTTTCACGACGTCAACGCCAGCCGAATTGCAGTCTCGGCCGTCGGTGACGCTGACGTAAAGTTTGGCAACGTCATGGCCGAGCAAGTTGCCTTGAATGCTTCGGGTACGGGCGAAGTGAAGGTCAAGTTGTATCAAGGCAATGAGTTGGCTGCTAACGCCACCGGCGCTGCTGAAATTGAACTGGACAACGTGGCTATCACGTCGCTGGCCGTGAATACTTCAGGCACCGCGGAAGTCGAAATCGCCGGCCGTGCATCGCAGATTGCTCTCAACGCTTCGGGTCACTCGGAAATCGACTTGTCGAAACTTCCGGCCAACATTGGCAGCGTACATGCTTCAGATGATTCGGAAATCAAATGTCACGTGGCTAATTTGAGACAAGAGACTGCCGATTCAGCAAAAATCCGAAACATAAAGTAAAAAATAGTTGGTAATAAAGCCGGCCCGGTAGGTGGACGAGTGCCACTTGCCGGGCCGCTTTGCTTCGACGCCGTTTGCCTCGCGGTCGCGCCAACCTGAAGCTCGCCCGCACCGCTTGCTGCGTTTGGACTCAAATCGTAAACTGTTTTTATTTCTTTCTCTAAGGCGAATTTAAATATTATTGATATTTACACATTTGTCGGTTTTTTTACTTAAAATATCCGACAAAATTTATTATCTTTGCTACCAATAACTATTCCAGCTCGCCACTAATAATCACGACTATGAAAACCGTCTTTCAGTTCTTGCAAAGCTTGCTACTGGTTCTGGCATTTAGTGCCTCAACCTCAGCAGCTACTATCGACCTCCTGACAGGTCAACAAACCGAAATCAGTGCCTCAAATCCAGACATGGTAGTTACTGATTTAGGTAGTGGTTATAAGGTTTCGTACACGATTAATCAAGCAGAGTTAACGCTAACGCCAAACGGCGACGTTACATGGAGTATCCCCGGTTTTTCTAATCCTGAAAAAGAAGGAAATCCCGTGATGCCATACAAAGGAGATTCTTTTGTATTGCCGATTGGTTGTGATGTTGCCGTAGAATTACTAGAATCGGAGTATGTCGAATTCTCAGGCAATATCAAAATTGGAAGTGCTCCACTTTTCGACTCTATGTCTTCACCCACAAAGACTACCGAAGAAGCCTCTACTTTTAATACAAACGGCTTTTATCCAACGTCTATTGTCAAAACGGAACCCTTACAGGTGTACCGAGACCGGCCCATTGCCACAATTGCCGTCAACCCCATTCAGTATGATGCTGCAACTTCGAAAATACGAGTTTACACTAAGATTACTTACAAACTTAGTTATGTTACATCTACTCGGTCCATTGCACAATCGGACATCATTCATAATGTGGATGCCGATGATTCATTTTTGAATTCTTACGTAATTAATTTCAACTCTCAATCGGCAAGTGCTATCAATAATAGAGCTATTGATAGTGGTGTAGTTGATGTTGTAACCTCTAGTAGTTTCACATTCCCCAAAAATGATAATATCAAGATATGTTTTACTGGTGATAATATTCGTTGCCAAACGTGGCCTGTTGAGTATGCTGTTCGTCCTATGTCATCGCGCAGTAGTAATAATAACATTATTGTTCGTGAGGATAGAGTTTGGGTGCATATTATTGAAGATGGAAGCACGTGGACTGAATGGTTTGATGGAACGACTGTTATCAATGGTACAACTTATCATAAATTACGATTGCGAGAAGCTAATCCAGACAATGTCGTAATTCGTGATTTTATTGCGGCTTATATGCGTGAAGAAAACAACAAGGTATATATGATAGCTGCAGTTGAGCCAAAAAATGACATATTTTGGGGTGTTCGCTATTATAATTATGATGCAGAACTGCTGATTTATGATTTTAATCTTTCAGAAGGTGATTATATGCTTATGACAGAGGATCAATCTGTAGCATCAAGCGATATATGGCCATTATTTGAAAACGAATTACATAACAAACTTTTTCTAACAAAAAAAATCTATAAAGAATACGAAGGTAATATATTTAATTCATATATATTCACGGCTAATGGTGATGATAATAAACCTAGTAGTTATGAGGTGATTAAAGACGTTGGTAGCCCAACGTCAGCCTTGTGCTTCCCAATTGCAGCATATAGACACGATAGTATTATGGGGTGGGTCAGGGCTGTCAAAGTGTATGACATTGATGGATCTCTTATTTTTGACTACTTAGCAGCTAAAATGCTATCGGCTGACGATGTGGAATGTGGTGGAGTTGTTATTGAAGGCGGATGTGTCAAGGTTGATGAAGCTGGTGCTGATTGCCGAGTTGACGTTTACGACACTTGCGGATCTTTGGTGCTGACGGCGACCGGTGAAGCTTGTGCTGAAACTAGTCTCGACGGCTTGGCTCGCGGCATCTACATCGTGCGAGTCAGTGGCATTGCTGCAGGCGCCACCACACTTAAAGTTCGCCTATAATCATATCATAAGATAGTTTCATAGTTTTAATTATGAAAGCAGGCCGCGACGAGAGCTCACAACTCGCCGTGGCCTGCTTCGTTTTAATACTCAAGTTCGCATTAGAAGAGTGGTGTATTCTTGGGTCGGAGGTGTCGCGTTTTTTGAAAAAATGTGTATCTTTGCAGAAAATATACCAATTTTACCTTTCTGACCAATGAATCGCACTTACGACTTCGACACCGTTATCGACCGTCATGGCACTTGCTGCACCAAACTCGACGGCCTGGATGCTATGTTCGGCCGCCACGACGTAACACCGCTGTGGATTGCCGACCTTGACTTTGCTGTTTGCCCCGACATCGTGGCTGCTTTGCATCATCGTCTCGACCACCCCGTGCTGGGGTATTCGGCTGCTCCGGACAGCTACTGGCAGTCGATTATCGACTGGCAACGCCACCGCCATGGCTTCGCTATCGAACGCGAAGACCTGTCGTTCATTCCCGGTGTTGTTAAGGGTATCGCCCTGGCAGTGAATTTCTTCACTTCGCGCGGCGACAAGATTGTGATTCAGCCGCCGGTCTACCACCCCTTCCGCATGGTCATCGAGGGCAACGGCCGCCTGGTAGTGGAAAATCCGCTGCTGCGTGATGACGACGGCAACTACAGCATGGACCTCGACGGCTTGGCCGAAATCGTGGAGCGCGAACGTCCGCGACTGATGATTCTCTGCAATCCTCACAACCCTATCGGCCTGCAGTGGGACGAAGCTACGCTGGCTCGTGTGGCTGAAATCTGCCGCCGCTCGGGCACTGTGGTCGTCAGCGACGAAATCCACGGCGACCTGATGCTTGCCGGCCGCCGACACATCCCCTTTACCGAGGTCAGCGACGACGCCCGCGCCATTGGCATCGTGCTGGGTGCGCCCTCCAAGACTTTCAACATCCCCGGCCTCGTCAGCTCGTGGATGGTAATCAAGAATCCTAACTTGCGAAGCGACTTCTATCACTGGCTTGAAGTCAACGAGTTTAATGCGCCGGTGATGATTTCGACCATTGGTGCCGAAGCAGCTTATACGCACGGCGAATGCTGGCTCGATCAGATGCTTGCCTATGTCGAAGACAATATCAAGTTTGTTGTCGACTTCCTGGCCGAGCACGTGCCGACGGTCAAGTGCGTCGTCCCCGAGGCTTCGTTCTTGGTGTGGCTCGATTTCACGGCTCTGGGGCTGCAACAGCAGCAACTGATGGACTTGCTACTCGAAAAAGCCCACTTGGCTCTGAACGACGGTGCCATGTTTGGCAGTCAGGGTACAGGCTTCATGCGTCTCAACGTCGGTACGCCCCGTTGCGTGCTTCGCGAAGCCCTGGAACACATCGCCGAGGCGGTTTGTTCTCTCAATAAATAAACGACTATGAACTATCGCATATTTCCTCCTGAAGAGATACTGGAGACGACTGTCGCGCGCTTGCCGCTGAGCAAGAGCGTGGCAGCGCGTGCTTTGGTGCTCTCGTCGCTGACGGCCAGCCCGGTGGCTATCGACCCCGAGCGCTTGCCCGACTGCGACGACATCCGCGTGCTCGCCGCCGCCCTGGCTCGCCGCTCGGGCGAAGTTGATATGAACGCCTCGGGTACGGCTGCTCGCTTTATGACAGCCTTCTATGCTGCCACGCCAGGCTCGGATGTTGTAGTCACCGGCTGCAATCGCCTGTGCGAGCGCCCTATTGGTCCGCTCGTCGATGCCTTGCGCGCACTCGGCGCCGACATCGAATATCGCGACCGCGAAGGCTACTTGCCTGTCGCTATCCATGGCCGCCGTCTGCGTGGTGGCCAGGTGAAGCTCGACGCTTCGGCTAGCTCGCAGTTTGCCTCGGCTTTGGCTTTGGTGGGCCCGACTATGGAGCAGCCGCTGCGCATCGACCTTGGCGGCGAAATCGGCTCGATGCCATATCTGAAGATGACGATGGATATGCTCGAGGCTCGAGGCGTCTCTGCATCGCGCGAGGGATATGTGATTTGCATTGATAACGCACCGCTGCGCCCCGTGCAGCTCGAAGCCGAGCCCGATTGGAGCGCTGCAGCGTTCTGGTATCAGATTGCGGCCATCACCGCCGGATGGGTCACTCTGCCGGGCTTGGGCGCTGATAGCCTTCAGGGCGATAGTGTGCTGGCGCAAATAGCCGACCGCTTCGGCGTCGTCACCGAATTTACTGACGAAGGTGCCGAACTCTCGGCCACGCCCGACATCTTCTCGCGCCTTGATATGGACCTTAAGGACAATCCTGATATGGTGCCGATGATTGCTGTGGTTGGTTGCATGCTCAACTTGCCCTATCGCCTCACCGGTGTCGAAAATCTTCATATCAAGGAGTCGGACCGCCTCGAAGCGCTTGCCACGGAGCTGCGTCGCTGCGGATGGGTGCTCGAAATCGGGCCCGATACGCTCAGCTGGGAAGGCGCTACCACTCCGGTGCTCGAAATGCCGCGCTTATCGCCTCACGGCGACCATCGCTTGGCCATGGCGCTGGCTCCGATTGCCGTCTGGGCTTCCGGAATTGTGATTGAGGATGTTGAAGTGGTCGGTAAGTCGTATCCCGGCTATTGGGACGACCTGCGCGACGCCGGTTTCAGACTCGAGGAGGAGGAATGATCGTAGCACTCTACATATTACTTGCTCTGGTATTCGTAGGAGCGTTGCTTTGGCTGCACGAGCGCCGCTACCGCCGCCGGCGAGCAGCAAATCCCGAGAAATTTGCCGAAGAAGAAGCAGCGCAGGCAGCTACCGTAGCAGATGACGAAGATAGCGAATGTTGCGGCATGCATATGACTTGCGAGAAGGATTCGCTGCTCGCAGCCGTCTCGGAGGAAATTGTCTACTTTGACGACGAGGAGCTTGATGCATACCGTGGCCGCTCGCCTCAGGACTACTCCGACGACGAAATCGAGCAATTTCGCGACGTGCTACTCACGTTGCTACCTGATGATATTGCACCCTGGGCTCGTTCGCTGCAGCTGCGCGGCATTGAATTGCCGGCCGACGTGCGCGACGAGTTATTATTGATAGTGTCGGAGGCTCGTGCCCGACGCGCTGCTAACGATTTATCGGATGCTACAACTACTTGAATATGACTTCTTTGTCTACGCCCTTGTGGGCGTAGTGCTGCTGAGCGTGGTCGCAGCCATTATCGGCACATATATTATCACGCGCCGCTTGGTGGCCATCTCCGGCGGTATAACTCATGCTTGCTTTGGCGGTCTCGGCTTGGGCTACTTTCTGGGAGTCAATCCGGTAGCTATGGCCGCTGTGTTTGCTGTCGTGTCGTCGATGGGTGTCGAATGGATGTCGACGCGCTTCCGGCTGCGCGAAGATTCGGCCATTGCCGTAGTTTGGGCTATGGGTATGGCCATTGGCGTGCTATTCATCTTCCTTACGCCCGGCTATGTGCCGGAGCTTAATGCTTTTCTTTTCGGCAACATCCTTACTATCACGGCCTCCGACTTGTGGGCTCTCGGTGCTTATTCGCTGTTGTTGATAGCCTTCTTCGCCTGGCGCTATCGTCAGATTGTGGCTTGTGCTTTCGACCGCGACTTTGCGCGAGTCGTCGGCCTTCCCACGCGCTTGATTACCTACACCATGACCGTTTTCGTGGCCGTAGGTATCGTGCTCGCTATCCGCTTGGTAGGCATTATGCTGCTCATGTCGCTGCTGTCGTTGCCAATGATGACTGCTGAGGTCTTTTGCCGGCGCTTTCACACTATGGTAGTCGGCGCTTTCGTCGTGGCCTTGGTCACATCGCTGGCCGGTTTGCTGCTCGGCACGGTCATCGAAGTGCCTTGTTCGGCCCTTATCGTACTGATTATGGCCGCCGTATTCATCCTGGCCAAACTCACCGCCGCCCTCCGCCCTGCTTCGGCGTAGATAGCATTCGAGTAAAAAACATCAAGCGGCGCGGGGATATCCCTGCGCCGCTTGGCGTTTATTGTGGTTCAGTGTGTTAGATGCCTGTGTAGGTCGAGGGCGACAGTGCGCGCAGCTCGGCTTTGACGTGGTCGTCGACGTCGAGAGTCTCTATGAACTCGGCGATGGTCTCGGCGGTGATGCGTGTGTTGGTGCGAGTGAGCTGTTTCAGTGTCTCGTATGGATTGGGGTAGCCTTCGCGGCGCAGGATGGTCTGTATGCCTTCGGCTACTACGGCCCATGCGTTTTCGAGGTCGGCGTCGATGGCGTCGCGGTTGAGCAGCAGCTTCGACAGGCCCTTGGCGGTTGAGGCCAGAGCAATCAGAGTGTGGGCCAGAGGCACGCCGATGTTGCGCAGGACGGTCGAGTCAGTCAAGTCGCGTTGCAGGCGCGATACGGGCAGCTTCGAGGCCAGGTGTTGCAGCAGGGCGTTGGCGATGCCGATGTTGCCTTCCGAGTTTTCGAAGTCGATGGGGTTGACTTTGTGAGGCATAGCCGACGAGCCGACTTCGCCTTCTTTGATGCGCTGCTTGAAGTAGTTCATCGAGATGTACATCCACATGTCGCGGTCGAGGTCCATCAGGATGGTGTTTACGCGGCGCATAGCGTCGAGCAGAGCTGCCAGGTTGTCGTAGTTAGAGATTTGAGTGGTGTATGCTTCGCGTTCGATGCCGAGGCTGTCGCGCAGGAAGTTAGCTGCAAATGTGCGCCAATCGATGTTGGGGAATGCTGCATTGTGGGCGTTGAAGTTGCCGGTGGCGCCGCCAAACTTGCCGGAGATGCGAGTGCTGCGTACCAGTGCGAGCTGTTCGCGCAGGCGATAGACGTAGACGGCGATTTCCTTGCCCAGGCGAGTGGGCGATGCGGGCTGGCCGTGGGTCTTAGCCAGCATGGGTATATCGGCCCATTCTTTAGCCAGGCCGTCGAGGGTCTCGACAACGGCTTCAGCCGCCGGCAGATACGCTTTGTGCAGAGCGTCGGCAATCGACATCGGCACAGCCGTGTTGTTGATATCCTGCGAGGTGAGGCCAAAGTGGATGTATTCCTTGTATTCGCTCAGGCCCATGGCGTCGAAACGGCGCTTGATGAAGTATTCCACGGCCTTCACATCGTGGTTGGTAGTGCGCTCGATTTCTTTGATTTCCAGAGCGTCGGCTTCGGAGAAGTCGCGATACACGGCTTCAAGGCCCTGCAGAGCTTCCTCGCCGATTGAAGCGAGCGCCGGCAGCGGAATGCGTGCCAGCGCTACAAAGTATTTAATCTCAACCTCTACGCGGTAGCGGATGAGTCCGAATTCTGAAAAGTAGGGAGCGAGTGACTCGCATTTCGAGCGATAACGCCCGTCGACAGGCGAAATGGCGGTCAGAGTGGTTAGTTCCATGGAAACTTTTGATGTTTACGTTTTTAATTTCCGCAAAGTTACGATAATTTTCCGACTTCGCCAAGTTGCTACTTAGCTAGCTAAGTTTGGTCGGCTGATTTTGTTAGGTTGGCGATGGTCGGATATGTGCTTAGGTGGCCTTTGGGTAGCGAGCGTAGAGGTCGCGGATGACCAGCGATGCCAGTGTGAGGCCGAAGATGGCGGTGGCGTGCATGAAGGTGCCGTTGACGCCCGGCTCGGCGTCGGCGCGGTGCTCGATGGTCTCGGGCGAGTAGACGCACTTGAATTTTCGCGAGGGGTAGGTGCCCGATTTCTTGAACCGATTGCGCAGGGCGCGGGCCAGCGGGCAGCCTTCGACTTTCCAGAACTCAGCCACGGCGATGCGCTCGGGGGCCAGCTTGCGGGCTGCGCCCATCGATGAGAATAGCCGAGCGCGCGAGCGGCAGGCATTCATTATCAGCAAGGCTTTCGAGGGCAGGTCGTCGATTGCATCGATGACGTAGTCGAAGGCGTCGAGGTCGAAGTCGGCTGCCGTCTCGGCGCAGTAGCGGCCGCAGATGGTGGTGATTTGCAGCTCGGGGTTGATGTCGAGCAGATGCCGGGCCAGTGCTTCGACTTTGGGCTGTCCGATAGTCGCGACGGTGGCGGGCAGCTGGCGGTTGATGTTCGACACGTCGACGGCGTCGCTATCGACTATGGTGATGCGGCCGATGCCCGTGCGCACCAGGGCTTCGGCACACCACGAGCCTACGCCACCGACGCCGATGACGGCCACTGCGACATCGTGTCGCATGGCCGTCATCATTTCGTCGCCGCCGACGGGGCGGACGCGTTGGAAAATTTCGTCGTAGCTCGGCATCATAGATCTTCTTCGATCGAGAACGGATCGTCAGCGAGGTCTTCGTCGAGGTCAAGGCCGCTAGTAGTGTCGATCGGAGCGGCTTCGGATGCTTCGGCGGGTTTGCGCGCGGTCTTTGCGCGCGGTGTGCGCTCGGCCGAGTGCATTGCTTCGGTGATTTTGGCGGCGATTTCCTCGAAGAGTTCGGGGTTGTCGGCCAGTACTTGCTTGGCGGCTTCGCGGCCTTGAGCCAGCTTGCTGCCGTTGTAGCTGAACCAAGCGCCACTCTTCACTACGATGCCATATTCTACGCCGAGGTCGACGAGCTCGCCGGTCTGCGAGATGCCTTCGCCGAACATGATATCGAATTCGGCGCGCTTGAAGGGAGGTGCCACTTTGTTCTTCACGATTTTGACGAGAGCGCGGCGGCCGAGCACTTCGTCGCCCGTTTTGATTGAGGCGCGCGAGCGGATGTCGATGCGGACTGAGGAGTAGAATTTCAGTGCGTTGCCACCGGTGGTTGTTTCTGACGGG
This sequence comes from uncultured Bacteroides sp., assembly GCA_964456545.1. Classification (GTDB taxonomy): domain Bacteria; phylum Bacteroidota; class Bacteroidia; order Bacteroidales; family Muribaculaceae; genus CAG-873. The sequence continues at coordinate 34,789 of CAYWAM010000019.1, forward strand.
CCAAACATCACGCCGATTTTTTCGCGCAGCTGGTTGATGAAGATGCAGCAGGTGTTGGTGCGGGCAATAGCGCCGGTGAGTTTGCGCATCGCTTGCGACATCAGTCGAGCCTGCAGGCCTACGTTGCGGTCGCCCATCTCGCCTTCGATTTCGTTTTTAGGTGTCAGAGCAGCTACTGAGTCGACTACCAGAATGTCGATGGCCGACGAGCGGATGAGTTGCTCGGCAATTTCGAGGGCTTGCTCGCCGTTGTCGGGCTGGGCCATCAGCAGGTTGTCGATGTCGACGCCCAGCGACTGTGCGTAGAAGCGGTCGAAGGCGTGTTCGGCGTCGATGATAGCGGCGATGCCGCCCATCTTCTGCGCTTCGGCGATGGCGTGGATGGCCAGGGTGGTCTTACCCGACGATTCCGGGCCGTAGATTTCGATGATGCGGCCGCGCGGATAGCCGCCTACGCCCAGCGCGTAGTTGAGGCCTACCGAGCCCGAGGGGATTACTTCGATGTCTTCGATGGAGTCGTCGCCGAGTTTCATGACAGCGCCGCGGCCGAAGTCTTTTTCGATTTTGCCCAATGCCTGGGCCAGTGCTTCGCGCTTAGCTGCCATCGGGTCGGTGGCTGCGCCCTTTTTGGTTTTCTTTTCAGTTGCCATATCTGTGGTTCTTAGAGATTTATCTATAATTTTTATATATTGTATTGCTTGACGTCTGAGAGGCCTTTGCTCTCGTTGACGTTGCAAAGTTAGTATCTTGGCTGTGTAATTTTGCTACACCTTAAGGTTAATGAGTGTTAAAACCCTGCCTTTTCTCTCTTGTTGCCGAACTAAGTGAGCCTCGCGGTGTTTTATTAGTACATAGCAAAATTACTTTTTCCATTGCAAGAAATGTGATAATGATTGGTTTATTATCTGGTGTGGAGGCGCCGTGAGGCATCTCCACATTAGGTGTTTAATCGGGAGTCACATTTCCGCGCAGGCGCAGGGTGGTGCGTTGCGACGAGCGCGCCTTGGCGCCGCGGTAGCGCACTTTGATGTCTTTGTTGATGGCGCCGGCCTGGCCTTTGGGCGTGAACGTAATCTTGATGACGTCGCTCTTGCCCGGGGCGATAGGTTGGGCGGGATAGATTGGGCGCGTGCATCCGCAGCCGGTCGACACGCTCAGCACGGCTACCGGCTCGTCTGACGTGTTTGTGAAGGCAAATTCGTGGACAATCGGGGCGGCCGACTCACTGATGGTGCCGAAGTCGAACGACTTTTCGGCAAACGTCAGTATTTCCTTCTTCCCGGCCGAAGGCAGTGCTATGGCCAGGACGACCAGGATGAGTATTGCAGAGATTTTATTTTTCATTTTGAGTACCGAAGTAGCGTTGTAGCACGTCGCGCGCGGCCAGGAAGGAGCTGCGGCGATTGTTTTCGACATCTTTGTCGAGCTTTACGAGCATGGCGGCGATGTCGGGGTCGTTGTAGAAATTCGATTTTAGCTGTTCGTCGATGGTCTCGTACATCCAGTAGCGGGCTTGCTGGCGGCGGCGGCGTTCGAAGTAGCCGTTTTCGGCCACGAAGGCGAAGTAGCGGTCGACCATGTCCCACACTTCGGCAATGCCGAGTTCGTAGTAGCCCGAGTAGCACAGCACCTCGGGTTTCCAGCCCGACGCGGCGGGCGGGAACAGCTGCAGGGCGCTGCGGAATTGTGCCTGGGCCAGCTGTGCGCGGTGTATGTTGTCGCCGTCGGCTTTGTTGATGACGATGCCGTCGGCCATCTCCATGATGCCGCGTTTGATGCCCTGGAGTTCATCGCCGGTGCCGGCTAGCTGAATCAGCAGGAAGAAGTCGACCATCGAATGTACGGCGGTCTCGCTCTGGCCCACGCCGACGGTCTCGACGAATATGTTGTTGTAGCCGGCGGCCTCGCAGAGCACGATAGTCTCGCGAGTCTTGCGCGCCACGCCGCCCAGGCTACCGGCCGACGGGCTGGGGCGGATGAATGCGTTCGGGTCAACCGACAGCCGCTCCATGCGGGTCTTGTCGCCCAGAATCGAGCCGCGAGTAATCTCGCTCGAGGGGTCAATGGCCAGCACGGCCAGTTTCGACCCCGGCTGCTTGAGCACGTGGAGGCCGAAAACGTCGATTGACGTACTCTTGCCGGCGCCGGGCACGCCTGTCAGGCCGATGCGGCGCGATTTGCCCGAGTAGGGGAGGCACTTCTCGATAACTTCCTGTGCGCGAGCATAGTGGTCGGGTGCGGTCGACTCTACGAGCGTCACGGCGCGCGACAGCATGGTGATGTCGCCCTTGAGGATGCCCTCGACCAGCTCGCCGCTTTCGGGCAGCGGCTTGCGCCGACGGCGCTGCATGTAGGGGTTCACGATTGGCGGCTGCTTCACGCCGCTATTGACGGTCAGTCCTGCGTATTGCGAGTCGTTTTCGGGATGTTCCATGGCTGTGATTTATGTCGTGGTGACGCTGAGTTTGCAGTGGTTGATAGTTAGAATGTTTTTAAGGCCGTTTGTGCTGACCTTAGCGAAGGTTGAATGTGCTGACAAACGTGCGGAAGTTGCTGTGCTGTTCGAGCATGTAGGCCAGTACCTCCTTTTCGGTCCAGAAGCGCGGCGACGGTCCTTCGTTGCTGATGGTCAGTTCGAAGGCAAAGTCGTCGTTGCGGATGGCGTCGCGCACCGAGGCAAGTATGGCTCCCATACTTTCGCGAAGCTTGTTGGCCTCGATGTCGCTACCGATTACGGCCACATACGTTCCGTTGTCGGCACGTTGCGGGCAGCAAGTCTTCATCACATTGACCAGCGCGTGCTCGCGGCGGTTGTTTTCGATGAAAGCTTGCCAGGCCTGAGCCACCTGTATGGGGGTGAATGGCTCTTGGCGGTGCTCATGTGTGGCATTGGCGTCGGGCGCTTGCTGGCGTGGCCCCGACATCGATAGTCGTCCTACGCGCATGGTCGGAGCTCCTGCTCCCGGGCGAGTCGCCGCCGAGCGTGCGGCTTGCGCGCCCATCGCGGCCTGTGCGGCCATGACATGAGTCATCGCCGCCGGGCTTTGGGGCTGAGCGGCCGGCGCTGAGTAGGAGGGCGCCGCCGGGCGAGCCGGCGCTGTGTGAATTGGCGCTTGCGGCGTAGCGGCGGCCTGCGAGGCCGGTGCTGCTGCCGGTGCCGCGGCGGCGGTGGCCTGCGCCCCCTGCGGCTTTTGTATCGGTTTCAGAGGCCCCTCTCCCCGGCCACTGTCATCGGGCGAGGGGCTTAAAAGTTGGGAGATTTTGATTAGTGTCAGTTCGATGAGCATCTGCTTGTTCGACGACAAGCGGTAGTTCAGGTCGGCATCGTTGCACAGGCTCATGGCGCGGTACAGGAAGTCGGGCGTCACGCGCTCGGCCATGGCGGCCAGCTGAGCGCGCACGTCGTCGGGCTCGTCGATCAGCGGCAGCGTCGACTGTGCGCCGGCCAGCATCAGCTGGCGCAGGTACTCGCCCAGGCCGTTGATGAAGAATTGGCCGTCGAAGCCCTTGTCGCGGATTTCGTGGAAGATAACCAGCGCGCCGGGGATGTCGCCCTTGATCATGCAGTCGGCCAGGCGGTCGTAGTAGCTGTTGTCGAGCACGTTGAGGCTCTCGATGGTGCTTTCGTACGTGATATTTCCGCGCGACGACGCTGCCACTTGGTCGAATATCGACAGGGCGTCGCGCATGGCGCCGTCGGCCTGGCGGGCGATTACGTTCAGCGCGGCCGGCTCGGCTGTGATGCCCTCGCTTTCGGCCACGTGCTGCAGGTGCGCCACCATGTCGTTGATGGTGATGCGGCTGAAGTCGTAAATCTGGCAGCGCGACAGGATAGTCGGGATTATCTTGTGCTTCTCGGTCGTGGCCAGGATGAAGATGGCATACGATGGCGGCTCCTCGAGCGTCTTCAGGAAGGCGTTGAATGCCGCTGCCGACAGCATGTGCACCTCGTCGATGATGAACACGCGGTAGCGGCCGTGCGTGGGCGGCACTTGCACCTGTTCGATTACTTGCTTGATGTCGTCGATGCCGTTGTGCGACGCTGCGTCGAGCTCGATGATGTTCAGCGAGTTACCGTCGTTGAATGCCTGGCACGATGCGCACTCGTTGCACGCCTCGCCCGCGGCCGACAGGTTGCTGCAGTTGATAGTCTTGGCGAAGATACGCGCACACGACGTCTTACCCACGCCGCGGCTGCCGCAAAACAGATACGCATGTGCGAGGCGGTCCGTGGCGATGGCGTTTTTCAGGGTGGCGGTCAGCGCGCCCTGGCCCACCACCGTGGCAAACGACGAGGGCCTATACTTGCGCGCCGAAACTATATATTGTTCCATAACACTGCAAAGTTAACAAATATCACCTTTTCAGCCAATAATCGCCCAAACAAAAAATCATAAAAAACACCCCCGCCACCAAAAATCCCCCCACGC
>CAYWAM010000020.1:0-39195 GCA_964456545.1 uncultured Bacteroides sp.
TAGAGCAACTGACTCTTAATCAGTGGGTCGAGAGTTCGAGCCTCTCCGGGGTCACCCAGAAAATCGCAAACACAAGTTTGCGATTTTTTTTGTATATACACGCCTCCCATCTCCACCCGCCTAGCAAAAAATGGGGCGCATAGTAAAAACCTGTGTTTAGGCATAGATGTTGCAGAGGCGGAAGATGAAGAATTTGGTATCGTTTACGCCGTGTAGTTTAGGGGTCAGCGGCAAAGTGCGGTTGAAATGGTAAAAACTATTCGGGTGTAAATAGCAAGCGAGCCCCATTCTTCACACAACGGGGCTCGCTCTAGAATCAAAAACCGGCAGCTTATTTATTAGGCGCCAGCCATTTGTTTGTAGCCGTGCATGTAATATTAAGCACTTCGGTGCCGACCTGGATACGGAAATCACCTTTTTCGATGACCCACTTGCCGTCGTTACCTACAAATGCCAAGTCGCTAGCCTTAATACACATCTCGACAGCCTTCGTTTCACCCGGGGCTAGTTCAATCTTTGTAAAAGCTCTTAGTCGGCGGTTTTCCGGAGTCAAGGACGCCACCATATCGCGACTAAAAAGCATCACGACTTCCTTGCCAGCCACTGCGCCGTCATTCGTCACATCAACCGTAAATACTAGTTCGTCATCAGCATCAAAGGTTGATTTATTACATTTCAGATTCTCATACTTGAATGTCGTGTAGCTGAGGCCATAACCGAAAGGCCACTGAACCGACACCACAGCATCGTAGTCGTAAGCGCCTTCCATCTTATCGACTTCTTCGCTTACTCGATAATCGTAGGTCGTCAAGCCTGCTGAATAGCGAGGATAAGTGTAAGGCATCTTGGCACTTGGATTAACATCTCCGGCCAATATATTAGCAAGAGCGTCACCGCCATAATTTCCGGGAAGGAGTATGTTGATTATAGCTTTAGATAGTGGCTCGATATCGCTAATAATACGAGGACGGCCTTCATTAAGTACTAATATAATTGGTTTTCCAGTTGCATAAAGAGCTTTGACAAGGTTGCGCTGATTTGACGAAAGCGCAAGCTCGTCGAGGTTGCCGGGCGTTTCGCAATATGAATTTTCACCAATGCAGCAAAGAATGACATCAACATCAGAAGCAGCAGCTACTGCTTTTTCAATTTCGGCCTCGTTTTCCTCGTAATATGCCCCCTCTGCCGAGTATGTAATACCCTGTTCAAGGACAACATTTTTCGGTCCAAACTTATCTGCGACGGCCTCATAGATGGTGTTGTATTCTGAAGCAAATTGATCAGCTAGATGCCCCTGCCACGAATAGCTCCAGCCACCATTAAGACAACGCATAGAGTTGGCATTCGGACCGGCCACAAGTATCTTTTGTCCTTTTTTCAGTGGCAAGATACGCCCTTCGTTCTTCAACAATATTTCCGACTCCTCGGCCGCACATAAAGCGGCTGCAGCATGGTCGGGCGATGCGAATGCCGGATAATCAGACGGATATGTATTCGGAGCCGCAAATAGCCCTAGTCGGTACTTCAAACGAAGAACACGACGAACAGCGTCATCTATACGCTCTTGTGCTACACGCCCCTCTAGCACCAACTCCTTGAGCAACTCACAAAAATCCACTGCATAAGGTTCCATAGCCATATCAATACCGGCATTGACAGCTAGCGCTATTGCGTCTTTCTTATTGGCTGCCACATGCTCGCGAGTGTACAAATTGCTAATATCGGCCCAGTCTGAAATAAGCAAACCATCCCATGCAAGGTCTTCTTTAAGCCACTTCGTAAGCAACTCGTAATCCGTATGCACAGGTTTGCCATTAATTGAGCTACTATTTACCATAATCGAAAGAGCACCTGCTTCGACACATGCGCGGAATGGTTCAAAGAACTTTTCGCGCATATCGGCCGGCGATAGATAGGCCGGCGTACGATCTTTGCCAGTTCGTGGCGCTCCATAGCCAAAATAGTGCTTCACTGTGGCTGCAATATGATGTGGCCCGATATGATTTGGATTTTCGCCCTGAAAGCCACTCACTTGTGCCGAGCCCATAGCTGCATTGACTATCGGGTCTTCGCCAAAATTCTCCCATACCCTACTCCATCTAGGGTCGCGAGTAAGGTCGACTGTGGGCGAAAAGGTCCAAGGGCAATTTGCCGCACGAGTTTCATATGCTGTGATTTCGGCAGCCTGCTTAGCCAAAGCCGTATTAAACGAAGCTCCGACATTGATATTTTGAGGGAACAGAACGCCTCCGATGGTATATGTAGTACCATGATTTTGATCAAGACCATAGACACATGGCACGCCTATCTCCTCAATCGACATTTCTTGAATCTGGCCAATCAACCGCAGCCATTTCTCAGGCGTTTGAGCCGTAGGCGCTCCCGGTGCACTTAACACAGAGCCGACTTTGCAAACAGCGATCGCTTCATGCAACTTGGCTGAATCAAGAAAAAACTCACCATCTCTCCAACTACCAAGCCCATCGATTGCCAGCTCTATCATCTGCCCTATTTTCTCCTCTAAAGTCATTTTAGACAACGTCTGCTCAACGGCCGACTCAATTAGCGGATCAGTAGGAATCGCAGCTTTAGCAGCATGCGACAAACACACCGACGATAGCAACACAAGGCAAATTAAATGGACTTTCATAATTTATAAATGGTTAGATTTTCAGGTTACAACCTCATCTAGGTCAACTCGCTGTCGGCACAGCCCTCAAAAAAAGCATAATTCAGGCTAGCACCTTCAGACCTATTATCGATATAATCAGAGTCGTGATGAAAAATATACGCCAAAATGTAGCCGGTTCATTAAAAAATAAGCATGAATTCTCGACGACTCCTTCCAAGGCATAGCAAAGTTAAGCAAATTCACAGAATCCACAAATAACAACACAAAAAAGAAACTCCACAGAGTAATATCCATGGAGTTTATATAACGTGTAGCTTTATTCAGAGCTGAAAAATGGAGAAGTTTACAGAGCCGTAAGCGCGGTGGTTGACAAAGCCGGGAAGCGCTGAAAAGTCAAAGGCTTTTGAGTGCTCAATGACCACTAAGGTGCCCGGAGCCACAGCCTTGCTATTTAGAATCAATTCAGGGATTTCGCCGAAATTGGGCAAATTGTAAGGAGGATCGGCAAAAACGATATCGAAAGGAGCATCGCATGTCGACAAGAATTTCACGACGTCGCCTTTAATAAGCCGCAAGTTGTTAACATTCAGCTGTTGAGCGACTTTTTTTATAAAATTATATTGTGTAGTCGCTTTTTCGACCGCCGTCACCGACTTGCAGTCGCGCGACAGGAATTCAAAAGAAATTGCACCTGTGCCGGCAAAAAGGTCGAGAACGTTTGCATCCTCAATATCGACAAGGTTTTCGAGTACATTGAAGAGGTTTTCGCGTGCGAAATCTGTGGTCGGACGCGCAGTGATATTAGTAGGAACATCGAAACGACGACGTCCGAATTTTCCTCGTATTATTCGCATAAAGGGAGTACTATTAATTCAAGCGGAATATCAACTGACTTAGGCAAATAGGTAGTAGCTGCCGCCGGCACAATCAAGGGCACAACCGCCGAAGCGAATCGACGCAAAATCTCCGTGACGGCGACACGGCGCTGACGATCACCGCTAATAATAAATTCATCAGAATCTATAGCCAGACCGACTTCACGCGCAATAGCCATAGCAAAGTACGCCGCATCATTATCGTCGGCCGTTTTGATAGTATTAGCCGCTGCAAGGCCCAAGCTATTAAAAGCCAGGATATCAAGTGAATCTCGACGGAGGTTGACAAACACCTTGCCACTATTACCTAGACGGCTACGACGCGTCAGATAGCGGCCCAATACAGCCAAATGACTATGTATTGACGCGCGGTCGAATGTACGGCGAATAAAGTTGACTCTCTCGCGCGACAATAGCAGCAATGCTGTATTGTGCATATCGATATTATCAGCGAGAGCCACGGGGTGGTCATCGTCGAATATTTCGGTAAGTGCGTCTACAGCATCCGAATCAGTCGCAGTATCGGGAGGCAATATATGAACTCGGCCGGTGACTGCAACGACATCGGTGCGAGCAAAAGGCAGCAGCAACATCGGGTTGGCATAGACGGCTTCCTCGAGCGTGTGCGCCGAACTATCAGCAAGTTCGATAGTGGCCGCCACAGCCTCCTCATCACCGGCTACACAGCTCGCCACAACGTGCAACGAGCGCTCGCCAAGACTTAACAAAAGTCTATAGCGACCAGGCTCTGAAATAAGTTCGCGTGTCAGTGGCATACCATTCATATCATTGCAAAGTTAGCCAATAAAATCTATTTGCGCAAATCCGCCGAATGAAGTGACCCCAAAAAGTTGGACAGGTTAAACATTATCCGATTTTAGAAAGAATTCGGTATTGCACCGAACTCTTTCCTTTTAACCGGGATTTGATTCTTATAATGTTTATTATTCTCTATATCTTATATTCGCTCTAATTACGCACAAACGACCCACAAACAAAGTTGCAAAACTTCGGTCAGTCGAATGAGATATAGTCGTAGGCCACATCCCATAGGAATAGAGGCCCGCCGGGCATCGACGTGCCGGCAGCACAGCGGTCATAAGCATCCAAGATTGCCATCAGATCGGCCTCAGAGATTTTATGACGGCCCACATCTACGAGCGTACCGACCACGGCGCGCACCATATTGCGCAGAAATCGGTCGGCTGTAATTTCAAAATACCAATGAGAGTCATCGGTCTGATGCCAAGCAGCGGCACGCAGGTCGCAAATATTGGTCTTTACATCGGTATGCAGTTTCGAGAACGAAGTAAAGTCGCGACGGCCTAGCAAGCACTGTGCAGCCGAATTCATCGCCTCGAAATCGAGCGAAGGCGGCGCTTGCCACGACAATTCGCCGGCAAACGGGTCCTTGCATGTGTGCACAAAGTAGCGATAAGTGCGAGCCGTAGCGTCGAAACGAGCATGGGCATCGTTGTGAACCTGGCGAATGCTGCGAATGGCTATATCGCGACCACACAGAGCATTGAGCGAGCGCAGAAAGGTAGACGACGATGAGTCGAAATCGTCATCAAAATCGACATGCGCTATCATACGACGAGCGTTGACCCCCGCATCAGTGCGACCGGCACCCACTATAGGCACAGGACGACCTAAAAGGCGCTGCAGAGCGCTCTCGATAACCTGCTGCACAGTAATCTGGCCGGGTTGCACCTGCCAGCCATGATAAGCTGCGCCGCGATAGGCAAGATCTATGAAACAGCGCATTAGTCGCGTTCGAGGTATGTATAGCCAAAGAGGCCGGCGCGATAAGTCGAAACGAAATCGCGACCTTCATCAGGCGAGATAGTTCCGGCCTTCATTGAAGCAGTAACCCAAGCTTCGACATTGCGCACGAGCTTTTTAGGATTGAATTGCACGTATTCGAGCACTTCGTCGACGCTTTCGCCTTCGATAACCTGATCAATCTCATAACGGTCGCGGTAGACACTGATATGCACGGCGTTGGTATCTCCGAAAAGGTTATGCATATCTCCCAAAATTTCCTGGTAAGCGCCAACAAGGAACACACCAAGATAATAGGGTTCGCCCGGACGAAGACCATGTACAGGCAGAGCACCCTTTGAGCCTTGCGAAGTAATGAAGTTGGCCAGCTTACCGTCGCTATCGCAGGTCATATCCTGAATAGTACAAGTGCGGCCGGGGCGTTCGTCAAGACGATCGAGGGGTATGATGGGGAACATCTGATCAACAGCCCAAGCATCAGGCAGCGACTGGAAGAGCGAGAAGTTGCAGAAGTACTTCTCGGGAATCATACGCGAAATCTTGCGCAATTCCTCGGGCACATGCTTCATATTATCGGCCATCTCTCCCACTTCACGCGCTACCGACCAGAATAGCTTTTCAATCTGTGCACGCGTAGTGAGGTCGAGCAGACCAAGTGAGAAGCGGTCGAGGGCTTCTTCACGAATCTGCAGAGCGTCGTGCCAGCTTTCAAAAAGATTTTGCTGGCTGAGACGGTCCCAAATATCGTACAATTCACGAGCGAGTTCGTGGGCATCTTCGCCTACGACTGCATCATCCTTCCAACGAGGCAGCTCGGCTGTCTCAAGTACTTCGAGAATGAGAATCGAGTGGTGAGCAGTCAGCGAGCGACCACTTTCGGTAATTATATTAGGCTGCTTGAGGTCGTTCTTTGTACAAGCTTCCACGATAGCCGACACGGCATCGTTGGCATACTCTTGAATAGAGTAATTCATCGAGCTCTCCGACGAACTTGAGCGAGTGCCGTCATAGTCTACGCCGAGGCCGCCACCGATGTCGATAAAGTCGATATCGAAGCCCATCTTGCAAAGCTGTACGTAGAATTGAGTAGCTTCGCGCAGAGCATTTTTGATAACACGAATCTTGGTAATCTGACTACCGATATGAAAGTGAATCAGCTTCAAGCAATCTTCGAGGCCGCGCTTGCGCAGTATCGAAAGAGCCTCAAGCAATTCCGACGAGTTAAGACCGAATTTCGACGAATCACCGCCGCTTTCGCTCCACTTGCCGGAGCCAGTAGCCGACAACTTAATGCGAATACCTATGTTTGGCTTAATTTTCAGACGACGAGCGATATCAGCGATGAGCGACAGCTCGTTGAGCTTTTCGACTACCAAGTAAATGCGACGGCCCATCTTCTGGGCAAGTAGCGCAAGCTCGATATAGTTTGCATCCTTGTAGCCATTGCAGATAATCAATGCATTATCAGCAATATTAGTAGCCAATACGGCATGCAATTCGGGCTTAGAACCAGCTTCGAGGCCTATGTTAAATTTCTTGCCATAAGTGACAATTTCTTCAACCACAGGACGCATCTGATTGACCTTGATAGGATAAATCATAAAGTTGCGTGCCTTGTAGTCGTAGGTTTCAGCTGCCTGTTCGAAACACTTCGAAATCTTCTCGATACGGTTATCGAGAATATCGGGGAAACGCAGCAGTACCGGAGCCGATATATCCTTGATTTTCAGCTCATCCATCACTTCGCGCAAATCCACCGAAGCGAATCCGTTGCGAGGTGTCACCACAACATGACCCTTGTCGTTGATTGAAAAGTAGTTACGGCCCCAGCCGTTGATATTGTACAGCTCCGCGCTGTCCTCAATGCGCCATCGTCTCATTTCTGTAAGTGTATTTAGATGGCAAAGTTACTAAAAAAGCGTGATATTGCGACCATCACGCTTGAAAAAGCTAAAAATTCACCAAAAAAACGCTTCAAAAAAGCATTCACACTAGTATCCGGCAGCCCTGCTAGGCACATCAGCCATTACCTCCACCAGGCCAGGCCACATAAAAGAGGGTACGCAAGTAGCGCCAAGTCGCCACAGGCCTGGAATAGCCATTGAACAGCAGGTAATTAAGCCGACGATAGACGTAGTAGAAAATTACAGCGTAAAACGCACCTACCACGAAACCGGCAAAGAGGTCCGACGGATAGTGCACACCTAGGTATACCCGCGAAAGCGACACGCAAAGCGCCCAACCGACTATCGCCACCGACATAGCTCTATGATGATAAACAAGCGATAAAAAGACGGCCAAAGCCATGGTATTAGCTGCGTGACACGACGGGAAGCCATAAGGACCACCACGGTAGCCATTGACAATCGTCAGCATAGCCGACAACGGATTTTCAGGATTGGTGGGCCGCAAGCGCGCTATCAGAGGGCGTATCAACGAGGCACATGTCTGGTCGGTAGCTGTGATTAGACCGGCAATCAACACCAATGCCAACACACCGGCACGCATCCCGACCCTGCGAATCAGAAGCCATGCAAGTATCAAGTAGAGTGGCACCCAAATCCAGCGGTCGCTGAGTATCCACATGACATTGTCGAGCAACGGCGAATGCAATCCATTGACACTCAAAAGCAGCCATTGGTCTGCAGATACAAGCCAATCTACGATATTTGAAATAAAAGGCATAGTTTAGATAAAAAATCGTGCAAAAATAACATGCAATTTTGCAGACATTTTGAATTTATACAGAATAAGCAGTAACTTTACGGGCACAAATCCAAAGCTATGAAACTCTTAATCATCGAAGACGAATATCAACTATCGGACAGCATTGTAAAATATCTCGGAAATGAAGATTATTTGTGCGAGCAGGCTTTTACATTCGACGAAGCCTCCGAACGAATAAACACTCACGAATATGATTGCATACTGCTCGACCTAATGCTCCCGGACGGCACAGGGCTCGATTTGCTACGACAAATACGAGCCACGACTCCACGCACCGGCGTCATAATTGTTTCTGCCAAGGATTCTATCGACGACAAAGTGGCCGGCCTTCGGCTTGGCGCTGACGACTACATAGCCAAGCCGTTTCACCTTCCGGAGCTAAGTATGCGCATCTTCGCCCTGCTGCGACGAAAGTGCTTCGACGCCACCAACATTATCGAAAGTCGTGGTGTGCGCGTCGACCTACTGCAGCGCGCAGTGATGGCTGGCGGGCAAAATCTTGATTTAACGAAAAGCGAATACGACCTACTGCTATTTCTTATTGAAAATCGGGGCCGAGTGGTCTCAAAAAGTGCACTTGCCGAACATCTTAGCGGCGACGTAGCCGATATGATGGACGACTTCAATTTCGTATATGCACACATCAAGAATTTAAAATCAAAACTTGCCGCTGCTGGGGTCACCGACTGCATCCGCACCCTCTACGGCGCCGGCTATAAATGGAACGAATGATTATGAAAAGCCACAGCCTGATTCGCAAAACAATGGCACAATTCTTTGCCTACACGGCAGGATTATTCATGCTGATGACGCCGGTTTTCTACTTTTTGACCAAATACTTCTACGCCGAAAATTTGATGAACGTGCTGCAAGCCATTGAGCGCCATGAACGCATACCCGACCTTGACCTAGAAGAGGATATCATAGCCGGCATGATGATTCACCTCGTGCTTATCTTTACTATCCTTTTAATCGCCTTATTCATCATAATGCGATTCGCCACCAAACGGCTGTGGAAGCCATTCGATGATAGCCTGGAGAAAACCGAGCGCTACAGTGTGACACAAAGCGAATTGCCCGATTTCAAGGCCTCGGACGTCACGGAATTCAACAGACTTAACGAATCGTTAACTCGCTTAATGACAAAGAGTCGCAAAGCATATAGTATACAAAAAGAATTTGCCGAGAATGCATCACACGAATTGCAAACGCCCCTCGCTGTGACTCGTAGCAAACTCGACTTACTCGTGCAAGAAAACCTAACTCCCGGGCAACTAGAACTTGTGAGCGACATGTATCAAATCAACAGTCGCATGGAGCATCTCAACCGCAATCTGCTGCTACTAGCAAAAATCGATGGTCTTTTTTATGAACAACGCGAGAAATTACATCTCGAAGAGTTTATTGAAAAATTAATGCCATCGTATCAGCTGCTGCGCACCAATAGCTCAGTAGATTTTGTTCCCGACGCCAAGTTCAATTCGATTATAGAAGCCAATCAAAGCCTACTGGAATGCTTAACCAACAATCTAGTAGTCAATGCAATCCGAAACACGTCAACCGGCAACATCATTATCAGCACAGCCCCTGGGCCTTCGCTCATCGTAAAAAACACTGCCACAGGCAAAGCACTAGACCCCATAAAGATTTTCGACCGATTCCGCTCCGACGGAAATAGAGGCACCGGGCTCGGGCTTCCAATTGCCAAAGCAATATCCGACTATCATGGCTGGGGCATCAACTACTCGTGCTCAGATGGCTACCATATCTTCACTGTAACTATGAATCCGCCAAAACGATAGCAGCACAGCTACGCATATAAAGCGGCGAGGGGCACAACTAATTGCGCCCCTCGTCGTCAATAATATCACTCTTCAGTAGTTTCTTCGTAGTGTTGGTAGAGGAAGTCGTTGTAGGGGAAGCGTGTCAAATGAATTTCGCGCGCTTTATCATAAACGATTTGCTTAAGCTCGTCAATGTTGGTGCCTTTACGGGCCGAGATAAATACGCAGTTGTCGTCCATACGGGCCATCCACGATGATTTCAAATCGTCGAGCGAGAGATTCCGAGCCGTAGCAGGCGTCAAATCATCTGCATCCTTGGGCGTAAAAGTGTAGGCATCAATCTTGTTAAACACAAGAATAACAGGTTTTTCGACGCCACCACACACATCTTGCAGTGTTTTGTTTACGACCTCAATCTGCTCCTCAAAATTAGGATGCGATATATCGACAACATGCACCAGCAGGTCAGACTCGCGCACCTCATCAAGGGTTGATTTAAACGACTCAATCAGATGCGTAGGCAGCTTGCGAATGAAACCGACAGTGTCGGTAAGCAGCATCGGCAGATTGTCGATAGTGATTTTACGCACCGTCGTATCGAGCGTAGCAAAAAGCTTGTTTTCAGCAAACACATCGCTCTTGCTCAGAAGGTTCATCAATGTCGATTTGCCCACATTAGTGTACCCGACAAGAGCAATACGAGTGAGCTTACCACGATTCTTACGCTGAATCGATTTTTGCTTATCGATTGAGCGAAGTTCCTCCTTCAGATGTGATATTTTATCAAGGATAATACGACGGTCAGTCTCAATCTGCGTTTCACCGGGGCCACGCATACCGATACCACCACGCTGGCGCTCAAGGTGAGTCCACATTCGTGTCAGACGAGGGAGTAAGTACTGATATTGAGCCAATTCGACTTGAGTCTTAGCATGAGCTGTCTGAGCACGCGACGCAAAGATATCAAGAATCAAGCTCGTGCGGTCGAGAATCTTCACCTTAAGTTCACGCTCCAAGTTAGCTACCTGCTTCGATGTAAGGTCATCGTCGAAAATAACCATAGCGATGTCATTTTCTTCAACAAACAGACCGATTTCCTCAAGCTTACCCTTACCTACAAAAGTGCGAGGATTCGGATAATCAAGCTTTTGAGTAAACCGACGCACTGCGACGGCACCGGCTGTATCAGCCAGAAAAGCAAGTTCATCGAGATACTCGCGGCTACGAGCCTCGTCCTGCTTATCATTTATGAGGCCCACGAGCACAGCGCGTTCCTCTTGTTTTATATTGTGCTCAATCATAATAGCAATTGAAATTCGAAGAAATAAAATTCAGAAATTAACCCAAGCTCTGCATTTCGACCAAGCGACGATAATGACCGCCAAGCTCCATGAGTTGTTCATGATTGCCACGCTCCACGATGCGTCCTTCGTGCAGCACGCAAATAATATCGGCATTGCGAATTGTCGATAGACGATGGGCTATCACCAAAGTTGTACGGTCTTTCATCAGACGTTCGAGCGCCTGCTGCACGAGCACTTCGCTCTCAGTATCCAGAGCCGAGGTGGCTTCGTCGAGAATCAGAATCGGCGGGTTCTTCAAGATAGCGCGAGCAATAGAAAGGCGCTGACGCTGACCACCGGAGAGGCGGCATCCGCGGTCGCCGATCGACGTATCGTAGCCTTGTTCAGAGTTGACTATAAATTCGTGTGCATTAGCAATGCGAGCAGCCGTTTCGACTTCTTCTTGTGTAGCGGTTTCTACGCCAAATATGATATTGTTGAAGAAGGTGTCGTTGAATAGGATCGCTTCCTGATTGACATTACCCATAAGCGAACGAAGGTCGGCAACGCGCAGGTCGCGAATATCAACGCCATCGATGGTGATTCGGCCTTGAGAGGCGTCATAGAAACGCGGTAGCAAATCAGCCATTGTCGTTTTACCAGAACCACTCTGTCCGACAAGTGCCACTGTGGCTCCGGCCGGAATCTCAAGGTTGATATCGTGCAGAACTTCGCGCTCACCATAGCTGAACGACACATTCTCGTAGCGGATTGACTGCTTCAACTCCGGTGCTGCGATAGGGGTGGCAGGGTCTGCTATCGGGTTGCGAGCCGAAAGTATTTTGTCGACACGCTCCATCGATGCGAGTCCCTTCTGTATGTTATATGCGCCTTTCGACAGGTCTTTAGCAGGGTTGATTATCGAGTAGAAAATCACCATATAGTAGATAAACGAAGCAGCATTTAAGGCTGAATATCCGCCTAATATCAGTGAACCGCCAAACCATAAGATTATAGCAATGGCAGTCGTACCTAAAAACTCGCTCATGGGATGTGCAAGCGATTGGCGACGAGCCACGCGATTGCTAATCTGAAAGAATATCTGATTTTGCTGGTGGAAACGACTGCGCACTTTCTCTTCGGCATTGAATGCCTTGATGATACGCAAGCCACCAAGAGTTTCCTCGATATTCGACATCAAGACACCCCATTGCGTCTGACCTTCAAATGATTGACGTTTCAATCTCTTACCAACTCGGCCCATGACTAAACCGGCCAACGGCAGTAGCACAAATACGAAAATGGTCAGTTGCCAAGAGATTGTCAGCATCATAGCCAGACATACTATAATCATGACCGGATTCTTGAACATCATGTCGAGCGACGACATGATGCTGTTTTCGATTTCAGCTACGTCGCCACTCATTCGAGCCATCACATCGCCTTTGCGTTCGGATGTAAAGAACGAAATCGGCAGACGCGTAATCTTATCGTACAAGAAATTACGAATATCACGAACGATGCCCGAGCGAAGCGGCACTATAAAGTAGCTACTCAGGTATGCCGTGCCGGTTTTCAAAGCCGTCATCACCACCAAAGCTGCTGCTAGCAAAGCCAACGTTATCGATGGCCCAAAATTGCTAATCGACTCTTGGGTGTAATAGTAAAAATTGTTTACTGCAACGTCCTTCAGCGAGCCATCGCTGAGAGACATGTACACATACGTCGCTTCCTTAATCTTGAAGAGCATTTCCAAGATTGGGATAATCAGCGCAAACGAGAACAAGGTAAGAACTGCAGTCAACAAATTAAACAGGATATTGAGCAGCAGATACTTCTTGTAGGGCGGAACAAACCGCTTTAATATTTTGAAAAACTCCTTCATATCAAGTGCAAAGGTACGAATTTTTTTTCATCTCACATTCAGATACGCGCACACATCCGCGCGAAACGGATAAAAATATAAAAAAACACAGGAATTGCGCGACATAATAGTAGCGAATAAATATAGGCCGAAACGTTATGCGACTTTTACCTATAATCAGATATTTTGTTATCTCCACTCTAATCAATTTGGTCAATAAAGCAAAGTAATAAATGGCTCGAAAGAGCTCAAAAAAAACTGACTTAAACGATTAACATTCTTTACATACAAATTTACCTATTGAACACGTTTGCTAATTGATATTGTGAATCTTAAAAGATATTTATTTTACCTAATATATTTACCTATGAGCAGAGGAAGAAAAAATAATTAGTATATTTGCAAAAGAATCGAAATCATGTCAAACCACGACTTCAATTTTTTCAAGAAGTTGATTAACCAAAATCCTACAGAGCCTGATGACTTTTTCTAAGATCAAATCCATGAGAGCTTGCATCTACATATTTCTTTGCATACTCATATGCCGATTGAATGCCACTGCTCAAACTTCTGACACACCGCTAACGCATATGAATTCCGAGCAGTTGCTTGAAGTACTTGATTGGACTCTTCAGAATAAAGATATATTTGAAGAAAAGAAGGCGGAAAAAATAGCGCTTCTGAAATCTGAATTGGCATCAGCAACCGACGTCGAACAACTATATTGGACATCGCGAAACCTATACAACGAATATAAAACGTACGATTCGGACTCGGCTCTACACTACGTAAATGCCAGCCTTGAATATGCTATTAAAGCTAATAGAGCGAAATGGATTAATGAAATGTACATCTGCCGCTCGTATGTGTATTCAGCTACAGGCTTGTTGGAAGAAGCGCAAAAATCGATTGACCTTGTCGACCAGGATAATCTAGATCGTTCACTATCTTTAGAATGTAACGAACAACTACTTTTCCTTTACACTCATCGCGACCAATATCGCGGCACAAACTCTAAAGACAACCCATATACATCCGAATCGCTGAGCCTTCTGAACAATCAAATAATAGACCTTCCCCAAAGCGACCCTCAATACTGCTGGTTCAAAGGATGGTATAGCCTAAGCGACACGGAAGAGTCAAAGAAAACTATACCCATTATATTATCAATAGTCAACAATAGCTCGTTTCAGACAGTAAATGATGCTAAAAATGCATGGATTCTGAGCCGACTGTACGAAAAGATAGGCGACGAACCTAACAAGCTACGATTCTTGATTTTATCGGCAATAGCCGATGCGCGATCGTGCAACAAAGAAATCTCTTCGCTGGAAGAAATAGCCGGCTATCTATACAACCGCAACGAGCTCAAACGCGCTAACGAGTATATCAATTACAGCTTAAATTGCGCAAATGCTTACAAAAGCCGCGTGAGAGTAGGCAAATTAGCTGATTTACAATACAAAATCGCATCCGTATACCAACAGCAAGCCGAAAAGCAAAACCAGGATTTGCGCACTTATTCGATAGCTCTAGTTACCATAGTGATTCTGTTGCTGCTTTCACTAGTCTTCACCTTCGTACAAAATCGCAAACTACGCGTCAATAAAGCCGCACTGGACAGCGCAAACTCTCAACTAAACCAGCAAATTAGCGAACAAGAGAATCTGCAGCAACAACTAAAATCGGCCAACGAACAACTGCTCGACGCTAACGAGAAACTTAAAGAAATGTACTCATCAGCAAAGCAGGACACTGTAGAACTATCAGAAACCAACTACGCTAAAGAACGATTGATTGCCGATATCTTCTCAATTTGCTCAAACTACATCAACAAGCTCGACGACTTCCGTCGCAACATACACGCAATGTTGCTAGCCCACCGCTACGCCGACCTCAAAGAATTGACAAAAACACCTGAGCTATCATATGCCGAGACCAAAGAACTGTATCAGATTTTTGATAAAATATTTCTAGGCATCTATCCTGACTTTGTCAAAGACTTCAACAAATTGCTGCGACCGGAGGAACAAATAGCCCTGAAAAAAGACGAGCAACTCAACACCGAGCTTCGCATATATGCCCTTGTCAGACTAGGCTTAAACGATAGCACCAAGATTGCACAATTCCTGCATTGCTCCGTACGCACAGTCTACAACACCCGCCAGCGCATCCGCAACAAAGCTATAATACCTAAAGATGAGTTTGCGAATACGGTAAAATCGCTTGGTAAAATAGCCTACTAAAATTTACCAAATAGCGATACCGAATAGTAGCTAAACCTCTGATTATCTGATATAGCACTTTACCCGCATAGTTACCTACCATGATGACCACATATTTTATATTAAATATATGTTAATTAATTTTGCGCAAAATTCTTAATAACCTTAAATACCATTTGTAACAATGCAAAAAGCAATTTTAAAAACTCGAAGGTCGTTGCTTATGCTGCTGCTTATGTTCCTCGGAACTGTTAGCGCATTAGCACAAACGACAATCTCCGGTACTGTCGAGGACAGCAACGGTGAGCCTTTAATTGGAGCTTCGGTTTTAGTCAAAGGTTCTATGACAGGTGTCTCAACCGACATTGACGGTAACTTCAAGATTGCCATTCCAAACGACAAGACGACCTTAGTATTTAGCTACGTAGGTTGCAAGACGACGGAAGCTAAGGCTGTTGACGGCATGAAAGTCGTCATGGTCGAAGACAACAACGCTCTTGAAGAAGTCGTAGTCGTAGGCTACGGTTCGCAGAAAAAGAGCGTCGTAACCGCTGCCATCTCTAAAGTAGGTAGCGAACAACTCGAACAGACCGCAGCTGTGCGCGTCGACAACGCACTGAAGGGCCTTACCTCAGGTGTGACAGTAACGGCAGCCAACGGTCAACCCGGCACCGGCGCACAGGTACGCGTTCGCGGTATCGGTACAATCAACAACTCCAATCCTCTTTACATTGTCGACGGTATGCCTATCGATGGCGGTATCGACTACCTCAACCCGGCCGACATCAAGTCGATTGAAGTGCTGAAGGACGCCGCTTCGGGTGCTGTCTATGGTGCTCGCGCAGCCAACGGTGTTATTCTTGTAACCACTAAGGCTGGCCAGACAGGTCGCGCAAAAATCACTTACGACTTCAGCTACGGCTGGCAGAGCGTTTCAAAGCAAGTCGAAATGATGAACGCTACCGAGTATGTGCTCATGAAGCAAGAGGGTTACCTCAACGCAGGCCAGAGCATTCCTTCGCACCTGGCAATGGACCCCTACAGCGTAGGTGCAGGCTTCGACTGGCAGGACGCTATCTTCAACGACGGTGCTCCCGTTCAGAACCACCAAATCTCAGTAGCCGGTGGTAGCGAACGCGGCAACTACTACCTCTCGCTGGGCTACTATGACCAGGAAGGTATCGTTGGCGGCAACTACGGCCACTCGAACTACAACCGTCTGTCGCTCCGCTCGAACAACAACTACACATTCTTCGACGATTCGAACAAGCGCAACTACCTCAACAAGTTGACCATGAACGCCAACATCGCCTACTCGCGTATCCACTCGAGCGGCGTGGCAAACCCCTCGGGTAGCTACTATGGTGGTGCTCTGACCAACGCGCTCGGTATGTCGCCGCTGCTGACCCCGACTCTCGCTCCGGGCAGCGCCGAATACCAACAGCAGCTCGACTACTTCGCTCCCAATGCCAAGTACGTACCTCGCTACGACAAGAACGGCAACCTCTACACCATCCCCGAAGCATTCGGCGGTGGTCTGCAGGAACTCACCAACCCGCTGCTGGGCTTTGACTATCCGGCATCGAAGAACTGGAGCCACAAATTCGTGATCAACATGAATGCTGAACTTCAGGTTTGGGACGCTCTGAAATATCGCATCAGCTTCGGCGGCGACTTCGGCTTCTGGGGCTCTGAAGGCCACAGCGAACCCTCATACTACGGCCCGCTGAGCAGCACCGACGCTATCCACGCAGGCGCATGGTCAAGCTGGAACCGCGGCTGGACATGGCAGCTCGAAAACATTCTTACTTACGACAAGACTTTTGGCAACCACCACGTAAACGTAGTCCTCGGCCAATCAGCTAAGGAAGGCACAGGCTGGTGGATCAGCGCATCGGCTAACAAACTGAGCGACTTCGCCAAGCCTTGGGTAAATGTAGCACAGGGCCAGCCCGGTGAAGAAGACGGTGGCAACCGTACAGGCGACTCAGCCCCCAACTCGGCATATCCTCGTCTGCTCTCGTACTTCGGTCGTGTATCGTACGACTACGACGGCCGCTACATGGCTCAGGTAACTGTACGTCGCGACGGTTCTTCGCGCTTCGGTACGAACAACAAGTGGGCTACCTTCCCCTCGTTCTCGCTGGGTTGGAATCCGACTTCTGAATCGTTCCTCGCCGACCGCCCCACATGGTGGAGCAACACCAAGGTTCGCGTATCTTGGGGTAAGAACGGTAACGAATCAATCGGCGACTTCGCCTACACCGTGCTCACCAATGGTAGCAACAACTTCTACTTCGGTCCCGAAGGTTCAAGCCAATCATACGGTTCGAAAGCTTCAGGCCTTGCAAACGCCAACCTCAAATGGGAAGAATCAACTCAGACCGACGTCGGCCTTGACTTTGGCTTCCTGAACAACTCACTGCAGTTCACCGTTGACTACTACTACAAGAAAACCGA
Organism: uncultured Bacteroides sp.; assembly: GCA_964456545.1. Lineage (GTDB taxonomy): Bacteria > Bacteroidota > Bacteroidia > Bacteroidales > Muribaculaceae > CAG-873. The sequence continues at coordinate 17,636 of CAYWAM010000020.1, forward strand.
CGGCATGCTCATGGAAATGCAGATTCCTACATATGTAGGCGAATCGAAACCCACCGGCAACGTAGGTACAATGGAAAATAAGGGTGTCGAAATGGAACTTCGCTGGGCTCGCAACTTCGGCGACTGGGACATCAACCTCGGCGGTAACCTGACATACACTCAGAATAAAGTCATCAAACTCGGTAACGAAAACGGCTGGCGCACCGAACAGAGCAACTCTACCGCCGGCGATATCGCTCGCTCGATGAATGGCGAAGTATTCCCCTTCTTCTACGGCTACAAGACCGCAGGCGTATTCCAAAATCAAGCTCAAGCTGACGCATACAACGAAAAGTATGGTCTGACTTCGAACCAAGGCGAATGGTTTGCACGTCCGGGCGACCTGATTTGGGTCGACACCAACAACGACGGCCAGATCAACGCCGACGACCGCACCAAGATTGGTAAGGGTATGCCCGACTGGACCTACGGCTTCAACGTAGGCGTTGGCTACAAGGGCTTCAACCTCACTGCTTACTTCCAGGGCGTATGGGGCAACGACATCTACGATGCATCGCTCCGTGGCGACACTCCGGGCAAGAACATGCCTCGCTGGATGCTCAACCGCTGGACAGGCGAAGGCACCTCGAACACCCTGCCGCTGTTCAGCCTCGCTGACTCACGCAACTGGAAATCATCGGACGTATACCTGCACGACGGCGCATACCTCCGCTGCTCGAACGTGACCCTGTCGTACACCGTACCTAGCAACTTGATGAACAAGATTGGCTTCAGCAGCTTCCGCGTTTACGTAATGGCTGAAAACCTCTTCACAGCTAGCAAGTACCACGGCTACACACCGGAAATCGGTGATGGCACCAACATCGGTATCGACTACGGCGTTTACCCCTTAGCCCGCACATGGACTATCGGTTTCAATGTTTCACTTTAATCTAACACTTGCAATGAAATTCAATAATATACTGACGTTTGGAACCCTTGCCATCTGCGCGAGTGCTATGACATCGTGCGGAAGCGATTGGCTGGAAATTCCGAACAACACTCAGCGACCGGTTGAAGAGTACTACACCACCGACGCTGCAATCCAAGAATCAATAGTCGCTGCCTACGACCCCATGTGCTGGTTCGACTACGGCAACAACTACTGCGGTCTCAACATCATGCCCGACACCTGGGCCGACGAACTCTTCGTAGGCGGCCAGGACGCCAACGACATGAAGCAGTGGAAGCACGCATGGAACTTCACCCACACCCCCTCGACCGTGGGCGACCTCACCATCTACAGCAACCTATACTCAGGCGTAAAGCGCTGCAACGACGCCATCAAATACATGGATGAATACTGGACCTCGGGCAAGACCGAAGAAAAGTATGCTTACTATCGCGACCAAGTAGTAACGCTGCGCGCTTTCTACTACAACTGGCTGTGGCACCTCTGGGGCAACATCGTGTACTACGACAAGAACCCCGACAACTTCTACGCTCCTCAGTACACTGCCGACGAAGTATATGGCTTCATCGTCGCTGACCTCGAAAACGTTATCGCTTCGAACACTCTCAAGTGGAAATCAGACGTTGCCGACTATGGCCGCATGACAATGGCCTTCGCATACATGCTCTACACCGAAGTAGTTATGTATCAGAACGACACTGCTCGTTTCCCCAAGGCTCTCGAGTACATGAAGCAAATCATCAACTCGCCCGAGTACAGCCTCGTGAACGACTACGCATCAATCTGGAAAGTAGAAAACGAATGGTGCAAGGAATCAATCTACGAAATCAACTACTCTGACTACCAAGGCCAGCGCAACTGGTCGTGGGGTGGCACATCGGGTGGCTCGGTTGTCCCCGCTATGATTCTGCCGCGTAACTACGACAAGAGCGACGGTATCCACGACGGTGGTGGCTGGGGCTTCGGCTGCGTTCGCCGCTCAGTCTACAATGCCTACGATGAAAAAGACACTCGCCGCGACGCTTCTATCTGGGCTCCCGCCGAAGGTTCTTACCAAGTTGGCTATCAGGACACCGGCCTCTTCCTGGCAAAATATGCAGGTCTGATTGGTGGCAACGCCGGCCAGACTGCCGATGCAACACTGAACTACAACAACAACTATCGTCTCTATCGCTACTCTGAAGCACTGCTCAACGCTGCCGAACTCGTAGTTCGCGGCGCAGGCTCGGGCGATGCACAGGGCTGGCTCGACCAAGTGCGCAGCCGTGCAGGCGTTGGTTCAGTACCCGCTACACTTGAAAGCATTCTGCAGGAACGTAAGTACGAATTCCTCGGCGAAGGCAAGCGTTTCTGGGATATCATCCGTTCAGGTCTTGGTGAAACCCTTCTGGTGCCCGACAACGAACTGGCTAACCCGAACGAAAACCGCACAGGTCGCTACACTCCGAACAAGAAGTACCTCCCCTTCCCGCAGTCGGAAATCGACCAGGCCAACGGCGGTATCATCCAAAACCCTTATAACGATTAATCTAACCGTAAATCAAGGAGGCGGACTCCGGTCCGCCTCCTGAAAAAAGCCAAGAAAAATGAAAAGAATAAATCAATTCTTCTCCGTTATAGCGGCAGCGACTACCATGCTTTCGTTCTCCGCTTGCTCGGAAGAATCAATAGCCGGCGTCAGCAAGGACGGCATTGCCGATGCTTCCAAATATAACATTGTCGTGACCGTCGACCAAGAGACCAACGAATGGAAGGCTTCGCTTAAAGACGCCAACGGCAACGACCCGAAGGGCGTATACGCCGTGTGGTCAATCTACACAAATGGTGCCGACAAAGCACCTCTGACCTCTGTCAATCTGACCACTAACGGTCTGATTGCCGTAGCCGGTGATTACCCCGTGTCAGTAAAGATTGGCAACCGCAATGGTGTGTCGAGCAACGAACTGACCGGCTCAATCCACATCGAGAATACCATCGTCGACTACTCGCCCTACATCAACAACCTGACCGGCGGCTCGACCAAAGAATGGCATATCAACGGCAACGTCAAAGGCCACCTCGGCTGCGGCGAACCGGGCACCGACGGCCTCGGCTGGTGGAGTGCCGAACCCAACGACAAAGCTGCTTGGGGCGTTTACGACAATAAGCTCATCTTCACCATGACCGGTGAAGAAGGCAAGGGCGCTTACACATATGATCCGGGCGAAAGCGGCACTATCTACGTCAACACCGGCATCACAAACTGCGCTCCCTACTCTGACTACAATACAAACGACGGCCAAGACTACTGCGCTCCGGCCGAGGTTCAGAACACCACGTTCGAACTCTACACCGAAGGCGCCGACCTCCGCATCAAATTCCCGCAAGGCACTCTGGTAGGCTATCTGCCTAACATGGAAGCCTACAACGAACCCGACTTCAAGGTTACAAGCCTGTCGCGCAACGAAATCCAACTCGTACACGATAACGGCGGCATCGCTTGGCACTACACCCTCGGTCTATTCGAACAAGGCGAAGAAGTCTTCACCGGCTATAAGTACGACAGCGAGTACAACCTGTGGAAGACTTGCACAATCACTCCGTCGTTCTGGTTCGCCGACAACAACTGGGGCACAATTTCAGAGCCCGACATGGCCATCAGCAACGAACGCATCTACTTCACCTGCCCCGACGGTATGGGTACACAGCAGTGGCAAGGTCAGGTTCACCTCGTGACTGACATCCCCGTATCGGCTTCGGAAAGCTACGACTTCTCTATCTTCATTGACTGCAAAGAAGAGTCAAACGTCACTGTAAAAGTTCAGAAAGACGGCGACGACAACACCTTCTTCACTGCTGACGTTCAGAAATTCGCTGCCGGTGGCGCTTGCTACTACTTCTCAGGCGAACTTGGCTTCGACGGTGTGCTCCAGCTCTGCCTCGACTTTGGTGGCAATGCCGGTAAGACCTTCGAAATCACCAACATCGTGTTCAAGAAACACTCTGACGACGACGGCACAGTACTTCCCTCTGAACCCGAACTGCCCGTGGACCCTTCGATTGAGGCCCCCGCAGGCTACAAACTCGTGTGGCACGACGAATTTGAAGGCGACGCCCTCAATACAGACGCTTGGACACACGAAGTACAAGGTGCAGGCTGGGTCAACAACGAACTCCAAAACTATGTAAACGGTGCATTCAATGGCACTCGCGTCACCACCGTAAGCGATGGCACACTGAAGATTACCGCTTTCAAGCAAGGCAACAATGTCTACTCAGGCCGCATCTACGGCAACCTGAGCAAGGGCTGGAAGTATGGTATCATCGAAGCCAAAATCAAGCTTCCTAAAGGCAAGGGCACATGGCCCGCATTCTGGATGATGCCCGTCAACAATGACTTCGGCTCCAACCCGTGGCCCAAGTGCGGCGAAATCGACATTATGGAAGAAGTAGGCTGCAATGCCAACTACACTTCGTCGTCGCTTCACACCGAAAGCTACAACCACGTAATGGGTACCCAGAAGACTGCCGAACGCCTCACCGCCGGTGCAGAAGACGAATTCCACGTATATCGTCTGGAATGGACTGCCGACTACATCACCACCTACGTTGATGGCGAGCAGCTGCTGCACTTCGCCAACGACAAGGCCGGCAACGTATCGACATGGCCGTTCAACAAGCCCTTCTACGTAATCCTCAACCTCGCTTGGGGTGGTAGCTGGGGTGGCATGAATGGTGTGGACGAATCGGCTCTTCCCGCAACAATGGAAGTCGACTACGTTCGCGTATTTCAAGCTGAATAATCAAATGATTAATTAGGTATAGATCAATTACGGTAAAAAAGATTGTTTTAAACAATAAAGGCTTGGAGCTTCGGCTCCAAGCCTCTATATAAAAAATCGACATTTGTTTTTTGACACCATGAAAACTAAATTTTCCATTTTGACGTTATTCGCAGCGCTTTTCTTCACAGCCTGCAATCCCGAAACTAAAGTTGAGGATTCCCAAGATATACAATTCGTCACAATTGACGGATGCGACCTTATTACTCCCGACGGAAACAAACTGTTCATCAAAGGCACCAACTTGGGCAACTGGTTGAATCCCGAAGGATATATGTTTGGCTTCAGCAAGACTAACTCTGCACGAATGATTGATCAGATGTTCCGTGAACTGGTTGGTCCTGAGCAAGCCGATATTTTCTGGCAAAACTTCAAAGATAACTACATCACCCGCAAGGATATCGAGTATATAGCCTCGACCGGAGCCAACACCATCCGACTGCCCTTCCACTACAAACTCTTCACCAACGAAGACTACATGGGCATGAATTCGAAGGAAGAAGGCTTCGTGCGCGTCGACAGCGTCGTGACCTGGTGCCGCGACAATGGCCTCTACCTCATCCTTGACATGCACGATGCTCCCGGCGGCCAGACCGGCGACAACATCGACGACAGCTACGGCTACCCTTGGCTCTTTGACAGCGAAAAATGCCAGCAACAATTCTGCGACATCTGGCGCGACATCGCCGCTCGCTACTGCGACGAGCCCATCATTCTCGGCTATGAACTTATCAACGAACCGATTGCTCCATACTTTGCAAATGTCGACGAACTAAATTCGAAGCTCGAAGGCGTGCATAAGATGGCAGTAAAGGCAATTCGCGAAGTTGACAACAACCATATCATTCTGCTTGGCGGCGCTCAGTGGAACGGCAACTTCAAGCCTTTCACCGACTGGACCTACGACGACAAGCTCATGTACACTTGCCACCGCTATGGCGGCGCTCCCACCACTGAAGCCATTCAAGAAATCGTCGACTTTAAGAACCGCACACAGCTACCCATGTACATGGGAGAAATCGGCCACAACACCGACGAGTGGCAGGCTGAGTTCTGCAAAACTATGGTCGACAACAATATCGGCTACACCTTCTGGCCCTACAAGAAGATTGACAGCTCATGCATGATGGGCATCGTAGCTCCCGAAGCATGGGATTCGATTATCGGCTTCGCAGAAGCTCCGCGCGTAACTTACGCCGACATCCGTGCCGCACGCCCCGACCAAGCTGCGAGCGTCAAAATTTTAGCAGACTTCATTGACTCATGCAAAGTCGAAAATTGCGTTCCCCAGAATGGTTATATCTCGTCAATTGGCTTAACTCCTCAAACCGTTAAGTGATAACTATGAAAAAGAATATATTACTACCATTACTCGTAGCAGCGACTTGCTTCACTGCTCAAGCAAATACTACACCCGTCTACCTCGATGAGACACGTCCGCTGGAAGAGCGTGTCGAAGACGCCCTTTCGCGCATGACCATCGAAGAGAAAGTCGCTGTGATTCACGCACAGTCGAAATTCTCATCGGCCGGCGTGCCGCGTCTAGGTATCCCCGAAATATGGACTACCGACGGCCCCCACGGCATCCGTCCCGAAGTGCTTTGGGACGAATGGGACCAAGCTCGCTGGACCAACGACTCATGCGTAGCATTCCCGGCTCTGACTTGCTTGGCCGCATCATGGAACCCCGATGTAGCTATGCTCTATGGCAAAAGTATCGGCGAAGAAGCACGCTACCGCAAGAAAGACATATTGCTGGGCCCGGGCGTAAATATCTATCGCACCCCCGTCAACGGCCGCAACTTCGAATACATGGGCGAAGATCCGTATCTAGCCTCAGTCATGGTCGTACCCTACGTTCAAGGCCTTCAGAGCAATGGCGTGGCCGCGTGCGTGAAGCACTATGCGCTCAACAACCACGAAGTCAACCGCCACACCACAAACGCTATTGTCGATGATCGTGCACTTTACGAAATTTATCTGCCGGCATTCAAAGCCGCAGTTCAAAAAGGTGGTGCATGGTCAATAATGGGCAGCTACAACCTCTACAAAGACCAACACGTTTGCCACAACCAATATCTACTTAACGATATCCTCAAAGGCGAATGGGGCTTCGACGGCGTAGTCGTCAGCGACTGGGGCGGTGCACATGACACCGAACAAGCCATTACCAACGGCCTCGACCTCGAATTCGGCACTTGGACCAACGGCCTCTCGAACGGCACCAGCAATGCCTACGACAACTATTACCTCGCCATGCCCTATCTGAAAAAGATCAAGGAAGGCAGCGTAGGCACCACCGAACTCGACGACAAGGTACGTCGCGTACTGCGCCTGATTTTCCGCACTAACATGAATACCAATCGTCCGTTTGGCTCGCTTTGCTCGCCCGAACATATTGCAGCCGCTCACACCATCGGCGTTGAGGGTATCGTGCTACTCAAGAATGAAGGCGGCGTGCTGCCGGTCAACACTGACAAGGTGAAGCGCATCGCTGTCATCGGCGAAAATGCCGTCAAAATGATGACAGTAGGCGGCGGTAGCTCATCGCTGAAAGTCAAATATGAACTTTCGCCTCTCGACGGCATCAAAAAACGCTTTGGCTCGACCGCCGAAGTGGTATATGCTCGCGGCTACGTAGGCGACCCCACAGGCGAATATAATGGCGTCGTAACAGGCCAAGACCTCAACGACGAACGTTCGGCCGAGGAAATCCTTGCCGAAGCTGTCGAAGTAGCCAAAAACGCCGACCTCGTAATCTTCATCGGCGGCCTCAACAAAGCTAACAATCAAGATTGCGAAGACTCAGACCGCGCCGGCCTTGAGTTGCCCTACAATCAAGATGGCGTAATCAACGCTCTGTCAGCCGCCAACAAGAACCTCGTCGTAGTCAACATCTCGGGCAACGCCGTAGCAATGCCTTGGGTGAAGAACGTACCCGCAATCGTGCAAGCCTGGTATCTCGGCACCGAATGTGGCAACGCCATCGCTTCCGTGCTTTCAGGCGACGTGAACCCCTCGGGCAAGCTCCCGATGACATTCCCCGTAGCTTTGACCGACGTAGGCGCTCATAGCCTCGGCCAGTACCCCGGCACACCGCGCAACGACGGCTCAGACATTGTCGACTGCAAATACGAAGAAAGCATCTTCGTAGGCTACCGCTGGGCCGAAAAGAACAAAATCAAGTCGCTGTTCCCCTTCGGCCACGGCCTTAGCTATACGACATTCAAATACGGCAAACCCACCGTAAGCGCCACCGAAATGGCTGCAGATGGTAGCGTCACCGTGAAAGTTGCCGTCACCAATACCGGCGACCGCACAGGCGCAGAAGTCGTGCAGCTCTACATTGCCGATGCCAAGAGCTCACTGCCCCGCCCCGTCAAGGAATTGAAGGACTTCAAGAAAGTAACCATCGAGCCGGGTCAGACCGTCGACGTTGAATTCGTAATTACACCCGACAAGCTCATGTTCTTCGACGACGCAGCACACCAATGGGTAGCCGAAGCCGGCGAATTCTCAGCCCACATTGGCGCCTCTTCGTCCGATATTCGCGGCACCGTCAAATTCAAACTGGCTGCCGACACCACAGCGTCAGTAAAATAACACCGACAACATACTGTTTTTCTATATAATTTGAAAGGGGAGGCTCTCGACGGGTCTCCCTTTTTTACTTGCGAAAGCTCGCGCAATATTAGTTGGACGATTCATAGTTTTTTTGTACTTTTGCGCGATACCATGATAAGAAGACAAATATGCCAGCACGCCATATATCATTCGAAATTGAGCCGGTAGTAGCCTCTGCGGCTCCGCATCTGACCGAAATCATCGTCACAGCCGACATCACCAATCCGCCCACATCCGACGCCTTGTGGGCCGAGATAACCGCTGCTGCCGCAGCCGTGCGCGAAAGCACACCGATGGAAATGGTCAACAAGCGCCCATCCATTGCCGCCATTCGCGCCACATACAAAGCTTTAGGGAAGGAGCCCAACCGCTACCGGCCATCGTCAGAAGCACTATGCCGACGCTGCGTCAAAGGATTGGAACTCTACCGCTCGCTGGCAGTCATTGACCTCATCAACTTGATTTCCATCGTTACCGGCCATTCAATCGGCGGTTTCGACCTCGATAAGGTTCAAGGCGATGTCGTGCGCCTCGGCGTAGGCCGCGAAGGCGAGCCTTATGAAGCCATAGGCCGCGGCCCCCTCAATATCCACTGCTTGCCGGTAATACGCGATGCCGTCGGAGGCATCGGCACCCCAACATCCGACAACGACCGCACCAAGCTCTCGCCCGACACGACAGCCTTACTAATGACAATACACCTCTATTCAGGCCCCGACGACGCCGACCGCATGGAAAGCCTCACACGCCGTCTGCTGACTGAATATGCCAATGCACGCAACATCACGTTCACTCGATATACACAGTCATAATGGAGATTCTGAAGTTTTTCGGAGACAACGTCAACGAGCGACATATCGCACGAGCCATCAGCGTGCTTGATGATGGCGGCATAGTAATCTTTCCTACTGATACTCTGTATGCCCTAGGCTGCGATGCGCTATCTAACCGCGCCATCGAGCGTCTTTGTGCAATCAAAGGAATCAACCCCGACAAGCAGCTGCTATCGATAGTTTGCGATGGCATATCCATGGCATCAGACTATGGTCGCATTGACAACCACGCCTTCCGCCTGCTCAAAGAGCACCTTCCGGGCCCATTCACGTTCATTTTGCCTAGCTCTACACGGCTACCTAAAGTCTTTAAAGGCCGCCGCAGCGTCGGCATACGCGTTCCGGCTAATGGCGTGGCTACAGCCCTCGCGGCAGCCCTTGGACGCCCTATTTTGGCCACTTCCATAGCTATCGACGAAGATGCCGAAGCAGTCGAGCCCGAATCTATTGCTATGCACTATAGTGAGCATGCCGACGTGCTACTCGACGCCGGCATTGGAGGCATCGTACCTTCGACCGTAGTCGACATCACCGACGCCACCGCGCCAAAAATCATCCGCCAAGGCGCAGGAGACTTTTAGACTCTAAATAGCAAAAAAGCAGAGAGACAGACGTCCCGTCGTGGAGGAGGTCTGTCTCTCTGTATATATTGCTTAGTATTCTGCGATTTAGCGCGGACGGTACGTGATTTGTACGGCTGCAGCGCGTCGACCATCAACTACTACTTCAGTAGCAAATGCGCCCTCGGCCGTGGCAGATGGACCGGTGACCAACTCAACCGGCTTTCCGAAATGGCACTCATGCTCAAACGAAGCTTCAAGCAAGGCGATGTCATTAGCGTTATAAAAATCAAGCGGACGGAGATTGAGCACTGCCTCGAGATAACGCATAGTGTTGACGTGGCCATTAAAATCGATATCAGTGTAGCGGAAAGTATGTGCTACGCGCTCAACATCACTATCAGGTGCGATAGTGAGGACACGGCATTTAGGCACCGGACATTCACGATTGGCAGTTGGGAACGAACTGCGTTCGAGGCGCGTCAGGTCGGCCATGCGGCGTGTTGCCGTGTCGATTGCTACCCACACCGAGCGAATGTCGGCCACTACGTTGCCGGCTTCATCAGTCATGACGAAGCAGCGGTCGCTGAAAAATTTATTGTAGCTTTCAATCCAAGTAGTGATTGTATAAGTCTCGTTAATTGTAGGATAGCGATGCACATCGATAGCTAAGCGGGCTAGCACCCAGCCCAAGCGATGCTCCGACAAATTGGAATAGCCTATGCCAAGGGCATTTGCGTGGAGAGTTGCCGCTTCGATTGCGCGTGCTGCGATTAAAGTGATGGGCATCAAGCCGCGAGCATCGGTCTCGCCGGCGGTCAGAAATCGTGTGATACTGAATATTTCGTTATTGCTCATAATTTACTTTAAGATTAAATCAGATTAGCGAGAAATATAGTTTTCTACACTATGTAAACAAATAATTGACCAGATCGGTTTTGCGCTGCAAAAATACGAAATTGGCGCTCAATGGCCAAATCTCGGGAATGATTATCCGATGTAAAAAAGCAAGAGAGGATGCACCGCGATGGCGGTGCATCCTCTGTAGTGATTCAGTCGCAGCTAATGCCGCGCCAGGTTGTTCTGATTACTTGCCAGCGAGCTTCTCTTTCAGAGCAGCGAGAGCTTCGAGGTCGCCCAGAGTAGCCTTCTCGATAGGAGTGTTTACTGCGGGAGCCTCTTCGCGGGGCTGACGGGTCTGGCGCTTAGCCTTACGTTCTGCATGCTTCTCAGCGCGAGCTTCATCTTCGAAGATGCGGCTGTGCGAGAGGATGATGCGCTTAGCTTCCTTGTTGAATTCGATAACCTTGAAGCTGAGCTTTTCGTCAACCTTGGCCTGCGAACCGTCTTCCTTAACGAGGTGCTTAGGAGTAGCGAAGCCTTCAACGCCGTAGGGCAGAGCAACAACAGCGCCCTTGTCGAGCATTTCGATGATGGTACCTTCGTGAACCGAGCCAACGGTGAATACACCTTCGAATACATCCCAGGGATTTTCTTCGAGCTGCTTGTGACCGAGGCTGAGACGACGGTTGTCCTTATCGATAGCAAGAACTTCAACTTCGATGTCGTTGCCAACCTGAGTGAATTCGCTGGGGTGCTTGATTTTCTTGGTCCACGACAGGTCGCTGATGTGGATCAGACCGTCAACACCTTCTTCGATTTCAACGAAAACGCCGAAGTTGGTGAAGTTGCGTACGCGGGCAGTGTGACGGCTGCCAACGGGATACTTCTCTTCGATGTTTTCCCAGGGATCGTTCTTGAGCTGCTTGATGCCGAGGCTCATCTTGCGATCTTCGCGGTCGAGAGTCAAGATGACAGCTTCAACTTCGTCGCCAACCTTCATGAAATCCTGAGCCGAACGGAGGTGCTGGCTCCACGACATTTCGCTTACGTGGATGAGACCTTCTACGCCGGGAGCGATTTCGAGGAATGCGCCGTAGTCAGCCATAACGACAACTTTACCCTTAACGTGGTCGCCCACCTTGAGGTTAGCGTCGAGAGCGTCCCATGGATGGGGCTGGAGCTGCTTGAGACCGAGAGCGATGCGCTTCTTTTCGTCGTCGAAGTCGAGGATAACGACGTTGAGCTTCTGGTCGAGTTCTACAACTTCGCTGGGCTTGGTCACGCGACCCCAGCTGAGGTCGGTGATGTGGATCAGACCGTCTACGCCACCCAGGTCGATGAATACGCCGTAAGAGGTGATGTTCTTGACAGTACCTTCCAGCACCTGGCCCTTTTCGAGCTTCGAGATGATTTCGCGCTTCTGCTGTTCGAGCTCAGCCTCGATGAGTGCTTTGTGAGAGATAACGACATTCTTGAATTCTTCGTTGATCTTCACAACCTTGAATTCCATAGTCTTGCCGACGTAAACGTCGTAGTCGCGGATGGGCTTAACGTCGATTTGCGAGCCGGGGAGGAATGCTTCCAGACCGAATACATCGACAATCATGCCACCCTTGGTGCGGCACTTGATGAAGCCCTTGATGATTTCGTCGTTAGCAAGAGCAGCGTTGATACGCTCCCACGAACGCGAAGCACGAGCTTTCTTGTGCGATAAGACAAGCTGGCCTTTCTTGTCTTCGGGGTTTTCGATGAAAACTTCCACGGTGTCGCCCACTTTGATTTCGGGGTTGTAGCGGAATTCGTTCATCGGTATGATACCATCGCTCTTATAACCGATGTTAACCACGGCCTCGCGCTTGTTCATTGCGATAATGGTACCTTCGATTACTTCTTTGTCCTTGACGGTGTTGAGCGACTCGTCATACGTGCGGGTGAGTTCTTCACGAGACTTCTCACCGACTGTTTCGCCATTTTCGTATGCTTCCCAATCGAAGTCTACGATGGCGGTTTTGGTTTGTTCTGCCATTTAAAAAGTTAATAATAAGTTAATTATACGTACCAACGACACACTCGCCGGCACACTCGGGCAGGCCGAAGCCTACCTTTGCGCTGCAAAGTTAGCGTTTTTTTTTGACTCGCACAACATCTCCAGCCTCATTTACAACACTTTCTGAGATTTTTTATTATTACGACGCCAGGGTGATTGCACACAAGAATGACACACCTCGGCTCGCGCTCTTACCTAAATATCAGCCAAAGCGTTACGATAATCATTTTGCAGCGCCATTGCACACTCGCGTGTAGCGCACAAACACATATTTGGTCGCGTGGATTATTTTTCGTAATTTTGCAGCGAAAATCAACGACATAAAAAGATTGTATACAATGTCAAGACCGGTCAGAGTCAGATTCGCCCCGTCGCCTACGGGACCGCTGCATATTGGTGGAGTGCGCACCGCACTTTATAACTACTTATTTGCTCGCCAACACGGCGGCACAATGATTTTACGTATCGAAGACACAGATTCGCGCCGATTTGTGCCCGGAGCCGAGGACTATATCAACGAAGCCCTGCACTGGCTAGGCATCGAAATCGACGAAGGCGTGCGCGAAGGTGGCCCATTTGGCCCCTACAAACAGAGCGAACGCCGCGACATCTACCGCGAGCACGTGAAAATGCTGCTCGACAAGGGTCGCGCATACATAGCATTCGATACTCCCGAAGAACTCGATGCCAAGCGCGCTGAAATTGCAAACTTTCAGTACGACGCATCGACTCGCCTGATGATGCGCAACTCGCTGACTATGTCGGCCGACGAGGTTGAGCGCCTTATTGCAGAAGGCACCCACTATGTGGTGCGCTTCAAAGTCGAACCGGGTCGCGACGTAGTAGTCGACGACTTACTGCGCGGCCGCGTCACCATCAAGAGCGACATCCTCGACGATAAAGTACTGTATAAGAGCAGCGACGACCTGCCCACATACCATTTGGCCAATATCGTCGACGACCACTTGATGGAAGTGTCGCACGTGATTCGCGGTGAAGAGTGGTTACCCTCAGCTCCGCTCCACGTACTCCTCTATGAAGCATTCGACTGGCAAGATACCGCACCCGAATTTGTGCACCTCCCCTTGCTACTGAAACCCGACGGCAAAGGCAAACTCTCGAAACGCGACGGCGACCGCCTCGGCTTCCCCGTATTCCCACTCGAATGGCACGACCCCGCCAGCGGCGAAATTTCGTCGGGTTACCGCGAAAGCGGCTACCTGCCCCAGGCCGTAGTCAATTTCTTAGCCTTGCTAGGCTGGAACCCCGGCGACGACACCGAGGTAATGTCGATGCAGGAACTTATCGAGAAGTTCTCGTTTGCCCACTGCTCGCGTTCGGGCGCAAAATTTGCTTACGAGAAAGGCAAGTGGTTCAACCACGTATACATCGAAAACACACCCGAAGCCGAGCTCGCCCGCCTATTCAAGCCGGTAATGGCTGCTGAGGGCGTCGACATGGACAAATTCAGCGACGAATACATCCAAGCTGCGCTGGCCACCGTAAAAGGTCGCGCCAACTTCGTGAAAGACTTTGTCGAACAAGCAGGATTCTACTTCCGCGCTCCCGAAACATACAGCCCGAAAGACATCCGCAAACGCTGGTCGGCCGAGACACCTGCCCTGATGGGACGCCTTATCGAAATTCTCAACTCACTGCCCGATTTCAAGGCCTCGACTGCCGAGCCCGCAGTGATGGAATGGATTAAAAGCGAAGGCCTTCACATGGGCAACGTCATGAATGCCTTCCGCCTGGCCGTTGTCGGCGAATGCAAAGGCCCTCACATGTTTGAAATCACCGAAATACTCGGTCGCGACGAGACTGTGCAACGTCTACAGTCAGCCATCGATCGTATTCGCTTAGATGAACCCACTGTATAATACAGCTATAGCATTGTTTGGCGCCGGCTTAAAGCTGGCGTCGATGCGTTCAGAGAAGATCAGCGAGATGCTGCGAGGTCAGCGTCAGACGCTGGCTTCGCTCGAACAGATTCGCCGCAAAGTCGCGCCTAAAGGCTTCGACGTGTGGTTTCACGCCGCGTCGCTCGGCGAATTCGAGCAAGGCCGACCACTGATTGAGCGACTGCGCCGAGAACAGCCTCAGCTCAAAATCCTGCTGAGTTTCTTCTCGCCGTCGGGCTACCGCGTGCGCTGCAACTACGAAGGCGCTGATGCAGTAGTCTACCTGCCGCTCGACACCGTAAGCAACGTACGCGCATTCATCAATGCTGCCGCGCCGCAACGCGCATTCTTTATCAAATACGAATTTTGGGGAAACTACCTACAGGAACTTCACCGCCGTAGCATCCCCACATATATAATATCAGCCATCTTCCGTCCCGGTCAGCGATTTTTCCGCCCGGCCGGCGGCATGTGGCGACGTATGCTCGGTCACTTCGACCACCTCTACGTACAAGATGATGCTTCACGCGACTTGCTAGCCGGCATCGGCATCAACAACGTCACCGTGGCAGGCGACACCCGCTTCGACCGTGTCACCGACATCATGAATACGCTCAAACCGCTACCATCTGTTGTCGCCAAACTTGCCGACAGCGACGAATTCACCTTGGTATGCGGCAGCACATGGCAACCCGACGAAGACTTGATAATACCTTGGTTCAAAAAGTATCCGCAAATGCGTCTGATACTGGCACCTCATGAATTCAACCGCCAGCGCGTCGACGCACTGCTCGACCGACTTGGACGTTCAGAAGCTTGCCGCCTATCATCGTTCAAGGACAACGACGACCTACCCGAAGGTTGCCGAGCCATGGTAATCGACTCTTTCGGCCTACTCAGCAGCCTATATAGCGTAGCTGATGCCGCCTACGTAGGCGGCGGATTCGGCGCCGGCATCCACAACATCAACGAGGCTGCCGTATACGGCATCCCCGTAGTCTTCGGCCCTAAATATCAAAAATTCCGCGAAGCTTTTGACTTGATTGCCGCCGGCGGAGCCTACTCCGTAGCCGACAAAAATTCATTCGAAAGCATCATGGACCGTCTATTAGTCAATAGCCCCGTCCGCAAAGCGGCCGGTGAAGCAGCCGGCAAATATATAGCCCGCAGCATTGGCGCTACCGACATCATTTACAACGATATTTTCACTCGATAAACCCTCCTCTGATATGATCAAAATCGGTCTTTCGGCTAAAGTCCCCGACTTTGTAGCACTGGTTAGATATCTCAAATCGCACCCCGACGTCGAAATTGCATGGATCTACAACTCCGGCCGCCAAGCCGTAATCAGCAATCTATTCCCCGAGCTCACAGGCGAATATGAAGGAAAATTTGTCGAAGAACAAGACTTCGACACAATAGACCTCTATATAGGCCCGTGGTCATCTGAAATAGCATCGCACACCGACGTAAAAGCTATTATATTCGGCGACACCGAAGGATTCACACAGGTCGAAAACGGCTTGGCCGAGCTCAATCGAAAAGCCTTGGTGCGCAGCGCACGCGTTGCCGTAGTACCTGAGCTGACAGAAATTCTCGGAGCTTTAGCCTTAATGCCTCTGGCTCGAAACCTGATGTTAACCTCACCCATCACAGGTGCAATTTTACTTCCCGAGACCGAAACCCGCTATGCCGAAACGGCCATCGGTCCTATCGGCGAAAACCGACTCGCCGCACTTCGCCAAGACCTCTCTTTGCTACAGACCTCGTTTTCGGCGCCCATCCGAATATTGGGCTTCACCAACGCCGACGACGTAGCGATGGCTACACTCGAAATCGATTGTCGCCTCAACATCACAGACGTGGCACGCCTCTATCATGACTTCTACGACGACCATCGCCACGTCACCATTCTTGAGGACCCCATCCACGAAGTGTGCGCAGCCATGGTGCGCAACACCTACAAAGCCGTAATATCTCTCAACGCCGACGGCTCTACACTCACCGTGACAGCCGCTGTCGACAGCCGCTTGCGCACAGGCGCCGGCATAGCCTTGCACTTGATGAACCTCCTCTTTGGCCTACACGAACTCACCGGATTTAAATCCTAAACAGTTGTAAACTTACATTACACCCCCCCTTACCGATATGGCTTTGTGGCTTACAATAATACTACTGGTTATTTCTAATATATTCATGACCTTCGCCTGGTACGGTCATCTGAAATTGCAGCAGATGAAGGTCATCAGCGACTCAACTCCGCTGTGGATAGTAATCGTGCTATCATGGCTGATTGCGCTAGCCGAATACAGCTTTATGGTACCTGCCAACCGCATTGGTTTTGCCGGCAATGGCGGCCCCTACTCGCTCACCCAGCTCAAGGTAATGCAAGAAGCTATCACACTGATTGTTTTCACACTCTTCACCGTAGTATTTTTCAAAGGCGAGACTCTTCACTGGAACCATCTGGCAGCGTTCGTCTGCCTAGTGGCAGCCGTCTACTTCGCCTTTATGAAATAATGGCGTAATCACCTTAGCCGTTTAAAATGCGGCGTTTAGCGAGCCTTTATTCAAATTTAACGCTTGGTGTGGCGAGCAATCGCCGAAAAGTCACTAACTTTGCCACTTGATTAATTCGACCCGCAGTTGAGGAAATTTTTAATATACATATTGTTACTGCTAACGTTGCCACAAATTGTGGTAGCGTTGTCCGACGTTTCCAATACTGAGCCGAATTTACAAATCCCTAGTTCCATCGACACGTCGATGACCGACACCACTCGGCCTCAACTCCCCGCCGCGATTACTCTTCCCGAGCCCGATAGCTTTGACGCCGACTCAAATAGCATCCTGAACCTCGACGACTCTGCAACAAAAGCTGCGCCTGTCGACACTTTCAAATCGTATCTGCGACCCGTCACCAAGAAAGTCGACCTCGACAACGCTGTCGACTTTTCCTCGACCGACTCGCTGATCATACTGCGCCGCGACTCGGCCTTCATGTACGGCAATAGCCACGTAAACTATGGCGATATCAAGCTCGAATCGGCAAACATCGAGATGAACCTCAACGATAATACAGTCTATGCAATCGGCGAACCCGACTCCGTAGGCGACATGCAAGGTTCCCCCGTATTCAGCGAAGGTCAGACACAATACGAAGCCGGCACTATGCGCTACAACTTCAAGACCGGCAAAGGCTTCATCACAAACGTAATTACCGAACAAGGCGAGGGCTACCTCACCGGCGGTAAGACCAAGCGCGACTCACTCGGCGATTTCTACATCGCAAACGGCCGATACACTACCTGCTCCGACCATGAGTGCCCTCACTTCTACTTCAACCTATCGAAAGCTAAAGTTCGCCCGGGCAAAAACATCGTCACCGGACCGGCATGGATGGTTCTCTCCGGACTACCTCTTCCGCTGGCCGTGCCCTTCGGCTACTTCCCATTTACCGATAGCTATTCATCAGGCATCATTGTCCCTTCGTTCGGCGACGACTACCAGCGTGGCTTCTATCTGCGCGATGGCGGCTACTACTTCGCCATCAACGACAACATAGACCTAGCACTCACCGGCGAAATCTACACCAAGGGCTCATGGGGCTTAACGGCCACCTCAACCTACTCGCGCCGCTATCGCTACTCGGGCAACTTCAACATCAGCTACCTGAAGTCAATCTACGGCGAAAAGGGCAGCCCCGACTACTCGCAGCAGACCAACTTCCAAATCCTCTGGAGCCATAGCCAGGACTCAAAGGCCAACCCTAACATGAACCTATCGGCCAGCGTCAACTTCACTACCGCCGGCTATTCACGCAACGACCTCAACTCCTACTACTCGAGCGCATTCACCGAAAACACCAAGAGCTCAACCGTCAACATGACCTACCGCTTCCCCAACTCGAAGTGGTCGCTCTCGACGACGATGAACGTGTCGCAACGCACACAAGACTCTACGCTCTCTGTCTCATTCCCCAACCTCACCATCACTATGGCGCAAACCAACCCCTTCAAGCGCAAACATAAAGTCGGCGCTGAACGTTGGTACGAAAAAATACGCCTGAGCTACTCCGGTCAGTTCCAGAACTCGCTCACAGCCAAGCAAAACGTATTCTTCAAGAAAAGTCTCATCAAGGACTGGCGCAATGGCATGCAGCACCGCATACCCATCTCCGCCACATTCAACGCCTTCGGCATACTCAACATCACTCCTAGCGTCAACTTCACCGACCGCATGTACACGAGCAAAGTGCGACGCGCTTGGGACCCCAACGCCGCAGCCGAAGTCGTAGACACCACCTATAGCCTCTACAACGTATACGATTTCAGCGCATCGGTGTCGATGGATACCAAAATCTACGGATTCTGGCGACCTGTCGGCTTCTTAAAGAAGAAAGTAAAGATGATACGCCACGTCATCACGCCATCTGTCTCGTTTAGCGGGGCGCCCGACTTTGGCTCTAAATTTTTCGGATACTACGGCGAATACTCATACACCGACGCTAATGGTCAACTGCGCACTAAGCGCTATAGCCACTTCCCGAACGCCCTATATGGCGTCCCGGGCGAAGGCAAGCAAGGTACGGTTTCATACTCGATTGCCAATAACCTTGAGATGAAGGTCAATACCGACGACTCTATCGGTGAAAAGAAAGTTTCGCTCATCGAAAACTTCACAATCGGACAAAGCTACAACTTCGCAGCCGACTCGCTCAACTGGTCGAACATCAACACTTCGCTGTTGCTACGCCTCACCAAAGGGTTCAACCTAAACCTCTCGGCAACGTGGGACGTTTACACCTACCAACTCAATGCCAACGGCCAGCCCGTACGCGTCAACATACCTCGCTGGAAAGCCGGCAAGGGTATCGGACGCCTCTCGAGCACCGGCACATCGTTCTCGTACACATTCAACAACGACACATTCAAACGCAAAAACAAAGACAACAAGGACGATAAATCCGGCGACCAAAACAACAACAACTCTCGTCCACCATCGGGTGCCGAAGCCGACCGCAGACGGCATGATGAAACCGAAGGCGATAATTCGTCGAGCGACTACGACCTTGATTCCGATGGCTACGTACGATGGAACGTGCCATGGAATCTGACATTCAACTACTCTATCGGCTATGCCTACGGCGCATTCAACTACAAAAAGATGGAGTACGATGCTCGCATCACCCAGAACTTAAGCCTCTCGGGCTCAATTCGCCCCACACCTGGCTGGAATTTCTCGTTCACGGCATCGTACAACTTCGACACACACCGCCTGGCGTACATGAACTGTAACATCTCGCGCGACCTCCACTGCTTCACGATGCGTGCAAGCTTCGTGCCCGTAGGTCCTTACAAGAGCTACACGTTCAACATCGCCGTTAAATCATCAATGCTCAGCGATCTTAAGTACGACAAGCGCTCATCTATAGCCAACGGCGTCAGCTGGTACTAATCATCAACATAGCTTAAATTTGCGAACGACAGTACACTCTCAGCACACTGTCGTTCGCAAACGTATATAGCCTCATAAAAAAAATTCCGCACAACGATATGGGCGGAAGTCATAACAAAAAAGGGGAATTTTCGAGTAGGTACAAAAAAAATATTCGTCTCACGACGAATAATCTTCTTACCTTAAATCTAATACCATGAAAAACTGATGCAAAGTTACACTTTTTATGTTATATAGCATAATTTTCTCGATAAAAATTTCAGCATTTAACATGGTTTAACTAAATCTCGCTCTAAAACCGTATTTTTAGGGGCTTGATTGCGTATTTTATCAAAAAAATCACCTAATGCCGAGGCATGCATTTTCTGAAAAGCTCGACAGCCACACGAGCCAATCGCAAAAATCAAACAACTTGGAATCGAGCGCCTATTCCAATTATGGGGAGAACAGGTCGAAGACTATCGCAATGCCGAGGTCGGCTTCGCCGGCTATGATGTTGACGTTTGCTCATATAATTATTGTAAGTAGACCGATGACTGAAAGAAGGAGGTAAAAATTACAAATAGTCTGCACAGTTCAGTGATCCTTCGTATCTTTGCAGAAACAAACTGCATAAAGTATGGAAAGACAAGAATTTTGTGCAAGACTCAACGAAAGGCGAAACGAGTTGGAGATGTCGTGGCTGGATATGACGGTCGCGACCAAGACTAATGGCTCGACATTACAGAAAATCCTCTCAGGTGAAACAAACTTCTTCGTGGAGAGTGCTTGGAAAGTGATGGAAGCGTTGAAGCTAACTCTGATTGTAGTGAAAGCGGGTAAGCGCTATCAGATTATGAATCAAGCTGAGTTAAATGCTTGGGCCGAGATGTCGAAGATATTTGCCAGGATGTCTGTTGTGAAGTTCGCGGAGCAATGTAAAATGTCAAGGATGGCTCTGACCGACAATCTGAAAGGAAAGTCTAAGATGCGAATTGATACGTTTCTTCGGTGGGCTGAAATAACGGGCTATCAAGTGAAAGTGAGGCGCAAATAATTAAAACAGCAAATATTATACCCAACTGGGCCGACGCTCAAACCGAGTGCCGGCCTTTTTTATACCCAAACTCAAACAAAAATGAAAACTCAAATTACAAATCTTTTCGTGACAATGCTGAACATTGTTCTCATTGTCATTGCCGGAGTGTACAAGTTTGTACGCCGTTGCTACCGTCGTTTCTGCATCAAAGTGCTCTGGAAGCGCTTCAGAATCCGTACCTCAGTCTATTACCAGTGGCACGACAAACGCGCCAAGAAGCTCCAAGCTCTCCTCGATAACGAACGTTCTGCATATCCCACATTCTGAACACTCTGAGCATCAAAACATACATTAATGAGCGTATCGCTCAATTACGCCCTAAGTTAAGTAAACTCGTGAGGTATATAAACGCAGAAACGCCGCGGGTCAATTAAGACCTGCGGCGTCTCTGCGCTTCAAGATGGACTCGAACCAACGACCCTCTGATTAACAGTCAGATGCTCT
>CAYWAM010000021.1:0-26667 GCA_964456545.1 uncultured Bacteroides sp.
GAACTGCCCTCTGCTCCAGTATATTTTCGACACGCGTGAGCAACTCGTCGCTGCTGAAGGGCTTGGCAAGGTAAGCGTCGGCACCGGCACGGAGACCTTCGAAGCGCTCAGCGTCAGTGACTTTGGCCGTAACGACTACGATTGGGATGTGGCTGGTGACATCGTCGGCGCGGATTGTGCGACAAAGCGACAGACCGTCCATGACGGGCATCATAAGGTCTGTAATGATAATGTCGGGCATGAGTTCGCGAGCCATCGCACAGCCTTGGCGTCCGTCGGAGGCATACGACACTTGATATTTGTCCTTGAATCGGCTGCCGATGTAGGCAGCGATATCGTCGTTGTCTTCGACTACCAGAACACGCCGAGCCGACGTCGGCTCGGTATGCTCGTCGGCCGCCTCAGCAGCGGCTGACTCGGCAGCTGAGATGAGCTCTGAGCCATTATTAGCGACATAGTCGGAGATTGCTGTTTCGGCATCATCGGCAGGCGACGGATATGGATTAGCACTCATGCGCAAAGGCATGGCAACGTGGAACGTAGAGCCTCGACCGACAATGCTATCAACCGAAATCGAACCGCCAAGCGACTCTACAATCTGATGCACCAGCGCGAGGCCGATGCCCGAACCGGCACCTGAGGTGTCGGCCCCATCCAGCTGATAAAATTCTTCAAAGATATGTGAGATATGCTCGGGGGCTATACCCTTGCCATTATCGGCTACATCGATTCGGAGTGTTTTATCTTCAACCCAAAGTGTTACATCGACTCGGCCGTTTCGGTCAGTGAACTTAAGCGCATTTGAGAGCAAGTTGCTGACGACCTTAGTCAGATAGTCGGGCACGAAGTCGGCATTGATGTCGCGGTCGCGAGCTATAAATTGGAGTCGAATACCCATGCGACGCGCATATCCGGTATATGTCTCTACAATCATGCCTACGTAGGCATCGACGGCGCCGGTGCGCCAATCGGGTGCTCCAACTTTCGAACGAATTTTTGATATATCGAGCAGCTGATTGATGAGCGAGAGGATGCGATTGCCCTGACGCTCGATGGTGTGTCCCACTTCCTTAATATCGGCCGCGTCAGAAACTGCGCTGCGCTGCAAGTCGCGACTAAGGCCGAGGATTACGGTGAGAGGTGTGCGAAATTCGTGAGTGATGTTGGTGAAGAACGTCTCGCGCATCTTGTTGAGGTCGGCCAAGGCTTTATGACTGCGCAAACGCACGCGACGCGTATGCACGAGCATTGCGATGAAACTACCCATCAGCACCACCACTACGATAAATACGATGATGCCGATTCGGCGCATCGATTGCTCGCGTGCGAGCTGCTCGTTGGCCTCGGCAATCTGGCGAGCCTGCCGCTCGCGTTCGAGGGCCAAAGTAGTGTTCTGTATTCGGTTCACCTTATCCATATCGACAAGTCCGGCTTTGAGCTCGATCGATTTATCGCGGTAATCGAGAGCCGAGCGAAAGTCGCCGATGCTTCGATACATATCACTATATAGGCGGTAGATGTCGGCCAAGTGTTCGTTGCTTTCGATTTCAGTAGCTACGCGGTGGCCTTCGTCGAGATAGTACTTCGTTTTGGCGAAGTTGCCTTTTTCGTTCCAGATACCGGCCAGAGCTATGAGCGAGTTGAGAGCATGCCAGTTGTCGCGGAAATCCTTCATGATGTCGTAGGCCTGCTCGTACTCGGCGAGTGCGCGGTCGTAGTCGCGCGCTTCGCGATACATATCACCAAAATAAGTATGGCATAGCGCTATGCCGAGGCGATTGCCGTCGCGCGTATTGAGGTCCATCGAGCGGCGATAGTAGTGCCAGGCGCTATCGGTCATATTGCGCTGATGAAAGATAGCTCCGAGATTGGCGCAGTTGATGGCTTGGCCGGTGAAGCTGCCGAGCGCTGTCTCGCCGGCAAGGGCGAGGCGCAATGTGCTATCGGCGCGGTTGAGGTTACCAATCGAAAGATACACGTTGGCCAGTCCGTTGAGCGACACCACACGATTCTTTTTAGCGACGAACGAAGTGTCCGTAAAGTCGTCGGCAAGCAGCCACGCCTTGTAGTGATAGTTCTGCGCTAAATCTAGGATGCCCATGCGCCGATAGTCAGTGCCGATATTGTTGAGCGCCTGCACCAGCTCGATAGTATCGCCGAGAGTTTCGGCAAGCTCAAGACCGGCGGTATGGGTAGTCAGTGCTTCAGAAAATCGGCTTTCGTTGCGTAGCACCTTACCCTTCTCTCGCAGCACTACCATCCGACCGAGCAGGTCGGCATCAGCATTCATCTGATTGTAGAGCACGTCGAGAGCTTCGAGGCTGTGCACTGATTTGACGATGCTATCGGCAACTCGTCGCTGCTCCTTCGAGAACGAGGGGCGCGTGGGGGTGTCGCACGACGTGAGCTGACCGCCTAAAGCAGCGGCGCAAATAACACACATTAATAAAACATATCGAAAAGGCGATTTCATGTCTGCGGAGTAATGGTCTTTAGTGCATTTAGGTTTGTGATGGTGTACAAAATTAGTAAAATAATGTGAAAGACAAAATTCGCACGACACTATCCAAAGCTAAAGTTGCGGCCAAGAATGCGTGTTTTGAGCGATTCGATGCCGACGCGTCAAATCAGTGCAAAAACGGGCCGCATTGAAGATGTCGCAAGGTCTTTTGTCATTTGTTCAGATTGTTAATTTTGGTAAATATGTCACTACTTACACATTATTACTTAGGCGTTTATGATAGCGACATGTAAATATTTGCAATAGACACCAGACCATAATTAGTTAATAATTGCAAGAATTTTAAAAATTTATGCAAGGCCAAAAATTAGTCTAATTAATAAATTTGCGATAGGATAAAAATGTACCTACTGCAACAATAGCGCAAAAAGCTATAAAAGCTAACAAGTCTATACGAGAGTTAAAATTTACTAAATACCAAAACCAATCGTTTTCCTTAATGAAAAAGCTGCAAAAAAACACCGATGACCCTCCGGATGCCGAAGCCGACTAACGCTCTTACTTCGGTAGGCGTAGTCGCACGCAGCTATAAAACCAAAAACCAAAACAGATACACAAAAAACCAAAATTACATATTATGAAAAAAATTGTTTTATCCACAATTATGCTATTCCTGGGCATAATTGTAACCAATGCCCAGGCAGACACAAATCCTACAGGATGGGTATATGCTGGCGACAGTAAAGACTATGATAACGAGCACGTCGTAAACGTAGGGCTCGTTGATGCCAACGGCAATGCACTGAGCTTTGGAGCAGACGAAATACTATGGCTTGGAGCCTTCATCAATGATGAATGCCGTGGCATCGTGGAAATAGCGAACGAAACAACAAACGTAGGAGATGTGTACTACTTCCCGATGCGTGTACAAGGCTCTTCTAATGACAATGGCAAGGCTATTTCTTTCAAACTTTACAAATCTACATACGCAGAGCCTGAAAGCAATAACATTCCTAGTGAATTCTGGTACGAGCTCAACGAGTTCTACGGGAATTCGCTGACTTACGTTAACGGCACGGAAGCCAACTTCCCCTCTAATTTGTTCAAGCTGCAATTTGTAGAGCCGACCGGCTACACGTTCCCGAACGAACTGACAGTTAACGTAGGCGAGACGCTCGACCTTCTTCCATTAATTAAATTTGAACCGAAAGCTGCTAATGTTCCGTCAAATATTTTTTGGGATTTCGATAATAGCCAACAATATATTAAAGTAGAAAATAACGTACTGAGCGGTTTGAAGCCGTCAAGAAGCGCTTCCCTTATTTTAGGAATAGGCAAGCTTGTAGATTCTGACGAACAACGCTGGACTGATGTATATGTACGTCAAGCTATTACAAGCCTCACACTTAAAGAAGAATATACCGAAGAGCAAGTAGTTTATAAAAGTGATACAGATTCTCTTACCGCCATCATGAGCAACTGCTACGAAATCGAGCCGGCAGATGCCAATGAAGACCTCGTATGGTCGTGGGATGTAGCTGAAGACTTCACCAAAAACGACACCGTAGACGTCAATGGATATCCCTATACAACTTGGACCCCCAACACAGCCGGGCACCACAAGCTCGTTCTCAAGGGCGGCGAGCACTCCATTACACTTCCGGTTTATGTAATGAACCATGTTGATAAAATTGCAATGAAATCCGGAAAAGGAATCTTACAATTGTTTCCAGGCGATAATGTAAGCGAAATGTTGCCTTATATGTACGAATTTACGCCTTCGGAATATATCAATGACGAAGTTACTTATGAAATTCATTATGACCCATATAACCAACTAAAATATATTGATGGGCAAATCATTGCCGACAAAGTCCGGGAAACTACTACCGGTCAAATATATATCAGGCCGAAAGATAACCCGGAATTATATGCGCGGGTTTATGTGCTAACACGTCCTAATGTTACCGAAGCGAAAGTTAAGCAAGACATCCTCGGCTTTGAATTCAAAGGCGATTCTATTGACATCAGCAATAATATCATAGATAACTTCGAATTTAGCTCCGACAAAAGTTTCAAGCCAAGGGAAGGAGAAATTACAACGAGCGACACCGCTGTTGTATCACTTTATTTTAATCAAAGTGATACAACATGGACAGCAATCGCCAAAGGAGTTGGCTCGGCAACAATTACATTCAATCGCAGCGTAATACGTTCAAAGATTATAGACGGTGATCTGAAAGATTATAACAGAGAAACAGTAACAGCAAAATTCACTGTTACAGTGTCAGAAGGTCTGATCAATTTTACTTGCTCTCCCGACACCATCATCATGGGCCGCAGCCAAGTTCGCACAATCACTCTGAAACCGAACCCTGAGACAGCAACATTTGATCCCGAAGGTATCACCGTAGAAGTAATCGTAAATCAGTACTTCACCGCATGGGAACTCGCTAAAGCAGAACCAGTAGCCGGCGACGAGACCGGCTTGCAGTGGACCATCACTCCCGAGGCAATTGGCAGCGGTAAAATTATTATTAAATACAATGGTGAAGAAAAAGGCAGCAACAGTGGTATCACTATCGGCCAAAACTTCAACCAGGAAATCGGCTGGGCATGGGTGACACCTTATGGCGGCACTATTGAAAGTATCCAAGCCCTCTACGGCAACGCCCTCCAAGAAATGCGCTCGCAGACCTCACTGCTTTTCAACGACCCCGTTTATGGCTACTTCGGCCAACTGAAAACGATGGAGCAGATGAAAGCCTACAAAGTCTACACCAAAAGCGCAATGAGCGATGGTAACTATAATAAAGGTACTTACTACTACGACCCTGACGAACTCACAGATTTCGAATTTAACCCGAAATGGAATTGGTTCGGTACTCCTTATCAGTTTGACCGTGCTGTAAATGACATAATGACCGGAATTGACTTTGCAGAAGGCGACCGCATCATATCGAAGGCCGATGGCTTCACTGAATTCAACGGTACTGAATGGGAAGGCTCGCTCACCACTTTGAAAGCAGGTGAAGGCTATCTCCTCTACACCGGAATCGAAGCCTATAGCACTTTACAATACACGGCCGAGACCGTGCTTGGCAAGCCTGCATCGCAGCCCAGCAACGCACACGCACTGAAAAAGCATGCCAACGTATGGGACTACAACGCAGCACAGTTCTCCGACAACATGTCGATGATCGCCGACCTGGGCGAAGAATTTGCCGATGACCGCTACTCGATTGGCGCCTACATCAACGGTGAATGCCGCGGCGAAGGCGTATGCGTGAACGGCAAGTGGTTCATCACCATCCACGGCGACGCCGCTTCGAACGGCCAGGCAATCAACTTCCGCGTGTATGACACGATGAACGGCGAAATGCTCGACGTCGAAAACACTCAGGCCTATAGCCAGATGGCAGGCTCGCTGAAAGCTCCTATCAGCCTGAAAGTTGCGCCCTCGGCAATGGGCATTGATTCAATCAGCGCTGACTCGCTCAACCCGAATGCCAAGTACTACACCATCGACGGCCTCGAAGTGACCAACCCCACCACCGGCCTCTACATCGTAGTCGACGGCAAAAAAGCCCAAAAAGTTTACATCAAGTAAACCATAACAATCCAATTGCCGACAACCGAGTGGGAGTGAATCTCACTCGGATTGTCAGCAATAACCAATCATAGCACCTCGGTGCCCCATTTCTTATCTAAAAGACTGACAATGAGAATTAACACGCCCGACACAAGTCGCGGAAAGCAAATTGTCCGAAGCCTGATGACCGCCGCCATACTAACCATGGCCGCAAACCCGGCCAACGGCCAGGATATATCGCAAATCGGCAAGAGCGACCCGCTGATTATTACCGGCTCCATCGGTACACAGAACACGTACTACCATTCCTCAATGGGGACGGGCTACATGTCGCCGCTGAGCAACTCGGTGTATGCCAACCTCAACGTCAGCATCTATGGCTTTTCGATGCCTTTTTCCTTATACTTTAGTAATAACAACCTTGACTTTTCATATCCACAGATTTCATTTAATCTGACCCCACGGTACAAGAATTTTATCGGACATCTGGGCCAGTCGTCGATACCGTTCAGCAACTACATTCTGAACATGTCGTTCAACGGCATAGGCCTTGAATACCGAGGGAAGCACTTCCGCACGTCGGCGTTCTACGGCGTGCTGCGACGTGCCATCAACGACGACCCGACGGACCCGACGCCTCGCAATCCGCAGTACAAGCGCTACGGCTGGGGGTTCAGCGCCGGCTATGGCAACGACCGCCATAGCGTGGACATCTATCTGCTGCGCGCCTACGACTCGCCGGGGTCGATCGACGAGGCATGGCGCGAAAAGATCCGCCCGCAGGAGAACCTGCTGGTGGGCATCAAAGGCCGTGTGACACCCTTCCGCTGGATGTCGCTGTCGGTCAATGCGGCCACATCGGCTTTCACGGCCGACCGCGAGTCGCCCAAAGTGACCAGCGGCGAAGCTACACGCTGGGACAAAATATTCGACGCAAAATACACGTCGTCGCTGCGCTTTGCGGGCGACGCATCGTTGGGGCTGAACTTCAGAGGGTTCAGCGCCAACATTTTCTATAAGATAATCCAACCCGACTACACCTCGCTGGGTACCTATTATACATCGAACAACTATCACTCGCTGGGCATCAGCCTGGGGACGATGCTGTTCAACAAAGTGTCGCTGGCCGCAAACTTCTCGGGCCAGTCGGACAACCTCAACAACAAACAGCTGTACACGACCAACGGCTATGTCTACTCGGCCTCGGCGGGCATGAACATCGGCCAAAACTTCAACATCACGGCCATGTACAACGGCTACTTGCAGAACCAGACCGATGGGTCGATGGCCGTGAACGACACGACGCGAGTGAACCGCATCCTGCACAGCGCCAGCATCATGCCCTCATATAATATAATGGGCAATTTGCTCGACCACTCGATATCGCTGTCGGCCAACTACACACAGAACAAAGACCTGAACAAATTCTCAATCGGGCAGAGCGACGTGAAGACCCTGGCGCTGGGCGGCTCGTACAGCATGACTGTGAAGCCGTGGGCGACAACGTTCGGCTTCAACCTCAGCCACCAGCAGACCAACGGCTTCAACATGAAGTATCTGTCGGACGTGGCATCGTTCTCGACGGGGCGCTCGTTCCTGAAGGACAACAACCTGAGCTTAGGGATGACCCTCTCGGCGATATACAACGAGGTGGAGCACCAGTCGAAGAGCCTGTCGCTGGCGTTCGACATGTCGGCGAGCTACACGTTGGCCAAGGCGCACGTCTTCAGCTTCTCGGCGCAATTCAGCAAATATGGCGACGTGAACATCGACAAGACGCGCTCATCGCTCGACGCGACCGACATCCGTCTGTCGCTCAACTACGTATATACGTTCTCACTTCTCGAAATAAAAAACAAACAAAAGGAAGGGGCTAAGAAATGAACACGCTGAAACGCATATTTACCGTCCTCGCAATACTCCTTGGCACAGTCGCCACGACGTTCGGCCAAGACAAAGTAGAAGTCACCATCACGCCCAAGAGCACGGTGCTGCCTCCGCAGGTGCTGCTCTACATCTCGAACCCGGGCATGTTCTTCAACATCTCGGTGCAGAACTCCCAGAGCGAGGCCCAGACGATATTCTTCGGCGTCGAAATCCACCAGCTGATGCCGAGCAATGGTATGGACATCATAGTGCCGGCCAAGACGTACCCGGTGCAGGGCATCACGATACCGGCCTACCAGTCGCGCCTGCTCGACGCCGTGGAGATGCGCAATATGTTCAACCACGTGCGCCAGGACGACATCCAGCTGCCACAGAGCCTGTTTGAGAACGTGACGAACGGGACGTTCGGCCTGCTCGACGAAGGCACCTACGAGATAGTGCTGAACGCCTACAAGTGGGATCCGCGCCTGACCGAGCCGGTGATGCTGAGCAACCCGATGCTGTCGAAAGCGACGTTCAACGTCTGCTACCAGGCGAGCGCACCGAAGTGGATATCGCCCATCTCGCTGAACGACTACGAGGACCGCAACATCGCCACGCTGTCGAAGCAAGCGCCGATGCTGCAGTGGAACACGCCGGTGATAAGCTGCAACCCGAAGCCCGTACAGTACACCTACGACCTGAAGGTGGTGCAAGCGATGCCGCTGCAGTATCCCGAAGAGGCCCTGGAGCGCAACGCCGTCGTGTACCAAAAGACCGGCCTGACGATGCCGCAGTGCCTCATCCCGGCCACGGTCATCAAGAACTTCTCGCCGCACGAGACCTACGTAGCGCAAGTGACAGCTCGGTCGAACAACACCCAGGAGGGTTCGCTCGACTACATCATGCTGCAGAACGGCGGCAAGAGCGACATGCTGCAATTCCGCATCAAAGACTACACCGAGGTGCCCGAGGCGCCCAAGCCCGAGCCCGAGCCTGAAGAC
The DNA here is from genome assembly GCA_964456545.1 of uncultured Bacteroides sp. Taxonomy (GTDB): domain Bacteria; phylum Bacteroidota; class Bacteroidia; order Bacteroidales; family Muribaculaceae; genus CAG-873. Next base: position 8,924 of record CAYWAM010000021.1, read on the forward strand.
TCGTCAGAGACCATCACCCTGATCGGCTTCGGCGGCAAAGGCCAAAGCAGCGACTCGCTGTACTCGTTCATCAACCCCGAAATCACCACCCCGACGTTCGGCCCGCTCGACGGCGCCCGCAAGCTGTTCACCGGCAGCGACATCACCGTCGACTGGAACGAGCCGGTCTACATCGGCGGCCGCGGCACACGCCCCGACACGCTGAACTTCGCCTACGCCGTGCAGCTATTCTCGGCCCCCGAATACCTCGAGCGCGAACAGATGCTTGAGCGCGACCCCATCTACACCTCGCGGAGCCTGACCGAAGAGAAAGACACCATCTACTGGCGCGACCTCGAAGGCAAGGTTGCGAAAGGCGACTATATGCTGCTGCGCGTCGTGCCCGCCGTGCTCAACGAGAACTCTATCGAATACGTCAACGACTCGACCAACATTGTCGACTTCGCACTGACCGACCGCTTCTCGATGAACTATTTCCAGTGCTCCAACGGGCTGGAAATCACGAATAAAGAGCCGACCACACGCACCGCCGAAGACCTCAAAGACGCTACAATCAAAATCGGCGAGTACGAGCTGGTGCTCGACGGCGCCAAGCTGAGCGCTATCGACAAGAAACCGGGCCACTTCTCCGGCACCGGCCACGTCATCTGGAAGCCGCTGAACTTCACGTGGAAACTGTCGGTGGAATTCGATGACATCGCCATCAACACCGACAACGAAGTCTTCGAAGGCACCGTCGTCACGTTCGGCGGCGACGGCCGTGAAGAAATCAAAGGCTCCGAAGTGGTCGACAAGCTGTTCACCGAATGGGGCATCGACAACCTCATCGCCGACACCGGCATCCCCTACGCCGACAAGCTGCAAGGCCTCGTCGACGGCAAAGTAGCCAGCCTGGCCGACCAACTCGGCGAAGAAATCATCGGCTACTACCAGGACATCAAGGCCGGGTACAACTCGATAAAATCCTTCGCGACCAAGGGCGAATTCACCGACGTGAACTTCCCGCTGCAAATCCCCGAGGAATACAACCCCACCCCGGTCGACATACAGATCGAGAAGATGATCTTCACACCGACGTATGCGTCGATGAACCTCTTCGGCACATTCGTAGTGCCCGAAACGGAGGTGACGAAGAACCAGATACTGTGCTTCGGCGCGCCGCGCATCTGTATCTCGCCCGAGAGCCTGATACCCGAAGGGGCCACCATAGCGCTGCTCAAGGACTTCACCATCAAAGACCCGAGCACCGACTACGACTGCACATTCAAGGCGCCGCAGGACGTAATCAGCCCGCAGGACGGCTGCTACCTATCGTGGAGCGGAGGCGAGTTCGAAGCCTTCCGCATGGAACTCGACATGACCATGCCCAACCTCAAGAAGGTATCCAACGGCAAGGTGACCGAAGAGCATCCGAAGCTGCGCATCATAGCCGACGTCAAAGCCCCCGTCAACAAGAACGGCCAGAAGCTGGCCGGCTGGGACTGGTATGGCCAAGCCACGCTCGACGAATTTGAGCACGAAGACCTGCCCGGCTACACCTTCGCCGCCGGCAGCAACGTCATCATCGACCACTCGGCTCGCGAAAACGTCAAGGGCATGCCCGCATTCCCCAAGGACTACGACCGCTCCAAGGCACAGCTTGAAGGCAAGCAGGATTCGGAATGGATGGGCGTCTACATCGACGAAATATCGATGGCCTTCCCCGAAGATATCAAAGTCGGCGACGAAGGCGGACGCATGAAAGTCGGTCTCTACGATATGTTCATTGACAAGTCGGGTATGACTGTCGAAGCCGGCATCGTCAACGCCATCAACTATCGCAAAGGCGACAACGCCACCATCAGCGGCTTCGCATTCTCGCTCGACACCATCTCGGTCAACTTCATCCAGAACCAGCACAAGGACTTCCGCTTCTGCGGCAAGATGGAAATTCCGCTGATGAAGGGCACCGTCAACTACTCATGTAACATCTACAACCAGAAATTCTCGAAGACCGGCAATAGCGAGCTCGACGGCTACGCCTACGTGTTCAAGACCTGGCAGCTCGAAGGGCTGAGCTTCGACTTCTGGCTGGCCGACCTGACGCTTGAGAAAGAGCTGACCTACTTCCTGCTCGAGGCCCTGCCCGACGACAACGGCGAGCTGCATACCAACTTCGAGCTGATGATAGGCGGCGAAGTGCAACTCGGGTGTGCCGACAAGATAAACGAAAAGCTGAAGAAGCTGCCGATGGACCTCACGCTGCCCGGCATCAAGTTCTGCGGCATGCGCCTGGCCAACACTCGCACGGGCGAGTTCGAATCGCGCTACGAGCCCGAAATGCAGAAGACCGCGAAGAAGGTCATCGAAGAGTGGACCGGCTCAAAGAGCGACATCACCTGGTGGAACGAAGCCGAGGACATCGAGCTCATCAAAGACGAGCTCTACCTGAACCTGGGCCAGTGGGGCTACGCCTCGCCACAGAAGAAAATCGGCCCGTTTGAATTCGCACTGACCAAGTACGACCTCGACTTCAAAGGCACCGACCTGTCATTCACCCTGGGCGGCAAAGTCACACTCTGTAAAGAGCTGAATATATCGGCCGAAGCGCAGATTAGCTTCCTCGCCACAGTCAAGAATCTAAGCCTCAAGAAGATTTCCGACGTATCTTTCGAGTATAAAGACACCAAGTTCGATAGTCTGACCCTCGGCGTCGAAGTCACGGGCTTCAAACTCAAGGGTACGCTCACAGTCGTCGATGATAGAGACGCCGACGGCAACGGCGACAACGGCTACGGCGGCGACCTGGAAGTCGAAATAGGCGACGGCCTCTTCCAACTTAACGCCACCGGCGGCTACTACGACCACCAAGAAGGCGACGAACGCTGGAGCTGGGGCTACTTCGATGCAAAAGTCGGAGCAAAAATGGGTATCCCGATGGGCCCGATTAAGCTCACCGCGCTCAAGGGCGGCCTCTACTTCAACTGCGCCTACAACGGCACCGAGAAAGACAAGAGCAGCGGAGAAGAAAAAGCCAAGCGCCCGATAGCCAAGAAGGGCGCCATCGGCGTAATCTTCGGCATTGGCCTGGCCACGACCGACGGCTCGTTCACCGGCGACTTCGACTTCGCAGTGTGCGTGCTGAAGAACAAGAGCGGCGGCCACTCGCTGTCGACCTTCAAATTCACCGGCGACATGACTTGCATGGACGGTGTGGTTCAAGCGAAAGTCGATATCATCTACGAAAGCAACGAGACCGACCGCTACTTCCAGCTCAACGTCACCGTCGACGCCAAAGCCGACGGCCTGGCCAAGGAAATGCAAGCCAAGATTGAAGAAGCCACCAGCGCACTGCAAGAACTCACCGGCAAAGCTCAGGAAGCCATCGACCAAAGCAAAGAAGAGCTGAGCCAGAAATTCGGCGGCGCATTCGGCGACCAGAGCGAAAAGAAATCGGGCAAAGACGCAGAAGAAGCCCGCAAAGAACTGACTAAGAACGACAAAGAAGGCGACGACGAAGGGCCGAAGGCAACTGCCGGCGCATCCGTATCACTCGACTTGCGCATCCAAAGCCTGCGCAACGGCAAAGAGCTCGACCCGGTGGCATGGCACGTCTACCTCGGCGAACCCGACGAAGACAAGCGCTGCAAATTCATCCTGGTCGACTTCAAATCGGATATCGTGACCGTCAGCGTGGGCGCTAACGCCTACCTGTGTATCGGCTCCGAGCTGCCCGGCAACGGCGACCTGCCCCCTCTGCCTGCCAAAGTATCGAAATTCCTCGCCGACAGCGACAACGAAGACTCCGGCACCGGCGTGTCGAGCGACTCGAAGTCGTACGCCGAGAAGAAGCGCAAGGCCACCCTCGAGCGCTTCAAGCAAGCACTGGGCAAGAACCAAGGCGGCGTCATGCTCGGCGCACAAGTCTGGGGCTACATCGACGTTGACCTCCACTTGTTCTACGGCGAAATGGGCGCCACGGCCGGCTTCGACGTGTCAATCGGCAAGTACGATAGCGCAGTGTGCGTCAACACCGGCAAAACGCCCGGCTACAACAACTGGTACGGCCAAGGCCAACTCTACGCTTACCTCTACGCCAAGTTCGGCTTCCGCATCGACCTGGGCTTCTTCAAGAAGAAAATCGACCTGGTCGACGCCGGCATCGGCGGCGTGCTCGAGGCTCGCCTCCCCAACCCCAACTACTTCACCGGCAAGGCCCGCTGCAAGCTCAAACTGCTGAACGGCCTGGTGAACATCAATAAGACCTTCAGCTTCGAGTGCGGCGAGACTTGCGACATGTTCGTGGGCAACGCGCTCGACAACTACGAGCTCTTCGAGTCGTGCTCGCTCGGCAGCGAAGATATAGAAGAAATCGACGAGCACAAGATCAGCTGGCAGCTCGACGCTCGCCCGACGGTGACGACGCAGACCGCGCTCGACAAGCAAGTGCGCGTGCTCGACCCCACCGAAGAAGAGCGCATGCGCAACGCGTCGCAGAACCCCGACGTCACCGACTTCACCGCCTGGGCAAGCCGCACGTTCCGCTTCTCAATCCCGGTCGGCCAAGAGCCCGTCCTGGTCGAATACGAGACCCTCGATGATTGCAAACACGACAACAACGGCACCCGCACCACCCTCGACTACACCACCAACGACGTCGACGTAGTGCTGAGCCTCACCAAGCTGAGCCCCAACAAGTTCTACAAGCTGATGGTCACCGGCGTGTCGAAAGAATACATCAATCAAAAGTGGGTCGACCCCGAAAAGTGGGAAGAAGACGGCAAGAAAGGCCAATACGTGTCGACGCCGTGGTCGCAGACCAAGTCGTACTACTTCTGCACCGACGACAAGCGCGTATCGCTCAACGGCATCGACGACCTGTACAAAGTCGTGAAGCTGGCCTACCCGATGGCCAATAGCGAGGACAGCGTCATCATCAAGTCGAACACCGCAGTCGAAGTTCACTTGAGCGACGTCAAGCGCCCGATAATCTCGCTCTCGCAGGCTTGCCGCAACGAGCTCATCAACACAGCACAAAACGGCCGCCTCTACTGGGCAATCTACCCCGGCGTGATCCCCTACAAAGAAAACGGCGCCGCCGAGACCAACTATCGCACCGACTACTTCTATACCCGCCCCAACAAGTGGATTGAGAACGACTCCGTATCGATTCTCACCCCGGCGAGCGACTTCCCCGTCACCGACAATTTCACCTCGGGCACCATCAAGCTCCTCTACGAATGGAACGAAGAAGTTAACGACCTGGGCGAATGGAAAGTCGTCGACGAATACACCGTGTTCGGCAATTCGAAAGACCGCGTGCAGTCGTCGGCCGAAGAATATGCCCGGAACAAATACGGCACAAGCCTGTTGCCAAACGGCCGTTCGATACCCGGAAAGGGCTATCGCGTATCAGTCGACCGCGACGAATATCTCAACACCGAGATGGGCGAAGGCAGCGGCATCAAATACCGCGTAAAGATTTACCAATTCGTACAAGGCGTCAAGACCGTGACCTACACCAAGGAGCTGTACTCGATACCCGTCGATGCACGCAACTGGGGCACGTTTGACGATAGCGAATACTTCTTCAACTCCACCGGCTTCTACTGGTCGAACTACGCCGCCGTGCGTCTCAACAGCATCACTGTCGACGACGGTCTGTCCAGTTTGGCAGGAATGCACTCCCTGTATCAGTCTGATATCGACCTCGTGGGCGGCGCAACGGCAACCGGCAAGTTCGCTTCCTTCCGCTATGGCGGCAATACATATCCGTACGTGACCAAAGACCCGGCTGCATACTTCTCATACCTGTCGAACCTCTTCTTCATCGGCGGATATAATATAAAGAATAGCAGCACCGGCCTCGACGTCAAAGTCTCGGAAAGCTTGCGCATCAAGACGCCATTCAACTCGGAATACACACCCAACGGAAATCTTCCGGTGAACAGCGTCACGAACATCGTAAGCCAAAATTACAACAAGAACGTCGAAGCGCTCTTCATGACCGCCTCGCACTACACCACCGCGCAGTCGCAGTATCCGCTGTGCGACAATGGCGACGGCCGCATCGGCGCCCTCATATCGCCCAAAGGTATGCAGCGCACCATCAACGGCTATATCGAACAGCTCAACAACCTCTACGACACCTGGTACGAACTGACGCTCGCTATGGCCTATGAATTACGCGGCTCGACTAAGTGGAGCAATAGTTCATGGAAGAATTACATGAATTCACATGGCAGCGAAGCATACCTCGAAGTGACCGCCGGCAACGACTCCAAGGGCACCGGTTATGGCGTTCAAGTACCATACTATCAGTTTGTACTCGTAGGCAACGTATTTAATAGTTCGGAATGGATAAGTAATACGGTAAACACAGTGTCGAACGACCAGAACAAGCACTGGCGTATCAGTAAAGCTTCGGGCACCGACGGCCAAATTCTCAGAACTAAAATGCTATGTGCCGTAATCGACAAAGACGAAGATGGTACAATTAGCAAGAAAGGATTTACGTCCGTCATGAACAACCTTGAGTATAATGAAAATGAGAAGCTCGTATCGCTTATCAACTATACTCGCTATCGCGTGAACGCATGGAACTTCAAGGACCTGAACTACACGGTATTCACCGGGGCGGAAGCAGCTACACCCAACAACTACTTCTGCCGAACCGTCACGATGAAATATCCGTTGAGCGTAGGTAAGGGCGCGCGGGAGGTAACCCAGTCGCAAAACTTCAGAAGCTCAGGCTTGTCGGGCGGCACCGATAGCTACACCACCGATATCAAGCTACCGGACGAAGTAACGGCCGTAGCCGAAACCAATGCTAATAACGTCAGAACGACGAACGACCTCGAGCAGCAAATTTCCGCCCTCTCGAATACGTATCTCAAGGACGAGGCACTGTCGAAGTCCCTGGCCAAGGAAGTCATCAAGCTGTGCGACGAGCCCGTAGATTCAGTGCTGCAAAAGGGTATCTACAATTCGGCTGAGAAAGCACTCTTCACGAAGTTAGGTCTGCCGACAAGTCTCAAGAAGCTCACTGAGCGTCAAGGAGAATTGAGACTGATCGCCGTAGAGATTGCCGCCGACATGACCACCTCGATATTCAGCTTGATCAGACAAGACCAGGCTGAAGAAGCAGCAGCTGACGACTCGTCGAGCGCTTCGACCTCAACCGACACCACCGACTCGTCAAACAAGACCGACAACATGCAAACGATCGAAGTAACCCGACCCAGCCTGAATCGAGTAGAATCGTCGGACTCGTCAGACTCGTCGACATCGACCTCAACTTCGACTTCGACCGGCACGACCCTCAAGAAGCTGACGACGACAGGCACCACATCGACAGAGGCGGACTCATCTGACAAGTCAGACACGTCGACTTCTACTTCGACTTCTACTTCGACTTCGAGCGGGACGACCCTCAAGCGAGTGACTACGACCCCGTCGACCTCGACAACAAAAACAATTACGCCTACAAAAACAATTACAACGACCAAATAATAAGGCTGCAGCCTTCATATCCTTCTACAAGAAAAAGTATTCCAATATAATATGAAAATGAAAAAGTCAACTCGATTCACTCTCGCTATGGCAGCGCTCGCGGCGTTCCTGTCGCCACAGCTGCCGGCAATCACCTCGACTGTCGACTTAAACGATACACCCACACAGGCCGCGGCCGACGCCGCCTCGACCACCGGCACCGCGCAGGTTCAGGATTCGCTCCGCCCAATCGACATGCACGTCGACATTATGGCCATCCACCGCACCTACGGCGATAGCATCACCCTGCGCTGGGCCATCAATAGCTACCCGGAGTGGATCTACCTCACTCGCAACGGCGTCGACATCCTACGCGTCAACGAGAATAGCGAGCAATTCGAATTAGACACCCTGGTGCACTGTCTCAAGCCTCTGACGCTCGACCAATTCCGAGCCGCATACCCCAACGAGAGCGACTCGCTAGCCTACCTGGCCATGGGCGGCCTCTACGGTAAGGGCGGCATGGAATTCGACAACACCCCCTACTACTCGAGCTCCGTCGGACAGGCGACCGAAATCGTCGAAGACCAGAAGATGTACCTCGCCGCCGCGTTCATGGCCGCCGAGCGTCGTCCCGACCTGGCCAACGCCCTGGCTCTGCGCTACACCGACCGCACCGCCAAAGCCGGCGAGACCTACCGCTACTTCATCGTCCCGACCGTGGAAGACACCACCGGCCACCTCTTCATCCGCCGCGCTGTCCTCCGAAACATAGTCAACAAACCCTACAAACCCGGGCCCTACGACATCGAGCTTACGGATAGCATCACGCGCCACTGCGAATCAGTGCTGGCGTGGAAGGACGCGGAGCACGGCCTCTTCAACATCTACCGCCGCCCGCAAGGCGCCAAAGAGTGGACACGCCTCAACCGCAACCCCTACACCCCACCCTACGAAGGCTCCGATGCCGAAATCGTCTATGCCGATAGCGTGCCGCAAGTCGGCTTCTACGAATACTGCGTGGAGGCCTACGACGCATTCGGCGACATGACGCCCAAGAGCCCTACCATCAAAGTCTTCTATCCCGACATGGAGGCGCCCCTCGGGCCGATCATCTCCTCGATAGTCATCGACCGCATCGACGGCGAAGGCGATGCCCCCGAGCAAGTCTACGCCAACATCTACTTCAACAAAGACACTATCGAACGCGACTTCACGCACTACATCCCACTGTACTCCAACCCCTCGGACTCGCTGCGCCACTGGCGCCTGCTGTCGAACCAATACGTTGCGCCGACCGACACCATGATGCGCATCGACGTCAGCCACGTGCGCACAGGCATGATGACCATCGCAGCCGTCGACACCGCCGGCAACCTCGGCTACGCCATGCCCAAGCTGCTGCGAGTGGCCGATATGCAGCCGCCCAAGGCGCCTACCGGCCTCAGCGCCGTCACCGAGCTCGACGGCTCCGTGGTACTCACCTGGAATATGCAGGACACGCTCGACCTCCACTACTACGACGTGTTCTTCGCCAACTCGCCCGACCATGAGTTCACCAAGGTCAACGACCTGCACGTCTACACCCGCTCGTACGTCGACACCATAGCGGTGGACGCCAACGAGCGCTACATCTACTACTGCGTGCGCGGCGTCGACTGGGCCATGAACCAAGGCGCCATGAGCGACACACTGCAGGTGCTCCGCCCCAACACCGCCACCCCCGAAATGGCACACCTCGACTCACTCTGGATCGACGACACCATGATACATACGCGCTGGGTAGGCGTCGGCAACGAAATCGTCAGCCACTACGAAGTCTATCGTCGCCGCGAAGGCACGCGCCAATGGGAGCTACACTCCACCCACGATGCCGACTCCGTGGCCCGCAACGGCTACATCTTCCAAATCGACGACGCCGTGAAGCCCGACCCGCGCCTGGGCTATCAGTACTCCGTGCTCACCGTGTCGCACTGGGGCCTCACCTCCGGCCTGTCGCCCGTGCTCACGGCCCGACTTATCGGCGGCAACATGGTTAACTTCCCGCTCACGCTCGACGGCACCTACGACGCCACCAAGCGCCAGAGCAAGATAGCCTGGAGCGTCGACACCTCGTCGCTCGGCGATATCTTCAACGCCGACGAATTCTACTTCTGCATCTGGCGTCAAGGGCCCAACGACGACGGCTTCAACTACATCACCGACGTGCGGTCGGCCGAGCGTCAGTACGTCGACCGCCTGCTACAGCCCGGCGAGTCAGCACAGTACCGCATCAGCGTGCGCTTCGTCGACGGCCGCGTGGGCCCCACATCCAACACCATCACCGTGACCGCTCCTTCTCCTTCAACCCAGCAATAAACAGTACTAATCCATGAAGTACCTACTCCACATCATAGCAATCGGCTTCATCACCATCCTGAGCTCCTGCGGCGAATTCTTCACATTCGACGACTCCGAGCCCATCGGCAACGTCACCATGCGCGTAGCTCAGGACACCGCCTACATCATGGTAGGCGACACGATGGCACTCAAAGTGAGCTTCGACCCGCCTAAGACCGACGACCTACCCGTGTTCTGGGACATGAACCGCGCCGTCAACGACTCGTCGGCAATCATCTACAACGACACCATCACCGCAATGATGGCCGGCGAAGTCGACGTGATGGCCTACGGCGTATCGGGCACCGTCTCCGACACCTGCCACGTGATAGTGATTGACCGCTGGCTCGACCAATCGTTCGAGACTCTCCACCCCTCCGATATGGTCATCTACGGCAACATCACCGTCGGCGGACAGCCCTGGAACGACTCGACCCAGACCGTCGCCGCCTTCGCCCGCGGGTCGCTCATCGGCTTCGCCCACAAGCAGGAAGCGTTCGGCATCAACTACGCCCTGCTGCGCATCTGGAACATAGCCGACTCGCTCATCGGCCCCGTCACCTTCCAATGCTACGACCGCGAGAAGCATACGCTATATCGAGCAGCGCAACGCCCCGAATTCGACGGCTTGAACGCCTTAGGTACTCTTTCCGATTTATACCAAATAACCTTCTGACGATATGAAAAAGATTCTCTATAAGATCTTCGTGCTCTGCGCATTCGTGGTCACCCTCACCGGATGCGAACTCTATATGGACGACCGCGACATCCAGCTCGGCAACCCCGTGGCCGACGGCGACGGCTACTCCGCGCCCGCCACTTACATGGATAGTATCACGACCGTCACATACCAGTTCTACGAGAACACGGTCTACATCAACGAGCCGTATCGTCCGCACATTTTCAGCGCCAATGTCGACACCGCAGCCGGTACCATCGAAATCCGCTTTGCCAAGTCGATACCGGCAGACATGATGCCCCAACGCGGCAACTGCCTTGCCTCGAGTCTTTACGACATCTTCAACGCCACCGTCTGCCACAAAGTCGACGTAGTCGAAGAAGCCGACGGCCTCTACGTAGTCAAAGGCCACGCTGTACCGACAAAAGAAGTCTTCAAGCACCTAAAGGCTCAGAGTGAATTCTACGTCGAAGAAGAACCCGACCAAAATCGAAGCGGAATGCTGAATTCCAAAGGTAGGCCAACTTCAGGAGCTAGATTAAGAGCTGTAGATCATAATTATACAGGAAACAGCCGATTTAGTGAAACTCTTAAGCCTATTGATCTATTACGTAGACAATTTTGCCTTGGCGAAGATGAAGGCCTTGATGAATCATTAAATGAGATAGTTGGTAAGTATTTTGAGACAGTGAAAGCTTTTAAAAATAAAGACTTCTCGAAAATAGCTAAAGAGGAAGACAAGTTCAATAGCTATATTAAATTTAGCGGTGAACTCAAAGGCTTTTTAGGTGTCGATATTGCTCTAAGATTACATGTATCTTATAATTTTGATACTGATAATGATATTTACGATTTACATGCACGCTTAGTACAAGAATGTTTAGCTGGTCTTATCGTAAAATCTCTTGAAGGCGTATGCACAATTCCTATTTTAGGAGTTGGTCCTATGGATGTTTTCTATCCTCAGATAGCTAAAAGCTTCGGTTTAATAGTTGAAGGCAGTGAAGAAGTTAATAAATATTTATTCCCCATACTAGAACTTAGTGCTGCCGTTGCCACACCTGTTGGGACTTTTAAATTCTACGTTACACCTTCCATAATAGCTCAATTTTTTGCAAAAATACAATTCGACCAAGCGATAGGTGTCTATGTTAATAACACCGAAGAAATTGCCGAATTCGGATTCTATAAATCTGATGAACGCGAATTTTTATATGGAGGCGAAACAAAATCCAAACCAAAAAAAGATGACAAAATATCCAATATCGATTTCTCTTCTGATTTTTCAATCTTTGCAGACGAAAATGATGAAGACGATAACGGCGAGCCCAAACAGGGCATTCACATTACAGGCTTATCAGAGCCTTTTAATTTCCAAAGTTTCAATTTTAATGCAGGTGTTACACTAATCTTTGGTATAGAACTTGGTGTATCTTACTGCGAAGCCGTAGACATATACGGCGCTATAGACTTAAGTAGTGAATGGGGGTTATCGTATCGAGACAAAGAAATCTATAAAAATAAGCTCAATATAATCGATGATAGGAAAACTCTTGAACTTACAACGGACCAAGAATCATATTTATCATTTGGCATATATATGAAACCTAAATTTGGAGGTCGAATTGGTAAATTCAATCTATTTACTCTAGCTCCGAGCACCCCCTTCACACTTTATGAAAATAAGCATAGTTTAGCTCCTGAATTTTCCACCACAGTATTATTAAATGAAAAGCTTTCCGGTGAAAAGGAGGCGGTCTTCACGGCCGAGTTAAAAACAAAATATAATTTTGGGCCTTTGTCTTATTTCTTTTCTCCGAAAGAATCACCAAAATTGGCCTTGTACTCGTGCGATGATAAAGATTGGACAAAATCAGAATCTCTCAACTTTATAAAAGTCGTAAGCGCCTCTAATGAAGGTAAATATGATAATAATGATACATACTACTACACATTCAACATACCTTACGATGATAAAGAAATACACAATCTCAACAAACGCACATACATCGTTATCCCTTATTATGAGAATTTGCTAGACGTACACCACCACGCTAGAGGAACTGCTTTCAAGATGCAGAATTTATATGGCAAAATTACTTCTGCTCAACAAATAAGTATTACCGGCGGAGAATCTTCTGATGGTAAATTAAACACTTATGGCTTTGTTTTCGAAGTAGATGCCAACACCATTCCTCCTTACAAATGGGAAGCTATTATTCAAATCGTAAACTCAGAAACTGGTGAATGGGTCGCATCAAAAACCTTCAATTTGGGTTACCTTAAAGGCAATGTTTTACATCGGTATTTAATGTACTATCAAGCTGAAACTCTTAGAAACTACGATATTTACATAAACCTAAATTACGCTATAGAAAACTACGAGGAATACGACGACACCGAATCTATAACTGCAGATTCGAGGACACTTTCAATGCAAGCCTTACCCATTGGCGAAAATATGATATACATAGACTACAAAGACCTCTTTACAGGCAAAATTAACGGCTACGAAGTGCTGGAATAATCCGCTTCTGTAGCATCCCCCCTACGAAAAGCCGACATTCGCTGCTGCGGGTGTCGGTTTTTTTTGATACTCCGGCAGCGCACATTTGCTCTTTTACAATAAATAAACTAACTTTGCCATCGCAATTATGAGCAACAATCTGCGATTCAGCACCTCGACCGAAACGGTAGTCATACCGAGCGATGCCGTGATTTTCGTCACGGCCGACGGCAACTACTCGTCCATCACCACGATGGACGGCAGCGAGTATGTGCTGACTATGCAACTGGGCCAAATCGAGCGACGCATCAGTGAGTGTGTCGACCCGGCCGACGACCGCTTCATACGCATCGGCAAAAGCCTCATCATCAACCGCTATTTCATCGCCCTAATCAATCCGACACGACAGAAACTGATACTATCGGACTGCCGGACTTTCCGCCACGAAGTGTCGGCATCGCGCGATGCGCTCAAGTCGCTGAAGGATTTCATAGAAAAGGAATAAGGTATATGACGAACAATGATATCAACGACGACGAGATAAGAATCGTCACGAGAAAGCCGCACCCACCCATGCCCGACCGGGAGCCGAAGCCGAAGCGTCGGTCGAAGCTGCTTGTGGCCGGCGCCGTGGCCGTGATAGCTGCCATAGCCGCCATCGGCTACGCATGGATGGAGAAAGCAGCCCGGGAGCCGAAGCTGATAGTCAACGTCGAAGCGCCGCTCGACTCGGCCACCGTCGGCGCACAGCCGGCCGCCGCGCCCTCGGCCCTCGGCGAGGACGCCCGCGCCTACGTCGACATCGCCGACACCATAGCGGGTGGCGTGCCGCTGGTGCTGCTCACCCCGCAGGGCGCCACCGCCTCGCTGCACATAGGCGGCGACGTAGTGAGCGACTCGACCGCCGTCATGGTGATACAGGCGGCCGACATCCGGCGCGACAATGGCGGCATCGTGGGCGCCTACGTCAGCAAAGGCGAGCTCATCAGCAAAGGGCGCTCGAAGGCCGGCTTCTGCGCCATCATCGGTGGCGCTATCACCATCGGCGTGGCCGACTCGACGCCGCTGCTCGAGCAAGCTATCGAGACCGACGGCTACTTCTTCCGCCAATATCCGCTCGTGGTGGGCGGCCAAGTGGTGGAAAACAAGCCGCAAAACTCGTCGCTGCGCAAAGCACTGGCCGAGCTCGACGGCCGCATCGTGGTGGTCATGAGCCGCACGCGACTCACCTTCCACGAATTTTCGCAAGCGCTGGTCGACCTGGGCGTATCGAACGCCATCTACCTGGTGGGCGGCAGCAACTACAGCTTCGCCACCGACGCCGCCGGGCGCAAAGTGACGTTCGGCTCCGAGCCCGACACCTTCGCCGAAAATATCAACTACATAGTGTGGCGATAGGCCGAGGACGCGCATTTCGTACATTAAAACCGCATTTCATACAATGCCCGCTGAAATCGTTCGGCGGGCATTAATTTTTGCCGATATTTGCATCAAAATCAATCAGCCATGCGACAAATCTTCATCTATACACTCCTGCTGCTGGCCGCGCTCACCGCCGGCTCGTGCGACACACCGCGGAGCGATTTCGCCCACCCGGAGACCAACAGCGTCTACTACTGGAAGACAGCCTTCGACCTCGACTCGGCCGACTACGACTTCCTGCACCGCCACCAAGTGGGGCGCATCTACCTACGCATGTTCGACGTCGCCGTCAGCGACCAAGACTTCGACGGCGACCGCACCGTGCCGAACGCATCGGTCCGCATCGGCCACTTCTACTGTAGCGAAACCGAACAGATCGGCGACATCGCAATCGTACCGACAGTCTACATCACACTCGAGGCCCTCAAAGAGGCGCGCGACCACGAAGGGCGGCTGGCTCGAAACATCGTGACTCGGGTCAAGAATATGTGCTCGTACAACTATGTGCCCAACGTCGAAGGCCTGCAGCTCGACTGCGACTGGACCGGCACGACGCAAGGCTCGTTCTTCGCACTGTGCGACTCGGTCAGAGAGTGCATCCGACAGTACGACTTGCCGTGGTCGCTCAGCTCCACGATCCGCCTGCACCAGCTGGCCGGCAAGGTGCCGCCTGTCGACTACGGCGTGCTGATGGTCTACAACACGGGCGACTTCAGCGACATCAACGCCGAAAATTCAATCATCAGCATGGCCGACGTGCAGCCCTACCTCAAGCACCTGGGCAGCTACCCGCTGCACCTCGACGTGGCCTACCCCACCTACTCGTGGCAGCTGCTTTACCATAAAAACCGGTTTGCCGGGCTGATGAACGGCATCGAGCCGACCGACACCGCCACCTTCGAGCCGATGGAGAAAAATCGCTACCGAGTGGTTCGCGATTTTCCCTATCGCGAACGCATCATCCGCGCCGGCGACATCATCCGCGCCGAGACCTCGGCCTATAGCGCAATCGCCGAAGTAAAATCGGCCATCGAAGCTATCCTCAGCGACACTCCGCACAGCAACGTATTATACCACTTCGACCTCAACAACCTGTCACAATACAACGACCATGAAATTCAAGGCCTTTATTCGACCGGCAATCGCCATTAGTCTGGCGCTGGGCCTCGGCGCCGCCGCAGCAGAGTGCGAAGCCTGCGGCCCGTACTACATCACGCCCCAGTGGACCGACTTTTTCAGCTCCGACCGCCAAGGCTACTCGGCCGCTTACTTCGAGCGGCAAGAGAACCTGCGGCTGTGGCAAGAAGCTACGTCGCCCGACATCCCTCTGTCGGATATCGAGCAAGTAGTCTACAAATTCAGCTCAAACCGGTGCTCGGACAATTTATTCAATAATGATAACGATAACAATTACGATAACAACCGGATGCTCGCGTACCTCAACAACCGACGCGACAACGAAATCCTGCGTTTTCTTGCGACCGCCAAAGACCTCGAAGAGAGCCGCGCCAAGATGAATTCGCCGTGGTACTATCCGGAATCGGATTGGGACAGCGAGCAGGGGCACGACCTGATGAAAATCCTCGACGACTGCCTCGCCTATCAAGGCACTCGCCTGAAGGACCGCTACGCGCTGCAGGCCGTGCGCGCCTACTTCGCGATGCGCACCTACGACAAGTGCATCGCGTACTTCGACGAGGCATTCGCCGACTTCCCCGACGGCAATCTGCTCAAGCGCATGGCGATGAGCTACGTGAGCGGCTGCTGGAGCGCACTGGGCGACACGACTCGCGCCACCGAATACTACATCCGCTCGGATCGATTCGACCCCAACGAAGGGCGGCACGTGCACGAATTTGCCCTCGCCAACCCCGACAATCCGGCGCTGATGGCTCACATTCAGTCGAGGTCGTCGGACTCTGCATTCTTTTGCGAACTCGTGCCCGTAGCTCAAACGATTTTGGCTGATACGAAGGTGAAAAATCGCGGCGACTGGGAATTCGTCCTCGCATTCGCCGCCGGCCACTATCACGACGACTACACGAGCGCCGGCCGGCTCATCAACCGCGCCCTGCAGCATCAATTCTCGAGCGACGATTTCCGCGACCACGCCCGCGCCTACCGCGCACTGACCGACGCCAAGACCGACAACACCTCGCGCCTGCTCGCCGACCTGCAATGGCTTGAAAAGAAGACCGACGCTGCAGAGCTACATGCCGACGATTGGCTGCAAATCATGAAAACCATCGCCTACACGTGGCTCCCGAAGATATGGAATCGCGGCGACTACGCCACCGCCATCCTGCTCTGCGGCTGCGCCGACAACTTCAAGCTCGCTCGGTGTCTTCACAGTAACTATTACGACAGCAATCATATATACTTCACCTTAGACGAACTTCGCGCCTCGGAAACCATACGAAACTACTACGACTACAGCGCCCTGAGCTTCGGGCTCATGAACTCGCTGACCTCGCAGCAACTCATATCCGCCAAAGCGCGAATGGCCGCCAACACGCCGCTCTACACATTCCTGAGAAAGTACGCCCGCACCGACGAGGCCTACATCAACGAGCTCATCGGCACCATAGCCCTGCGCGAAGAGAACTACAGCCTGGCAGCATCCTACCTGGCCAAAGTGCCCGAAAGCTATCAGCGTACGATGAATATCTACAAAGACGAAGGCAACTACCTCGGTCGCGACCCGTTCACCGTCTACCCCGAAGAACTGCCTATGGGCAACGTCTACCTAAGCACGCCGCTGAACGCCAAGCTAAACTTCGCGCGCCGCATGCTCGAGTACAAACGGCTCGCAGCGGCCGCACCGACGGCCGACGAGCGCGGCATGGCTCGCCTACACTACGCTATCGGCAAATATAACGCAGCGACCAAATGCTGGGCACTGACCGAGTATGGCTGTGGCTCTTACATCGAATACGGGCACACCGACTACGACGAATTCTTCGAAAGCATCGTCGGCTACGGCCGAAATTATTCAGACTTCGACAAAGCCGGCGAAATATTCCGAGACGAAACTCGCCAAGCCATAGCCTCGATGGCGACCGACGAAGCGAAAGCCCAAGCCGAATATATGCTCTTGAACCTCAAGACCGTGGTCAAACACTACGGCACCACCGCCACGGCGCAACACATCAAGTCGTCGTGCGACCGCTGGCAACAGTGGATTTAGCGCAGCTAATTCTCCTCTCTTCTCCTCTCTCGTTCACCTCCTCTCCCTCTCTCTCCTCTAATGATGCTTTCCGAGTCAGAGGCCGATGCCAAGCGTCGGCC
>CAYWAM010000021.1:26767-37968 GCA_964456545.1 uncultured Bacteroides sp.
CTCTCTCTCCTCTAATGATGCTTTCCGAGTCAGAGGCCGATGCCAAGCGTCGGCCTCGACTATTTTCAGGAGCGTACGTTGATACAAAAGCTGACGGCACCGCTTGCCGCACCGAGTGACAAATTGTTACAAAAAAGCGATAAAGTTGGAGTTTTCCGGCAAAACACAAGTCATTGTAGGCCTTATGTGCCGATTGTTTGTTAACTTTGCAACCCGAATAAAAAACACCACACACATGAGACTGACCCGTATCACCCTACTAGCCCTAGCACTCGCGACCTCGTCGGCCGCCTTTGGCTACACATACGAGAAAGTTCGCTACGGCGACTTTGAGCAGTGGGTAACACGCCATATAAAAGAATCGAGAATCATCGGCGGCAAGCTGCGCACCGTCTACGCTATCGGCCCCGAAGAGACCATCGAGGGGGCCACAGCCTATGAGCCCAAAGGCGGCACTCCGTGGGCGTCGTCGAACGTGCTGGCCAAGGTGGCCGGCATCGTCAAGACATCTAATGCTATCTACCCCGACACCCGACCGGGCGGCGGCCGATGCGCCCGCCTGACCACTCAAATCGAGACGTGCACTGCCATCGGCATCATCAACATAAAAGTGCTAGTGGCCGGCTCGATGTTTCTGGGCCGCATGCTCGAGCCTATCAAATCGACATCCGAACCTTATTCGAAGATGGAGATGGGCATACCATTCACCAAGCGACCCGCAGCGCTCTGCTACGACTACTCGCTCACAGTGCCAAAAGGAAATACACGCATCTACTCATCGGGATTCGGCGCACAAAAGACCCTTCAAGGCCACGACAATGCCGAAACTCTAATCGTGCTTCAACGCCGCTGGGAAGACGCCGACGGCAATATCTTTGCCAAGCGCGTCGGCACCGGCCGCGAGCTGCTCGGCACTTCGACCAACGGCTGGGTCAACCGCCATCACCTGCCGATACACTACGGCGACATCACCCATGAATCGTTTTACAAACCATTCATGGGGCTGATTCCGGAAGAAAAATCGTATTATGCCCGCAATTCAAAGGGAAAAATGGTACCTGTCAAGGAAGTGGGCTGGGACAGCCCATCGGCCAAACCTACTCACATGATTATCATGTTCTCGGCCGGCAGCGGCGAACCCTACGTTGGTACGCCGGGACTCACCATCTGGATTGACAACGTAGAACTCGCCTACGAGTAAACGTCAGAAATTAGCCTTTTACCTACCTGACTGCAATATGAAAGGCAGCGGTGCCTTCATGCGCACCGGGAAGTCGGCCGGAATGGCACGCAGGGCCTTGCCTGCGGCCGCCACATCGGCATGCGACGACAGCACCACGTAGTAGTACGGCTCTCCCGTCTCGACCACGAACGACTCAGCATAGCCGGCCTCGGCCAAGCGCTCGCGCATAGAGCAAGCGTTGAAACGCTGCTTAAACTGACCGACGACCACACAGTAGGTCTTCAGATTTTCGCGGATGCCGCCTCCGCCTTCGGTGACTGCTACTCGCTGCGGGCGAATCTCCAGCGAATCACCACCAACGACTGCTACACGCGATGACATAGCGCGCTGTGCACCGTAAATTGATGATTCGGCGACGGCCACCGAGTCGCGCCCGGCCACAGCACGGTCGTAGGCCGCGCGATAGTTGGCTTCGGACGTCTTGCAACCGGCTAGCGCCACCGACGCCACAGCCAAGGCTGCGATTACTGATTTAATGCTTCGTTTCATTATTCTGCTTTTTTGCCAAGCTCGATTACTTCGAGGTCGCGAATTTCAGGGCCATCGATGACCAAGCGCACGAGCGTACGTTGCTGCTGCCAGCCGTGGTAGCCGGCGGCGCCGGGATTGATGTGTAGCAAGTCGAGTTCGTCGTCGTACATCACTTTCAAGATGTGGCTGTGTCCGGCAATCATCAGCCGAGGGCGGCTATCAATCATCATACGCCGGACACCCGGAGCATAGCGTCCCGGGTAGCCGCCGATATGAGTCATGAACACGCCCACATCCTCGACTTTGAATTCGAGTATTTCGGGGCATTCGCGTGCCACAAGTCCGTGGTCGATGTTACCCCGCACGGCGCGCACCACGGGCGCACAGGCCCGCAGGCGCTCCAGGGTATCAAGGCAACCGATATCGCCCGCATGCCAGATTTCATCGCATCCGGCAAAGTGGGTGGCATAGCGGTCGTCCCAGCACGAATGGGTGTCGGAGAGAATACCTATTCGCTTCATTTCATTTTGCGAGCAATCTTTTCAGGGATCGCCTTCTTATTCACCAAAATATTCATGGTCTTGGCTAAGAAATAGGGTTCAGACACGTAGAAGTAGCCATCGAAGGCGTTGTTGGTATCCCACGAGTTCTTCACCTTATAGTAGCGGTTGCCGAGGCGGTCGACAGCGGTGCCGACGATGACCATGCCGTGGTCGTCAGTGGTCTCCTGCGAGTCGAACATAGCCTGGCGCGATTCCTGAGTGATGACCATTTCGTCGACGGGACCGTCGAATTCGAAGCGTTTCTTCTCGCGGTCGCGGTCAGAGAGTTTCACCCAGCGCGAAAGTTCGGTACCGCTAAGGTCGGCCTCGTCGGTAGCCTTCGGCATCAAAGCCACGCCTTCATTCCACTTGAAACCACCTTCGCTGACATCGGCCGCCCAGCTCACGCTGTAGCCATTTTCAAGAGCATTGTCAACGATAGCTTTTAGCTCGTCGAGAGGTACGTTCTGATACTGTGCCCACAGCCAGTTGTCGGCCACTTCGAGCACGAACGGCTTGTAGAACGGATGGTGCGTGAACGAAGTCACAGCCACATAATTATCGCCGCTGATACCCAGCGATGCAGCAAACGACTGCGGAGTGTAGTCCTTACCATTGTATTTGAAAGTCATCGGCTCCTCGCCAAGGTAAGCGTCGAGGACACCGGCCAGGGCGTTCTTCCATGCGGTCGACACCTTGCGATTGGGGTTGCTGACGATTGTCTTCACCAGACCGGTGAGGATGCCGTCGAGCTCGCCGTGCACGTGCTTAGCCTCGCCATAGAGCAGTCCGGGATAAGCCTCTTCGGGCACAATGCCGAATGTGTCGATTACATAAGGTACATCGAGCACCGAACCGCCGGGGCCAAAGTTCGTGCCACCATACATGCGCACATAGCGTTCGGCTTTGCCTTCGTAGCATTTGCGCACGATAAACATCTCTGAGAGGTCAATCGAGTCGCCTCCGGCGCGCAAGATTTCATTCTCGATAAACGACAAGCCCGAGAAGCACCAGCATGTGCCCGACTTATTTTGGTCCTTGACCGAAGTGGTCGGGATGGTTATAACGTCTTTGAATCCGAAGCCGGCTACTGTGTCGGCTGCTACTGTGTCGGTGGGCGTCTGTGCCACGAGCGACGATGCGCAAAGAGCAGCAAGCGCTAAAGTTGATATTTTCTTCATATTTAGATTGGATTATTACCTATTGTAAGGTCTGTTCGACAAAATTAGTGAAATTTTGCGACCCAACAAACAGAAAACGCTTCATTATGACATTTTTGTAGGCTCAACCGGCAATCTTCGACATAATAGACGACAGTAAATGCGCCATCTGGCGCCGCCTTTTTACTCTTTTCATTGTGTACGCCCTTAGATTTCGGCTAAAATGGTTCGAAATCGTGTTAAAAGATAATATCAAAGCTAAATTGACGAGCATTTTATATTGTGTAACCCACCAAAAATTGCTACCTTTGTGCCCCGAAAAAGGTATGGAAAATCGTTAACCAAACATCAATATTTTATGAGTAAGGAAAAGACATTCCTGACCTGTGATGGTAATCAGGCCGCTGCCCACGTGAGCTATATGTTCTCGGAAGTAGCCGCCATCTACCCGATTACCCCGTCGTCGACTATGGCTGAATACGTCGACGAATGGTCTGCCGCAGGCCGGAAGAACATTTTTGGAGAAACAGTTTTAGTGCAGGAAATGCAGTCGGAAGGCGGCGCCGCCGGTGCCGTTCACGGTTCGCTGCAGGCAGGTGCTCTCACCACCACCTACACTGCCTCACAGGGCCTGTTGCTCATGATTCCCAATATGTACAAGATTGCCGGCGAGATGCTGCCCTGCGTGTTCCACGTATCGGCTCGTACTCTTGCCTCGCACGCTCTGTCGATTTTCGGCGACCACCAGGACGTAATGTCGGTGCGCCAGACAGGCTTCGCTATGCTCGCTGAAGGTTCCGTACAGGAAGTTATGGACCTCTCTGGCGTAGCTCACTTGTCGACCATCAAGTCAAGCATCCCCTTCGTTAACTTCTTCGACGGCTTCCGCACCTCGCACGAGATTCAGAAGATTGAAGCTCTCGACCAAGATCAGCTCGAACCGCTGCTCGACCGCGACGCTCTCGCTGCATTCCGCAAGCGCGCGCTGACCCCCGACGCTCCCGTAGCTCGTGGTATGGCTGAAAACAGCGACGTTTTCTTCCAGCACCGTGAAGCCTGCAACAAGCAGTACAATGCCGTTGCCGACATCGTTGAAGACTACATGGCAAAAATCAGCGACATCACCGGCCGCGAATACCACCTCTTCAACTACTACGGCGCTAAGGATGCCGACCGCGTAATCATCGCTATGGGTTCTGTGACCCAAGCTGCTCAGGAAGCCATCGACCACCTGCTTGCTAAGGGCGAGAAGGTTGGCCTCGTATCGGTTCACCTCTATCGTCCCTTCTCGGTTAAACACCTGCTGGCTGCTATCCCCGAAACCTGCCGCACTATCGCTGTTCTCGACCGCACCAAAGAACCCGGTGCCAATGGCGAACCCCTGCTGCTCGACGTTAAGGACGCTTTCTTCGGCAAGGAGAACGCTCCTCGCATCGTAGGCGGCCGCTACGGTCTGGCTTCGAAGGATACAACCCCGGCTATGATTATCGGTGTGTTCGAAAACCTCGCTCTTCCCGAGCCCAAAGATAAATTCACTGTCGGTATCATCGACGACGTCACCTTCACCTCGCTGCCTCCCAAGGAAGAAATCGCCCTCGGCGGTGCTTCGACATTCGAAGCTAAGTTCTACGGCCTCGGCGCTGACGGTACTGTAGGTGCCAACAAGAACTCGGTGAAGATTATCGGCGACAACACCAACAAGTATTGCCAGGCTTACTTCGCTTACGACTCGAAGAAATCGGGCGGCTTCACCTGCTCGCACCTCCGTTTCGGCGACGATCCCATCCGCTCGACATACCTGGTGAACACCCCCAACTTCGTAGCTTGCCACGTTCAGGCATACCTCAACATGTACGACGTGACTCGCGGTCTGCGCGACGGCGGCACATTCCTGCTCAACACCATCTGGAACGAAGAGGAACTCGCTGCCAACCTGCCCAACAAGGTTAAGCGCTACTTCGCTCAGCACAATATCACCGTATATTATATCAACGCTACCAAGATCGCTCAGGAAATCGGTCTGGGCAACCGCACCAACACCATCCTCCAGAGCGCTTTCTTCCGCATCACCGAAGTAATCCCCGTTGACCTCGCTATCGAACAGATGAAGAAATTCATCGTCAAGAGCTACGGCAAGAAGGGTCAGGACGTAGTCGACAAGAACTACGCTGCCGTTGACCGCGGTGGTGAATACCACAAGCTCACCGTTGACGCTGCTTGGGCCTCGCTCGCTGATGAGCCCGCTGTAGTTCACGCAGGCGACACCGAATTCATCCACAACATCGTGCGCCCCATCAATGGCCAGGATGGCGACCTCCTCAAGGTTTCTGACTTCGAAGCTATCGCCGACGGCACATGGCAGCAGGGCACAGCCAAGAGCGAAAAACGCGGCGTTGCTGCTTTCGTTCCCGAATGGAAGGCTGAGAACTGTATCCAGTGCAACAAGTGTGCATTCGTTTGTCCCCACGCCGCTATCCGTCCGTTCGTGCTCGACGCAAACGAAATGAGCGTTGCTCCCTTCGGCGAAGAAGCTACAATCCCCGCTATCGGCAAGACATTCACTGGCATGAAGTTCATCCAGAGCGTCGACGTTCTCGACTGCCTCGGCTGCGGCAACTGCGTTGACGTATGTCCTGGCAAGAAGGGCGAAAAGGCTCTCGAAATGAAGCCCCTCGAAACCCAGCTCGCTCACCAGACAGAATGGGAATACTGCACCGAAAAGGTTGCTTCGAAGCAAAACCTCGTTGACATCAAACTCAACGCTAAGAACTCACAGTTCGCTACCCCGCTCTTCGAATTCTCAGGTGCTTGCTCGGGTTGCGGTGAAACTCCCTACGTGAAACTCATCTCGCAGCTCTTCGGCGACCACGAAATGGTAGCTAACGCTACAGGTTGCTCGTCGATCTACTCAGGCTCTGTACCTTCGACCCCCTACACCACCGACGCCAACGGCCACGGTCCCGCTTGGGCTAACTCGCTCTTCGAAGACTTCGCTGAATTCGGCCTCGGCATGAAGGTCGCTACCGAAAAGATGCGCAGCCGCGTTGCCGACCTCTTCGCTAAGATTCTCGAATGCGAAAAGTGCTCGGGCGAAATCAAGACCCTCGCTCAGCAGTGGCTCGACAACTGCAACAACGCTGAAATCACCCGCGAAGTTGCCGACAAGATTGCGCCCCTGTGCGAAGCTTGCGGTTGCGATACCTGCAAGGAACTCCTCGCCCTCAAAGGCTACTGGGTTGCTCGCAGCCAGTGGATCATCGCTGGCGACGGCGCTGCCTACGATATCGGCTTCGGTGGCCTCGACCACGTACTCGCATCGGGCAAGAATGTCAACGTTCTCGTTGTCGACACCGAAGTTTACTCGAACACCGGTGGCCAGGCTTCGAAGGCTACACCCGTTGGCGCTATCGCTAAATTCGCTGCTGCCGGCAAGCGCGTTCGCAAGAAAGACCTCGGCCTGATTGCTTCGACCTACGGCTACGTTTACGTCGCTCAGGTAGCTATGGGTGCTGACAACGCTCAGACTCTTAAGGCTATCCGCGAAGCTGAAGCATACGACGGCCCGTCGCTCATCATCGCCTACGCTCCCTGTATCAACCACGGCCTCCGCGCAGGCATGGGCCACTCGCAGCAGGAAGAAGCTCGCGCCGTTGAATGCGGCTACTGGCACCTGTGGCGCTACAACCCCGCTCTCGAAGAAGAAGGCAAGAACCCCTTCTCGCTCGACTCGAAGGAACCCGCTTGGGACAAATTCGAAGACTTCCTCAAGGGCGAAGTTCGCTACTCGTCAGTTCTGAAGCAGTATCCCAACGAAGCTGCCGAACTCTTCGCAGCTGCAAAAGAAAACGCCCAGTGGCGCTACAACAACTACCGCCGCCTGGCTCGCCAGCAGTGGGGTGTTGATCCCGACGCCGAATAATCGACTTCGATAAACCTCTAAATAGCAAAGGCCGCTCAAAATTTCGAGCGGCCTTTGCATTTATATATAACTCTTTAGAGTATCAACTTACAAACCTCGCCTATCGTATTATAGACGCTAATTTTTCATACGCGAAGTCCTATCTTAAAAAAGATAGCAGTCCGCAATCATATCATATAAAATTGGGTATTTATTTCTGCTGCAAGAATATCGTCTTGCCGGCGGGGTGGTTGGTGGTGTTAAGGTCAACCGAGCCGCGGATACCGCTGACTCGTCCTTCGTGGCTATGTTGCCACAATGTCCAGCGCGTGCGCTCGGCTATAGGCGGGTCGGTAAAGCTGCATATCCACAGCGGCACATCGTCAAAGTGATGCTTGACAAATCGCACATAGCCTTTTTTATTAGTGTACAAAATCACTGGCCTGCCGGCTCGCTCGAGCACGCTTATCATGTCGGCCAAATTCTCTATAATTTCGTCCGTAGTATACTCACTCGGATTGCCCGATTCTTCGATATCTATAGCTACAGGTAAGTCAAGCTTAGCACCGCGCAGAGCGCTGAGCAGATTGATGGCCTGCTTCCAACCGGTGACATCAAATCTAAAAAAATGATAAGCGCCCACGGCCAATCCGGCCGTGCGCGCTGCTCGATAATTATCTTCGAAACGCGCATCATGCCATGTAGCACCTTCCGAAGCCTTTATATATACAAATGTATAGCCGGCGGCTGCGACAGAGTCAAACGCAACGAGACCATTGTGCGCCGAGATATCGATTCCTCGTATCGGATACGTCTTTGGATCGATATCAACGTGCATCTTGCTTGTCAGCAGACGGCCGGCCATCACTACAACGATAGCCAATGCCGTAGCAGCAACAATGATTCGCGCAGCCGTACTTGCTTTCATACAAAAATTAGTGGCCCTCGACCTCTACTTTGAGGCGATCACCCTCACTGTCGACAATCTGACGGAAATAGCGTTCATTGTAACCGCCATAAACAGGCGACACGGGCATACCATCGGCCGTACGGCTAAACTTGCCGGGAGCATCTTCCTTCTTAATGTTACCATCGAGGAACTTAACCAGCAAATAGTCGCCAAGCTGCTTATATGCACTGGTGACAGTAGCGGCAGCCTGTGCCGTCAGCGAATTCGTCACAATAGCAGCCTCTGCTTCCGGCACAGCCGTGAGCGACACAGCCAGAGCTTCGACAGTCGCTTCAAACGAGCTTTCAAAATCCTTTTGCACGCGACGAATATCAGGTATCATCTGCGAATAGCGGTTATATGCCTGGTTTGCCACATAGTTGGTAACCCAGAACATCGAATCCCACGAAAGCGTCAGCAAATCGCCATTGCCCGGTGCCAACTGATAAGGAACTTCAGTGAGCGTATTGAACACTGGAATGTAAACGCACGTATTAGCATCGTCGACACCAAACCACAGCACACCGCGCATCGACGCCGGACGAGCCGAGCTCATCGACGATACAAACGAGAAGCCGGTCTGCTGGGTAGCAATGGCACGTTCGTGCGTATACGTAGAGCCATCAACTTCATAAGTAAGCGGACGCCAACGATAAGGCACGGCATAAGGACCTGCGCCGGGGTCGAGCGTCATATCAAGAGGCGTACCCTCAAAGTGGTCGCGCATCATCCATTTCATATCGTTGAGCGACACTTGGCGCGCAGGTTTCACCCACAGAGGCATTACCTCGCCCTTACCTTCAAGTATCCACGGAAGCCAGCAATCAGCTTCGCCTTCATTCATAAAGCGATTATAGAAACTCCAAACTCGGGCATCGCAGCCGCGCAGAGCCAGCGCATCGGCTATAGCGTATGCACGCGAGAAGTCAAAGTCCTTATCCTTTCCTTTGAAAAAGCCCTGGCTGCGAGCAAAGTCAATTACATCCGGCGAATACAGCGTTTCGGGATCGTTCAGCGGAAATGTATGTATACGCGAATGATTGGCATGGCCACTAATGCAACCATCCGGCACGCGGCGGGCCACCCACACAGCGCCTGGGTCGGTCTTACCCTTGCCTATCAGTTCAAGAATCCACACCTCGTTGGCATCGGCAATCGAAAAGCTCTCGCCCTCCGACGCATATCCATAATCGCGCACGAGCGAAGTCATCACTTCCAAAGCCTCGCGAGCCGTCTTCGATCGTTCAAGTGCTATATAAATTAGCGAGCCGTAGTCAATCAGACCCGAACCTGCAAGTTCCGGACGGCCACCCCAAGTGCTCTCTGCAATCGTTAGGCCATGCTCGTTCATATTACCCATAGTAGCATAGGTATGAGCGACTTCAGGTATTTCACCTAAGTAGCGACCGGTGTCCCACTCTGTGACGGTGCGCATCGAGCCGGGCGCATGGTCGGCAGCCGGTCTATTATACAACTCGCCATACAGCGTATGGCTATCAGCTGCATACGTAATCATTGTCGAGCCATCTGTGGTAGCACCCTTGGCGGCAATGAGACTTGTGCAAGCATCGGCGGCCTCAGCGCACATGGCTGCTGCGGCCAGCATAGTCATAATCTTTATATTCATAGCATACAAAGGTAACGTTTTTTTATCGCTAATCAATTATTTTGCGCCTCGTTTGCGGCCCTTTTTATTATTTTTTTAGGTTATTCCACCCTTTTATCGTATCTTTGTGACAATTCCGTACAAAACAACTATAGCCTTGAAACTATGAAAAAAATACTTCTACTAGCGCTCGCGCTGCTCTCTTTTGCCACCCTCCGAGCAGCCGACGAAGCTCAAAAGCCGTGGAAACTGGTTAACGCTCTCGACCTACGCGTCATCAATAAAGGCTGGGACAACACTCTTCGCCCGTTCACTCGCATTCCCGCATACCTCAAAGATAGCGTACGACCCGACCTCTGGGAGCGCTCGCAGTGCTCAACAGGCATCGGCGTGAGATTCGCCACCAACTCGACCCGAATCGGCGTTAAATACCAACTCCTTTGGAATACTCACCTTATCCACATGGCCGACACTGGCCTCAAAGGCACTGACCTCTACATACTCGAAGGCGACTCCGTATGGCGTCACGTCAACACTAACCGCCCGTACGTCAACAACAAAGAAGAAAAAATCGTCGAATCAACCTACGTAGAACGTCTCGACGGCCAGATGCACGAATACATGATCTACTTCCCGCTCTACGATGGCGTAAACGAACTATGGGTCAAAGTCGATAGCGACGCCGTTATCACAAACGGCGACCCGCAGATTATATCTAAAGACCGCAAAATCGTAGCTTACGGCACCAGCATCCTACAAGGTGGCTGCGCCTCGCGCACCGGCATGTGTGCCACTAACATCATCAGCCGAGAGCTCAACACCGAAGTGGTTAATATTGGCATCTCCGGCGAAGGAAAGCAAGACCAATGCATGGCACGCGCTATTAACCAAATCCCCGATGTCGACCTTTTCCTACTCGACCCCGTGCCAAACTGCACCGAAATGCAATGCGACACTCTGACATACGACTTCGTAAAAATAATAGCCGACGCCCATCCTAATACTCCCATCGTAATGCTCGCCGGCCCACTTTACCCCTACTACCGCTACGACTCAATGTTCAACAAATACCTCCCGGCCAAAAACGACGCTTTCCGTCGCAACTTCCAGCGACTCAAAGACGAAGGATACAAAAACCTCTACTTCATCGAATCTGAAGGACTCGACGGACCGGAAGACGACGGCACCGTCGATGGCATACACCTTACCGATCTTGGTTTCCGTCACTACGCCGACTTCATGATTCCGAAACTTAAAGCAATCCTCGGCTGGTAAGCCCCCAAATACATATAGCACCCTCTAAAAACGCCGCCTCCGCGGCGTTTTTTTTGT